>CP079860.1:0-600000 GCA_019339365.1 Vibrio neptunius | reverse complement strand
GCAATGTCTTGGTAAGGGTCATGGTCAATATCTCCTTGAGGGTCTTCATTTCCAGAGTAATTGACATGTTGACAAAGAATATAGCCTGAATTGGCTTCTCCTGTAGCGATCCACAAAACGCCGTTATTACTTTTAGGTTGCAAACGGACGTAGTAAGAGGCGAGTTCATACTTCTTTGCATGATTCACCCAACGCGCATCGAACATAGCGAGTTTGCGGCGACACCGGCTAGCGATGTGATCGAGGTGATCGTAAAACGTCTTCGGATTGATCTCTAACTTACGACAGATCTCACGTACTGAATAGCCCATAAAGAGCAGACCGAGGAGGTTTTCCTGAAAAGCGAGTTTTTTATTGGCACCTGACCACTTATCGACGAACGTGGATTGACACAGTTTGCAGCGATAACGCTGACGATCACCGCTGTAACCAAAGGCATGGTACAGATGTTTGTGAGTGTGAACTGACAAACCAAAATTTTCGCATTGGGTATTGCGACAAGTTGGCAAACCATCACTATGGAGCTGTCTTAAACGATGAAGCTCGTTTAACACTTCCTGATTGTTAAGTAAGGGGGAAAGCACCGCACTCCCGACAAACCATCGCAGGTCGCTTAGGGTTAGCATGTTGCACGACGTATCTATGTGCATCACTCAATCCAAAGTTGCCACACGCCAATGTTTTACAAAAGTTGAGTTGTAACCCGTTTGCTTCCTTAGGCAGTTTGCCAGTAGTCACTATCTCCCCCTCGGGATTATCAGGGCTGCCAGACTATAGTGGCTGGCAGCGAAGGATTGGTTATTAGATGTTGATGGCTGTCTCAAGCGCAACTTTCATCATGTCGTTGAACGATTTTTGGCGCTCTTCTGAGCTGAGTTTCTCGCCACGTATGATGTGGTCAGATACGGTTAGGATGGTCAGTGCTTTCGCACCCAAATCCGCAGCCACTCCGTAGATCCCCGCTGCTTCCATATCAACACCTAGTATGCCTAGCTTTTCCATTTTCTCGAAAATATCTGCTTCTGGGGTGTAGAAAAGGTCAGCAGAGAATACGTTACCCACTTTTACCGGTACTTCTTGAGTGCGGGCTTGTTTTACCGCTTCCTCCAGCAGTCCGTAATCTGCAATTGCAGCGAAGTCATGATCACTAAAACGGATACGGTTCACTTTGGAGTCTGTCGATGCACCCATACCAATAACAACGTCCATCAGATTTACGTCATCACGAACCGCACCACAGCTACCCACACGAATAACGTTTTTTACGCCATATTCGGCGATTAACTCATGAACATAGATACAAGCAGAAGGTATCCCCATACCGTGCCCCATGACAGAAACACGTTGACCTTTGTAAGTACCTGTAAAACCGAACATGCTACGAACATCACAAACTTGTTGTACATCTTCCAAGAATGTTTCTGCGATGTATTTAGCGCGAAGAGGGTCGCCAGGCATTAAAACCGTTTCAGCGAAATCACCTGGTTGAGCATTAATGTGTGGGGTTGCCATAGTCGTTACTCCGAGTTCATTAGTAATTGTGTATTCTGATTACTAATTATGTTGATTCTCAAAAATTTGTTGAAGTCATACTAGCTATATATCACAAGGCTTCGTGAGAGGCTCGTCACAAAAGTAATCCATTTCACTATCGACATAAGTGTTTATAACGTTTTTTGTTGAAAGGGTTAAAGCAATCGATTTGGAAAAACGATTACGTCAAATGTGAACCAAAATTGGATCAATTACGTAACATTGCTCTAAATTGTACATTTTTATTTCTTGTATAACTTTAGAATTGTGTGCTAAAAGTTATACAAAAGATATTTTTGTACACCCTAACAAGAATACTGGAGCATAATATGAGCAACGTAATTAAAGTCGGCATCAGTTCCTGCGTTTTGGGCGAAAACGTTCGTTTTGACTCAGGACATAAGATCAGCAAGTTTGTGACCAAAGAACTCGCCCCCTTTTTCGAGTTTGTTCCTGTCTGTCCTGAAGTTGGAATGGGTATGCCTGTACCAAGACCAACGATTAGGTTGATGTCTGATCAAGAGCGTATTGCTTTAGTCGAGACAAAAGATGCGTCTATTGATCACACAGACAAAATGATGGATTACTCCAAAAGCAAGGTGTCTGAGCTGAGTAGTACAGAATTATGCGGTTATATTGTGTGTGCCAAGTCACCTACGTGTGGTATGGAACGGGTGAAAGTGTATAAGAAAGGCGGAGCAGAAAACATAGGCGTGGGGTTATACACCCAAGAGCTGATGAAGCAGATGCCGTGGCTACCAGTTGAGGAAGATGGTCGTTTGAATGACCCAGTGTTGAAAGAGAACTTTATTACGCGTATTTACACGCTGAGAGATTTTTACGACTCGATGGATGGTGAGCCAACGGCCGGTAAAATTGTTGCGTTCCACTCTCGCTATAAACTGACCTTGATGGCCCATCACCCGCAGTCCTACAAAGAATTAGGCCGATTGGTTGCAACTATTAAAGAGTATGACATTGATACTTTTTATCAAAAGTACCGCGTAGGTTTGATGAATGCGGTGTCACACAGAGCAAGCCGCAAGAACAACACCAATGTACTGATGCACCTCCAAGGGTATTTTAAGCGAGACCTAGCCAAGGAGCAAAAAGCTGAGTTGTGCGGTGTGATCGAAGAGTACCGACAAGGTACGTTGCCACTCCTCGCACCTATAACCTTGATTAAACATTATTTGGCGGCTTACCCGGATGCTTATCTATCCGAGCAGAAATTTCTGCAGCCCCACCCTCAAGAAATGCGCTTGAGATATGGATTATAGAATGAAGAAATACGCAATCAGAGAAATATCAGAGATGACGGGGGTAAAACCCGTCACACTCCGTGCTTGGCAACGACGCTATAGCTTGATTGAACCAGAAAGGACAGACAAAGGCCATCGGTTGTACACACAAAAGCACATCGACTTAATCAACGATATTCAAGGTTGGTTAGGTAAAGGAGTGTCGATTGGTAAGGTGAAAGCGCTGTTAGAATCTGGAGAGCAAGCTGACTCCGAAGTCCCTAGTCACATGGCTCAATTGGATGATGTTGAACCTGTTTTAGACGCATTGGCAAGCCTAAATAAAGGGAAAGCTGAAACTCTAATTCATTCAGTACTAAAAGAATACCCGCTGCATGTGGTCGAAACTCAGTTTATTCAACCGGTAGAGAAAGCCTTAGGGCTTGTCAGACAGAATCTACGCTCACTCCAGCTGGGTTTGTTCCAAACGCTGATGCTAACCAAGCTAAACGCCATTATAGAAGCAGAAAATAAAGCCGCTCGCTCTGGTAAAGCTCTCTTCATTTGCGTTCAAGGTAATACGGATATCGCCTCTCGCCTGATGGCCCTCTCATTAGTGGAAAAGGGGTGCAAAGTGACTTTGATCGATGAGGTTGATGACTTGTCTGGCCTGCTCGGTCATCCATGTCTTAAAGAGTTTTCGACGTTAGCGATTTACAGCGCCCGTGCGATTAATGAATCGCAATTGGCGGCTATTCAAAAACTGGAAACCTGTATCTCTGGACAACTGGTATTGCCGGATCTTTTGCAACGTCTCAAGGGGTAACATCATGAATCTTGTATGGCTGAGACGCGATTTAAGAGTTGAAGACAATTCTGCGCTCATTAATGCGATAGAAGTTGGTGAGCCGGTTGTCTGTATTTACGTTGCAACCCCTATGACTTGGCAAGATCACGGTCTAGCGCCTATTCAAGCGGATTTGATTTACCGTCGGTTGCAGGCATTGAAGCGCGACCTAGAGTCTTTGTGCATACCACTACTTTACGCTCAAGTGGACACATTTGCTGAGAGCGCAGAGCGTGTCGCGGAGGTTGCCAGTTTGGTCAATGCGAATCGGGTGTTTGTCAACGCGGAATATGAAGTGAATGAGCAGCGTCGTGATGCTGTTCTTAAATCGTGCCTCCACAATACTGCCATTCACTTTGAGTCTAGTGATGACAAATGTCTTTTTGCACCTGGCAGTGTAGTGAACAAGCAAGGCAGCTATTTCAAGGTGTTTACGCCGTTCAAGAAGGCCTACCTGGCTAAACTCGGTGAGTGCTCGTTTCAAGTTCGGAAGCCACAAGCGGTGTCTTCAGGGGTATTGCCTGAGAACTTGAAGCCTCTAGTATTGACTGATGATGTCAACTTTAGTTACCCGCGAGACTCAAGTGCTCAATTTGCCGCAGATACCCAATCGATAATCCAAAAGCTGAGAGACTTTGATAGCCAAGATGTAGAAACTTATGCCAAAAACCGAGACTTTCCCGCCATTGCTGGAACCAGCCAGCTGTCCCCTTACTTAGCTATCGGTGCACTATCTGTACGTCAATGTATGGCTCGGTTGATGTTTGGTCAGCCTCTGCCGCTCAGCGAAGGGAGAGAAGTATGGCAAAGTGAGTTGATATGGCGTGAATTCTATCAACACCTCATTCATTTCGAAGCTAAGCTGAGTAAAGGAAAGTCTTTTTCTGACTGGGGGGAACGCTTGCTGTGGCATAACGAACAGCTACATATCGAGGCGTGGAAGAAAGGCCAAACCGGCTTTCCTATCGTAGATGCAGCCATGAGGCAACTCAACCAAACGGGGTGGATGCACAATCGGCTAAGAATGATCGTGGCGAGCTTTTTGACCAAAGATCTCCATGTTGATTGGAGAATCGGTGAACGCTATTTTATGAACAAGTTGGTAGATGGGGATTATGCAGCGAACAATGGCGGCTGGCAGTGGTGTGCCTCAACCGGATGTGACGGTCAGCCATACTTCCGCATTTTTAACCCCATTACCCAAGGTGAAAGGTTTGATCCCAATGGAGATTTTGTGCGTCAGTGGATCCCTGAATTGTCTCAAGTGCCGGATAAATTCGTTCACCAACCCTGGAAATGGAGTGGTGTAAGAAGCTTGTCATATCCGCCGCCAATAGTTGATCATAAGGCAGAAAGAGAAGTAACCTTACGGCTCTATAAGGAAGCGAAGGACGCTTAGAATGCTGCGAAAAATATTTTCCCTCTGTTGCTGCTTTAGTACATCCCTATATGCTGCAACTTACCCACTACCTCCAGAGGGAAGCAGCATGGTCGGGCGTACGCAATACCATCAAGTGGAAAGCGGTGAAAGCCTCGCCGATATCGCAAAGCAATACGATGTCGGCTTTCTTACCTTGATGGCGGCAAACAAAGGCGTAGATCCTTTTCTACCTGCAGAAGATTTTGTCCTGACGATTCCGACGCAAATCATTCTTCCTCAAGTGCCACGAGAAGGGATAGTCATCAACCTCGCTGAGCTGCGTCTGTATTATTTCCAGCCAGACAAGAACCTAGTGCATATTTTTCCGGTTGGTATTGGTAGAGTCGGGCGCGATACCCCTGAGATGGTGACTAGCATAAGTCAAAAACGGCCCAATCCGACTTGGACACCTCCCGCGTCGATTCGCAAAGAATACCTTGAAAAAGGCATTGAACTTCCATCGGTGGTTCCAGCGGGGCCGGAAAACCCGCTTGGGGAATATGCGCTGAGACTGGCTTATGGTATTGGTGATTACCTTATCCATGGTACTAACAAAGACTTTGGCATTGGATTGCGCGTCAGCTCCGGTTGTATACGTATGGATCCCAAGGATATTGATTGGTTGTTTCACAAGGTGAAATTGGGTGAAAAAGTCCGAGTGATCAATGAACCCGTTAAAATTGCACTCGAACCCGATCGCAGTGTATTTCTGGAAGCTCATGAACCGTTAACACGAAGCGATGGTAGTAAGAAGGATTTGAATATCCCTAAGGAGCTGCAATGGTGGCTGGAAGAGTTTCACTTGTCCGATGCTAAAGCGAGAGCGGCTATTCTTGCACAGAATGGAGTGCCAGTGGAAGTGGTCTCTCCGAGTTATTCATACGTTGATTGAGCCGCGCTAAACAAAAGAGAAAGGGCCTGAAATTGTAGGCCCTTTCTTATCGAAAATTGACAGAGTTATAGGGTTCACAGCCGTGAACACGCATTGCCCCTCTAGAGTCGGGTGAACAACTGTAACAGCAACGCTAAGAGGTTTGCCACCGAATTGACAAACCCACCGCCAAAAAGCCTTCGAAAAGTGCGATCAGCTAGACTGCTATCGTGGAGAGTTTGGTTATCTTCACTTCACAGTTAATTTAGCAGCATAACTATTCTGACAATCCATACTTAGCAAATATAGCTTTCCATTCAGAAGTCCCTCTTAAGGACTCTAAAGCAGCTAGGAACTTGTCTGCTTGTTCTTTGTTCGATTTGTTAAAGGCTGCGTATCTTTTAACGTCACCAAAAATATCTGGGCCAGAAATAACATTGATATCATCAAGCATCCCACTTTTCTTAGCCTCAGAAGATATAACAGTAATGTCACCAATCAAAATGTTAAACCTTTTATTCACTAACTTTTTAGTCACTGAGAGCCTGTGACCGATTGCTTTTTCTTCGTCAAATATGTTGCTTCCTCAAATTCTTTTGGATAAGCAAACCCATCAATAAACCCTATCGAATATTTTTTAAAATCACTAAGAGTTTGGTACTGAATGTTCTCCCCTTTAAGTTCAAAAAAGACCGTTTTGAACTCGATAGAGGACCTGCCATAAAGTACTTCTGAAACCTTTCTTCTTTTCCTCTCCATGGTATAGAAAACACCACTTCATTCTGATCGGTAAGATATACAACTCGCTTCCAAGGAAAACCAGACAATTCATATTTGATACCTGCGCTATCCATCACAGCTTTGACTATATCAACATGCAGCCCTGTTAGGTTTCCTTGTTCGTCAGTATATGAAAAGGGAGAAAAATCACTATCCACCGCCACTTTCCAAGCGCCTGAACTGGTGACATTAGAAGCTTTCGCCAAAGAGCAAGAAAGTAACATAATGCTCAGTAGTGTTTTCAGAATAATATTCATAACCCCTCCTTGAAATAAATGAAAGTGAGGTGCGCTATTGGCACAATGTTACCGCTGATTAGTTGGATGGGCGGTTTCAATCCATGTTGAGTTAGGAGTGCGTATGCCTAAATCAAATGGAGAGTAAGATAAAGCAACAGCCAATAAATTAGCTGGCGACGACTGGCCGTTGGTTTAGGTTACTACGCCTTAAACATTAGAGGCAAAGTGGTTACTGGCGTATTGAGGATTTATAGGTGACGTGAGAGGCGTAGGTATCAGGGTATGGCATGCTATTAGCCTTACGTTTCTTATCGAGTTCTTTCTTCTTAAACTTAACGTATGTACTTAAATCGAAGAACGAAAATGTTTCGATATGATCGGTTGGAATGATGACTCGAAAATGTTCTTTTGTCAGTGCTTCATGAACCCCTTCTTCGATACCTTCTTCAATATAGTGAGCTTGGTAGTTATTGGTAAGGTCGATAGATAAATCATTTTTATCTCGATGACCACTGAGTAGTGGGATGATGGCAATATGTTCAATCTTGCTATTAATCAGCTCGTCACCTAGGCAAATCCCTATATAGGTTTTGCGTGACTTCAAACTAATCGCGATCGGAAACTGAGTGTACGACGCTTCAACGATAAACTTTTCAAGATGGTTCTCACTGACAATATCTTTGATTTTTTGTGCTTTTCTTTTTGGGAACACTTTGTAAGTAGCGAGAGTAAAAAGTCCTGCAATAAAAGCGAGTATGACAGTCAAAATGGCCCAAGCGCCCTGTTTTAACATGTCCGCATTTATGGCTAGTTGACTAAAATCCTGCCGCTTCCAACCATAAGTTTGCATGAGCTTAGCTATGCAATCGTAGTAATCGATTAAGAAGCATAAAACCATGCTGGAAACGGCAAAGAAGATTCCACGTGCAGCGACAAAGAAGTAGGAATGCCAACCTTCTGTTCTCGTCAGTTTGTAGTGAGAAGAGAGGTGCAGATAAGAAAAAAAGGTAGCCCGAAATTAGGACGACCACGACTAGAGTTATTCCCATGTTATACGGCGTATTTTTCTAGTTCATCAAGCTCTTTGAGTTTATCAATGTGCTTTTGAATCTCTCTTTTTACGTCCTCATTGTCGAGGTTCACTCGTACAACGCCGTTGTGACTGATAGTCACCCGCTCATGGTTTTGTAACATTAGTGTCAGCAAGCGATCGGGTTTCTCATCCTTTTTAGATCTAAAAAATCCAAGCATACGCGTGTCCTTTGCTGTGAGTGTCATTAAGTCGTTTACAAACATGCTACTAAAGACAGGCAAAATGAGCAATGAGCATTGTGTTAACTTTAACCAATATGTCTCAATACCTATCCACTATCCTCATTGACTATTATAGAGCACATCAAAGTCGATGCGAGGCGTGATCAACCTAAGGCTCAGTAATCACGGGCCACGTGGGAAGTTTGAATGAGATGAATGTAATGGTGGTGTATTCCGTTCAAACGGAAGCCCCGAAAGATAACCAATGGCAACATAAGTGCTCGAACTGAGGGAAAGAAGACTATTTTGTCTGCTCGTTTCCTTACCTTTTGTACAAGAGGGAACATTTAATTTTACCTAAATATGTGCCGGTTCAGTCGCCTGACCCCGATTTTTAATCGCCATAAAACAAAAGTGGCGACATCAAATTATGTCGCCACTTCATCGCCAATATCGCCTAGCCACTTTTAAAATCATTGATTTACAAGGGCTAAATTTATTGCTTTATCTTACTTAGTATAAGACTGAGCAATGTTGTCGATACGCTCATTGGCGCGCGCTGCTTCTTCTTGAGCAGACATTGCTGCATCACCTGATTTACGTACGTCAGATTGAAGAGCTTGTACATCTTGGCTTAGCTGGCTAACTTGATTGCTCAGCTCGTCAAGTTTTGCTGAAGATGCTTCGTTTGGACCAGAAGCACAACCAGCGAGAAGAAGTACAGAAGACGCCGCAGCTGCGATCAACATTTTGTTCATAGATGAACTCCTTGCATTGTAAGTATCAAAAAGACGTCCTATACATTTCTGCTCATATAGTGACGGTGAGTAAAGTGTAGACTCAATTTCACCCTTCAAAAAGCAGAAAAAAGTCAAAAAAACCCAAGGATTTAAGCAATGATCAAATTAGTTGATATATGTCTCACTGGTGAGGGATATAAATGTTAGTGTTCTAACTACAATGGATGATGTAAACGAGGTGAAAAAAGATAATTTTCTGTGATCTCTATCCAGTGCTAACCTTTCACGGTATCATGGCGCGTTTTTGAAAATTTTCGCGTTTAAGCCGCCACCGAGATCGAGGCTGAGACGTATATTTGAACTTGGAGAATACTTTGCATTTTAAAGATTTAGGCCTAGATAATCGCTTACTGAAAAACTTGAAGCATTTCGATTTCAAGAAGGCGACAGACATACAGCAACAAGCCATTCCTGTGTCGATTGCTGGTAAAGATCTGTTGGCTTCTTCAAAAACGGGTTCGGGTAAAACACTGGCGTTTGTCTTACCTATGCTGCATAAGTCTTTAAAAAACAAAGCATTTTCAGCAAAAGATCCTCGTGGTGTAATTTTGGCTCCGACCCGTGAACTGGCGAAGCAAGTATACGGTGAGCTGCGTTCTATGCTGGGTGGCTTGTCTTATGACGCGACTTTGATTGTAGGTGGCGAAAACTTTAATGATCAGGTGAAAGCGCTACGTCGCTACCCGAAATTTATTGTCGCTACACCGGGTCGCTTGGCGGATCACCTTGATCACCGCTCGCTTTACCTAGACGGACTAGAGACGCTTATTCTTGATGAAGCGGACCGTATGCTGGATCTGGGTTTTGCACCTGAGCTACGTCGTATTCATAACGCTGCTAAGCACCGCCGTCGTCAAACTCTGATGTTCTCGGCAACCCTTGATCACGCTGAAGTGAATGAGATTGCTTTTGAAATGTTAGATGCTCCAAAACGTATTGCGATTGGGGTTTCTAATGAAGAGCATAAAGACATCACGCAGAAGTTCTATTTGTGTGACCATCTTGATCACAAAGAAGCGATTCTGGATCGCATTCTGGAAGAAGCTGAATACAAGCAGTTGATCATCTTTACTGCGACTCGCGTAGACACGGAGCGCTTAACGGACAAGCTCAACGAGAAGAAGCTGAAAGCCATTGCCCTGAGTGGCAACCTGAACCAGACTCAGCGTAACACCATCATGAGTCAATTTGAGCGTGCAGTGTTCAAAATTCTGGTCACAACAGATGTCGCTTCTCGTGGCTTGGATATTGCCAACGTCACACACGTGGTGAACTTTGATATGCCTAAGCACACAGAAGAGTACGTTCACCGTGTTGGTCGAACTGGCCGTGCTGGTAATAAAGGCGACGCAGTGTCTTTGGTTGGCCCGAAAGACTGGGATAGCTTTAAGCGTGTTGAAGCTTATCTCCAGCAAGACCTTACGTTCTCTGAACTGGAAGGTTTAAAAGGTAAATTCAAAGGAATCAAACCACGTAAGCCGGATTACCGTGGTAAGAAGAAAGTCGTCAAGAACACTAAACCACAAGTGAAGAAAACAGCGAAGAAGCCTACCCAGCGTGATAAAGGTTTTTATCAGAATGTCGCAGTAGGTGATTCTGTCTTTATTCCGAAAAAGAAAGTCGCCCCGAAAGCAGACGACGAGTAATAAGAAAGCCACCCGTAATCGGTGGCTTTTTTGTATAGATTTGCAGAGGCTTCTGCTACTTACAAACGTTATCACCCGCGTAGCATAAAATTGAACCTCTACCAGAAAATATCATTGAGAACGGATTTCTGAAACGAGTAAGATCAGAAACTGAGACCCAATAATCCGTTGTTTATATTTTTCTTACTACAGGCGTTTTTCTCTGTTTAGAGTGAGTAGTGATCGGGTGACCGATTGCATATGGCACTTCGCCGTGAAGTGCTCCTACTTAACGACAGACAGAAGAAAAAAGATGGAACTTAAAAAAATAACAGTGGCAGTGGCTAGTGTATTACTTAGTGCGAATGCCTACGCCATCAGTGCCCCCGTACCACAAGTTGTCGAACTCGATGCAGAACACAATCACGAACATCACCATGGTGTAGAAGATCAACACCTTGAATACTCCCCAACGAAACTCACTCCGAAAAAGCCTCAACCAACAATCAAAGCGTTTAACATGATTGCGGCGGATGAAGCGGCCGTACCATGTGACGTCGAAGCGTTCGCGACATCAAATAGCACTAGCCTGATTAACACCATCACGACTCAAGGTGCTAGCTGTGTTAATGAGCTGTTCTCTGCTGAAAGCCGTATTCAGGAGATAACGTTTGAATCTGGCAACATGTTCAACGTGGCCAAACATACCACTACTTTAGCTAAGAATTATCAGGGTGGAGGAAACGATGAACTTGAAGCATTGTTCCTTTATCTACGTGCAGGGTATTACGCGGAATTTTACAACGACAAGATCAGCTTCGACTCATTGGTACGTCCAGCAGTGAAAGCGGCGGTAGATGCGTTTGTTGCCAACAGTCATTTTTACGACAACAGTGACGCTCACGGTAAAGTGTTAGCGGAAGTGATCATTACGATGGACAGCGCCAGCCTAGAACATCATTACATCGATGTTGTCACGCAATGGCTCAATCGTTGGAACGCCGACTACGCGCAGAGCTGGTACATGCGTAATGCAGTAAACAGTGTCTTCACCGTGTTGTTTGGTGGCAGCTGGAATGATGAGTACAAGGCGAAAATCGGCGAGCAGACTGACCTAGTGAATGCGTTATCGAGTTTTGCGCTAAACCGAAACTCAATTGGACGTGATGATGAGTTTATGACCGCAAATGCCGGCCGTGAACTCGGTCGATTAACGCGTTATCAAAACACGACTATTGAGGCCAATGTCAAAGCTAAGGTGAAGCAGATTTTTAGTCAGTATGAAATGTATGGCTTTGGTGATTCGGTGTGGCTGGGAACGGCGGATACTGCTTCATACTACTCAGATTGCACAGAGCTGGACATATGTAACTTCAAAACAGAATTGAAGTCATTGGTGCTATCACAAAGCTACACCTGTGGCCCGTCGGTTCATATATTGTCCCAGAATATGACTCAGGTTCAACACCAAGCAGCCTGTGAAAAAATGGGTTATGAGGAAGGTTACTTCCATCAGCGTTTAGAAACGGGTAACCAGCCAGTGGCTGATGACTACAATACTCAGTTGCAAGTGAACATCTTCGACAACAGCAATGACTACGGTAAATACGCCGGACCGATCTTTGGTATTGATACCAACAACGGCGGTATGTACCTCGAAGGTGATCCTTCCAAGCAAGGCAACGTGCCTAACTTCATTGCTTATGAAGCCTCCTACGCTAATCCTGATCATTTTGTTTGGAACCTAGAACACGAGTACGTCCACTATTTGGACGGTCGATTTGATATGTATGGTGATTTTGGTCATCCAACTGAAAAGGTTGTGTGGTGGAGTGAGGGTATAGCGGAGTATATCGCCAACGAAGACAACAATCAGAAAGCCATTGATACGATCAAAGACGGCTCAACTTACACGTTGAATGAGATTTTTGAGACAACGTATGACGGTTTTGATGTCGACAGAATCTATCGCTGGGGGTATCTGGCAGTCCGCTTCATGTTTGAGCGCCATATGGATGATGTAAATCAGATGCTGGTGGAAACGCGTAAAGGTAACTGGTCGCAATATAAAACCGTTATCAACGGCTGGTCTACAGCTTACCAAAGTGAGTTTGAACAATGGCAGCAAGAGTTGGTGAATGGTGGTTCGGAACCACAGCCACCAACAGCGATAATATCGGTCAACAGTGAGGGACAAGTAGGTGAATCCATTTCATTCAGTAGTAAAGATAGCTCAGACTCCGACGGTCAAATCTCGAGCTACCTCTGGGAGTTCGGTGACGGCGCGATCAGTTCAGAGGCCAATCCGACGCACCAATACAGTAGTGAGGGGAGTTATTCGGTCCGCTTAACGGTCACAGATAATGATGGTCTAACGGCCAATACCAGCGCATCGATCAATATTCGCAGCCAAGGTGACAACGATTCTTTGCCTAACGATTGTGCAGTTCGCCCGAAAGTCAGTGGTGGGCGATTGACTGCCGGAGAGCCCGTATGTTTGGCGTCTCAGTCACCAATTTGGCTGAGTATCGAAGGGGTTAATGAATATCAGTCGATGTCGATTACATCGGCGCATGGTACGGGTGATCTCAAACTGGAGTACAGTAACTTTGGCTGGCCAAATTATGAAGGTTCCAACCTTCATGGATGGTCTGATAATTCAGGAAACTCGGAATGTATCACTCTTAATGGTCAGGCGAATTACTGGGGGTACTTGAAAGTTTCTGGAGAGTTCAGCAATGCAGCACTGGTGGTTGATTTCAATACATCAGGTTGCCGTCAGTAGGTCGTGACTTCGCACAAAGCTCAGCATTCGCTGAGCTTTTTCGTTGTTAGCTTCACTGAGGTATTAACGTCGCTGATAAGTGGTGCCCCTCGACATGCGGAGCGGGAATAAGGATCCAGACGGCTACGCTGAATCTTGCAGTAGGCACTTTTCAGGCAGCGCCGCGCTGCAAACCAATCTTCAGGTTTTACCATCAGTAAGTAGCCGTTAAACCGCTGCACTAGAGGCGTTCGATACTCGCTTATAAAAGCTGGCTCGTCACCGCTCTCGAAATAATCTAACGCCTCCTCTATAAAGGAAAATTGGGCAATTTTTCGTTGGATTTCAGCGTCACTCATCGTAGAAAACATCTGGAGAATGTGCCGAGATTATCTCATCTCTACTGATAAATTTATTGATCTAAATCGAGTCTAGTAAGGTGTGGGTAAATGTTAAATTTTAAACAACAACCGATCAAAAATTAGACGCCTCGTCACATATTTTTATCAACTTAAGTGATTTTTATCTTGTCACATATCTATAACAAATATGCAACTTGTTTGCTTTAAGTTCTAGCCTTCAAACAAAAACTAAGGAACAAAACATGAATCTTAAGCAGTGGAATCTCTTGTTAGCGTCTCTGATTGCGCTTCCCGTTTTAGCGGACACAGATGTATATTTAACCAATAATTCAGACCAGTCTCTGACTATTCAGGTGAGCCATGATGGCACCGATTTGCTTGAATACGGCGAAGAATGGAAGCAACACACAGAAACGCTTGGGCCCTGGGAGACTAAGCAAGTACTCAGTTTTAATCGTTGGGAAGGGGTCAAATCGGGCAAGACATACCAATTCAATACGGTAGTTTCCAACCCCGTCGGCGAAAGTGTTGTGCTAAACCAAGTGATGGAAGGGCATTGGTACAACTCAACCATTGAATATGGAGTCTCTTCATCTGATGTTGAACTTGCTCTAAAAGATGACCGTAATGTACACCGCTTTAATACGGCCGCATTTGGTGATCGGCAAGCGGAGTTGGCGTTCAAGTCCGCGAATACCGCTCGTTATGATGACCTTTACTACACCATCACACCTGCCAAAGTCGATGAAGCGGTTGAGCCAGATGAAAACACGCTGAAGTTAATGACTTACAACATTTGGGCGTTGCCTGTTATTGCTTCACATATTGGTGACCGCTACGCACTGATCCCTGAATACGTAAAAGGTTACGATGTGTTGGCTTTGCAAGAAGTGTTTGCTAGTGGTCGAGAGGAGTTTCTACGCGAATTGGCAAAAGAGTATCCTTACCAGACCAAGATGTTAGATAAAGATGGCATCAACATTTACGATGGTGGTGTGACTATCGTCAGCCGTTACCCAATCGTCAATCAAGCCCAGTATGTATTCCCTGACTGTACTGGCACAGATTGCTTCGCAGACAAAGGTGTCAACTACGCAGAAGTGATTAAAGGTGGTAAGGCTTATCACGTGTTTGCAACGCATACAGCGTCGTTCGATACAGACACCGCGCGTGATTATCGTCAGCGTCAGTTCAAACAGATCCGTGAACTTGCCACTTCGCTCAATATTCCGACAAGTGAAACAGTGGTTTACAGCGGTGATTTCAATGTGAACAAGCGTAAATTTCCGGGTGATTATCAACAGATGATTGCAAATCTCAGTGCCATTGAACCGCAATACTCAGGGTATACAGAGTCGACTTTCGACCCACGTATTAATGGTTTTGCCGGCAAAGCGATGTCAGGTGGTGAGAATGTTGAATATCTTGATTACGTGATGGTGAGTGATGAGTATGCGGTGAAATCATTCAACGATAACCGTGTTGATGTACCGCGTAGTACCGATGAGCGTCTGTGGAAGCACTACAACTTATCGGATCATTTCCCAGTTTCTGCGGTGATTAAGTAGTGGTCTATCGTTATCTACTGATGATGCTTGCCATTGTTGCAGGCATCTTTCTCTGGCCAGAGGATGACATTGCCAGTGCTGGGGCGGTGATTGAAAGAGAAGATTCTGCTCAATCTATCGCTTCCAACGAGGATCGCTATCGAACGGTGGTAGAAGATAGAGGACACACCGAAAGTCCGATTCAACCCAGTCGAGAGATACTGTCAAGCTCTGTTGCGAAAAGCGCAGGGAAATCGTTGGTTGAGGCGTTGGACTCTTTTTGGCAACAGTGCCAACGGCGTAATGATTGTGAACAGGTACTGAATGAGCTCAAAGCTGAGCTATCGGATGCTAGGTATCATCTCCTTGCTCGTTATCCTCAATTGAAAGCACAGTGGCAAAAGGTAATGGGAGAGTTGGAGCTCAATCAATACCACTCGTTATCTGATCGAATTGCAGAAATAAAGCGGCAGGCATTGTTGATCTGGGGCGAGCTGGCAAACGTTATGTTTGCTGAAGAATATGCGCTCTATGACTTTAGTTTGGCGTCCCAGAGTTTAGCGACTGATAGCGCTGTGAGTTACGTTGAAAGCTACGAAGCATTACTAAATCAATGGCAACACAATGAAGAGTCGCTGTCTTTAGATAGCGGTGCAGCACGTTATGAAAAAGGCATGAGTCTAATACCAAGCACGTTTACGCAGCAGCAAAAGGATCAAGCACAAGCACAACTGTCTGCCAAGTACCTTAATGCGGAACAGTCAGCATCCATTACTCAACGAGAGCAACAAGTTGCCAGTCAGAAGGTACAAGTTGAAAGCTATCAAAGCCAGTTGTCTGATCTCAAACAATCACTTGACCAACAACGTTCAACATCGGGGTCGACAATGTCTGATCTTGAGTGGCAGCAGTACGTTGACCAGCAGATTAGCGAGTTTCGTACACACTTTTTACATATAAATAGTTGTTAAATAAGTGTTTTATTTAATCGTTTGCGAAAATTTAATCGAAGGCATTATCGGAACCAGTCTCTAAATTGTTCATAAATTGGTCTTATACGATTGATAAATAGTTGATATAACGCAGCCCCAAATAATTACCATAAGTAAGGTGTTGCGTATGAAGCACAATCAACGTTTGTTTATCCCCCAGAAAATTGCTAGCGCTCTGCTATTGGCAGGACTCAGTTTCAATGCCCTTGCCGCCCCAGAGTGTGAGTACGAGTTACTTTCGCGCTCCTCTGATTGGGTGGAACAAGTCAAAGTCGCCGATTCGTCTTGTTATTCTTCCTGGTTCAATGCACCTGAAGACGCAGCAATGGGTATTTACAGCGAGACTTCAATAAAGCAAGTACAGCGCGCCTTGCTAGACGAAGTCACACAGTATGATGGGGATGAGCAGCAGGCAAAGCGAATTGCCAACCTTAGTGAGTTGATCAAAGCGGCGTATTTTGCGCGTTACTCAACTCAATCAAACTATGGGTACTATTCTGAACAGTTGAGTCGTGAGCTTGCCCAAATCTCAGCCCGATTCTTAAGCAGCCAATATGCTCAATCGACTGGACGCGAACAGGTACGTGCAATGTCTGCAATGAGCATCATGGTCGACAGCGTGAAACAATTACCTAGCGCAATGCCAGCCATGCTTGACTTGCTTGAAAGCTTCAATCGCCAAAATAGCCAACAACTGCAGTATGTGGATGGATTGAACAACCTGTTCAGAGCGATGAATGGTCACGTAGCGCGAGACTATTTCTATGCGGATGTTGCTGCTCACCAAGAGTATCTTGTGAGGCTAGAAACGTTTGTTGATCAGAATCGCTGGGCACTGGGTACCGACGCAGAATTTCTTATCTACAACGCTGTACGTGAATCTGGTCGGCTATTGGCGAGTAGAGATGAGAAGCTACGTAGCCAGGTGATGGCGTTTATGAAACGGACTTTAGCACGTAATGCAATTGGCACTGAAGGTGAACGATTATGGATCGCTGCTGCAGAGATGATCATGTTTTATGCGCCAGAAGAAGGCAAAAAGTTAAAGCTTGAACAAAGTAAGTCGAAGCTTGAGCTTAGCGTTCTTCCGTACCGCTATCAATGTCAGGGGGCCGCGATTATTCGTTCGCAAAACTTATCCGAGCAACAGTCTGAAAAGGCGTGTGAAGTTCTGTCAGCGGTTGAAGCAGATTTTCATCAGGTCGTGAACTCTGGTTGGGCTCCAGTCAATGACGATCACAATGATAATGTCGAAGTGGTGGTCTGGAAGGACAACGATGCTTATGTCGCTTACTCTCATTTCCTGTTCGGCAATAGCACGGACAATGGAGGTCAGTATCTAGAGGGCGATCCGTCCAAACCGGAAAATGTGGCGCGCTTTTTAGCCTATCGCTACGATGCCGGTGATGAACTGGCCATCTTAAATCTTGAGCACGAGTACATTCACTATTTAGATGGTCGTTTCAATCTCTATGGTGATTTTAGTGATACCTTAAGCAGCGGTCATATGGTCTGGTGGCTGGAAGGATTCGCAGAGTATATGCATTACCGTCAAGATTACCAAGCGGCGGTGGATTTGATTGAACATCAGCCGATGTCTTTGAGTGAAGTGATTGAAACTACCTACGAAGACGACACTAACCGCATCTACCGCTGGGGTTATCTAGGGGTTAGATTTATGTTGGAAGAACACCCTCAGCACATGGCTCGCTTACTAGAATTTGCAAGAAAAGGAGATTATGCGACTTGGAGTGAACAAGCGAAGCGCTTGGGTGTTGAGTTCAATAGCGAGTTTGCATTGTGGTTAGAAACAGTCTCATCTACTGATTCTGGTTCGCACAACGGTGACGGAGAGTCGGACCCATCGCCACAAGACTCAGCAAAAATAGTGAGTTTTGCCGCCAACCACGCCCAAGACTATAGCGCTAACGCCTACGAGGAGCATCTGTTTTACATCGATATCCCCTCTGAAGTGACAGAATTCTCTGTTTCGATTGAAGGTGATGGTGATGCTGACTTGTATGCCAGCTACCAAAGTGTTGCACACTACTATGAGTATCAGATTTCCGACTTTCAACGCGGAAGTAACGAGGCAATCAAGATTCAACCCCAAGAAAATGGCTACATTGCACCGGGGCGCTACTATTTCAGCTTAACAGCCCGCGAATCATTTGAATCCGTAAGGGTAACAAGTAAAACGGTCACTCGCTCCCCGAACATTGAGCAAGATGACTTGACGCCAAAACTGATGTCAGCGAACGAACCTATGCAGTTAAAGGTAAAGCAAACACGTTATGTGGGCATGTATGTTGAGAGACCTGCAACAGTTCGGCTTTGGATAACTGCAGCAGACGAAATTCCAAGTAACGTAGATGTGTTTGTCGGTCAACATTCTTGGGCAACAAGAGAGAGCTTTGATGTGTCTGGGCAGAAGAGTGATAGCAATGAGTTTGTCCAGTTTGAGGTAGAGGAGGCTGGTTACGTCCACTTTACGTTGAGTGCTGAACAGCAAGGTGGAGAAGTCGAACTTTACGCCACCTATTAGAACCTAAAAGAGCACCTAAGGTGCTCTTTTAGCTAATAATATTATAAATTAACTAATGACTGGATTATTAATTTGGATATTCCAATGCATATAAGATTAAATATCATACAATTTGGTCAAAAAGTGATCTTGAGCTGAAAAATCAAACAAAAAGCAATCGTTTTACTTCCACTTATTGATATTGATGATAGGTTTTTACGTGTAGGGCTAAAGCTCTACATCAGGATAAAAATTAAAATAAGGATCATTTTTATGAGACCAAACCTATCTATTAGCATTATGCTTGCAACGGCAGTGGTTGGCTTCCAGTCGAATGCGCAGAATGTTGTAGACACAACAGATGCTCAATCCAAGGCTGAGGCGATTGCACAACAGAAACAATCTATCGCTTTACAGATCAGTGCTCGCTATGCTGATCTTGAATCCTCTATCAAGTCACAGATTAGCGAAGAACACCTATCCGCACCTCTGGACACACTTCAGTCTGCTCAGCCATATTCAGCGTTTAGTCAGAAAATGCAAAAAGCCGACCGTAGTTACCGAGCAATGAAAGGGATCAGTGAGTACAGCGATTCCATCATGGAGCTACGTATCGCAGACGCTTCAATGGTTAAAAACTGGAAAGAGGGTGAAAGCCCGCTGTTTGCTTTTGAACCCTCAGGTGACGACTCTAACTGGCAGTACATTGAAGCGTATGATGTTTATGGTCAGGTACATCAACTGGACGTTTATGACATGCCAGACGTACCGGTCTTAGTCGTTGACAGCAATGGTGCAGAAGAACTGCGTGCTGGTTTGATGGCCATGCAGGCAGAAATGAAACGCTTAGGTCAGGATACTGAGCTAACAACCAATGAATCTGCACCAAAACCCGTAGCCAAGATGAGTAAAATGAGCCGTTCGGTCACGGCTGCTGACGTTGAGCCTCTAAATACCACTCAGCTAACCAAAATTCGCTTGAATGATGATCAAGAACCCTGGATATCAGGAAAAGCTGAGGTTTACGCCATTATTACAGGTGTTGATCCAAGCCGAGTTGAACCGGAGATTGATTTAGTCGAAATGCCTTACCTTGACTACGATGGTCGAGATTACTACCCAGGGCAAACTATGATACTTTGGCCACGTTACCGTTGGGGCGCTGTCGACATGATTCTGATGGAGCAAGACGATGGTACTGACTATAAAGAGCTTGCCAAGCTATTGGTTAAAGCGGCTGAAGATATTCTGAAAATGATTCCCGATCCGGAAGTACAAGGCTATGCTATCATTGCCCAAATTACTGGTAAAATCATTGATGTGATTCCAGATGGCTTACTGACCAACGACGATGACTACGTTGATACGTATTACACCTTGATGCAAAACACTACCTATGTTGACCGTCCAGGGGCAGGCGGCAATGCAGTTGCAACCTTTAAGCCAGTCACCATTGCACCGACTGAGTAATTACTGACAACCTACCTCTATTCAAGGGCGCATATTCTAAACGATATGCGCTCTTTCTATTAATGACTTGCAGAGCGGTCATGAACGTAAACTTCGCCGCTATAAGAACTCTATATTTGTGAGCAAAAGTGTGGAGCTGGAAAAGACTAGAAATAGTGGTGAAATTAAGTTTTAGCAGAGTGCCTTTATCAAAATAGACTGTGCTTTCATGTGTTTTAGGGATAGCATACAAATTAATTTTTATTTCTTGTTTTATATTATCCTATAGAATAGTATTCTTTATTTGAATGTAATAACCAATATTTATTAATTTGTTCTGTGATTGTTTTTTGTTTGTGTTATATTATTCTTGTATACTTTGTTGTTATCTCTATCTATTTTTTGAAAAAAATCATAGTTATCTTTTTTTATAAATCTTTAATAACCATCATTTCTACTATACTAATAGTTAAATTTACTGACATATAAATCTTTTTGTTGCTATTTTAATATATTTCGTCGCTCTTAACCCTATTATATCTAGTCATTTTGCCACGTTGTTATTATTCAAGCTGAAAATATACTTTAGCTACTTTTGGGTAACATCACATCGGCATCATGTTGAGATATAAATATATCATTAAGCTTTTTCTGACGATCTTCACTATTTTATTGCTTAGCTCTTGCGGTGGTGGGGGCGGTGGTGATTCATCACCAAGATCTCGAGTGCATGCAACGATTTCTGGAATTGTTTTTGATGCTCCTGTTTCTCAAGCTTTGGTGACCGTATATGAATATCAAAGTGGAAAAGTAGGACGCAAGCTTGGTACATCGACAACCAACTCAACCGGAGCCTATTCAATTGAAGTTGATGCTTCGTCCATGCCTCTTTACATTGTCGCGGAAGGCGGAGGCTACTTAGATCCATTAACAAATAAAGTCATTCGCGTCAGTGAAAATAAGTCGATAAAGATGACTAGCGTTATTAACTATGCTGAGGGCAGTGATCAAGCCGTTATGATAACACCTTTAACATATTTAGTTTCTGGTCTTGCTGAATTCAATATAAGTAGAGGTAAAAAGGCCGCTACCGCGATCGATGAGGCACTCGAGACAATTAATAACATGTATGGGTTTAACGTTAACTCGGTCAAACCAATAGATATTGCAACAGGTGGCCATAATACCACGGCGACAGATGGCCACAAATATGGGGCGTTGTTAACGGCCTACTCGTCATACTCATTCGATTATATTAATGAAGATGGCACCGGATCCAGTGTATATACATCGATGAATTTAGCAGATTTAGGATATAGAGACATTGCTGCTGATGGGATGCTCAATGGTTATGAACTTGACGATCAAGGAGCCTTTCCTCAGAAATTAAACTTTGGTGCACATGAACTAAGTTCGGATTTTTATACTAACAGTATGGCTGAACATGTGTTGATTGTTGTTAGTGACCCAGCTCTGAATATCTCCAAGACACCTGTTTCCGATTATATGAATATGGCTGAACATCTTAACTCATTGGGCACTCATGATAGTGATGAGGGCGCTATTCCATCACGAGAATCCATTGACATTGACAAAGATGCTCCGACAGCAGAAAGAGCGGGAGATAGTGTTCTTACGGGCACAGAGTCGATTGAAGTTGTACTTAAAGATAAGGTCGGAGTCCAGTCTGCAACATCCCAATTAAAGTATCACTTAGAGAGTGGCGAGTGGCTGGAGGCGTCTTGTGATGCTTCATACTCAAGGGAGGCTGAGCTGTGTTGGACCGATAAGAGTGACTTTGTAGAGGGGCCAAGGGAAACTCGACTCAAAGTTTACGTCAATACGGAAGTATTAGATTCTCTGGGTGTTGAAAGTCGTGTTACAGAAGCCCACCTCCTAGTAAAGACGGTTGATGTGCTTGAAAACCAAAACGATGCCGGCGTTGAAGTCCCATTCGAGTGGGATAATGTTGAGCCAGTGATTGAGGTGACTTCTTCAGAAACAATTAATGCTTCAGCGACAACATATATTCTAACGGGGATAGTTAAAGAGCACCCTGATTCCCTTAAACAAAAATCGGCCTTTGTCTCTCTCTCTGGCGGTGAGGCGATTCCAAATACGTGTGAGCCGATAAATAGTGGGGATAATGTCTGGTGTAAATTCACGACAAATGCTTACGATACTCGGTCGTTTGGTGACAGTGCAAATTTCACAATTACAGCAGAAGATATCCATGGTAATCAAGGTAAGTCAGTATTCACTCTATACAAAGATAGCGTCCCTCCAATACTTACATTGAGTTTTCCGAATGAGGAGTTCAACTACGAAAACCAAAATGGAGACAACCTTGTTGACAAGTATACAGATACGACATTCACGGAGTCATCAGTAGATACCGCGACTAAGTATCTCAAAATAGACTACAAATTTGCAGCGGATGGTTTAGACGCCACTGTTCCTGGGCTTGATTTTACTCAATTCAGCGAACAAACGTTACTCGATCATTCTGTGCCCTATGTGACTGCAACGATAATGGATTCATCCGAAGGTGGTTCCTATAGCTCTTCAGCAGACGATTTAACGTTCAAAGTGACGTATTACCGTAAGAAAAGTGATAGCGGCCCTTACTTGCAATATGGCCAGACGACGCAAATTGCAAGTGATGCAGTCAGTGAAGAAAACAAAGGTATACCCTTCGAAGAGTTGAATTTTGGAACCGATGAAAAAGTGATTGAAATGAAATACTACATTCCTTTCGTGAAGGAAGTGCTAGATACTTCATTTGTTAATGCCACTTCTTCTGATTCACAAAAATTGGTTCTCTCAGCGATCGATCCTTCCGGTAATGAAAGTATTTCTCACGAAGTATATTTCAAAACCACGTTTGATAAACCAGAAGTAACCATTGTTTCGCCCTTCATTGATGCACCTGTGAGACTTCTAGGCCTAAATGAAAGCAAGGGTGACTTTAATACCTTGGGCACCTGCCGCACTCAGGCTGTCAATGGGGCGAATGATGAAGCCAGTTGCACCATAGCTTACGAATCAAAAAATTATCATTTCTTTAAGGTTTCACTTGGAAGTGATGACCCTACACACTACTTCCAGTGGAGTTTAAATACACAAACTGAACTTAATATTCTACCTACGGCAAATATAGGCGCCTACTTTTCTGGTGCAGATAAGACAACGCTCTACATTACAGAATTCTCTAGCTATCACACAGGTTTGTTTGATAGTCAGTGGGACAACCTAACGTCTGGTGAGAAAACGGTAGAAAATGCGGAGAGAATCTTAGCTGAAGTGAAGGACGCACTCGCAACACAAGACCGCTCAATGCTTGGCTTCGATCCTATTTCAACTAAGTACGCGACTAACAAGATGCTGGAAAGCTCTGTCCCTGATCCTTTAACCGACCCATTTATCTACCGTTTCTTACTCGAAAGCTTAACTCAAATGGCAGAAGACAACTCGGCAGCGAATTCGAGTACCGTGGAGTACGCGTCAGCCTTCTATCAAGACTTAGCACATGATGGTTTGGCAAATGGTATCGGCGAAAGCGGTCAAATTACTATTGGTCATTACTCTCTCTCTTCCGCTTCATACCGTGAAGAACTCGCTCAAGGCTACTATGATGTGGCACATGACCTACATGGTGTGGAATCTAAAGAGGCCCTTGATCAAGCGGACCATTTCGCAACCGCAAACCCTACCTTTGGTGGTGGGAATATCTTTAGTGATCAAGGTGGCAGCATTGACCAGCAGGCTCCCACGGTTAGTGTCGTCCCTAATCATGAACAGGCCCATGGATCATTCACTCAAGTCGGCAATGATACTGATTACAATATTGCTGGCAATGTCCAATCAGAAGTCACTATTGAAGATATCGCAACGGTTAATGAGGAGAAAACGGTACTGTCTGCCTATTGGGTGGATGGCTCAAAAAAAAAGACGTTGGCGGAGATAGAGTTTGTTCTTAATCGCGATAAATCAACAGAGTATAAAAAAGTCTATGCCTTCACGATTGACTCTCTAGATCCAGAGTTCGTAGACGCCGAACACTTTGAAATCATCGCTAAGGTGGAAGATGGTATAGGAAATAGTCAAGGCCCTTATGTTGCGTCGACTTATTATGTGGATAACGAACCACCTATTGGCAGCCTTACTACCTTAACGCCTGAGCACCCGACTGAGGCAGACAGTGTCACGGTGACCTTGCAATTCGACAAACCAGTCACATCGGTCGCCGCAACATTTAGTGGTATAGATATTGATTTTGGAGAGTCTCAAGAATACAAGCAATCTTGGACGGGGACGACGTCGGATGTGGTTTCACTCAATCCTGATGAGAATTCGAAACCTTTAGTGGTGAGTCGTTACCATGATGAGCTCAATAATGCTGGTGAGGCATTTTCTGAAGATATCATTATTACACCGACGATCACTATCGATAACGTGACGGATGATAATGTCGTTGACAGCACAGTAGATGACGTTAAAAACATTAGTTTTAGTGGTTCAACGAAAGGCTTTTTAAGGGACAGTCAGTTGTCTGTAAACGTGGTTTCAGAAAAGCGTCCCAACATTGATAAGTTTGAATTAACAGGGATCACAGTAAATCAAGATGGTACTTGGGCTACTTCAAATCAAGATATGTCAACTTGGGAAGAGTCGAGTTTTACTATTGAGGTCGTTGGTAGAAATAGCGAAGAATCTCAGTACGTGGCTCAAGAAAAGGATTCAAGCTACGTGGATAGTATTGCTCCTCAAGTCCTCCAATCTCAAATATCAATGTCTGGCTCTGCGACAAGGTTACTGACCACTGCTTCAGAAGAAATGCTGGTTGATGGCGAAATCGCGACCGTGACACTGGCTTTTAGCGAGCGGGTGAGACAACCAGAGGTTGTCCTAAATGGACAAGCCATTACCTTTAACCAGCCTGATGAAGGTGTGTCTAAAATCTGGGTCGGGACGAGTCCAGCACTTATCCTTCCAAGTAGTGCCTCTACATCAAAGCTAGTCGTTTCAAATTACCAAGATACGGCGAGTACACCGAATTTAGGTGCTCGCTATGAGAAGACGCATGACGTAAAGCCCATTATTCTAATGCCGGAAATTCTGGATTTATCGACGAGCGAGGCGAGGGCCTTTGTGGTATCAGGAACGGCACGAGGATTTGAAAATGGTGCTCAATTGAGCGTGTCGGTTTCCAATAATAGCCCTCTCGGTGAAACATTCAGTGGGACTGTGACAGTGAGCGGGGGAGCATGGAAAACTGCGCCCGAGGATATCTCATCATGGGAAAGCGGAACCTTAACGATCACGGTCAATGGTTCAAATAGCGGTGGGCATGCGGCGACTTTAGTGTCTCAGGACGTGGCTCTAGAGGATGATATCGCGCCAGACGTGAGCCGTATTGCTGTTAACTCAGGTGTGCCTATCGAAGACAAACGTGTCGTGTCCGTTAACCTGACATTTAGCGAGCGCGTGAAGAATGTCGTCGCGAATGTGGACGGTGTCGATGTGAATTTTACCTCTCAAGGAAATGAGAGCACTATTTGGGAAGGTGTCACGTCAGATGTGGTGATTGTGAACGCCAATGAGATGTTCAAAACCGTGACTGTAACGCAGTATCAGGATGTGCAAGGCAATCACGGTACATCGAGTTCCAGTGAAGTACCTGTGAAACCAGTGATTGAGATGACACCGCGAGGTGGGCCGATTGACGAAGGGGAATCAAGTCAGGTAGTGATTTCCGGATCTGCACGAGGGTTTAAAGCTGGCGATCAAGTATCGGTTGTGGCAAGTCTCGATTCAGACCCAAGCACATATCATTTTAGTGAAACCGTTGACGTTGCAGAAAATGGTGGATGGAGTACTTCGGAGCAAAATATCCGCAACTGGCCAAGTGGTGATATTAACCTGACGGTAACAGGACATAACCAGAATGGTGAGGTAGCGGAGACTGCGCCCTATACCATTAACTATGCGGATGTGACGCCACCAGGGATAGTGGGGAAATTGCCTTTGACCCTGAGGCCCCTGTGGACGGCCAGAGTGTGACAATTACAGTGAATTTTACTGAGCTCGTGACAGGTGTGACAGCGAATGTAGGTGGCGTGGCTGTGGCTTTTTCTGGTCACACCCCCGCCAAGCAATGGGTGGGCAGTACAGAGGCACCTATCACCCTGTCGTCAAATGAAGATACGATTGTAGCGAGAGTGAACGCAGGCTACGAGGACTTGTCAGGGAATACTGCTGTCGACTTCAAAGAGACTGCAACCGGAGTGAAACCAGTACTGTATCTTGAGCCAGTAGAAGGTAACAATGAAATTAATTCTCAAGAAGCGGAGCATGTTGTGATTCATGGCACTGGAGTTGGCTTCTCAGGGGATACGGAAATGATCACTGTTACAGTAACCTCACAAGAAAATACGGCTTTTCATTGGCAGCAGACAGTGCCCATTTCTGAGGCAGGAAGTTGGACAACAGAACCACACGGTCAGAATATGTCTGATTGGCCATTAGGCTTAGTAAGTGTTGAAGTGACGGGTACGAACCAACAAGGTGGTGCTGCGGATCCTGTTAGAGAAGATAGCGTGTATATTGTTGCTAGCGTAACGGGAGTGGAATCTCTCTCGCCATCTGAGCCTGAGCATAGCAATGCAGTGAGTGTCACCGTTAACTTCGATAATCCTGTAAAAGGGCTGTCGGGAAGCTTTGCTGGTGTACCTATGACGTTTACTAAAGTGACCTTGGACAGTGAACTGTCGGAACAATGGACAGGACAAACAAATCGCGAGATTGCTTTGACTGCGGGTAGAGCGACCGAAGCTTTGGTCTTAAACAACTTTGAGAATGCTTCAGGCAATAGCGCAGGGCAAGTGTATGAAGAAGCGTTTTTTGTTAAGCCATTGATCGAAATCGACTCAGTAAACGGCGAGAATGTTATCGATTCCGGTGAAGTGAACGAATTTTACATTACTGGGCAGTCTAAAGGGATGGAAAACAATGGCACGCTAAGAGTGAAAGTGAAACGGAGTTTTTTTAGTAGTACAAAGCATGATGAAGTGGTGACAGTAGAATCGGATGGAACTTGGTCTACTGGAAAGATTAATGCGACAAGTTGGTGGGCTGGAGACTATGTGGTTCAGGTAACAGGAGTGAATAGTGGAAATGTGAGTGCGGACGAAGCGACTCAAACCTTTACTGTTCAGTAATGAGTCTCCTCGCCTCAGGTGAAAAGAGTAAATACTCAGTTTATTTACTCTTTTCCGTCAACTTTTCTGACAAAAAGTTGGTCTCCCGATTCTGTTGTCATTGAAATGTTATTTTCATTCACTGCGTTCAGTTTCCACTTTTCGGTCACTGTCGGGGAAAGTGTATTAGTGAAAATTTCCTGAAACTCTTCGGGTGTATTGTCTGAAAAAGTGGTCTCTAGATTATTAACCACCTCGAGCAATGAAGCGTTACGCTTTATCCACTAGAAAGTGGGTGATAGTGATTGTTCATGTTTTCTGATCCTAGCGGCTACGGAATTTTTAGACACTTGTTTAAGCAGCTCTCCATTTATTTCTGGCAATCCGTCAGAGAAATAGATCTGTTGACCAGGTGTCATTCGAAATAGGACATTGGTGAACTCGCCTTCTTCGTTGGCGCAATTTGCCGCGTGCATCTCACTGACTTTGCGGTCCAGCTCCTGTTCCAGTTTGAGACTTTGTTCTTGCGTCAAACGCACTCGTGCCTGACAAACCTGAGAAATTGTGGAGTCTTCCATTGAGATCGTTTCGAAGCGTCGCTTAAATAAGGTATCGAGCGCAGTGCCTTCTTCCATGATAAAACGGCGACCAGAGCGATACACGATCTTGTCGCCATTTGCCTCCATATATCCAAGGATTTCAGCAATGCTTAGATAGAATCTCAGGCTGGTATCTGAGAGTTGATACTGCTCGGCAATTTGCTGCGGTGTTTGATTGCGTGAGGTGATGAGGTAGATAAAGTCGAGAAGGTAAGGGTGTTCAACAAAGAGGGCATTTTGTTCATCAGAGAGAAACTGCTCGTTGTCTCGTTGGAGTTGAACCGCCAATTGCGTCAGTTCCATCAGATCACTATTAAGGTGGTTGGTGTACATCAGGATCTTGTCCAAACCCAGAGCAGGATTGTGCAAATGCCGCTTTATGGTTGAGAGGGGCACGCCGGTTTTGTCAGACAATTCGCCATAACACAGCCCCTCATTTTTGATTTTCTGGCGGATGGCAGCCAGCAGAAATTCTGGTCCTATATGCATGGGTTGCGGCCCTGGTTATTTTGGCGCTCTGTAGGCAAATTACGAATATCAGCATTAGGTACGAATCGGTGTTTGTTCTGCATGCAGGTTACCCTTTCAGTATCACACTTTTGTTTTATATTCAGCTGAGCGACACGTTGTTTGTCGACCAGATGTAAATAGAAGTTGCATACGAATATGGTGGTCAAAATTTGTATTCAAATTGTAGTCCATATCCATGACTTCCTGCATTTCAACGTGCGACATGCTCATTGCATCCCGTCGGGCAAGAATCGTGTAACGGCCGTCTTTCCTTGGGGTAATCAGAGAGAGGATTGAATTACTGCATCAACACTCTTTGAGTAGTTTAGGTAGGTTATTTGATGGCTTGAAATTATTAGTATTTAGAATGGTTTTTTTATGTTGATTTGTGATTTTAATTCGCTTTTTAAAAGCTCTATCAATGTTATGCGCATGAAATGAGTCTTGGTTCACGGTTTTTCCAGAGAGTAAATTTACACTGCGAAAAAATCAATCGACACAGGTCGAATACAACAGCATCAGGACCTCTACATGAAAAAGTACATCATTGCCCTTGCTCTTGGTGGCGTGCTAACGGCAGCCCCTTATTCTCTTGCCGCTAACGATACGACTGTTCAAGCTGCCACTAACTACGCTCAGTTCATAACGAAACGCCAGGTGGTGGATCAATTGTTGGCTGATGCGGTCACTGCATTTAAATCGCCGTCACGTATCTCTCATGCTGGCTTTACTGCAAAAATGCCAAGCAATATGGAAATAGTGACTAACCGTCTTCTGGAAGCTTATGAACTTGAGCCTTATCGTACAGATTTGCTTATTTCAGCGGCAAATGCGCAAATCTACAACAAGAATGTTGATAGAGCGATAGCGCTTTTCGAGCAAGCACTGTCGGTCGCACCAGACGATGTTGATTTGCACGCGTACCTTGCGGTTTGGCAACGCTTTAAAGGTAATGATGTCGAGTCAAACAAGCATATGGATAAGTTGAAATCTTTGAATGCAGGTAAAGCAGCCGATTTGGCTCGTATTTTTGAAACCGTTGATCGCGTGTTGGCCACACCACTGAAAGAGATGGCGGACAAAGGGCTGTTGGATGATAAAGGTGCGATTGTCACTTTGGGGTATGCGCTCAATCCAGATGGCTCCATGCATAATATATTAGTTGAGCGCTTAGAAACGACGTTAGCCATGGCTAAAGCTAACCCTGATGCTGTGATCGTGCTGACGGGAGGTGTGCCAAAAAAATCATAAAACGGAAGGTAAACTCATGGCTGACTGGTTGATTGCAAAAGGTGTGCGTAGCGATCGTATCATTGAAGAAAACTACGCAACCAGCACGGTTGGCAATGCGTTGTACAGCAGTTACGCACTGGCTCGCCACGGTATTAAACACGCCACTATTATCAGCTCTGCGAGCCATGTTCGACGTGGGCAAACGCTGTTTGAAGTCGCAAGCTGGCAAACAGGCCCACAAGGCATCACGTTTGATACTGTTGGTTATCCAGATAAGCCGATAAAGGAATTGGCAAAGGTGAGCGACAGTGAGCTACTTGGTATCTACCGAGACGCTTTGAGAACTTACGGGATGTGGAGCTACCGCTCTTATCCACTAGAGTCAAGATAAATACACACAGAAAAGGCCACGGTACGGGCCTTTTCTGTGTCAGCAACATCCCCGTAGATTGGATAGTGTCCGCTTACGGGAATTTATGAAAAATCATATATTTATCAACAAAGGTCAGGCTGACTAGATGGCGACAAATGGCTACCACTTTCAAGTCCCAGATCTTTGACCTCCAAAAAACGAAAATTTAATGTTATGTTATAACGTAATGTTTTTTTTGTTTGAGAACCTATTTGTGCAGAAAGTGAATCAAGTGCTCGTTGTTGCCGGCACTCATGGAAACGAGTTGACGGGGCTATACCTTCAGAAATTGATCAAAGCTGGTAGTTACTCTGTTGAGCGCTCTTCCTTTGAAGTAAAAAGCGTGGTCGGTAATCCAGAAGCAGTGAAGAGAAATGTTCGTTTCATAGACGTTGATCCCAATTGTCAGTTTGTTAGCGCTGCTTTAGTCGAGGAGTCACGAGAAACGAAACTAGCGGTTTCCTTCCGAAGAAAATATGCTCGGGTTGAAAACCAGTTGATCGTTGACTTGCATAATCAATGAAAGTGCGTATTGTGCCAGCAATATCGCCATGGCACTGGCCGAAAAAGTACGTGTGAAAATGTAAAGTGGCTGTGCAGAGAGCAGGTGTATTGCCTACCCTCTAAGACTTCGTTGTTTAGGCTATCACGCAAGTATGGCAGCTGTTTTTCTGACAAGGTATGCGGTGCATGGTCGGTCGCGATGATATCAATTTGATTGGTATGCAATCCTTGGATCAAGGCATCTCGGTCGCTGGCGTACTTGATCGCTGGATTGCATTTAATCAGGTTGCCTCGCTCAGCGTAGTCCTGATTGCTGAACCACAAATGATGTACACACGCCTCGGCTGTGATGTGTTTTTGTTGAATGGGCCCCGGTTCAAATAGTGAAAGCTCTTTTTCCGTGGTGATGTGAAGAACGTGCAGCTGCGTGCGGTACTTTTTAGCTAATGAAACGGCGTATGATGAAGACGCAAAGCATGCGGCATCATCACGGAGTACTGGATGGTCTTCAATCGAGAATACCGAGCGAGATTGCCGTAATTTTTCGCTGTTTTGGGCGATGATAGGGCTACTCTCACAGTGTGTTACCACCAAGGTGGGCGATTCCTCGAAGATTCGCTCTAATGCTTGCGGGTGCTCGACCAACAAGTCACCCGTTGAAGCGCCCATAAACACTTTTACGCCACAGTGCTTTGTTGGATCCAGCTGTTGTATTTGAGTTAGGTTATCCTCGGTAGCGCCAAGGTACAACGCGTAGTTGGCGCAGGAGTGCTGGGCTGCAATCGCGTATTTCTGTTCGAGCGTTTCTCTGCCTGTTCAATCATTGTCTCGATTGTGTCCATAACATTCACCCAAACCGTGTATTTTCTGGAGCGCTAATAGTCTATTTGTTATGTTATAACATGGCATTTAAGGTCGCAATAAAGTCTTTAACCATACTTGGTGAGCCAGACAAGGAGAGCCTTTGTTTGTTCATCGGGATCCCCATCTTATCGGTATCGAACGGACATTGCTTGCGACTAAAAAAATGCTCTTGACCTCAATCTTGGTTGAGGTTTTACAGTGATTGAGATTTGAACCAACTAAGTTGAGAAGATAACAATGTTAAATAAATCAATCACGTTTCAAAACCCTTCCGATTTATTCAATCCGACGCCATATGGCTTTTGTCACACAGTAACGGCTCCCTCTGATGGGCAACTCGTTTATATCTCAGGCCAAAGTGGTGGAGAAGGCGTCGAGCACCGCTTGAGTGAAGATTTTCGCCAACAAGTGCGGAGTGTGTTAACTAACTTAGAGATTGCCTTGACGGCTCATACACTCAGCTTCGGTGATGTTTTAAAAATTACCGTGTTAATCGTTGACCACGATGAAAGCAAACTGAAAGTCTGGAGCGACGAGATGCTTATGCGCTGGCCTTCGGATCGCTTACCTGCTAGCACACTGATCCCAGTGCCTAGGCTTGCGCTTGATGGGATGAAAATCGAGGTAGATGCGATTGCTTTTAAAGCGATGTAAGCGATATTGCCGATGAACTTAACTCAACAACGACAAGATACACACCGAGTGAAAAAGACGTATTTTAGGTAATCCATCGTTATGTTTAGAAACTATTTAACCCTGCTGACAATTGGTCTTATTTGGGGCTCTCAGTTTGTGTTCCAGAAATATTCTCTAATGGGATTTGACCCAGTATGGATAGGCACATTCCGCGCTATTCTTGGCGCACTAACATTAACTCTGATATGCAAAATGACGGGTATAACCAGTGTGAGCAAGCAATGGGGGCTGTTTGCATTAATTGGCATGCTGGAAGCAGCGATTCCGTTTGTTTTGGTACCTTGGGCACAGCAGGAGTTATCAAGCTCGATTACGGCTATATTGATGGGAACATTGCCTTTCTACGCATTATTGCTTGCGCCTGTATTTATTAAAGGCGCGAGAATCAGTATAGGTAGTGCGATTAGCGTTATCGTAGGATTCGGTGGGCTGCTGGTGTTATTTTATCCTGAGCTTGCCACTGGGGCTGGGCGCATCGATCTTGTTAGCTCTATAGCGATTGTGTTCTCTGCTATCTGCTTTGCTGTTGCCTTGCTGTTACTTAATCGAGTGAAAGGTGAGCACCCACTTATTGTTGCGCGCAATGTTCTGTGTATGGCCAGTGTTCAGCTCACCGTCATAGCCCTGATGACGGCCCCGCTCAATCAGTCTCACCCGAATACGTCATCAGTTATGTCTTTGCTTTACCTAGGTGTGATATGCGCTGGCGTCGTGTACTACCTCTATATGATGAGTATTAAAAATGCGGGCGCAGTTTTCACTTCCATGACCAATTATTTGGTCCCCGCCGTCGGTGTGTTGATTGGTGTTTTTATTACTAATGAGTCTGTCCAAGGCAATACTTGGCTTGCGCTCGCCATTATTTTGTCTGCCTTGTTTATTAATCAGATGTTCGAAGGCAAACACAGTAAGAAAGAGCGATAGTCTTACGCTTTTGCCACGGCTAGCCGAGCCGTGGCATCTAATTTCTGCAAGAAACACTATTGGTTAAGCAGGGAGCTCAATATCTAAGTTTTCGACAGTGTTTTTTGATATGAGAATCAAAAAGCGATGATTATCTCAATATGGGTTTGAGATTAACCCAACAACCCTGTCTATCACCTAATGCATTGTAATTTAAAAGTTTTATAGTTGGCATGTTCTCTGCTGTATTGATTGAATGCGTAAGTCGTTATAGAGGAGAATGCCTATGAAGGCGATGAATAAAACTACGGTGTTGTACTGCGTAGTTGGTTTACTTCCTTTTCTCGTGCCACTTGTTTTTACCATGCAGTTAAGCAGTGTATTCACTTACTACTTCGCGCTGATGAGCGTGCTGCTACTGTTATTGATCATGACGTTTAAAGGCTGGCTGGGTAAGGCGACCAAGCTTCTATTCGTTCTATCGTGCTTGGTCAGCATCGTCTCTTTAGTTCTGACGGGAGGCCTTGTTTCTACGGGGGCATTCCACTCAATACTGCTGACACATAGCGAAGAAGTTATCGGTTATTTTGAACTCGTTAACTGGTACATCATGGTTCCGGTCTTTCTATCCACCGCGATAGGGCTGTATTGTTTCTGGAAAGCCTACTTGCCTATTCAGGGGTGGCGCCGAATGACTTTATTGTTGAGTGTTTTGGCTGTGGCTACCGCCTTACCTGTTTTTAAATGGAACTTTGACCCTGAAGCCAAACAGCAGATAACTGAAGATTACGTCCATACTTTGTACCTTTATCAGGACACGCCCGCATACAATATTTTCAGAGTTGCTGCCTTGGCTTTTTATGAGCGTTATCAGAGCCACTTGAGCTATGGACAAGATTTGCCAGAGCATGTGTTGCCTAATTTTTCTCTCGATATCCCTACTAATATCGTCATTGTTATTGGAGAGTCTTCACGAAGAGCATCCTATTCTCTCTACGGTAGTCAGATTAATTCGAGCCCAAAGCTGAAGGCTCGCCATATCGAAGATAGTAACCTTGTCACCGTGGTCGATGGTGTTTTTGCTCCTGCCCCCAACACTCGAGAATCCGTCCCTCGTTCGTTCTCATTTATTTCGGCGAATCAAATGTTGTACCAAGGGTTGCCTTATGTGAACTTAATTGATGTCGCTCGGATGATGGGATACCAAACTACCTGGGTTACCACCCAAGCACTCTACACTCGCTGGGACTCGTTCACCGCTAAAGTAGCGACTTCCTCAGATAATGTTATCCATACTGGTGAGCCAGGACAGCTTTGGCGAGATATTGATGCAGCCAAAGCGGTGGTAAAGCAGCTAAACAAAAATGATGGGCATCAGTTTGTTGTGCTGCATTTATCTGGCGAGCACGCTGATTACTCAGTGAGAAATGGTGAAGCATTGCCTCAAGCTCACTTTGATGCCATCAAGCAGCAACTCACTATTGCTTCAGACCTGTCACCGATTGAAATCGCTTACTTAAGCTCTGTTCATTTCACAGACTCGATTCTGGATGCACTGATTTCTGGGCTGTTTAAAGATGAACCCAACAGCTTACTGGTTTACTTTTCCGATCATGGTGAAGTTATTGGCAAAGGGCATGGGCTTCAACCTATTCGGATCGAAGACGAGCTTGCCGTCCCTTACCTTGTTTTTGGCTCGCTAGGGAAAAATATGTCTGAGGTGATTAACTGTTACCGGGATAACCAACATCTGCTGTTTAACAGCGCTTACTTTCCTGAAGTCTTGTTATCAACACTCGGTATGAAAATAGAGCCACCAGAGTCAACCCGTGAGTTCACCTATTACTCTGTGCAGGGTGTGACGAAAACCTTACCTAGTGACTTTTCATTTGAGTTTTATTATCCGGGGCAGCAGCAATGCAGATACAACGCTCATTAATTTATGTTTTAATTTTCATATCCGTTCTTATCTTGCTGTCGTTCGATAAGCTGAGGCCGATCAGAGTTTTTGCTGTTTATTCCAGCTGTAAAGTCGTCGAGAAAGTAGGGTTGGTTGCAAGCTGTGATCAATTACCCGTTGTCACTATTTTGGAACAAGGCAAGTTAGATGCTGATTCATACGGCGTTGAAGACCCGCTAGCGTTATCTTTGTTCTTTGAACGCTATCGTATTCCTGAGCATGTTTATGCTCACCGAACAAACAGTCCTGAGAGGGCAAAAACGTACGCTAAGTATTATCAGGCATTCGAGTTTGATGCGGTTTGGAATGTGGACCAAGAGGCGCTGGATATTTACCACTATCCCGAACATGCATCAATGGCGTTCTACTTCCATCAACTTGTTGATATTGTGCCGATAAGCAGTCGTTTATGGTTAGATCTGAAAAATCTAACGCCTGAAATGAGCCCAACTATTGTAGGCTATCTGAACCGCTACTTTAATCAGAAGGAAGACAGACAACGTCTAATTGTAGAATCTAAAAACGCGGCTGCACTCACTGATTTTCATGCATCAGGGTATAAAACATCCTATTATTTGCCGAGCCCAGAGCTCCTTGCAGGGTGTGAGGAACACCGTTCTGTCCAAGAATTGATCGCAAATATTAATCAGTGGAAAACCGATTTTATATCGTTTCCTTACACTCAACAGCAATTTGTAGACTTGTGCGTTTTACCCTATGTAAGAACGGTTCCGCAGCTCTCATGGGGAGGGTTGCCGTTCGCGATTCCTGAAGGTGCATTAGAGCGATATCAAGGTTATATCGTCGATCACTCATTACACCTAGAGAAGCTCGAATGAGTCTTGTGTGAAACTGGTCGTCGGCTAAGATAGTGTACTTCAGCTGTGGTTCAATCTCGTATCTTGATGAAAGAGATCTTCACTTACATTGACGTTTTCTCGCAGACGGATAAACCTTGTTTTGTAGCCTTTACCTTTCTATCTCAAATACCGCTTTCTTAGATTAGGTCGATTGACTATCTCAAGCTGGAGCGCAAAGGATATTTTAGTGACTCACCTTACCGCGCAAGGATTTTGTTTGTGACTTTATTCCTTTGGCTTTTAGGCGTCTTTCTTTCGAAGCTCTTGTGGGTTTGGTTGCGCGGCGTTTTTTCTGTACGACATTAGCAGAGCGAATCAGTTCGGCGAGACGATTAAGTGCGTCTTCTTTGTTCTGCTCCTGAGTGCGGTATTGCTGCGCTTTGATGGTGATAACGCCTTCTTTCGAGATGCGTGAATCATTTAATGCTAGCAAGCGCTCTTTATACACCGCAGGAAGTGTTGAGTGCCTTATATCAAACTGCAGGTGTATCGCAGAAGAGACTTTATTCACATTCTGGCCGCCAGCACCTTGAGCGCGAATTGCCGTAAGTTGAATTTCCCATGCCTGAAGCGTGACTGTGTTTGAAATAGTGAGCATTAATGAAGTGGATTTGCCGGGTAATAAGCGAAGTGTAAAGCGAATAGCGGCTAAATACCACGAGCTTTGATAAAACCAAAGCCCGTGCATCTGCGTTTATGCTGAAGTGGCCAGTCGCTGAGTGGTAATGCGTTGACGAATCGCGTCGTAAACCCAGTTGAAGCCGATGGAGTAAAGGACGAAGAAAATCACCACGCCAATATCCATGACTAACACTGACCAGAATCCGAGTTGCAGTGTCCACATTAGAACTGGGAAAGAGATGATCATCATGCCCAATTCGAATCCGAGCCCGTGCAGAATACGTACTTTGGCGGTTCGCTTACTGCGGTCTGCACCGAATACTTTGTCGTAACCATAGTTGTAAATGTAGTTCCAGCCCATCGCTATCATTGATAGTGCGATTGCAAGCCCCGCCATTTTTCCCGCGCCGTTTCCAGTGGTCAGCGTTGCTAGCGTCGCCATTACAATCAAGGCAACCAGTTCAAATAGCACCATATGTAGAATGCGTTCTTTATGTGACATTGCTTCTCTCTCACTTATGTACTGATTATTTGCTATAAATAATATCGGTATTTATGATTGAATAAAGATAGTAACTATCACTAATGATGATATGTATAACATTGAGCAACTAAGGATGTTTGTTGAAGCCGTTGAGCAGGGCTCCTTTTCCGCTAGTGCGAGAAAGTTGGGCAAAGTGCAGTCAGCGGTGAGTCAGGGGATCAACAATCTAGAGATTGACCTGAATATTCAACTATTTGATCGTTCGACGCGTAAGCCGACGCTGACCCGTGAAGGGCGTCAATTGTTTAAGCAGGTCAAAGCGATTGTCTTGCAGGTGGAAGAGCTGAACGCCTCTGTGGAATCGATTGAAAACGGCGATGAGGAACTAATTCGCCTTGCTGTAGATGATGCGCTCATGGTGCCGAGTTTACCGAAGATACTTCATCAGTTTGCGGAGGCCTTTCCGGCAACAGAGATCGAACTGATTTCGACCGCCAGTATGGATGTCGTCGAGTCTTTGACTTCACGTCTGGCAGACATTGGCATCATGTTTACTGATTTGGATTTTAGTCAGGACATTCACCCGTGCTTTATTGGGCATTTACCGTTTAAAGCGATCTGCCATCCAGCTCACCCTCTGGCTGAGCTGGATACGGTCACGATCACTGATGCCATCAAATACCGTCAGTTGTTACCGCGTGGTAACCAAGGCGCTACCCTACAGCAATTTCCCGTGCTGGCGTCCAAGGTGTGGTGGTCAAACAGCTTTAGCTCGATCAAGCACACTATTCTGCACGGCAACTTAGGTTGGTCCTATCTGCCCGCTCACATGGTAGATCCTGCTATTGAGTCAGGCGCCTTGGTTGAGCTACGTGTTTCGATTGATCACAAAACTTGGAGTCCGCCTGTGGATGTGGCGACTTTGAAAAGTTCAGGTAAAGGGCCAGCACTCCAATGGTTGGAAGAGCACCTCAAGCAACTGCTTGGCTGATTCTTATCACGCTTTGGTTGCCAATAAGGCGCCGAAAGAGACAAGCGCAATGCCACAGGCTTGTTCTAGCCTTTTCTTCAATTTCAGCAAGCGCGTTTGAAGGGTTGGCGAAGTCAGCAGGACGGCCACTAAACCAAACCACAGCCCGTGGAGCAGAATCATATAGCCACCGTATAACAGCGCTAGAGTCATTTCTTCGCCGTTGGGAGAAATGACTTGACTAAAGATACTAACAAAGAACAACATGGTTTTTGGGTTCAATGCGTTACAAAGCCAGCCTTGCAATGCATAACGCCACTGAGCTTGGTGGTTTTCTATGCCGGCTTGTTGCTCTAATTCGTGGCTGCTGGATAAAAATCCTTTTATCCCTAGATAAATCAGATACGCAGCGCCGAGATATTTCAGGCATTGGAAAAGAAAAAGGTTTTGTGAAATTAAGTAACCAATACCTAAAATAGAGTAGGCGATGTGAACCGTAATTGCGGTACTAATGCCAATGGCAGTCCAAACACCTGCCGCTCTCCCTTGTTGAATACTGTTCCTCAACACTAAGACAAAATCTGCCCCGGGGCTAATAACAATAAAGAAACCAAGTACGGCTAAACTAACAAATTCCATTGTGAACCTTTGTATATTGTTTATAAGATGCAGCTATTGTAGGAAGCTTTCCTCCTTTCTATAATCGAAACTATTGCCAAAGAATTGTGAGATAAATTCACATATGCGTCACCTTAAAGCGTTTCACGCATTCCACATCGCAGCATCGTCCCGCAGTTATACGCAGGCAGCAGAGCAGCTCAATCTGACGCATGGGGCCGTAAGTAAGCAAATCAAGACGTTAGAGCAGTATTTGGATAAGCGCCTGTTTTATAAACAAGGTCGAAATGTGGTGCTAACCGAAGAAGGGCAACTGCTCAAGAGCTATACCGAGCAGGCGTTTGGCGCTTTATCGGCAGGTGTTGCCAAGCTCAACAGTCTTGATGCTCACTCTTTGGAAGTGTCCTGTGAACCCACGCTTACCATGCGCTGGCTGATGCCCAAGCTGGACGAATTCTATTCTCAAACAGGGACGGATGTTCGCTTATCTACGGCAGGCGGCCCAATCAATCTGGTCAATGCGGGGCTGGATGTCGCGATTCGTCGTGACGATTTCCCGATCCCGTCGCACTATCAGATAACTTCTTTGGTGGAAGAGTGGGCGGGTCCAGTGTGTAGCAAAGAATACTGGGAGAGCATTCAAGGTGATATACAAAATGCTAAGGTGCTGCATTCTCAAACGCGTTTAACAGCTTGGCAAGAGTGGTTAAATGCTTCGTCTCTCTCAGGAGTCACAACAAAATCCCAGCAAAGCTTTGCTCATTTCTATTTTTGTTTGCAGGCGGCAAGTGATGGGCTTGGGATCGCTATAGGTTCTTACCCATTGGTACACCATGATATTCAGCAGGGTCGGTTAATTGCGCCTATGGGGTTTTCTCTCACTGGGCACAATTATGTTGCCATCCAAGACGCCGATCATCATTCTCCATTGAGTACGCCATTCATCAACTGGATGAAATCGGAAATGAGTGACTGCTTACCTTGTCACTGTGCAGCATAGCCCTTGCGTTATTGACCAGACATTAAAGCGCGGCAATAGAGTGAAAGTGGTCCTGTCATCATGTTTTCATTGAGTTGGTCGGTGTTAGGGTTGCAGTTAAGGGCTAAAGCAAACCCGTGAAGGTAATCCGCCAAAAGATCAATGGCATTACGCTCTTCCGCTTCGCTTAAAGACAATGGCGCGATAATAGATTTGAAACGCTCAATGAAGACCATCGCTGGGCTGACAGATTCCATACTGAGCAATGTGGTCAACAATCCGGGATAGCTCTTCAACAGCTGGACATAACTGGTTGCTAACTGCGTGAGTTCATATTGCCAGTTTTGGTTAGTTCGAGGCAGATAGATGTCTTCAATCAAGGAAACCGTGATGGCTTCCAGCAGCGCATCTTTGTTCTTGAAATAGTAATAGATGGCCATAGCGTCGACATCTAACTCGCTGGCAAGTGCCCGTATACTGGGAATTTTTCCCTGTTCTTTCATCATCGATTTTGCAACCGAAAGAATGCGTTCCTCACCTAATTGAGCTTTTGATCCTTCTGGTCTTCCGCGTTTCTTCTTGACAGTCATTTTGTTATCTCGTTATAGTACTTTCATTAATTCTACATTGTAGAATTAATAATGTCGAGTTCGTTTACCTATCACTATCGGAGCTGTTTTATGTCTAACATCGTGTTTATTGCTACTAGTCTAGACGGGTATATCGCGGATAAAGAAGGTGGCCTTGATTGGCTACATTCGGTCCCGAACCCAGACAATCATGATATGGGGTTCTCTACCATCATGGAGCGCGTCGATGCGCTCGTGATGGGGCGAAACACATTGGATGTGATTTTAGGCTTTGGTGGTGAGTGGCCTTATTCCAAACCTGTTTTTGTATTGAGTGATACAATGAACAAGGTGCCTGAAGGTTATGAAGACAAGGTCTTTTTGGTTAAAGGTGTTCTGGAGAGTGTACTGGAGGAATTGAATGGTCAGGGTTACAAAAATCTCTACATTGATGGTGGAAAAACGGTACAGAGCTTCCTTCAGCAAGACCTGATTGATGAGATGATCATCACTACGATTCCAGTATTACTTGGTGGTGGCGCGCCGCTGTTTGGTGAATTAGTGAATCCATTGAATTTCAAGCTGTATAAGAGTGAAACCTATCTGGCAGCTATTGTTCAAAGTCATTATTTAAGAGATTGAAAAATAGTAGAAACGTCAATGTTTATAATGTCAAATAATTGATATATATAACATTTAAAATGGATGCTCTCTTAGTGTTTCATCAGCTAAATGTAGTAATTTCCTATCGCCAGTCACACATCCGAATTTAGCGTTCGATTTATTGTTGTAATTGTTTGTCGAAAAGGGCATTTAGACGTCGATAAATCGGACGTAAAGGATTGAACATGCCGCTTTCTTATGATGATACTCAAAGACTTAGGGAGTTTTACAAAGTTTGTCTCGATAGCCAACATCAGATGTTGGGATATCCAGTTGCGACAGATTACGACTATCAGGACCTATGGTCTTTCTTCCAGTTTTCTATTAATAATGTGGGTGACTGGGCGGAAACGTCGAACTACCCAATGAATACCTTTCCCTTTGAGCAGGATGTTGTTGAGTACTTTTGTCGGCTATTTCACACCAACACAGAGAACGCTTGGGGGTATGTCACTAACGGTGGCACTGAAGGTAATATGTACGGGTGCTATTTGGCACGCGAACGCTTTCCTGACGGTGTGGTGTATTTTTCCAAGGATACCCACTATTCAGTAATGAAGATTGTCCGCTTTCTCAACGTTGAGCACTGTGTTGTAGAGTCTCAGGCGAATGGTGAGATGGATTATGATGCGCTAGAGTCCGCTCTTAAGGAAAACCCGAATAAACCACCGATAATTTTCGCCAATATTGGCACGACTATGTTCGGAGCGATAGATAATCTAGAGCAGATTCAGGCTCGATTGTATAACGCTGGCTTTGATCGCGATCAGTACTACATCCATGCGGACGCCGCGTTTCACGGCATGATCATTCCTTACGTAGACAACCCACCCCCATTTTCGTTCAAAGACGGTATTGATTCCATATCAGTATCCGGACATAAAATGTTGGGCTCTCCGATTCCATGTGGCATGGTGTTGGCGTTGAAAGAGCACACCGATAAGATCAGCCATCAGATTGAATACATTGCTGCGCCAGATAAAACACTCACAGGCTCGCGTAATGGTTTAACGCCTTTATTTCTATGGAAGTTTATTCGAAGTTCCAGCGAACAAGAAAAAAAGAGAACGAATTCAAAGCTGTCTTGAATTGGCAGAGGACACGGTTCAGGTACTTAAGCAGCATAATATTCCAGCCTGGAGAAATGCCAATTCAACCATCGTGGTATTCCCCAAGCCTTCTGAAGCCATATGGAGAAAGCACCATCTTGCGGTTGCAAATGGTATGGCACACATCATTATCGCAGGTCAGACAGTGAGCAACCGAAGAAAATTGAATCAAGTTCTGGATGATTTGATGAGCGAGCAAGCATATGCGGAGATGGTACTCTCTAAAGGGTAACAATGAAAAGGGCCAGAGCGCCCTTTTCTGATTTGCTGTAAAGGAAGCAAACCACCTTATTCCCAAGAGTAAGTCGTTTTCTTGTTAGGTTTGCGCTTCTTCTCAACCTCTGTTGCACAAAGGTAATCTTCACGAAAATCAGGGTGGTTTTTCATCTCCAATGGGACAAATAGTCGGATCTTCGTTCCTGCGACGACGACGGTTCGATTTCCCATCACGGCGATATCACCACGATGTAACCTGATGCCTTTCAAGGTTTTCACCGATGAACTAGTCGAGGAAAGCACCACTGGATAGCCAAACAAGGTCAGTTCTTGATTGGTCAGAGTCACGGTCTCTTTGAATGTTACCTCAAAGTACTGCTGTTCAGAACGGATAATACTTTCCAGTTCGCGCACCTTATCCTCCACTGACGCGGAAAATACCCACTGGCCGAGTATTGTTTCCCATTTGCCGCCCAGTCGCAGGCATTTCTTGTAAAGAAATTGATTCTTACGGCCGCTGCTGAGCGTACAAATGTCGATACTGCTTTGCTCTTTTAGGGGAAGGGTGAGCTTGAAAATGGCTTCGTTGGAGTAGTATTTGTATTTGTTCGAGACTTCTTCAACATGCAGCTCAACTTCACCGAGCGGCAAGTCACGACTGTAATCGTCAATGATGATTTTACAATGTGAACGCCCAGTGGACGCGAGAAAGAAATCTCGCTCTTTCTTCAGAATATTAAAGGTTCTCATTGTCGCCGTTTGTTTCTCGTAGAATCTGTTCCATCAAAGCTTGTTGCTCAAGATCGAGCGTGTCTTGTTTAACTGGTTTAGTAGGTTCCGTCACTTCTTCCCATGCGGCTTCCGATGCGTTTTCTGCCGACGTGCTTTCACTCGCCCCACGAAGTTTATCAATACGAGAAAGAATGCTTCCGACTTTTCCGCTCGGCCTTATACCTTGCGTCATTCGACGTTCAATTTCACGATCAGTGTCCGTAGGTTCCACTTTGAGCACGTTCTGCTCAACGTCTTTTTCTCTTTGGTCGAGTGTCAGATCGAGGTTGTTTTGCACTTCCTGATAGGCGTTGATGTACAGCACTTTAAATTCTTCGGCGAGATTCTTCTCAGACAGTGATTTCAGGTAGCTGTTCTTACGGTTAAAGATGTACTTTTCAACGCGAGTTTGCGGATCTTTCTTGATAAGGATGCGATGGCGAGCTTCAAGAATTTCGTTGTTGAGCGGTAGGTCTTTCAGCATAGAGAGCAGAGCCAACGCGGGCGGCCACTCTTTACCTGCTACCAATCGCTCACGTAGATGATGAACAATGCGCTCAACATCATCGATGGAAAGCTCAGAGGCAAACGCGGCAAATTCATCATCCGGCTCTGAGCCATACATGTGAGTGAACTGGGTGGAGAAGTTCTCCTGCATTTTGCCAAAGAAACCCATGATGTGCTTGCGTTGCTCTACAGAATAGGGACGAAGCACATCCTTCAAATCCTGATTGAACTCGCCGCTGACTTGCATTTGGTTTGAGCTGGTTGCAGGTGTAGCAGGCGTTTGAGTTTGCTGAACAACGGGGATGCTAGGTTTGGTAACCTGTTGAGTTGTTTGAGCGGGCTTATCCTGACTTTTTGCTTCCAAGAAGAGGCAATTTCATTGATATCTTTCATCTTTTACCTAGTCGTCAAAATCAAAGTTGAAGTTTGCCATCTTTTTCTTGAAGGCTTGGTTGGGTGACATTTTGGTCGCTGCAGGTTTTTTATTACTAAAGCCTTTACCTTGTCCGTAACTCTTTTCCGTGTGCAGGTGTGCGTGAAGGCGACTGTTAAGGTCATCCTGACTCATCAGTGGCTGACCAATGGCCTGAACTTTTTCCACAAAGCTTGCCCAGACGTTGGTCTGATTGGCGAAACCAGTGCGGAACATAATGACTTCTGCCCACGACTCGATCACATTAGGTGACAGTTCAGCAAGGTTGATCATTTTGCTATTGGAAGCCGATGGATTGAGTGGCTTCACCTGCGTTTTATGGAATTGTGGCACTTTGGCAATCGGCTCAGAGGTGGCATACACAGGAATAGAGTGCTGGTTGCCAACGTTAATTTTGCACTTGATGTTGCCCTGCTTGCGGGTATACGTCTTGCTTAGTGAAATAATGGCTTGTTCAACCGCCAGTTTGCCAAGGACATGGTCAATCGTGGATTCAGAACCGTTGGTCATTTCCTGCAACTCCGCCATGGTGGTAATCACTGCACCGCTGCGATCGGACAATTCTGCCAGAGCGAGCAAGATGAGCTTTTCTTCCATAGTGACACAAGTATGAGACCAAACTCGTTCAATAAATTTTGAAGACATGTTCTGAATCCAGAAATAAAAGACTAATAAGGAAATTATACGATTTGACAGGGCGAACACCAACAATTGATCTCAGTGTTCGCCTTGATTTCGTTAAACCAGCGTGAGATTGGCGGCAGTTTGTTCACCCATCTCGAACAGTTTGTCGAAAATACGTTCGCCATCGGCTCTAAGACCGTTGTGCTCGTATTCGTTTGTTATCCACGCTTTAGCATTGGGAATCATTGCCAGAGTTTCGCGGCTGATGTCCATTTCAACAAACATGTCATCGGCGTAAACCGCGCAGCTGACTGGTACTTTGTTGTTTGACAGCTGCTCAGCATCATATAACGGCGACCAGTCCTGCTTTTCTGCCAGTAGGTCAGCGGCTTGTTTTAGCGGTTTTAACGTTACATATTGGTCAAACATCCAAGGGAATACCATTTCCCCAGTAAAGTAAAATGGCTGGCCCGACTGATAATTAAGCGCCTGATGATCTTGACGAACGCGGTGTGCGCTCCACTTTGAAGCAAAACCCTGACAGTAGATAGACTCGTGCAAAATGGCATAAATCGGATTGGTCTGAAAGTTTTGTTCCATCAGCATACTATTGAGGAATTCATAACGAAGCTGAGGCTTACCATTCACGGTAATGAATGCGTTTTCAAGCAAGTAGTAAGTGGGTAGGAAAGTATCACTAACGCCAAAGTTAATTCCAATTTGCTGGAATTGTTCAACGGTAAAACGCTGGCCATTGGGCAGAAACTCTTCATGTTGCAAAAGATGATCAGCAATCTGCTGACATAGCTGCTGAGCTTTCGGGAACTGGCTAAAAAATGCTTGGTTCTTTTCCATCGTGCGCTTAAATGTCGCACGATAGACATCGTCTGGGTGACGGGAAACAGAAGGCACGCCGCCTGTGATGTAGCTACGCGACAAGCTGTCTGGGAACATAGACAGATAAGTCAGAGAGCAGAAACCACCAAAGCTCTGGCCTAGGGTAGCCCATTTATCGACACCGAACTGTTCACGGATGAATTCCGCATCTCGCACTATGTTGTCAGCGCGAAAATGGCTCAGATACTCTGCCTGTTGTTGTGGCTGTATATGGGCCAATGTTTGGTGATTAATAACCGAGCTGTTACCCGTGCCCCGTTGGTCAAGCAACAACACGCGGTAGTTTTGCAGCGCGCGTTTTATCCACCCGTTATTGCCGTTTTGGCGTGGTGATGGAAACCCTGGCCCACCTTGAAAATAAACCAGCCACGGTTTAGACGAGTTCTTGTCTTCAAAGAGAGACACTTCACGCGCAAAGATATCAATCTGTCCTTGTGCTGGGTCTGAGTAATCCAGTGGTACGGAAAATGTGTGTGGGATGTAATGCAGTCCTGCGTCAACAAATGCTTGAGCGTTCATTATTAATTCCTTCTCTTAAGTCGGGCTACTTTACTCTGGTTGAGGCCGGATAACCAATCCTATCCAGTGTACTCTGAGCTAACTATGGTTGACTGTGTTCGACATTGTCGATTGGATGATGCTTTGCCGTCTCTTGTCAGCGTTGTGTGATATTTTACTCAGGTAGAAAAGAGAGCTTTTGGGATATCTAGTGTTGGTGTAAATTGTTGGAAAAACAATCAGGTATCACCACTATGCAAAACTATTTCGATTCTCCGTTTGCGGGCAAACCGATTGCGGAACAAATTACTAACCCCAATATTATTGTTGGTCGGCACAGTTACTATTCTGGCTATTATCATCAACATAGTTTTGATGATTGTGCCCGGTACCTCTCTGCTGAGCGTGATGATGTTGATAAATTGATCATTGGCAATTTTTGCTCTATTGGATCTGGTGCTGTGTTTATGATGGCTGGAAATCAAGGGCATCGTACTGACTGGGCAAGCACTTTTCCTTTCTTTTATCAGGACGATCCAAACTTTGCTCAGGCAAGAGATGGCTTTCGGCCAGCAGGTGATACTGTCATCGGCAATGACGTATGGATAGGCTCTGAGGCCATGATCATGGCTGGAGTTAAAATTGGTGATGGCGCAATCATTGCCAGCCGAGCGGTGGTAACAAAAGATGTGGCACCCTATGAAATTGTTGGTTCTAATCCAGCCAAGCACATCAAGTTTCGTTTTAACCAAGAACAAATCAAACAGTTATTGGAAATGCAGTGGTGGCACTGGCATGATGAAGAGCTAAAGGGGGCGATGGAATGGTTATGTTCTAAAGATATCGCAGCACTTCACCGCTACTGGCAGAGTTATATTTCTGCATCTTGAGAGTCAATATACAGCAACAAATGGCTTTCAGTCGATTAGGCTTTGTAGAGGTAAGCGCTTTAGAGGCATTCAAAAATTTTGAATGAGTAGCTCGAATTCTTGTGCTCAAGATTCAATTTGAGAGCGATAGACTGTGGTCATCGCTCTTGAGGAGAAAGAAAATGGGTCAACGTCGAGAAATCCGTCAAATCATTCCAGCACACGCCACATCCGATGGCGATGGGGTCAAAATTAGTCGCGTGGCGGGTTTTAATAACGCAGGTCTTTCGCCGTTTCTGATGATAGATGAGCTGAAGTCCGATCAGCTTTCTGACTATGTAGGCGGCTTTCCACCACACCCTCATCGTGGCATTGAAACTTTGACCTATATGCTTAAAGGTCACTTCCAACATAAAGATCACATGGGGAACGTGGGAGAATTGCGTTCTGGTGGCGCTCAATGGATGGCGGCAGGACGTGGAGTCATCCACAGCGAGATGCCTATCATGCAAGATGGTGACCTACATGGTTTCCAAATTTGGATAAATCAGCCAGCGCGCGACAAGATGAAACCCGCTCAGTATCATGACTTCCAGCCTGAAACCATCACAGAGTATCAAGATGAGAGCGTTGGAGTATTACGCGTTCTAGCAGGTGAGGTATCCGTTGAAGGCAACGTAAAGAAAGGGCCACTGAACAAAACCGGAGTGCCGTTATCAGTTTCAGACTGGCGTTCTGAAACTGACCAGAAGATCAAGTTACTTACACCGCAAAAATTTAACATGATGCTGTATGTTTATCAGGGTGAAATTAGCTTGAATGGACAGCACGTGCAACATGGTGAGATGGCATTGTTATCAACGGGTGAAGCCGTGAGTTTAGTTGCAACGAAAAGCAGCGGAGTGCTGATTCTCCTCGGTGAACCCATTGATGAGCCGATAGTGCATTATGGCCCGTTTGTAATGAACAGCATGCAAGAAATTGAACAAGCGATCAGCGACTACAACAGCGGCGAGTTTGAAAAATACTGATAGTAAACCATATGAATAGATAGTTGCACTATTTCGTCTAAACTTTACCTATTAGCTCCTGAACTTGGGAGCTATTGAACACAAAAAGCGAATAATCCACTGCCATTCACTTTTTGTTTTGCCACGTATCTAAGATACGTGGCTTTTTCTTTGATATAGCAAAACATGTTTGGCTTACTACGTGGTGAGTTATTACCAGATCACTTTCTGTATCCGGTGAAACATTTTAGTCACGTCAGACGGCCTGCCAGCAACAGCTGGCAGGCTGGGGAGTGTTACAATACCACTGATTTGACCATGCCAGCTTCCGCGTGTCCTGGGATGTTGCAGGCAAACTCAACGTTGTTGTCACCATGGAAATGCCACAGTAACTGCTTGGCTTTGCCCGGAGCAACCGTCACTGTACTGCCAGAATCATGAGCGTGGTTGCCCATTTTCTTCATCATCTCACGGTGCTTGAGTTGCTCTTGTGCTGAGCCAATGGAAAACTCATGGTCGATTTTCCCTTTGTTCATGACCACAAACTGGACTACGTCATTTGGTTCTATATCTACCTCTTTTTTGAATGTAATGCTCATATCATCGTCAAGGATCACGTGTACCACTTTGTCCGGTTTAGCACCTTTGGCAGGCATACCAACATCGGACATCTCGTCCATGTTCATTTGTGATTGGTCCATTCCCTTCATATCGCTCATCACTTTCGAATGGTCCATACCTTCCATATTCATTTTGGAATGATCCATTGATGAGTGATCCATTTGAGCGAGAATTTGAGTGCTAGCCAGAGTCAGTGTAAGTGCCAGAATTGTTTTTTTCATCGTTGTTTCCTTAAGTAGTAGGGTGCCCCGAAGCATTGAGCTACGGGGACATGGTTCTATGGTTATGAGTGACGTGAGATTTCTCTTTGTTTCCACAATTTGAAAATGGCTGGTAGTACCAGAAGCGTGAGTAGCAGCGCCGATGCCATTCCACCAATCATAGGGGCGGCGATTCGTTGCATGACTTCAGAGCCCGTACCTTCGCCGTACATGATCGGTACAAGACCAATGATGACGGTCAGAACAGTCATCATCACAGGTCGAACTCTGAGGCCTGCGCCGTCTTGTATCGCCATCGACAGATCATCGGAAGTAATGGCATAGTTCTGCTCTTGGGCATCCAGCTTTTTGTAGTGCCAGGCTTGGTTGAGATACACCAGCATGATGACGCCAATTTCGACGGCGACACCCGCGAGGGCAATAAAGCCGACCCCAACGGCAATCGAGAAGTTATAGCCGAGGAAGTGCATCAGCCATAAGCCACCCACCATGGCGAGAGGGAGAGTCATCATGATGATCAGCACTTCGCCAATGCGACGGAAGCTGAAGTAAAGTAGCAGCATAATGATCGCCAGCGTTATCGGTACCACGACACTTAAGCGCTCTTTCGCTCGTTCCATATATTCATATTGGCCTGACCAAGCCAGAGAATAGCCAGCGGGCAGATTGAGCTGATCTGCTACGATTTGTTGTGCTTCTGCAACGTACGACCCGAGATCTCGTCCATCGATATCCACGAATACCCAGCCATTAGGGCGAGCGTTTTCTGTTTTGATCATCGGTGGGCCGTCTTCGTAACGAATATCAGCCACATCAGCCAGTGCGATACGAGCGCCATTTGGGGTAACCAGAGGTAGGTTCTGCAATTTCACCACTGAATCACGGTAATCCTGTGGGTATCGAACATTAATCGGGTAGCGTTCCAGCCCTTCTATGGTTTCCCCAACGTTCATGCCTCCCACCGCCGTGGAAATTACGCGTTGCACATCTTTTATATTGAGACCATAGCGAGCAGCGGAGCGACGCTTTATATCGATAGTGACGTAGCGTCCTCCTGCTACACGCTCAGCATAAACAGACGCCGTACCATTGACCTGATTGAGAATAGGCTCCAGTTCTGCCCCTATTTGTTCAATGACGTTAAGGTCGGGGCCTGCAATTTTGATCCCAATAGGCGTTTTAATGCCAGTTGCCAGCATGTCGATGCGGGTTTTGATTGGCATGACCCACGCATTGGTTAGCCCGGGGAACTGTACTAAATCGTCAAACTCTTTGCGCAGCGATTCGGTGGTTACACCTTCACGCCATTGCTGGCGAGGTTTCAGCTGTATGACGGTTTCAATCATGGTCAGCGGTGCTGGGTCGGTTGCGGTTTCGGCGCGTCCAATTTTCCCCCATACTGTTTCAACCTCAGGGACGCTTTTAATCAACTTATTGGTTTGCTGTAACAGCTCGCGTGCTTTACCAATCGAGATGCCCGGATAGGTGGTCGGCATGTACATCAAATCACCCTCATCGAGTGGAGGAATGAATTCGCTGCCAAGCTTATTGGTTGGGTAGTAAGCCGATGCCATAAGTCCCATCGCAATGACGATCATGGTTTTAGGGTAGTGCAGGCTCAGGTTGAGCAATGGTTTGTAAAGCGAGACTAACCCTTTGTTGACTGGGTTTTTGTGTTCCGGGAGCACTTTGCCACGAATGAAATAGCCCATCAGAACAGGCACTAGCGTAATCGCTAAGCCAGCAGAGGCTGCCATGGCGTAAGTTTTGGTAAATGCCAGTGGCGAAAACATTTTGCCTTCCTGACCTTCCAAAGCGAAGACAGGGACAAAGCTCAACGTGATGATCAGCAGAGAAAAGAACAGCGGTGCGCCGACTTCCTCTGCGGCCTTGCCAATGACTTGCCAGCGATTCTTATCGGTGAGTGGAGTTCGTTCAATGTGCTTGTGAACGTTTTCTATCATCACGATTGCGCCGTCGACCATGGCTCCAATGGCGATGGCAATACCACCCAATGACATGATGTTGGCGTTAATTCCTTGCCAATGCATGATCACAAACGCAGTCAGAATACCCACTGGTAGGCTCAAGGCGATAACCAGTGATGAGCGGGTATGGAACAGGAACAAAGCACAGACAATCGCAACCACGATGAACTCTTCAGCCAGTTTCTTCCATAAGTTTTCTACCGCAGAGTCGATCAACGTAGAGCGGTCATACGTTGGTACGATTTCGACGCCGTCAGGCAAGCCGCGTTGCAGCTCGGTCAGTTTTGCTTTGGTTTTGGCGATCACTTCACTGGCATTTTCACCGAAGCGCATTACAATCACGCCACCAACGGCTTCCCCTTCACCGTTGAGTTCAGAAATACCACGGCGCATTTGTGGGCCAAGGTTAATATCCGCGACATCACCCAACAGCAGCGGGGTGCCTTTTTCGGTTACCTTGAGTGGCAGTGAGCGGATATCTTCGATGCTAGTCAAGTAACCTGTGGTGCGCACCATGTGTTCGGCTTCGGCGACCTCAATCACGGAGGCACCTGTCTCCTGATTGCCGTTTTGAATCGCGTTGTTTACCTGTTGTAATGTCAGGTTGTAAGCACGCAGTTTGGCGGGGTCAATCTGGACCTGATATTGCTTGACCATGCCACCCACAGTGGCGACTTCCGATACTCCATCAACGGTTTGGAGTTCGTATTTGAGGAACCAATCCTGCAAGCTGCGTAACTGGGCTAAATCGTGTTGTCCGGTTTTATCCTGAAGAACATAGCTGTAAACCCAGCCAACCCCAGTAGCATCCGGCCCCAATGTTGGTTTGGTATTCGAAGGCAGGTTTGGAGCGACTTGGCTGAGGTACTCCAGCACGCGCGAGCGAGCCCAGTACATATCGGTGTCATCATTAAAGATGATGTAGACATAGGAATCCCCAAAGAAAGAGTATCCCCTGACGGTTTCTGCACCGGGTACAGCCAACATGGCAGTGGTTAATGGGTAAGTGACCTGATCCTCGACCACCTGAGGTGCTTGACCCGGATAGCTGGTTTTGATGATAACCTGAACATCCGATAAATCAGGAATCGCGTCTACAGGTGTATTCTTTACACTGTAAAGACCAGCCAAAACAATAGCTAAAGTGGCAATCAATACTAGAAGTCTATTACTGATTGACCAACGGATAATTGCATTGATCATCGTTAGCCCTCATCCGTTGCCAATTGCTTGAGCAGGTAATCTGCACCTTGTCGTTCAACTAGAAATCGAACGCGCTGGCCTTCCTCAAAACCCGATAGATCCACTTCATCGCCAACGGAGAAGTTCATCTCACCGGCCTGCCAGTTCCACTCCGCGACAGGGAGATGGTTTAAGGTGATCATGCCAAAGTCGGCCATCAGCATAGAAATATCGCCTTGCAACCAAAGCTCGCCAGCAACGACAGAGTCATCCACTTTGTAGTCGACAATTTCGTACTGTCCAGACTCGGTTTTTTGCATTTCAAACTCTATGCTTTGACCTGTTGTGAATGCACTCGCATCGACGTCTTTAGCGAGAGTAAAATTCATGACCATGCCCGGCCAATCCCATTCAGGTACTGGCTGGTGGTTGATCGTCAACATGCCATGATCAGCCATGACGTCGGTGATCTCTCCCTTCGCCCAAACGGTCTCCTCATCTGGTTCAACACCATTAATGCGCGCAAGGTCGGCAGACTGGCTGGATTCAGAGTCGAGCATAAAGTGTGCGGAAGTCACCACTTGATCGTCTTGGGTTAAGCCCTGCAACACTTCAACCCGATCTCCGGCTTCACGGCCTGTTTCGATGCGAGCAGAGCGGTATTTTCCTTGGCCTTCTGCCAGAACGATGCGAGCCATGCCGCCAGAGCGTATTACCGCAGATTTAGGAATAGTCAGTACTGACTCTTCGCTAACAGGTTGAAGAGCAATGTTGGCGAACATATTGGGCTTGAGCTCGCCATCTGGGTTAGGGAATTTAAGTCTGACGCGCAGAGTACGAGTATTAGGATCAAGAATCGGGTAGACGTAGTCGACCTTACCCTGCCATTCGTTGCCCGGAATGGCATCTAATGTCATTGAAGCTTCACTGCCAGCTTTAATCCATTGCGCCTGACGTTCGAACACTTCTGCGTCTACCCAAACATTGTTCAGTGGGCCAGCGCTGATCACTGCTTGCGCGGGTGACAAATAACCCCCTTCGCGAATGCTCAAACTTGCAATCACACCGTTAGCTGGTGCCTTTATTTCAATCGTTTGTGACGCTTTACCGCGTTTTAGCATCGCTTTAATCTGTGCACGGTCTACACCTAGTGTCACGAGTCGTTCAGTGGCACCTTTGACTAAGCCGGTTCGGCCTGTTCGAGAGGCATTGAGTAGCTCTTCCTGCGCTTTCACTAACTCAGGTGAATAGAGCGTAAACAGCACATCGCCTTTGTTGACCTTCTCACCGATCGCATTGATGAACAGTTTTTCAACCCAACCCGCGACGCGTACGTTGGTTTGCCACAGCTGGCTTTCATCAAACGCAATGTAACCAACCGTTTCAATGCGAGGCGAGAGAGGTTCTAGGGTTACGGGTTCGGACTTGACGCCGAGGTTGTTTTCTACCGAAGGATCAATCGTAATGGTTCCGGGTTTATCTTGCCCTCCCGCCATGTCTTCGGCGTAAACTGGAATTAAGTCCATGCCCATTGGTGACTTACCGGGCTTATCTCGCTTGTAGTTCGGGTCCATCGGAGCAACCCAGTAGAGAGGTTCAGCAGAATCAGAAGAACCAGACTCCGCCTTAGCATCCATTCCCATGTTAGATCCGGCTAGGAAATGATTAGCGGAATAGCCCAGCGCGCCTCCTACCAACAGAGCGATAGCAGCGATTTGTAATGTTTTCATGTCAGATACCTTATTCTTGTTCGCCTTGAGCCAAAGTGACTGGCTCAACTTGATAATCAAAACTGTCCAGTAGGGCAGCTAAGTTGCTGTTCACAATGTTTAAATCTGCAATCAGACGTTGCTGTTCGAGTTGCAGAGCAAGTTCATCGGCAGAGGCCGTAATGACATCGTTAAACTGAGACGTGTTGTTCTGATAACCTCGCTCAACCGCACGAATTCGTGCGTTGGCTTGAGGAAGAAGGGTGGACTGATACCGTTCTAGTCGTTGGGCTAAATTGGTTCGGTCGATAAGTAAGGCGTTGACTTTGGCATTCATCTGAGCCAGTAACGTGTCTTTCTGGGACTTGGCCGCGCCGACCTGATATTGGGCCGCAGCGAGATTTCTGTCCTGACGGTTTCCCGTGAACAGAGGAATGTCCATGGTCAGATAGGCACTGACTAGGTCTGATGCAGGTTCTCCCATCATACCGTTGGCCTGACGGTAGGCGTACATGACTTCAACGCCAAACTGAGGTTGGTAAGCCTGCTGTGCAATTTCAACCTGAGTTTCGGAAGTGGATATAGCTTGGCTGGCCATTTGTACCATTGGGTGCAGGCTGAGCTGTTGATAATACTCGGAGCTTGCTAGGTTCTCGTTCAGCTGTTGGTCGAGCTTGGCCCAGTTGAGCTGATTGGATGCTTTGACGTTCTGAATCTGTTCAGACCAATTGGCTCCCAACCATTCTGAAATCTGGGCCATCAAGCGTTGTTGCATCTGCTGATTAGCCTGAAGCTTTTCATCCAGTTTGCTCACTTGAAGCTGAGCATTGAGCAGATCCTGAGCTTCGCTTTTACCAATCGAATAGTTGGTTTGAATGAAGCTTTCCATTTCTTTGAGCAAGCGACGGTTTTCCAGCATGATGGTTTTCGCCTGCTGCTGATAACCCAGTTCAAGCCAGAATTGGGTCATGCTGTTAATGACCTCCAGTTCTCGGTCATCAATTTGTAAACCGACGCCATCCGCTTGTTGATTACTTTTCTTTTGTTGTAACTCCAGTGTTGAGCCACGCTCAAATTGTTGCATCAATCCGACGGAAATGTTTGTCATTGGATCTTCGTCGAATTTGAAGCTGTCGACAGGTAGGCCACCAAAACCAACTTTGATTTTGGGGTCCATTAGCGTGGCACTGGCAACGCCGGTCTCGCGCAAAGCTTGTGACTGAGAAAAATATTGCTTTCGATTGCTGTCGTTGTTGAGTGCTATGCTGATCAATTGTGATAGCACAGCTTGCGGCTGGTGAGTCTGATCTTGCAAGTTGCTTGCTGATACAGGCGCAAACCAGACCGCGGCGCTGACAGAAAGCGCCAGAATACTTGGTTTGATTTTCACTTTATTGTCCGTTTCCGAGTGCCTGATAGGCACGAAAAACCATCTCCCAAAGCGGTAGGCTGGGAGTCGATAACAGAGAACGGATTACACTATCGGAGGGCGATAGAATGAGTTTAAACGGGTAATGGCCTGACCTTGGGCATCTGAATGGATCAGAGCCAGTTGGGTCGAGATTAGTAGAGGTTTATCAATTCGGGGAATGGGGGCGAAAACTGTTGCGCACATCACGCTACAGCAGTTATGAACCATCTCTTCGCTGGTTTCACAATGATCTGATGGAATTGAAGAATCTGTCAGCGCTGGGCTCATATTCATTGCCATGTCACAGTGAGCCTGCTTGCTACCGGAATCGCTCAGCATTTCGAACGTCATTAGGGTTTCGCTAGTAGCAAAACTGGATACCAACATGGCGCTCATGCTGATAAATAGAATCCAGTATTTACGAATCGAAGGGAAGCCCATACGTAACCTAAAATGACGATAACTCGGCTAGCATAAAGCTTCCCCTAGGGGGAAGGTCAAGCGATGTATTAGGATTCTGCCGTCGCTTCTAAATTTAAAATGGACTGTTTGATTTGCTCAGGTAAGTTTGCTTTGCAATTGTTTTTAAAATCAAACATCACACAGGTGGCGCGCCCTACGGTACTGACTTTACCGACTTTCTTGCTCACAACCTGATACTCCATAGTGAATCTGTCTTCCTGAATGTCGACGACTTTGGACCCTATCATCAGAGTATCTGGATAGGTGATGGGCATTTTATAGCGGCAGCTTGTTTCACCCAATACTGGGCCGATATGACTTTGGCTTAGGTTGACGAGAAGATTGATGTGCTCAAAGTAGTCGAGTCTTGCGGTTTCGAAGTAGCGAAAGTATACCACATTATTGACGTGTTGGAGAGCATCCATTTCACCCCAAGCGACCGGAATTTCTGTGATGACCGGAAAGTCTTTCAGTAACGATTCCATGCGTGTTCCTTGCATTGGTTTGTAAAAGAGCTTTTATTCTAATGCTGAATTAATTGGTTTTGTGAAAATGTTATCAAAATGTGATCTTTAATGGCTAAGTAAAGGCCCCTCTTTACTTATAAAGATCAGAGGAGTAGGTTTTAAAGAGGTAACCTGATGGAGGATCTGCAATGACCGCACCCGATGGTTTTAATCTCGCCAAAGTGGAAAAGCGCACTGACTGGACGCCAGAGCTATTCAGTTTACGTCTTACTGGTGCGCCTCTCACCTTTAAAGCGGGCCAATTTACTAAACTGGCCCTGTATGACGACGACGGCCAATTGGTCAGCCGAGCGTATTCAGTCGTCAACGCACCACTTAACAGCAGCGATATGCTGGAATTTCTGATTGTCTCTAACCCTGAAGGCAAACTGACGCCAAAACTGCAGCACTTGAAAGAGGGAGACTCGGTATACGTAGGCGCTGCCGCCTATGGTGATTTGATTTTGAGTTCCATTCCTAAATCGACTCAGGACTTATGGTTGCTTTCAACGGGGACGGGTATTGGTCCTTTCCTATCGCTACTCGATGACATTAATGTTCGCCCCGGATATGAAAAAATTGTTTTAGTACATGGCGTTAGACATGAGAAAGATTTGGTCTACCGTTACTTGATTGAGCAGTTAGTTGATCAATATGAAGGTCGCCTGAGTTATGTGCCTATTGTGTCTAGAGAGCAGCACCCAATTACGCTATATGGCCGCATTCCTCAGCTGTTGGATCAACGTGAAATCCAAGAAAGAGCGCAGGTAGAGCTCACTCAGGAGAATAGTTTTGTCATGCTGTGCGGAAACCCAGAAATGATCAAAGAGACCACCAAGATTCTGCAAGGGTTTGGGTTAGAAAAATTCCGTCGAGCGACAGGAGGTAACATCACCTTTGAGCGCTATTGGTAGGACTCAATTATCATAGGGAACTTGTTTGAGTTTCCACATTTCAACCGTGTGCTTGGTTTTATCACATAGTCCAAGCAGGATTTGATATTTAGGATTGTAAGGTTCGCCGATGTAGGTTGGCAGATAAAACAAAGGCCCTGAAAGGGCCTTTGAAAAAAGATTGATTTGCGATCTGAGATTAGAAAATCAGATGAGCAATACCAGCAATCACAGGCAGTGTGATTAAGGTACGCAGAATGAAGATGGCAAACAGTTCAAAGATGTTCACTGGGATACGGCTGCCAAGTAACAGCGCACCAACTTCAGACATGTAAATCAGCTGAGTGACAGACATAGCAGCGATGACAAAACGTGTCATTTCGTTATCAATCGACGACGCTAGAATCGCTGGGATAAACATATCAGCAAAACCAACCACGATAGTTTCAGAGGCCGCTGCCGCTTCTGGGATGCCTAATAGCTCAAGGAATGGGATGAATGGTTGACCTAAGAAGCTAAACACCGATGTGTACTCAGCAATCACTAGAGCAATCGTACCTAGGCCCATAACTACAGGCAGCACACCAAATACCATGTCTACCGCGTTACGCACGCCTTCACCAAAAACATCCTTAAATGATTTTACTTGGCTTGCTTTCGCTAGTGCCAGCTCCATACCCCAAGATACGCTTGTATGACCTGCAGGAACAGCATCGGCATCTTTTGCGGGCTGAGTACCATCGATGAAAGTATCTTTTTTCATGCTTAGAGGAGGCAAGCGAGGAATGATGATCGCTGCCACAATACCCGCCAGACAGATTGCACCATAGAAAGGTAAGAACAAGTGCTCCAGTTCAACTTGAGCAAGAACAACCAAACTGAAAGTAATGGATACTGCTGAGAAGGTTGTACCTACGACAGCCGCTTCGCGCTGTGTGTAGAATTTGTTTTCGTATTGCTTGCTGGTTAGCAGGATACCGACTGAGCCATCGCCAAGCCAAGAAGCCATACAGTCGATAGCGCTACGACCAGGTAAGTTAAATACTGGGCGCATCACTTTACTTAGCAGCGTGCCAAACAGCTCTAGCAAACCAAAGTTAAGTAGCAGTGGGAGCAGTAAACCTGCAAAGATAAATACTGAAAATAGCGTTGGTAGCAAACCCTCTAGTACTAGGCCACCAGTATTTTCTTCCCATACGGCTTCAGGGCCGACTTGGAAGAAGGTCATTGCAACAGCAAGGCCACCAATAACACGCACTGCCAACCAAAGAGGGCTTGGGTTAAACAGGCTGTTCAAGAATGGGCTGTTAGCAATAAATGTAGGATTCTTGATACGACATAACAATGATGTTGCTGCCATAAATAAGATGATAGAAGTGACCATGCCTACAAGGTGATCACCAAATACAGCTTGTATGGATTTTGCCAGTACTGCGACTGGAATGGTGATATCACCGTCGTAGCTGATCGGGGCCATGAAAAGAAACAGACCCAGCAAAGAAGGAATAAAGAACATCCAAAAGTTGCCTTTACCTTTCGTCTGTTCGATAGATTGAGCGTTATTCTGCATTACAATTCTCGTGTTACTACTAGTCAATATGATAGGCCTATCCACTTGGCATATATATTCACTATACATCTGCATTTAATCATCCGGCGCAAGCCTACTGTCTTTCGAATATCTTTGCAATACTATTCAATATAATTCGCTAAATATTCATGATTAAATGTGTTATTTTCAATCAATGGTGGATTTTTGTTTTGCTGATGTTAATTTGATTGAAATTATGTTGCAACCGTGAATTAAGTGTATTGTTTATTTTTATTTTGAATAATAGAGTTAGGACCCATAAATTTGGTCCTAAAGGCACTAGGTTGGATAGGGTGTTAAGTGATTTTAGAGTGGATAGAACTTAAAAATATCGAAATCAAGCAATTCGGCGTATCAAGAAAATATACCCAGTGATTTAATTGTGAAAATAAAAACCGCCCAATCAAAATAGGCGGTTTTTGGTCGATTATTGCTCTGTACTATTTACCACTTACCTGGCCAAGTTTGAGCCAAGTATCAATTACAGTATCCGGATTGAGAGAGACGGAACTGATACCTTGCGCCATTAACCATTCAGCCAGATCATCATGGTCAGATGGGCCCTGACCGCAAATGCCGACGTATTTACCAGCTTTAGTCGCAGCATCGATAGCCATTTGTAGCATGGCTTTTACAGCAGGGTTACGCTCGTCGAACAAGTGAGCGACGTCACCTGAATCTCGGTCTAGACCGAGTGTTAGCTGAGTCATATCGTTTGAGCCGATTGAGAAACCGTCGAAGTACTTGAGGAATTCGTCTGCTAGCACAGCATTAGATGGTAGTTCACACATCATGATGACTTTCAGGCCCTGATCGCCGCGGCGTAAGTCGAACTTCGCAAGAAGATCGATGACCGAGGCCGCCTCGCTCGGAGTGCGCACAAATGGAATCATGATTTCAACGTTCTTCAGACCCATCTGATTGCGAACACGCTTAATCGCTTGAGTTTCTAGCTCAAAGCAGTCTTCAAATACAGGTGAGATATAACGTGACGCACCACGGAAGCCCAGCATAGGGTTTTCTTCATGTGGTTCGTAACCTTTGCCACCAACTAGGTTGCTGTACTCGTTGGATTTAAAGTCAGACATACGGACGATGACGCGTTTTGGCCAGAATGCCGCAGCGATAGTCGCGATACCTTCAGTCAGCTTGCTGACGTAGAAATCGATAGGATCTTTATAGCCACGAATGCGCTGAGTGATTTCTGCTTTTAGCTCGTCACTTTGTGCGTCAAAGTTCAGTAGTGCTTTCGGGTGAATACCAATCATCTTGTTGATGATGAATTCCAGACGCGCCAAGCCAACACCTTCATTTGGAATCTGCGCGAAGTCGAAGGCTCGATCTGGGTTACCGACGTTCATCATCACTTTGGTTGGTAGCAGTGGCAGTTCGTCAACTGCAGAGCGCTTGACTTCAAAATCAAGTTCACCCTGATAAACATAGCCTGTCTCACCTTCAGAACAAGAAACCGTCACGGTCGCGCCGTCTGTCAGCTTTGATGTGGCATCGCCACAACCAACGATTGCTGGAATACCCAGCTCACGTGCGATGATAGCTGCGTGGCAAGTACGACCACCACGGTTGGTAACGATTGCTGAGGCCTTCTTCATCACTGGTTCCCAATCTGGGTCAGTCATATCAGTAACTAGTACGTCGCCATCTTGAACCAAAGACATTTGGTCTAGCGAGTCAACCAGACGTACTGGACCAGAACCGATACGCTGACCGATAGCACGGCCTTCAACCAAAACTTCTGCTTTGTTGTTTAGCTCGTAACGCTCGATCACGTTCTGTTCGCTTTGAGAACATACGGTTTCTGGGCGAGCTTGAACAATGTAAAGCTTGCCATCAATACCATCTTTCGCCCACTCGATATCCATCGGACGCTGGTAGTGCTTTTCGATGATCATCGCTTGTTTTGCCAGTTCTTTGATCTCTTCGTCATTCAGAGAGAACTGCTCACGCTCTTTTGTAGAGGTATCAATGATGTCGACTTGCTTGCCAATTTCTTGGTTGGTCGAGTAGATCATCTTGATAAGTTTAGAGCCGAACGTCTTCTTAACAATCGGATGCTGACCCGCTTCAAGCATTGGCTTGTGAACGTAGAACTCGTCTGGGTTTACGGCGCCCTGAACGACCATTTCCCCTAGACCCCAAGAGGAAGTGATGAACACAACCTGATCAAAGCCAGATTCAGTGTCTAAGGTGAACATAACACCAGAAGAGGCTTTATCTGAGCGCACCATGCGCTGGATACCCGCAGACAGTGAGATACCACGGTGGTCAAAACCTTGGTGCACACGATAGGAGATAGCGCGGTCGTTAAACAGAGAAGCGTAAACGTGTTTCGTTGCTTCAAGTACAGCATCGATACCTTTTACATTAAGAAATGTTTCTTGCTGGCCCGCGAATGAGGCATCCGGCAAATCTTCAGCAGTTGCTGAAGATCGAACGGCGACGGAAAGTTCTGTATTACCTTCAATCAGTTGTTGATAATCGCTACGAATATCCTGCTCTAGGTCAGCAGGGAAGGGAGCTTCTAAAACCCATTGACGGATGGTGGCACCTGTCTTGCGCAGAGCTTCTACATCCTCAACGTCTAGTTCATCGAGCAGTTGGTGGATTCGTTCATCCAGACCTTCATAATCAAGGAATTGGTTAAACGCGTAAGAGGTAGTAGCAAAACCATTCGGTACTGAAACGCCAGCATTCGATAGATTTGAAACCATTTCTCCAAGTGAAGCGTTTTTACCGCCGACCTTGTCGACATCTTCCATGGATAGGCTATTGAACCAGAGGGTGTTCTTTTGCATGTCTTTCTCCAGAAACATTGCAGCTTTGTAGGGATAAAGCAAACGATTACGCAAAGGCTCAAAAAAATTCTCAACAAATTTTCAAAGCTGTGGGGGCGTAATTGTCAGCCGGGTTTTATTATCGATATTATGTTGACCATCCTACTCAAAAGAATTTTAAAGTTTAAATAAAACATGCAAATTGATATTCAAAGTCGTGATGTATTCTATGTTTCTGACGGAACAGCCATAACGTGTGAGACATTAGGCCATGTTGTTTTGGGCCAATTCCCGTTGAACACCAACGAGAAAACGTTTCCGTTTGTTGAAAGTGAAGACAAGTTAGCGGATCTGCTGAAGGAGATTGAACTATCGTATCAAGACACTGGTGTGAAGCCTTTAGTGTTTTTTTCCATCGTTATTCCAGAGATCAAGCAGAAACTATTGACAGCGCCTGCGTTTAGTTACGATGTGCTGGCGAGTATTGTCCAACAAGTCAAAGATGACATTCAGCTTGAGCCCAAACCCAAACTACAGCGTTCGCGTAGTGTGAGCAAAGATTCAGATACTTATTTTGATCGTATCGCGGCGATTGAATACACCTTGGCGCATGATGATGGCATTACGCTCAAGGGCATGGACGAGGCCGATATTATATTGCTGGGTGTTTCTCGAAGCGGCAAAACACCAACCAGTCTTTATATGGCGATGCAATTTGGCCTAAGAGTCGTGAATTACCCATTCATTGAAGAAGACATTCGTCGCCTAAGACTATTACCAGAATTCGAAATCCATCGTCATAAACTGTTTGGCCTGACGATTGATCCTGAAAGGTTGACCGAAATTCGAGAGAACCGCTTGGCGGGCAGTGAATATGCCAGCACCGAGCAGTGTATCAATGAATTGGAGAGTGTTGAGGCATTATTCCGACGTGAAGCCATTCCTTACATCAATACCTCATCACTGTCGGTGGAAGAGATTTCAACCCGTATCCTTGAAAAAGCGGGGTTGAGAAGGCGTTTACTGTAGATCAAATAAGTCGGGGCAGCAAATACAGGCTGCCCGAGAGCCTTGTTTACGTAAGACATACCAGATATCGCTGCGATACCACAATAGAGACCATGGTTGACGAAAACTCGCGTATATCTTCCGCTTCTGCGTCCAGTTCACTTGGTTTGGAATTCTTTTAAGCCTTTATCGAGGAGCTTCTTAAGCGACAAAGCATGTTCATACTGTTTCGAAATCAGCATGTGAAATTTATGCTTAGCCATATTTGGAATGGGCTTAGACTCAATGTCTTCGCTGACGTAATTAATGCCCCAAACGCTTTGAATTCCATCGAGTATCTCATTCCATGAAAGGATCACATCGCATCGCTGCTGTTTCAGTTCTGTGATGAGCTCGTGCATGCTGTGTGTGTACTGTTCAACTTCTTTAAGTTGGAAGTCGCCGTAGTTATAGCCATGAATGCCGCACACCTTGTATTGGTCTAGCTCTGCAACATCATCGATGGATAGACCTTTTGGAAATCGAGATTTTTGTATAAGTAGTATGGCGTGATATTGTAGTACCAATCAGTGTATAGGTAATGCTTGGCACGCTCCTCTGAGTGGGATGCGCTGACTGCTATTTGAAACTCGCCACTCTTCGCCCCTTTGAGGCAGCGGCTCCATGATGTCATGGTAAAATTAAATGTGATGCTTTGCGGTAGCAAAACGTGGTTCAGAACGTCTAGATCGAAACCTTTCACATCCTCTCCATCTAGGTAAGTATAGGGAGGCCAGTCAATAGAATCTCCGCAAATACTTAAATGTTCATTCCTTAACTCCGAAGTAGTCGCTAATGCTTTGTTAAGGCCTGTTAGCAGAATCAGCAGGCAAAAACATATTGGTAGATTCATCATGGGGCGCTTTGGTTGTCTTGACTCATATAAGTATAGACCCCGTGTATTGATTTGAAGCTATTTTACTCGAAGCAATGATGGCTTGAGTTGATGGCCGAAAACGTTAATTAATGCACCGATAACAATCAGTGAGCCGCCTAAGTAGGTCCAGTTAGAAGGTGCTTCATTGAATATCCAGGCACCAAGTAGTGCAGAAAAAACAATTTGTACGTAGGAATAGGCCGAAGCTTTACCCGCAGCCTGAGTTTGCATCGCTTTGGTTAAACCATGCTGACCTATCTGAGTGAAAACACCGACTAGAATTAGCATCGTGGTTAAAAAGAGACTGGGCCAGACGAAATCATCGCCGAGCAAAACGATAGAAGTAGGTAGGGCCATCAGTGGGAAGTAGAAAATAATTACTGAACTGTCCTCTGTTTGGCTTAATCGACGGACAATAACATAAGCAATAGAGCTGCCAAACGCACCGAGTAGTGCCATCATCACGCTAAATAGCGGGAGGTTTGAGCTATCGGCTGTTTGCATGCTCGGTTGAACCATGACACCTAAACCCACTAAACAAAGCGCGATGCATATCATGGTTGAAAACTGAATGCGTTCCTTGAGGAACAGCACGCCAAGCAAGGCAGTAAACACCGGGTGCACATATTGAAGGATGGTGGCTTCTGCTAGAGGAAGGGTTGTGACTGAATAGTAAACACACATTAGGGCGATTGTGCCGACTGCACCGCGAAGCATAAGAAGTGGCTTATTGTGTCCCCACACTGAAATACGTTTGCGTTTAACATCCAGATAACTGATCACCAACGAAACGCATGCCCTAGCTGCAACAATTTCAAACAAGGGAATACCATAGTTGCTCACGTATTTGACGCAGGCTGACATCAAGGCAAAACCGAGCGCCGAAAGCAACATATAACGCACCCCAACAGGGGTGACAGATAAAATGGTCTTCATGATGATTCAATCACTAGAGGAAAGTGGAAGCTGCACTTTACCATATTCGTCAGTTTGCGGGTGCTTGGAGTTGAAATAAGAATTAAGATATTGAAAAAGCGGCTATTCGAGCCGCTTTGTAAACCAGTGTTTTCGATGGTTTCTCTTTAGTGATCCAAACTTGTTTGGTGTTCACTGATGAGCATATCCAGCGCAAGCTCCGCTTTTTCTTCCGCTACGGAGAAGCTATCTGCTGCAGCAAATGCTTCGACGACTTCGTAGTAGCACTTCAGCTTAGGTTCTGTACCTGATGGACGTACGATGACACGTGCCCCGCCAGAAAGGTGATAGATCAGAACGTCACTAGCTGGTAAGTCAATAGATTCAGCGTTGCCATCAGCAAAGGTTCGTGTTGAAAGTTTCAAATCTTCAATCACTTCGACTTTACGGCCTGCGATTTGACTTGGCTGCGCGGCTCGTAGTTTGTCTCCAACAGGTGGGGCTTTTGGATCGAGCGCAGTGCTATGTTGAGCATTGATGTACATACCGTGCTCGCGATAAATGTTTTCCAATTGATCCCACACCGTTTTACCCTGACGCTTAAGTTCGGCGGTTAGCTGAGAGAAAGCGACCAGAGCAGACAAGCCATCCTTATCCCACACTTTATTGCCCACTGTGTAGCCCAGTGCTTCTTCATAAGCGAACAGGAACTGTTTCTCTGCGGTTTGTTTTTGCATAGCGATATTAGTCAGCCATTTGAAACCCGTCAGAGTTTGGTAGTACTCAGCGCCATGAGAAAGTGCAATTTTCTCAAGCAATGTTGAAGACACGATAGTATTACCAATCAACTGTTTAGTTGCATCAGTATGGCTAAGTAGGTAGTGGCCAAATAGACAACCCACCTGATCTCCCGTTAGCATCTGGTATTCGCCATCGGGTCGACGAGCAGCGACCGCAAAACGGTCTGCGTCTGGGTCATTGGCACAAGCGATGTCGGCGTTATTCGCTTTTGCCAACGCGACCACCATATCCATGGCGCCAGCTTCCTCAGGGTTAGGGAAGTTCACCGTCGGAAAAGAACCATCGGGCTCACGTTGCGCGGCAACGCTGTAGATTTTGGTGAAGCCTGCATCTTTCAGCAGTGTTTCTGCCATGTCAGCACCCACACCATGCATTGCGGTATAGGCTACGCCAACCGCTTCTGGTTGTTGATGATTAGCCAGCAGTGGGTTGCCATTCATCGTTTGGCGATAAGTCTCGTAGTAGTCTTCTTTAAGCCACACGAGAAGATCATGCTTTTCTGCATCATCAAGGTTCATCAGAGGGATGGGTTTTGTAGCGGCTTCGTCGATTTCTCCCGCAATACCAGAGTCATGAGGAGGGATGATTTGAGCGCCATTTTCCCAATACACTTTAAAGCCGTTGTACTCTGGTGGGTTGTGGCTGGCCGTGACGACAACAGCAGCGGCGGCATTAAAATGACGAACACCAAATGCAGCAATAGGTGTCGCTGCGACATCGTGTGTCAGGTACACCTTGATACCTAAAGCGGTCAATACAGAGGTGGTATCATGAGCGAACTGCTTGGAATCTGGGCGGCCATCATAACCAATCACCACACCACGATGTTTTGCGTTTTGTACCTGCTCAATCAGATATTGACCTAGGCCTGTAGCAGTTTCTTGTATAACAAGTCGATTCATTCGGTTTGGACCACAGCCGACCTTGCCGCGCAAACCCGCTGTTCCAAACTCTAGCCTTTGACTAAATCGATCTGTTAGTTCTTGATATTGTTCTTCATCAATTAAGTGTTGAAGCTCTTCACGAGTACGTGGGTCCGGATCTTTTTCCAACCAACGAGTAACTTGTTCCATCATAACTTATTTCTACCTTTGACTAACGTTATCCCAAGTGTATGACATCTGGGGATTAATGGATGGATATTAAGTGATATTGATTATCATTTGAGAGAGCGCAATCGCTAAACCAAATATTGTGATCAATCTTCAATTTATATTGGTTAAATTACCGACATTTCCATTAGCACTTTCTTGCACTATTAGTAAACGCCAACTAGTTTTTATTAACATAACTATAACAAATCACATCGAATTTGCTGTTTACAAGGAATTTTCCGCACCCTTTGGGCCATTAGGACTTTTTTGCGTCGTTGTTGCTAAAGGGCGCCTTGGTTAAATCATCAGAGATGATGCCTCAGGCAGAGGAGAGGTCTTTTGAAAAGAATAAAGGTTTCACTATGGCAACTGTTCAATTTGTTGTGTGTTGGCTTTGCTGCTTCAGTTAATGCTGAAGAAAACGCCTTGAACATGACCAAAGGTGTGACAGGTATCAGTAATGAAGTTTATGACTTACACATGCTCATATTCTATATCTGTTGCGCGATTGCTGTTGTGGTGTTCGGAGCAATGTTCTATTCCATGTACTACCACAGAAAGTCAAAAGGAGCAGTGGCCGCCAACTTTCATGAGAGCACCAAAGTGGAAGTGATCTGGACCGTCATCCCCATCATCATTCTTATTCTCATGGCCATCCCGGCAACCCGTACGCTGGTTGCAATGGAGGATACTTCTCAATCTGACCTGACGATAAAGATCACCGGTTCCCAGTGGAAGTGGCACTACAGTTATTTCGGAGAAGATGTCGAGTATTTCAGCTTGTTAGCAACCAGCCAAAAAGCGATTGACGGTATAGAAGACAAAGGCGCACATTATCTTCTTGAAGTTGATAACCCTTTGGTGTTGCCAATCAACCGAAAAGTACGATTCCTCCTGACTTCCGATGATGTAATTCACTCTTGGTGGGTACCTGACTTTGCAGTTAAGAAAGACACTATCCCAGGGTTTATCAACGAAGCGTGGACCCGCATCGATGAACCGGGTGTATATCGCGGTCAGTGTGCAGAGCTATGTGGTCGAGCTCATGGCTTCATGCCAGTCGTCGTTCATGCCATGGAAGAAGAGAAATACGACGCTTGGTTACTAGCGAAAAAAGCTGAAATTGAGCAAGCAAAGCAAGAGGCAGCGGCTTCCCTCACTGCATCCTTATCACAAGAAGAATTGATGGCGATAGGTGAAAAAGTGTATGTCGACCGATGTGCCGTCTGCCATCAGGTTAGTGGCGCGGGTATTCCGGGGGCATTCCCAGCGATTACAGGCAGTAAGATTGCGACGGGCGATGTTGACAAGCATATCGATATCGTGGTTAACGGTCGATCCGGCACCGCTATGCAGGCTTTTGCCAACCAGCTCTCGGACAAAGAGATTGCGGCTGTGGTGACTTATCAACGTAATGGTTTAGGAAACAGTACGGGTGAGTTGGTGCAGGCATCCGATGTGAATGCATTTAAGGCATCCAAGGAGGGACAATGAAAACGTCCAAACCTGAGTCAATGAATTCTGAATCAATCAAATCAGCACCAGCGGCTGACGCCGAGTTAGGAAGAGCAAACAGTGCGATTGCTATTGATGATCATGATCATCACGAAGCGCCTTCTGGCATAGCCCGCTGGATTTATTCCACCAACCACAAAGATATCGGGACGCTTTACCTTTGGTTCAGTTTCATTATGTTTCTGACCGGTGGAGCGATGGCGATGATTATTCGTGCCGAGTTGTTCCAACCCGGTTTACAACTGATCGAGCCCCAATTCTTTAACCAGATGACGACCGTACATGGCTTGATTATGGTGTTTGGCGCGGTTATGCCAGCCTTTACTGGTTTAGCCAACTGGATGATTCCGATGATGATTGGCGCGCCAGATATGGCGTTACCAAGGATGAATAACCTCAGTTTTTGGATTTTGCCTTTTGCATTCCTAATCCTGATTGCTTCGTTGTTTACGGAAGGTGGGGGCCCTGATTTTGGCTGGACTTTCTACGCGCCTCTTTCTACAACTTATGGACCTGACAGTACCGCGCTATTTGTGTTCTCTGTTCATATCATGGGGATCAGCTCGATCATGGGGGCAATCAACGTGATCGTCACCATCGTCAACATGAGAGCGCCAGGGATGACTTGGTTCAAAATGCCGATGTTTGTCTGGACTTGGTTGATTACTGCTTTCTTGTTGATAGCCGTCATGCCGGTGCTAGCAGGGGCGGTGACTATGGTCCTCACCGATAAGTACTTCGGCACATCATTCTTTGATGCCGCGGGTGGTGGCGATCCTGTGATGTTCCAGCATATCTTCTGGTTCTTCGGTCATCCCGAAGTGTACATCATGATCTTGCCATCTTTCGGTATCGTGTCGGCCATCATTCCTGCGTTCAGTGGTAAAAAATTGTTTGGTTACCACTCGATGGTGTACGCCACTTGTAGTATCGCGCTTTTGTCATTCTTGGTTTGGGCACACCATATGTTTACGACAGGGATGCCCGTTTTCGCCGAACTCTTCTTTATGTATTGCACCATGCTGATTGCGGTGCCCACTGGGGTCAAAGTGTTCAACTGGGTGGCTACAATGTGGCGGGGCGCGATGACATTCGAGACACCAATGTTGTTTGCCATTGCTTTCATTATTCTGTTTACCATCGGTGGGTTCTCCGGGCTTATGCTGGCGATTGTTCCTGCAGACTTCCAGTATCACGATACGTATTTTGTGGTCGCGCACTTCCATTATGTGTTGGTCTCAGGGGCGGTATTCTCGATTATGGCAGCTGCTTATTATTGGTTACCGAAATGGACGGGGAATATGTATGACCACAAGTTGAGCTTGTGGCATTTCTGGTGCTCAGTAATTTCGGTCAACGTCTTATTCTTCCCGATGCATTTCCTTGGCTTAGCTGGGATGCCACGACGCATTCCTGACTATGCAATTCAGTTTGCCGACATCAATCAGATAGTGTCGATTGGTGGTTTTGCCTTTGGTTTGTCTCAGCTAATTTTCCTTTGGTTAGTGATTAAGTGTATCCGTGGAGGAGAAAAAGCTGAGGCGAAACCGTGGGATCGTGCTGAAGGGTTGGAGTGGACAGTACCAAGCCCAGCACCGCACCATACATTCTCTACCCCACCGAAAGTGGATTGAGGGAAGCGCTATGGATGGACAACAGCAATCCAATAACCAATTAACCTTAAAGCTGCTGGCAGCAGTGGTGGCGATGTTTGGCTTTGGTTTTGCGCTTGTCCCGTTATATGACGTGATGTGCGAAGCTTTAGGAATCAACGGAAAAACCAATACTGAGTCTGCGCTACAGCCACAGGGTATGGTTCCTGACACATCACGTCTTATTCGAGTTGAGTTTATGGCCCACAGAAATCAGGGTATGCCTTGGTTGTTCGAACCTAAGCAACAGTCAATGGATGTGCACCCTGGAGAAGTGATTCAGACGGCCTACATAGCGACAAACCAGTCACCCAAGGCAACGATCGGTCAAGCCGTCCCTTCGGTATCACCAGGTATGGGGGCATCCTATTTCAATAAAATTGAATGTTTCTGCTTTAATCACCAACCACTGGAAAGTCTGGCGAAAGCCGAGATGCCTTTGATCTTCTACATTGAGCCAGACATTCCGGAGTCGATTCATACGTTAACGCTGTCGTATACCCTCTACGACATTACGGATAAGGTTCCTCAACCCGTTGAAGTAGCACGAATGGAGCCGAGTGGCGACCTCACACAGCAAGGAGCTAAGCCATGAGTTCAAAACATCAATCATATTATGTTCCGGCTCAAAGTAGCTGGCCAATTGTCGGAGCGGTTGCGCTGTTTCTTATCGCGGTTGGCGCAGGGGTCACTGTGCAAAACATGGCCGAAGGCGGCGAAGGCAGTGTCTTCGGTAAGCTGATTCTTCTAGCTGGATTCCTGTTCCTACTCTACATGTTTGCAGGTTGGTTTAGCAACGTGATCACCGAGTCGATGACAGGTAAGTATTCTGAGCAAATTTCTCGCTCCTTCAGGCAAGGAATGAGTTGGTTCATCTTCTCTGAAGTGATGTTCTTTGGCGCCTTTTTTGGGGCACTGTTTTATGCGCGCATGATCTCAGTACCTTGGTTGGGCGGAGCGAGCAATAATGCGATGACTCATGAGGTTCTGTGGCCTGCGTTCGAAGCACTTTGGCCACTGACGACCACACCCGATGGTGTCACAACGACAGCGATGGGATGGCAGGGAATTCCGCTGATAAACACCCTGATTCTTCTGACTTCCTCTATCACTTTGCATATGGCCCATACGAGTCTTGAGCAGAACAAACGCATGGCGCTGATTGTATGGCTAGAAATTACGATTGTTCTGGCGGGCTTTTTCCTTTATTACCAAGGTGTTGAGTATGCTCATGCTTATCAGGACCTGAATCTTACTCTGCAATCAGGAATATATGGCAACACGTTCTTCTTGTTGACGGGTTTCCATGGCATGCACGTTTTCTTAGGGACAACGTTCCTAATCATACTGCTCGCCCGTGTGGCAAAAAGATCATTTTACACCTAAGGATCACTTCGCGTTTCAGGCAGGCAGCTGGTACTGGCATTTTGTCGATGTGGTTTGGCTATGTCTGTTTGTCTTTGTTTATGTACTGTAGGTGTGTTCGCCCTTAGTAAGGGCGCGCATTAGGTTCAATAAGACCTGTAAGAAGGGCGGCGATCAATAACACAACGGCGAGTGCAGAGAGGAACACACGTCGGCCAAGGTAATAACTCATGGGCTTATCTTGGCGAGGTTCCTCATCACTTTCGGGCTGAGGTCCTTTCACCATTTCGAGCATCGCTCTTGCGAGGTTTACGATGATAAACACTAGTAACACTACCAATAGCGACTTGAAGATGAATACCATAAAGTCTTCCTTATTAGTTCAGATTAAGTCGTACTCGTTTTGGGTTGGTCTGTTATTAACTGTGGTTGCCTTTTCTATTTTGGTCAACTTAGGCTTGTGGCAACTATCGAGAGCAGAAGAAAAGCAGCAAATGGAGCGGTTTCTCGATGCAAGAGAGCAGGCCCCTACCATCGATATTACTCAGCTAAACGTTACCGATACTCGCTATCTTACGGGTATGCGGGTTACCGTTGAACTAAGACCCATCGAAGGAAAATACCTATTGCTCGATAATCAGACCTATCAAGGTGAAGTTGGTTACTTGGCCTATCAGCTTATGGAGTTTGGGGTTGATAGCGCGGTTTTGGTGGAGCGTGGTTTTATTGCTTCAAAGGGCCAACGAGATAGCCTGCCCAACGTTGACTGGCTGAACAGCCCACTAATATCAGAAGCGAGAGTTTACCAGCGCTCTTCAAATCCGCTGAGTGATGAGCTGTATATTGAGCCGGGTGTTCCGCATCGAATTCAAAATCTCAACATTGCTGACCTTGAACAATATTGGCAGCACCCAATAGAGCCTTACATTTTACAGCCCCGCACGTCAGATTGGCCCTATGAGCAGCCTTGGAAACCTGTCCCGCTGGGTTCTGCTAAACACACAGGATATGCCTTTCAGTGGTTTAGTATGGCTGTGGCCCTAGTGCTGCTGAGTGGTTGGGTTTTTATCAGAGCGTTAAAACAAGGAGGTCAGGATGGCTGATCCAGTTACAAGAGGCAGAATCATTCTGATTGCCTTGGTACTAATGTTTGCTTTGCCCGCAGTCATTGCCAAGACATTTCTCGCCAATCATTGGTATGAGTCTGGCGTAACAAACAAAGGTCAATTGATTGAACCAAAGCAAAGTTATGATGGGCTTGGAATCCGCAACCCTTATGCAAGCGAGCAATGGCAATTGGGGTACTTGATTCCGCAGCAATGTGATGAATTCTGCCAAAAGCAGGTGTACTTGCTGGGTCAAAGCCATTTGGCGTTGGGTAAATATCAGAGCCGTGTCGCGCCTGTGCTGCTTGTCTCTGAGCTCAGCGATATATCGGTACTGGAAAAGGGTGGGTTTGAAGCTATCAAAGTGAATCAAGCCTTCCATCAGGTTGTGTCTGACTTTGAGTACGTTATTGTCGACCCATTGGGCCAATTAGTGATGCGGTATCCCAAAGTGGAATCACAAGACGATCTGGTCCGCCAAAGCAAAGATGTACTGGCGGACTTAAGGAAGCTACTTAAGTTATCAAGAGTAGGCTAACAGCAGGGAAGGAGTGTGGTTATGGGATTGACCAATTTAGTTCGCCTAAGTCTCGTATTGACGTTTATCGTCATCATGCTTGGTGCCTATACTCGACTGGCTGACGCTGGACTAGGATGTCCCGACTGGCCAGGATGTTATGGCCAACTGACTGTACCTAACGATCAACAAGAAATCGCACTGGCAAAGTCCTTGTATCCAGAGCTCACTGTTGAAGCGAATAAAGCTTGGCTGGAAATGATCCACCGTTATTTTGCGGGCACGCTGGGTTTATTGGTGTTTGCTATTTCATTTCGAGTGATTAAAGAGAAGTCGTTGCCTTATGGCTTACCGATTGTCATCTCTTTAGTGGTGGTCTTTCAGGCGCTCTTGGGCATGTGGACGGTAACCATGAAGTTGATGCCACTGGTGGTAATGGGGCACCTTCTTGGTGGATTTACGCTGTTTTGTTTACTTGCGCTTCTGTATTGGCGTCTACTTGACCACAAGTCTCCCCTTGAAGCAGTGCCTCATGTATCGGGTTGGTTAAAGTTTCTTGCCCCTGTCACTTTGTGTTTTGTTGTGATTCAAATAGCCTTGGGCGGCTGGACGTCGTCCAACTACGCCGCCCTAATGTGTACAAGTTTACCGGTTTGTGAAGGGAACTGGATGGGGCATCTGGATTTTGACCGCGCTTTTCAATTGATACAACCCAAACAAGAAACCTACGAGTTTGGCACGTTAGATTATGGCGCTAGGATGACCATTCATGTGACGCACAGATTTGGTGCTGTGCTGGTGGCTCTATTGTCGATCAGTTTACTTTGTGCGTTGCTATGTGCCAGACATCCTAAGCTAACAAGTGCTGCTTTCAAAGTGGGTGTGTTGCTGACTGTACAAATCAGTTTAGGTATTGCTAATGTCTTACTTAGCTTACCTCTTGTGGTGGCGGTTGCGCATAATCTAGTCGCTGCTTTGTTGCTGCTTTCAGTCCTCCATGTCAATTATCTGCTGCGACAGAAAGTCACTGTTAATGCCCATTCCACTCGATTTTTTCGTAAGGAGAGTTCGCGATGAGTAATTCTATCAGTCACATCTCTGAACAAGACCGATCATTATGGCGAACCTACCTCACTCTGACTAAGCCGAAGGTCGTTGCTTTAATGCTGCTTACGGCTTTGGTCGGTATGTGCTTGGCGGTGCCAGGATCACTGCCTGTGCAACAGTCGATTCTTGGTATGCTGGGGATCGCCTTGATGGCAGGCTCTGCCGCAGCGTTTAACCACCTGATTGACCGACGAATTGATGCAGTTATGGCTCGAACGTACAAGCGACCTCTACCGTCGGGTGAACTCAATGTGCGCAACGTGTTTGCGTTTGCCACTGGAATCGGGCTCGCCGGATTTGTGGTCTTGTATGGTTGGGTGAATGCGTTGACGGCTTGGCTGACTTTTGCCAGTTTGCTGGGCTATGCTGTGGTCTACACCATGTACTTAAAGCGCGCTACCCCACAAAACATCGTCATTGCGGGGATTGCTGGTGCGATGCCGCCGTTACTAGGTTGGACTGCTGTCACGGGTGAAATGCATGCCAATGCCTGGTTGCTTGTGATGATTATCTTTATTTGGACGCCTCCACATTTTTGGGCGTTAGCGATTCATCGCAAAGAGGATTATGCCAAAGCCGATATACCCATGCTGCCTGTTACACACGGTGAGGAATACACAAAAACATCCATACTGCTTTACACCGTATTGTTACTTATTGTGTGCCTTTTCCCTGTATTGGTCGGGATGGCGGGAGTTTTCTATCTAGTGTGTGTGACGATACTGTCTGCATTGTTTGTCTATCATGCTTGGCAGCTGAAATTTGGTACTGACGAGAAACAAGCCATCAAAACATTTAAGTTCTCTATCTGGCACTTGATGTTACTGTTTTCAGCGTTATTGGCTGAACACTATTTGATTTGAGAGAAGTACCTGTCTAGCCATTTGCTTGATGTTTTAATGAATGACGCTCAAGCTTTTTAAACAAGGCGGAGAGCGTCAGACAAAATATCAGGTAAGTAGCGCCTACTATCAGCCAAATCTCAAAAATAAGGCCGGAGGAGTTTGCCATCTCTGTGCCAACGAAAGTCATTTCCTGAATAGAAATCAGAGAAACAATCGAGGTATCTTTGACCAATGAAATGGCTTGCCCAGCAAGTGCAGGAGTAATTGCGGCTAGTACTTGAGGGGCGATCACCAAGCGATACTTAGCCCAAGTGGAAAGCCCTAACGCGTCCGCGGCTTCCCATTGTCCTTTTGCTATGCCAGCCAAACCTGAACGCACTATTTCAGCAACATAGGCAGAGGAAAGGATCCCGACACAAAGCACGCCAGACAGTAGGTTCTCCCATAGGGGCTTAGGTCCGAACAACATCGATTGCAACGCGTTCGACTCTCCGGAGTACTCTCTTAGAATCCCTTCCAACCCAATAGCTGGAATAAGTTGATTTGAGATAAAAAAGTAGAATATAAACACAAAGACCAGCGGGGGAATATTTCGGATTAACTGGATATACACATTGGCCAGTGAGCGAAATACGGAAATGGAACAATGCCTCGCCACACCAATGAGTGTCCCCAAGGTTAGTGCCAATAGCATTCCCCAAAGACTGAGCCGTAATGTCGAGATCACACCCTGAATGAAGTAGGGCAACGACCCATCAGAGCGTGAAGTAAAGATTAACGTGAATGCTTCGCTCCACCGCCAAGTGTAATTCACTCCGATAGAAGCGCGTTGGTAAAGCCACAAACCAAACACAGCCAAAACAAGCAATAAAAGGATATCAAGTTTATTAAAGTTCCAGCGGTGTAAATTGTGCTCACTGGCTGTCATCAAATTCGATTTATTCACCTAACGTCCTGCTAATCTTTATGTCTCGCCAATTATTCGGGATCTCACAATGTAGTTATTGACCCGTTGCCACTTGTTGTTGCCAGTCGAGTGTCGCAAACCAGTATTCATAACGCTGCTCAAGCCAGCCATCGTCGGTACGAGCTTGTATCCACTGGTCGAAGAAGGCCTGTTTGTCGCTTTCACCAAGACGAACGGCGAACGCCTCGTTGCCTTTAGACAGGCGCTCATTAAACGGGATAAACAGTTTGTCGGCATTCTTCACGGCTTCATGCTCAGGTTTAGGGCTAGAAGCAATTACAGCGTGAGCGTTACCATTGAGGACTTCCTGAAATGCTTGCGCATCATCATCGAACTGAAGAATCTTAGCTTTTGGAAAAGCTTCTCGAGCGACTTGCACGGTGAACGCCCCGCGGCGTGCAGCGATTTTAACGCGTCGAGAGTTGAAATCGCTCATTTCAGAAAAGCCTGAAGCCAGTTCTTTATTGGCTGCTACCTGAACGCCGGAGTGTGAATAAGGGGCGGTAAATAAAACGCTCTTGGAGCGTTCGGGAGTCACGCTCATTCCGCCGATAATGACGTCAAATTTTTTCGCCAGCAGCGCTGGAATGATGCCATCCCAAGCAGTAGGTATAAATTCTACTTTCCAGCCAGAATCTGCGGCAAGTCGCTCAGCTACATCGATCTCGAAGCCGATTAAATCCCCTTGCTTGTCGCGCATTGCCCATGGAACAAAGGTCGACATTCCGACGCGTAACGTACCGCGTTCGTTAATCTTATCTAAATTTGGCGTGTTACTGGCGAGTGTAGGGAGTGTAATAGCTAACCCAACTAGTGCTGTGATGGTTTGTTTGAATGCCCTTAACGAGCGAACCTTTTGTCCTAAGTGTTTCATTTGATTTCCTTATTGGTGGGTACGCCATTGGGCGCCAAGTTTGTGTTCTAGCCAAGCGGAGATTGCCGATAGAGAGAGTGTGAGCAAAAGATATATCGCTGCGACGCTAAACCAAATCTCAAATGGCATCGCGGTCTCCGAAACAATATTCCTTCCTTCTGTTGTTAGGTCGAATATGGCCATTACACTGACAATTGACGAGTTCTTAACCAGAGAAACCACCTCATTGGTCAAAGGCGGTAACGTTCTTTGCAGTAATTGCGGGAAGATAACGTCGTAATAGGTAGAGAAAGGACTGAGCCCTAGGGATTTAGCCGCCTCAAACTGACCTTTAGAGATGCTGTTCAGGCCTCCACGCAAAATCTCAGCGGTGTAGGCACCTTGGAAAAGCGATAGCGCCAAAATCGCAGTCGCAAATCTATCTAGGCCTATCACTGGCCCAAAGATGAAGTACAACAGATAAATTTGAACCAAAAGCGGCGTATTGCGAATCAGTTCAATATAAGTATTTGCAATGGCTCGACCTACAATCGATTGTGAAAGCTTGAGGAAGGCCGTCAACATACCAATCAGCAGAGTAAAAAAAAGGCTCCACGTTGATATTTGGATGGTGATCCACAAGCCTTCGAGCAGTTCAGCAGGCCACCACTGGCCATCTTCATAGAAGGCGAGATAGTCAGGTACTCGATGCCATTGCCATTGGTAGTCTATCGCTTTCGCCCCAGAATCCAGTAGCCACCATAGCCCCAAGCCTAGTAGTATGATTTGAGCGAAGGCTGATAACACAGGCTTAAAAATTCGGCTGATCATTGGTGACTCAGAATTTGCTCAAGAAATTGTTGTGTTCTCGGATGTTGAGGCGCACTGAACAACTGTTTTGGGGTGGCCATTTCTAATATTTCTCCTTGATCCATAAATATCACTCTATCGGCAACTTCACGGGCAAAGCCCATTTCATGCGTCACACACACCATGGTTATGCCATCGGAGGCCAAGTCAATCATGACCTGCAAAACCTCTTTAATGGTCTCTGGATCCAGAGCAGAGGTTGGTTCATCAAACAACAAAATCTCGGGTTTCATGCACAAAGAGCGTGCAATGGCGACACGTTGTTGCTGTCCGCCAGACAGTTGAACGGGATACTTGTGTGCTTGTTCCGAGATATTGACGCGCTTAAGGAACTGCATGGCAGTATCGATGGCTTGCTGTTTCGAATGTTTCAATGTGCGCACTGGTGCCAACGTCAGGTTATCTAATACGGTTAAATGAGGAAAAAGATTAAAATGCTGAAAAACCATGCCGACTTTCCCCGGCGGTGCAGCGGATATAGGTTGGCCGAATATCTGAACATTGCCTGTTGAGATGGTTTCCAACCCATTGATGGCTCTAATTAAGGTTGACTTGCCTGATCCTGAAGGACCACAAACGACCAGCTTTTCTCCTTTTTTCACTGAAAGATTAATATCCTTTAGTGCTTGAAAATGGCCGTACCACTTGTTGACGTGTGTAAAATCGATGGCGTTCATGCCGATTCTTTATTTGCGTTTATTTATATTAACACCTTAACAATATCAAAGGGATATTGCATCTCACGTGCTTCAAATAGAGCTTGAAAGCCTGATATTGCTCACTTTAAATCGCATGTAATTTAAAGTTTACATTGAGTGTAAAATGTAAAAATAGAAGAAATATTGCCTTTTGTTGAAAAAAGTGGTTGCAAGCATCGTTTTTGATAGATAAGTTACAGGGAAGACGAAAAACAAAACAGAGCATTTATGCACCACTGATTTTTGGTGCGGTGTTCAAGCCAAGATAAATAGGAAGACGTAGCAATGTTCCAGACTGATGATGTACGAATTAGCAAAGTAAAAGAATTATTACCGCCAGTAGCTGTTTTAGAGAAGTTTCCGGCGACTGAAACTGCGTCTTCAACGACTTTTCGCTCTCGTGAAGCAATCTCTAAAATTTTAAATGGCGATGATGACCGACTTCTGGTTATCGTTGGTCCTTGTTCTATTCACGATCCGGAAGCGGCAATTGAATACGGTAAACGATTGAAAGTACTGCGTGATGAGCTGGGCGACCGTCTAGAAGTCGTGATGCGAGTTTACTTTGAGAAGCCACGTACAACAGTGGGCTGGAAAGGTTTGATAAATGACCCGTACTTGAACGACACGTTTAAGATTAATGATGGCCTGCGCATGGGTCGTAAGTTGCTGCTGGATCTCACTGATCTTGGCCTACCAACGGCGAGTGAATTCCTCGATATGATCACTCCGCAGTATGTTGCAGACTTAATCAGCTGGGGTGCTATCGGCGCACGTACGACTGAATCTCAGGTACACCGTGAACTGGCTTCAGGTATCTCTTGCCCAGTCGGCTTCAAAAACGGCACGGATGGCAACATCAAAATTGCATCGGATGCAATCCGCAGTGCGAGTGCTTCTCACCACTTCTTGTCAGTCACTAAGTACGGTCACTCTGCAATCGTTGAAACTGCTGGTAACCCAGACTGTCACATCATCCTACGTGGTGGAAAAGAGCCTAACTACAGCGCTGAACATGTGGGTGCGATTAAATCTGAACTTGAAGCATCAGGTCTGCCTCAGAAGGTGATGATCGACTTTAGCCATGCGAACAGCTCGAAGCAGTACCAGCGCCAGATGTTGGTTTCGGAAGATGTAGCGGGTCAAATTTCTGCAGGTGAAGAGGCTATTTTTGGTGTAATGATTGAGTCGCATCTTGTTGAAGGTCGTCAAGATCTTGTTGATGGTCAAGCGCCAACTTATGGTCAGTCTATCACTGATGCGTGTATTGGTTGGGAAGACACTGAAAAGGTTCTTCGCCAGTTAGCCGATGCGGTAGAAGCTCGTCGTAACAAATAACCTATCCTTATTGGTAAGAAAAGCTCCCAAGTCGGGAGCTTTTTTCGTTTTAGGGGTTTAATTGAACACTGTTTAATATATTATGGCAATCAAACTTATCGACCCCAATGATTCATGAAGCGAACGTCAAAGAGTATCTGGACTGTCATATTATGCTTGGCTTTATCCCCATGGACTCACGCAGCCCAAAGCGAGAGTGATTTGTTTATTTACACTCTGCCCAAGTACGATGACTCGCGCAATGAGATGAACCAAGACCCGATTGATGTAAAGGTCGATAGTACATCACCTCCACCTGCTTTGAAGCTAGATTATGAGGTCCCTTGCGATCTCAAATGTGGCATCGGTCATACAGGACTGTTCTTACTTTATATTGCAGCGGAAGGACAGAAAGATCAGCAATATCGATATTCATTAATCAATCCAAACTACGAACCTTAATCTGGCTAATTTGAACAAGGGCTCTCGGTAGATAGCCCTTGTATATTTATTTACCAACGAAACCTACAACCACCGTGTCGCCTTCCAAACTCCGAGAGAAAACATAGGCTGAATTGTTGCCAATTTCTTTGTGTACACCAGCTCCTATTGCAGGATGGGATTGACGGAACTGGCCTAACGTTTGCCAGTGCTTGAGAAGCTGTTGGCGTTCTTTACTTAGCTTCCACAGCATGTCAGAGCGAGTGCCTTGATGGAAGTCATCAGCATAGGGGCCTAACTCTCTTCCCACTTCATCACCGTAGTAAACCTGAACAGCGCCGGGGCTAAGTAATAAAGCGTTGGCGGCGTTACGCTGCATCTCAAATGAGTTGAAGCGACTGAAAAACAGTTCTGTGTCGTGTGAAGACATGTAGCTGACAGGGGTAAAGTCTGGCGTTTCTTGCATTGAATCAGCGTAGTTTTGATAGGTCTCCTGCATTTGGCTCAGGCAAGCGGCACCTTTGTCGAGTTTCTTCTGCATATCAAAGTTGATTAGCGCATCGAAACCTTGGTCAGCATAAGGAGAGCGGTAAGCAGAATGTCCCCATACTTCTCCCAGCATCCAGAAAGGCTGTCCGGTCTGGTTATTGTTGGTACGCCATTGCTCAAGACTGTTTGTTGCCTCGCTTTTCAACCGTTTCCACACATCTCCTTCAACGTGTTTAACGGTATCAACTCGAAACCCATCAATACCAAATCGCTTTACCCAGTCGGTTTGCCACTCGATGAGGTAGTCAGATACAGTGTAGCTTTCGCGTGCTTGAACGCGGGTTCCTGGATTGTTGAGTAACCATTCTGGTGGCGTTACGTGCTGCTTAGACTCGGTTAAAAAATCAGGTAAGCCAGCCAGTGTCATTGTGATGTCGCTTGAGCCGGGTTTGCTGTAGCCTGGCAACCCTGCACGAACCCAGTCTTTACCCCACCACTGATGCCAGTTTGAACTTATGTATTCAACCGAATCATTAAAACTATGCCAGTTCTGCCCTGATTTGGGCACCCAGTCTTGCCATTTATCGGGCATATTTTCGGTGTTAACAACGTTTATATTGTCGAACTGTAAGTCTGCCAGTGTCGAGTAACCTGAATGATTGACCACGGCGTCTAGGAAGATACGCATACCGCGCTTATGAGCCTGTGTGACCAACTGTTTTAGATCTTCTTCATTACCAAAGTTTTGGTCAATTTTAGTGAAATCACGAGTCCAGTAGCCATGGTAGCTGTAGAATGGAAAACTGCCTTTCTCTCCACCACCGACAAAGCCATGGACTTGCTCTACGATAGGAGAAAGCCAGATCACGTCAGTGCCAAGGCTCTGAATATAATCGAGCTTTTCAGTTAGTCCTTTGAGATCCCCTCCATGAAAAGTGCCTACCTCTTGTTTGCCATCTTTCTTTCGACCATAGCTGTGGTCATTGGATGTATCTCCGTTGTTGAATCGATCTACCATCGCGAAATAGATATTGGCGTTTCGATAGTTGAATTGCGCAGAGGAAGCGCTGGTGTCGGCCTGTTCAAGTAGAACAAGTCCACCACTGTTCGGGGAGGGCGTTAATCTGACTTGGTTGTTTTGTACGGTAAGGAGTTGATTTGAAAATGCTTCTCTTAATTGAGTACCGTCACTGAAGGTGCCACCTAAAGAGAGTATCACCTCTCCCCCTTTGTATTGCTCGCAAACAACATCGGGGATAGGGCGGGTAAACGTCTTGGCTGCCACTTTCTTAGTTTCTCGAGCGATTGTTATTGTGTGTTGAGTATCATCGTAGGCAAAGGAGTAATCACCACTGAAGCGGATGTTAACCGATAATTCAGTGTCGCTGCTGCAATTCAGGTTGAGTGGCTTACGAAACTTAACTTTCTGTTCTGCTACTGATGGGCACGTACCACCAATCCCAGATATATTAACTTGATAAGTTTCTTTTTTGAGAGGCAGGACCAATGGATCCGATGCGCTTAAAGGGAAGTCCCGACTTGTGGTGGTGGTTGAAATGGTAAGAGTCGGCGTGGCTAAGCTTGATAAGCTGATTAAGGCAGTCAGCACAGCAAGAGAGAGATGTGTTGGCTTCACGTTCATTCCTTGATTGTTGTTTCAACAAGGTTAAGCCGATTTCTTCAAGCTGACATCATTCCCTTAGTCTACGCCCTAAAGTTTGCTCAATATCACAGTAGTCATCCTTTGTATTATGCAAATGACAGTTTCAGCGTTGTGCCTTTATCTGCAGATTTAAAAATTGCACCATGGCAGATTCATCCAGGTAGCCATCGGCTTTTTTGTGGCCTCGCAGATATTGATAGCCTGCAATGACATGGCGGTGTTGTTCATGGTCTTTGGGCTCAAAACCATGAACGTATCGATAGGCTACTACATAGGCATCCATGTCGACCACTTCCGCTTGTCTATATAGGTACCCGCAGCCAGTGGCCAGCCATTCAAGTGAACAGTTGGCTTTCATGGCTATTTGGTTTGCTTTCGACAAACTAGGTTCACTGCCGTTGAGATATTTGCGAATAAGGGCCTCTGAAAGTTCGACTCGGCGGGCAAAGCCAGAAACTGACTCTTCACCAATCAATTGTTTTAGCCGTTTGGAGAAACTCAATTTTTCGTACTCTGGTTCGAATTTGTTGTCAGTATACGTTGAGCATTGAATTAAACAAGAATACTGTAAAGGCAGTTTTTATTAGGAGGTAAGTGATGGTGTCTAAAGTCACAATTGCGCCGCAAGGCCCAGAGTTTTCTCAACTGGTTCAGGGTTACTGGCGTCTTGCAGAATGGGGTATGACGCCTCAGCAACGATTGTCTTTTCTCAAGCAACACATTGAGTTAGGTATTACCACGGTCGACCACGCCGATATCTACGGCAATTACGAATGTGAATCGCTATTCGGTGAAGCGTTGAAGCTAGATCCTTCCGTTCGCGATGAGCTCCAGATTGTCACTAAGTGTGATATTAAGCTCTGTACCGACAAATTTCCTCTACGCAAGGTCAACCATTATGACACCAGTGCGGGGCATATTTATGAATCTGTAAACAATTCGCTTGAACGCCTGAACATAGATCAGATCGATGTGCTGCTTATCCACAGACCAGATGTACTGATGGATGCGGATGAAGTGGCTGATGCGTTTAGTGAATTGCATAAAGTTGGCAAAGTGAAGCACTTTGGCGTGTCTAACTTCACTCCAAGTCAGTTTGATCTTCTACAGTCACGCGTGGCGAAACCGCTCGTTACTAACCAGATTGAAATCAATCCACTGAATTTTGAGGTTGCCCATGATGGTACATTAGATCAGCTTCAAATGAAGCGCGTGCGACCAATGGCATGGTCTTGTCTCGGTGGAGGGAACATCTTTACTGGTGCAACCGAGCAGGCGCAACGTGTTCGTGATGTGCTAGAAGCAATCCGATGTGAAGTCGGTGCGCAGAGTATCGATCAAATCATCTACGCATGGGTAAGTCGACTACCAGCGCGACCTCTGCCAATTATTGGTTCAGGAAAAATTGAACGCGTGAAAAGCGCTTTTGAAGCGATGGATATTGAGCTTACGCGTGAACAGTGGTATCGGGTTTGGGTCGCCTCCAAAGGTCATGGTGTGGCATAACCATTCTCAATGGAAAGACAAAAGGAGCGAGTGCTGCTGGCTCCTTTTTAGTAACAGACATAACGATGGGCAAAGCGTACGCTAAACGGAGTGACAGTGTATTCAACAAGTGCCTCAGGCTTTATTGGTCTTGAATAGTAAAAGCCTTGGATGTAACGGACACCAAGTTCGTTTAATTGGCTGATTTGAAGTTCGTTTTCTACTCCCTCAGCAATAATTTTAATGTTGAGCTCTTTTGCTAAGTTCACCATCGATTGGATTACAGGTTTGATTTGGGTGTCTTCGCCTAAGCTATTAATGAAAACTCTATCTATTTTCATCACATTAAACTTGTGCTGTCTTATCAAATTCAACCCAGAGTATCCGGTACCAAAATCATCGACTGCGACTTCGAATCCGAGCTGGCTTATTTGTTGTAGAGAACTGAGTGCGTCCTTTAGTTGCTCTGCAGGGAAATCGAGGTTTTCCGTGACTTCTAGCAGAATGTGCGACACAAAAGCCGGTTTTTCTTGCGCATAAGACTTGAGAAAGGCCATAAAGTCGGGTTTGAGTAACGATGTGCGGCTTAGGTTAATACTAATATAATGATTGCCTAGGCTAGGACCATTTTGTGATAAAAACTCTGTTACTGATTGAAAGGTGTGACGAGTTAAGTCATCAATAAGATCCAATTTCTCTGCCAAGGGAATAAAAATTTCCGGAGAAATACTGCCCTTCAATGGATGTTCCCAACGCAGTAAGGCTTCACTACCGACGACGTTACGTGTTTCGATATCCACAATAGGTTGTAAGTACAGTTCGATTTGACGTTCGCTAATGGCCTTACTCAGGCAGAACTCAATCGAATGTCTAACAAGAGTGTGATGCCGAAGCAGGATATAAATCAGTGACAGGCCGAAAGCGAATAACACGATCAGCCAAATATTTTGTTGGTAGTGATAAAGATAGGCGGCGCTATCAAGTTGGATTTTGACAGACAACGGATAGAGTTGTGATGAAAAGTTAAACGGAGTCGTCATATATCCAGAAATCTGATGTTGCCCTTGAATACTTCGATTGAGGACTTGAATCTGATACCCGTAATGTTGCTTATCTAACAGTGAGGACGTTTGCTGAAGAAACTGGACAGGTGGCAATAGGGCGTTTATGCCTGTTCCGTCATTGGAAGAGACATAAATGAAAAATGAATTGAGTTTGCTCTTAGATTTGGTCAGAGAAATGGTGATGTTATTTGATGAGTCTGAAATTCGTTGCAACACCGAAGAAAATAAACGAATACGAGTTCGTCCTTCGTTACTGGTGCAGTAGACATTGGACCCGTTATACAAACCAATTTCTTTAATCATATCAGAATGAAACATATGAGCGCGAAGGGCGAGCTTATCTGCTTCGCTACATAAAGTGGTTACATTTTGCTTTAGGACAATTAAATCGCTAGCGACTCGGTCGATATAGTTCTCCAGCGTGGTCACGGAGTGTTTTCCGTCGAGGATTGCTTGTTCTCGCGTTTGGTGATAGTTCCAAATCAAGGATACGATAAAGACCGCACCGAATAGGCCTGCGATGGGAAACAAATTGGGTAAGTGTGCGAAAACTTCTCTTCCATTAGCCAAGTATCGCTGAATTTTGTCATTCATAGAGACATCAATGTCCGTATAGTATTTTATTTACTTGAAGAGTTATCTATCAAAGGCTGTGTTTTTCAAAGCCCTATTTTGAGGTTTAAGGTAATTTTTACTCAAATTTCTCACTTGTGAGAAATTTGAGTGTGGTTTTGAGTTAATTGTTGAATATCATGCAGTTAGCTAAGGCTAAGTGGTGTGTGATTCGGACTATACTTACTCTAATAACGATCAATGGCCCTAATGCGGTAATAAGCACTGGAATCACGTACAAATTTTGATATTTTTGTCGCCAATACGCTCGTTAAATATTATTAAATTTCTTAATTGCTGTTGACTGGCTTAGTCAGATTGAGGGGATAAGTATGGAAGTCGAAATTGTACGCCAGGCTCGTATCGTAGAAGAAGTAAATGGTGACGTCATTGCCGTTAAGCCAGATGGTACTGCGAGAAAAGTCGTTCAAGGCGAGACTATCCAGTCGAATGAAATAATGATCACCGCTCGTCATGCTTCTGTGGTACTGAATGCTGGCGGTGTCGCTTCATTTGTAGATGAAAATACTATCTCTTTAGAGTTGGATAATGTTGCTGGTAACGCTTGGCATACTGAACAAGTGAACGGCGACATTGGATTTGACTTTACTCAAATCGGCGACGATGCGTTGAGTGAGGGTGATATTGCAGCGATTCAAGACGCAATTTTGGAAGGGGCTGACCCGACTCAAATTCTAGAAGCGACAGCAGCAGGAGCTGGTGGCGCTAGTTCGGCTAATGGAGGCTTTGTTACTATTGACTATAATGGTACCGAGGTGTTGGCAAGCACTTTCTTCGAAACATCTGCGCAAGCACAAGACGATGCAGAAGAGACAGAGGATGAGCTAAGAACGTTAGTATTTGCTGCCGGCGGTCAAAGCATTTCAGAAACCTTGACAGAAGGTTCTCTATCAGGTGGCACATACCCACAAACAGCAACAACAACAGTCACTATTTTCGCGGGCGATCTTCCCCTCGATGCTGCTAGTTTTACCCCTGAATCGGCATCCCTCGCCAGTCTGCTGGCTGAACTCAACTCTGATATTAGCTCGTCAGGCGAAGCCGTTACGTTTACTTATGACGCCGCTGAAAATGCGATTATTGGTGTCAACGACCAAGGCGAAGTACTGCGCATTGATATTGATACCACCTCGGTTGGCAAAGATGTCAGCCTAGAACTGACCACAACAGTAAGCCAACCTATTGATCATCTAGATTCTGTTGGTGGTGGACAAGTCGCGATCAGCGATGATCAGATCGTAGTCAGCTTTGGAATTACTGGTGCTGATTCTGGTGGCAATGCCATCCAAGCACCGATTGATGCACAGGTTTCAATCGGCGATGGCGTTAATCCAACACCTCAAACGACCAATGTTCAGAACGTCGAGTCTGACTCAACCTTGATTCAAGGTGAATTCGTTGAAATTGGCAGTGATGCACTGGCCTCAGTAAGGTTTGACAGTTCTGCACTTCAGCAATTTGATGGCTTACTCAGTGATAATCAAACCACGACGGCAACGCTGTCAGATGACGGGACAACAATTACGTTAACGGCTGATGGTTCAGGGAGACCGTACTGACGGTTAGCGTTGATACGCAGGGGCAGTATGAGTACCAGCAGTTTAAACCTCTGGAACACAATGGCTCTGATACGATTTCTCTTTCGCTGCCTACCACTATCGTAGATTACGATCAGGATACGGTAACTAATGACATTAATATTGAGATTACTGACGGCGACAACCCTGTTATTACCAATGTTGATGGGTTGAGCCTTGATGAATCAGGTGTCGCTGGTGGTTCGCAAGTCGGCACAGTAGCAGTCTCGGGTAGTGGTTCTATTACAGCCACCGCAGGCAGCGATATTATCGATCACTTTGAACTGGAGCCAAGCGAGTTCAATATCGATGGCTCACTGACTTCACAGGGACAGCAGGTCACCCTTGAGATAAAGGCTAATGAGAACGGTGTTCGAACGTATGAAGGTGTGATTGAGCTCAACGGAAGCCGTGTCACAGTGTTCGAAATTAAGGTGGATTCACCTGCGCAGGGTGATTACGAATTTACCTTGTTTGAACAGCTTGATCATTTAGGTGTGAGCGATGAGTCATTGACGATTGAACTCCCAGTTTACGCGGTTGATGCGGATGGTGACCGTTCTGAATTAGCTGGTGGTACGGGTTCTGAACAAGCAGGCAAGATTCTCATCCAAGTGAAAGATGATGCACCGACGATTAGCGGTGCTGACGCTTTGTCTCTTGACGAAGATGACCTCGCTTCAGGTTCCTCACCAGACGCGGCTTCTTTGACGGCAAACGGTCAGTTTACTGTAACTGAAGGTGCAGATACGGTGGTTGAATACCGACTCGATACGAACTCTAATCCAGTAGCGGGTTTGAAGTCCGATGGCTTGGCGGTATCACTGAGCGAAACCTATGACAGCGCAACAAATACTTATACCTATACCGCTTCAACCTCTGCTCAGGATGTATTTGTCCTGACAATAAATGGAGATGGTACCTACTCATTTGAGTTAAAAGGACCAATTGATCATGCGGTGAATGCTGATGATCAAACATTGAATTTCGCGGTTATTGCCAAAGATAATGATGGTGATACTGCTGCCCAAAATATTTCTGTAAATATTGTCGATGATGCGCCTTCGATAACCCATGCTGAGGCGTTAATCCTCAATGAGAATGACTTAGCCAGTGGCACTAGCCCGGACGCGACGGGCGTGAGCCAAGACGGAGACTTCACCACGCTTGAAGGTGCGGATAAGGTCGTGAGCTACCAGCTTGACCTGACCACCAACCCGATCGATGGCCTGACTTCTCAGGGTAAAGCGGTCACGCTCTCTGAATCCATTGATGCCAATGGTGTGGCGACCTACACGGCTTCAAGCACTGATGGTGACGTGTTTGTCCTGACGTTGCGCCCTGATGGCAGCTACACCTTTGAGCTGAAAGGTCCGATTGACCATGATGCCAACAGCGACAGTGAGCTGATTAACTTTACTGTGGTGGCGACCGATACCGATGGTGACACCGATAGCATCACGCTGCCAGTCACGATTGGCGATGATAGCCCGAACATCGCCTCGGCGGAGGCGTTGATCCTCAATGAGAATGACTTAGCCAGTGGCACTAGCCCGGACGCGACGGGCGTGAGCCAAGACGGAGACTTCACCACGCTTGAAGGTGCGGATAAGGTCGTGAGCTACGAGCTTGACCTGACCACCAACCCGATTGATGGCCTGACTTCTCAGGGCAAAGCGGTCACGCTCTCTGAATCCATTGATGCCAATGGTGTGGCGACCTACACGGCTTCAAGCACTGATGGTGACGTGTTTGTCCTGACGTTGCGCCCTGATGGCAGCTACACCTTTGAACTGAAAGGTCCGATTGACCATGATGCCAACAGCGACAGTGAACGCTTTGATTTCACCGTGGTGGCGACCGACACCGATGGTGATACTGACCGTATTACCTTGCCTGTGACGATTGGCGACGATAGCCCGAACATCGCCTCGGCGGAGGCGTTAATCCTCAATGAGAATGACTTAGCCAGTGGCACTAGCCCAGACGCGACACGCGTGAGTCAAGACGGAGACTTCACCACGCTTGAAGGTGCGGATAAGGTCGTGAGCTACCAGCTTGACCTGACCACTAACCCGATTGATGGCCTGACTTCTCAGGGCAAAGCGGTCACGCTCTCTGAGTCCATCGATGCGAGTGGTGTGGCGACCTACACGGCTTCCAGTGTGGACGGTGATGTGTTTGTACTGACATTGCGCCCTGATGGCAGCTACACCTTTGAGCTGAAAGGTCCGATTGACCATGATGCCAACAGCGACAGTGAACGCTTTGATTTCACCGTGGTGGCGACCGACACCGATGGTGATACTGACCGTATTACCCTGCCTGTGACGATTGGCGACGATAGCCCGAACATCGCCTCGGCGGAGGCGTTGATCCTCAATGAGAATGACTTAGCCAGTGGCACTAGCCCAGACGCGACGGGAGTGAGCCAAGACGGAGACTTCACCACGCTTGAAGGTGCGGATAAGGTCGTGAGCTACCAGCTTGACCTGACCACCAACCCGATTGATGGCCTGACTTCTCAGGGCAAAGCGGTCACGCTCTCTGAATCCATCGGTGCCAATGGTGTGGCGACGTACACGGCTTCAAGCACTGATGGCGACGTGTTTGTGCTGACGTTGCGCCCTGATGGCAGCTACACCTTTGAGCTGAAAGGTCCGATTGACCATGATGCCAACAGCGACAGTGAGCTGATTAACTTTACTGTGGTGGCGACCGACACCGATGGTGACACTGACCGTATTACCCTGCCTGTGACGATTGGCGACGATAGTCCGAACATCGCCTCGGCGGAGGCGTTAATCCTCAATGAGAATGACTTAGCCAGTGGCACTAGCCCAGACGCGACGGGAGTGAGCCAAGACGGAGACTTCACCACGCTTGAAGGTGCGGATAAGGTCGTGAGCTACCAGCTTGACCTGACCACCAACCCGATTGATGGCCTGACTTCTCAGGGCAAAGCGGTCACGCTCTCTGAATCCATTGATGCGAATGGCGTCGCGACGTACACGGCTTCAAGCACTGATGGCGACGTGTTTGTGCTGACGTTGCGCCCTGATGGCAGCTACACCTTTGAACTGAAAGGTCCGATTGACCATGACGCCAACAGCGACAGTGAGCTGATTAACTTTACTGTGGTGGCGACCGATACCGATGGTGACACCGATAGCATCACGCTGCCAGTCACGATTGGCGATGATAGCCCGAACATCGCCTCGGCGGAGGCGTTGATCCTCAATGAGAATGACTTAGCCAGTGGCACTAGCCCGGACGCGACGGGCGTGAGCCAAGACGGAGACTTCACCACGCTTGAAGGTGCGGATAAGGTCGTGAGCTACCAGCTTGACCTGACCACCAACCCGATCGATGGCCTGACTTCTCAGGGTAAAGCGGTCACGCTCTCTGAATCCATTGATGCCAATGGTGTGGCGACCTACACGGCTTCAAGCACTGATGGTGACGTGTTTGTCCTGACGTTGCGTCCTGATGGCAGCTACACCTTTGAGTTGAAAGGTCCGATTGACCATGACGCTAACAGCGACAGTGAACGCCTTGATTTCACCGTGGTGGCGACCGACACCGATGGCGACACCGACCGTATTACCTTGCCTGTGACGATTGGCGATGATAGCCCGAACATCGCCTCGGCGGAGGCGTTAATCCTCAATGAGAATGACTTAGCCAGTGGCACTAGCCCAGACGCGACACGCGTGAGTCAAGACGGAGACTTCACCACACTTGAAGGTGCGGATAAGGTCGTGAGCTACCAGCTTGACCTGACCACTAACCCGATTGATGGCCTGACCTCTCAGGGCAAAGCGGTCACGCTCTCTGAATCCATTGATGCCAATGGTGTGGCGACGTACACGGCTTCCAGCGCGGAGGGTGACGTGTTTGTCCTGACGCTACGCCCAGACGGCAGCTACACCTTTGAGTTGAAAGGTCCGATTGACCATGATGCCAACAGCGACAGTGAACACCTTGATTTCACCGTGGTGGCGACCGACACCGATGGCGACACCGACCGCATTACCTTGCCTGTGACGATTGGCGATGATAGCCCAACTATTCGATCTATTGACCCATCAAGCACGTTTGTCGTTGACGAAGATGACACGGCAGCAGGTTCTGATTCGTCAGGTGCAGTCGCTGTTGCGACAGGCAGTTTTGTCACCTCACAAGGGGCTGATGGTGTTGTTGCCTATGAGTTGGTGAATATAACTGATACACAAAATGCTCTAACGTCTAACGGTCAAGCAGTGACGATTTCTGAGGTGAACGGCGTTGCTGGCGCGACCACTTATCAAGGTGTGGCTGGGGGTCAAGTGATCTTTACTTTAGTGCTGTCTGACAACGGTGATTACACTTACACCCAATTTAAAGCTTTGGACCATGCACAAAACAGCGATACGTTGACCATTCCGTTTGATGTGGTTGCGATCGATAAAGACAACGACACCTCACCTGCTGTTCGCCTGCCAATTGAAGTCATTGATGATCAACCTGTACTAACGGGGACGACAGGGGAAACATCTGTCGACGAAGATAACCTAGTGGGTATCGGTTCGGATCGCTCTGAAGACACCACGATCAACGGTAACTTCGTTATCACTGAAGGCGCTGACAGCGTTGTGGAATATGAGTTAACGAATGCAAATGATACGTTAGATGGCTTATCTGCTGACGGCGAAGCGCTTGAGTGGGCTGCTGTACAAACCAGTGGCACGACGTTCACTTATACAGCAATGACTGAAAATGGTCATGAGCCAGTATTTAGAATTGTTTTTGATATATCAGACAACAGCTATCAATTTGAATTACTTAAACCTCTTGATCATCCAGACGGTGCGGGTGAAAACAGCGTCCAAATCGACTTTACAATCAAAGCGACAGATTTTGATGGAGATGAGTCCGCTGAGATTACCTTGCCAATTACTGTTGTCGATGATGTTCCATTGTTGACTGATCATTCGATTTCTAGAGTTGAAGGCAGTGGCTTCAAGACAGTGAATATGTTTGAAGCCTCGACCGATAAAGGGGCTGATGACGCTGCTATTACTTTGATTGAAGGGACTACAGACGGTACTTCAGTGATTAAATTTGGCGGTGAAAATGGTACCTATGTCGATAGTGTTGATATTCAGTCTGGTAATCAAACGATCAAAGTGTACGAAGAATACGATACTGGTAACGGAACAAGAGATATCCGCGAACTGGGTGAGCTGAGAGTCAATTCTAATGGTGACATCCGTTTCAAAGCGTACGATAACCTAGAACATGATGGTGATACGTTTGATTTTAGTATTGACGTGACGGCGACGGATGGAGACAAAGATACCTCAACGGCGCAATTAGATCTGACCATCGTCGATAGGAAAGCGTCAGCAATCGCTCTCAAAGTTACGACTTTCGAAGAATCTGGTCGCGATCCGTCGATTGACTACGATCCAAATAATCCGAATACCGTTGATACCGCTAACGTTCAGGATAACCAGAGCGGTATTACGGGTCTTGACTCCCCAACACAGATTTTGCTTCAAGCGAATTTGTATGATGCGGATAACAACGAATCTATTGGTGGCATGACGATCAAGGCGGGAGATCACCACGGTACCTTCTACTACTTTGACGGCAGCCAATACGTCGAACTTGAACCAAACAACAGAGGCAAAATCTACATTGATGGCTCTTTGATTGATCAGACATCGAGTGTGAATGGTGATGGCGATCAAATCACCACGATCACCAACCTGTATTTTGTACCGGACCGAAACTACTCGACCGATGAATCAGGTATCCAGATCAAGTACCAGCTTGAAATTGACAACGATGGTACGTTGGATCATAAGCTGAATTCGAGCTTCAGAATTGAAGTAGAAAGTGTTGCGGATATTGCCACCTGGGATGATGCCAATAGCACCTACGAATACACGCTAATAGAGGATGGTGCTCATCAGACGCTCAACTTGAGTGCGGTGACACAAGATACCAGTAATCCAGAGACGATTACTTACCGTCTTGAAGTGACTCAAGGTCAAGGCGAGTTTGAGTTACTGGATGCATCAGGCAACGTTATTGCAGAGTCATCGCCGGGTGTTTATTTGATCAGCTCTGACGATATCAACAATGTTCAGCTAAATCCGAGGGATAACTTTTCTGGAGCGATTAAGTTTGACGCCAAAGCGTTGACTGAAGAAGACTCCAATGCAGTTTCAGGTAAAGACTCAGCAGAATCCGTGGTGCAAGAGCTGGTGTTTAATGTTACGCCAGTAGCAGATGACAGCAGTTTCTCCGTCAATCGGATAGCCATTTTTGAGGATAATGCAGCGAGCCAGAACACAATCGATCCAGAAGCAGATCATGAACCGTTTACACTCGACAAAGTCATCACGCTTAACTCAACGGTTGATATCGATACTCCGGGAGATACCTCTGAAGTACTGTATGTTCGTTTGTCTGATTTCACTGACGAAAATGGTCAGCCGCTAGCTGGATTTGAAGTTCGTTGGGTGAGTTCAGGTGATCCGCTACCACTGATCACCGATGGCAGTGGGAGCTACTATGAGATTGCACAATCTGACTTAGACAAGGTAGAGATTCAGCCACCATTACATTCCAACGAGAACTTTACCTTTGAAGCGACAGGTGTGGTGAAAGATACCGCAACGCTTGGCGACGGATCCCAGGTGACCAATGTGGTCGACATGGGGGCAGGTAAAACCGTTCACGTGTCTGTCAAAGGTGTTGCTGATATCCCTTACATCCCAGATATACCTGATGTGCCTGATACTGGTGCTGTGCTTGATACTTGGTACAGCTACACAGACGGCAATGGTAATGCAGGTGCACAGGTTGTCATCAATGAAAACTCCAGTATTGAGTTGAGCTTTGCTGTCTTATCTGGCGAAGAAAAAGATGGTGTCAGTGATAACTCTGAATCGATAACGGTGCTTCTCTCAGATATTCCGGATGGTGTTCAATTGTACGACAGTAATGGTGGTGCAATTGACTTGGTATATGTAGGTAGTGATGCTAATGGCCCAATTTATCAGGCCAATATTACGCAGGAGCAATACCGTTCAGGTATTACGGTTGAACCGCCAAAACATTCGACGGAAGACATCAATATCACGACCAAAGTCATCGTGACGGAGAACGATGGGCATATTAGAGAAGTGGATGGTAGCATCCTAGTTAAAGTGGTTCCTGTCATTGACGCTGGTGGTAGTGATGACGCTTACACCAGGACTTCTACAGGTAACGAAGACAGCTTTATTGTCGTCCCTTGGAATCTGCCAAATGCAGAGAACCCTGACAGAGCACCAGATACCAATGATCGTGATTATGAGTTCGTCTCATCCATTACTATTTCTGGTTTCCCTGACGGTGTTGAAATTACGATTGATGGCGTTCCAGTGGCTAACTACACAGGCGGCACCGCGATTTATGATGATGTTACCAATACTTTAACCATCACTGGTTTGGATGAAAACGCCAACCAACCTGTGGTGCGTGTTAAGCCACCAGAAGACTCTAGCGTCGACATGAATTTACAGACCAAATTGGTCATCGAAGAGCATGACGCCGATAATAATGGGGACAGTGTAGCCCCTAAAGAAGTGACGGGTTCACTCACCGTTGTAGTTAGGCCAATTATCGAGAGTGATGGTGATCTTCAAGTCAAATCTAATAATGCCGTTGTTACCACGATTGACGATACGGATGATGATGGTCGTATAGACTTCACTATCAACGATCAAAATGGTGATGCGAATGTTATTGTCTTTGAAGATCTTGATCCGAGTTCGGATGAACTAGTCAAAGAAGTGGTGGTTCGTTTTGTTGGGATTTCAGGCGACGATTTGGATCAACTGTTCGTCACAGGTGCTGTGAATAATGGTGATGGCTCTTGGACAGTGACCAACGAAGAAAACTTCAGTATCGTTGCACCTAACGGTTTAAATTATACCGATAGCAACGGTCTACCAAGCAGCACCTTGAAGGTTGAATTTGTCGCTGAAGTCTACGACAAGGGGGATGAAAACGAAAATGGACCTGTCAGTGAAAAATCGACCACGATAGATCTGACATTCCCTAGCAGTGTCGCTGGTCAAAACAGCGAAGCAGCAGTGATTGAGCAAGTGACTACTCCAGACGCCATTATCACGGGAGTCGAAGACAACTACGTTGACCTTAGTAGTCAAATAGGCAATGTTGTTCAAATTGGTGTCGATGGTAGCAATGTGAGTACTGCGGATAATGTCGCGGACCAGTTCACCATTGTGATCGACCCGAGCGATATTCCGGCAGAAGTCAGTGGTCTGAAGGTCATTGGGGCTGAGTACGATTTTGCCAATAATCTTTATCTGTTTGAGGCAACCGTCAACCCTGATGGCAGTATTTCTATTCCTGATGGCCTCAAACTAGAACTGCCTGAAGATTATGCAGGTGACTTCAACTTGCCGATTACCTTCGTCACCACGGATAAAGCGTCAGGTGATGAGAATCGTGTTGAGCTTAATATCCCTGTCGCTGTGACACCGGTCGTTGATATCGCGTCGGGAGCGGGCGAGCAGGGGCAGCCTCTTGACAGCGATGTCACTCCTGAAATAAGCCTGAGTGCGACTTCAGTTGAAAAAGGCACGGGTACTCAGCTGGACGCTAATGCACTGGAAGATAATCTTATTAAGTTAGCTCTTGATATTGATTTGGCAGATGTTCGCAACGATAGTCACCAAGGCCAAGAAACACTGACGAGAGTTGAAATCACGTTACCTGATTCCAGCTTGGGTTATTTCGCTGATGTGAATGGCGACCCGATTCAGCCAGACAGCAGTGTGTTTGTCGTTGATTCTAGCGATCCTGCGGTCATTCAGGCGGCATTGGATGGCTTGTACTTTGTTCCTAAAGAAAACTATCCGACGGATAGCAGTGGTAATTCAATCTCCTTTACTGTGAAAGGCACTGTGGTCGACCAAACCACTTTCGACACCACAGGTACGACGCAAGTTTCTAATACGGGTAGTGCGCGCACCTTCACGCAGAACGTGGACATTGATATCACGCCGGTCCTAGACCCTGTCACTATGCCAACCGTAGCGGACAATATCGTTGTGGTTGGTGATGAAGATACCGACATTTCTCTCACTTCAGGTGGCTCTGGATTGTCGCTCGCATTGAATGACACGGATGGCTCAGAGCAATTCCTTTCAGCCAAACTAACGGGTGTGCCTGATGACTTTACGGTAACCAGTACTTCATCTGACTTTGTCGTTAAGAACAGTGGTGGTGGTGAATGGGTCATTCAATTGACAGACCCGAGCGCTACAGAAATCGATCTGTCAGCGATTTCGATTCGCCCAGCAGAGCATTTCAGTGGCACTGCCGATATTGGCATTACCGTGTTCACTCAAGAGCATCTGTTACAAGCGCCGACTGCACATCAAGGGCAATTCACCATTGATGTTATCCCTGTTGGCGATGTGGTAGACATTGACCCAACAAGCAGCGTGACTGGTAATGAAGGTGAGAACATCGACATTGCTATCAACGCGAGTATCGTTGATAAAACCGATCTGTTACCGGGTGATTCTGCTCAGGATCAGCCCGAAACATTGTTAATCACTGTTGAGCAAGTACCGGATGGTGCGACGATTTACTATCCAGATGGTGTGACACCTGCAACCAATCTAGGCAATGGTAAATGGGAGCTACGTGTCGATGCTCAGGAAGTCGATAAGATTGTGTTTAATTCTGGGGACCATAACAAAGGAACTTGGAATGAAGACCGCCTGAAAATTACCGTCCAGTCAGTGGACAAAGACGCAGATGGCAATGAATATCTCGGCCCGACAACGAATCAGGTCTTTAATGTCGATGTTGATGTTGAAGCGGTGAATGACCGCCCAGAGTTCAACAATATTGCTGATATCCAGACCGCAGAAGATACTGTCGTGACGATTAAAGGCTTCACTGTGTCCGATGTTGACTCTAGCCTTGATGATCCTGATGCGCAATACACGTTGACTTTAAATGTAGACAGCGGTGAGTTATTCCAAAATACCACGATAGCTTCGAACAATGGACTCACTGTCTCGGTGGATGTATCCGGTCAGACTGTGACAATTACGGGTAAAGTCGCTGATATCAATTCGGCTCTTGCTCAAGACCTCGTCACGTTCAAGCCAGATGAAAACAGCAATGATTTGATCGACACTGATGGCGTTAATGTGACGGCCCACATCGACGATCACGGCAATGTGGGTTCGGTGGATGCTGCAAACCCAGATACCTCAAATACCAACGAAACGTCATTGGTGATTCATGTCTCTGAAGTCAATGATGAGCCTCAAGCGGGTGATCTTGATCTAGGGGATATTCTTGAAGAAGGCAGTATTCAGATTACCGCTGCGCAACTGATTGCTGCTAGCAATGACATTGATGGTGATGATTTGGTGGTGAAGTCCATCTCGGTTCCCGCAGAGCAAGGTACGCTGACTCTTAACCCTGACGGTGTTTCTTGGACGTTTACGGCAGCAGATGACTTTAATGGTGATGTGTCCATCAGCTATACCATTGAGGACAATGGTACAACGAACGGGGTCAATGACTTCCTTCAAGATACAGGCACGGTTTCACTGTCTGTGATTGGAGTAAATGATAAGCCTGAGATTGATGTGGACGACATTACGACCCTCGTCAATGAGTCTTCGGGCCAGTTGCTCAGTGGAATCTCCGTTAGTGATGCAGACTATGTCGACGCATTTGCTAATGATGCTATGACAGTCACGCTCAGTGTCGATTTTGGACAACTGAATGTCACCCTACCTGCAGGTTCTTCAATCACAGCAACTCCGCCGTCAGGCAGTTCAATTACATTGACGGGCACCATTGGAGAACTGAATGCACTGTTGGACTCTCCATCTGCAGGCACTGGCGTAACCTTTGATGCGACGCACGCGTCATCTGACAGTGTGATGCTTACCATTACCGCGACGGATTCAGGTAACCCTTCAGGTATGGTGATGTCTGAGACAACGCAAAAACCGATCACGATTACGCCTGTTGCCAACGCGCCAACCCTATCGATTGCGGCGGATAACAATTATGTGAAGAACATTAATGCCAGCCTAACAGCAAGCAATAATGGTATCGCTCTATTGGGGATCGTTGCGGCACTCACGGATGTCCATGAAGTTCTCTCTCTTGAGTTATCGGGCCTCCCTGCAGGAGCGACGGTGGAAACATCGTCAGGAACACTCGTTCCAGTAGGTGGCAAAGTCGTGGTGCCAGCAGACGATATTGATAGCGTCTCTATCGTTGGTGTTCAGGAAGGCTCGCATACCATTCAATTGACCGCGGTGTCGACTGAAACGGATAGTTCTATGGCTGAATCAGCACCTATTGATATCAACCTTAACGTGACCAATGATACCTCCGATATTGATGTTTCTTCCTCTAGCGAAGATAACCAGCTATTGGGAAGTGACGAAGGTATCGAGTTGCAGGCCGGTTCCGGTGACGATCGAATCGAAGGAGGCACTGGCAATGATACTCTCATCGGTGGTGCTGGCGATGACACCTTACTGGGCGGCGCTGGTGACGATATTCTTGATGGTGGTTTAGGTTCAGATATTCTGACAGGTGGAACTGGTGAAGATACCTTTATTTGGCATGAAATTGATGATGGTGCGACGGACACTATTACCGATTTCAGTATTGCTGAAGGAGATCAGATTGACCTGCGTGAAGTGTTACCTGAACTGAAGCAAGCGAATGTGGATATGGATACTTTACTGTCCCATTTGGATGCAAAGTTAGTTGATGGAGATGATATTGAACTTAAAGTGCACCCTGATGGCAATGGAAATGGAGAGCAAACCATTCTGGTGGAGGATTTAGGTCAACAAATTGACTTCAACAGCATGGATTCCTCGCAAATTATATCGACCTTGCTTGATCAGCACATTATCATCCACGATCAGTAATTCTGGATAGAAAAGCGCCCTCAACCTTGTTCAGGCTAGGTTGAGGGCGCTTTGTTTTATCTCATGCTTTTAACCGATAACAACCTGACCTAGCACATATCCCAGGCAGCATGCCCCAATCACACCTATCAAGCCGACAGACATAAATGAATGGTTGAAATACCACTTACCGATTTTGGTTGTCCCGGAAGTATCAAAGTTCACCGTGGCGATATCCGAAGGGTAATTCGGGATGAAGAAATAGCCATAAACGGCAGGCATCAAACCAATCAATAGGGCAGGATCTGAGGCCGAGCCCGAGACCGACAGGGAGCATCATACGAGCAGTTGCTGCTTGTGAGTTGACCACAACAGAAACGATGAACAGCGCCAGAGCGAATGTCCAAGGGTAGCTGGTCACCATTTCAACGATACCTGATCGAAATTGAGGCATGGCATATTTAAAGTAAGTGTCGGACATCCATGCAATACCAAAGATGGCAATAGCGGCGACCATACCAGACTTAAAAACCACGCCGTTGGGGACATCTCGGGGGTCGGTTTTGGTTGCCAGCAAGATTACACCACCAAAACACAGCATCATCATCTGGATGATGACTGACATTTTTATTGGCTTATCGCCTTCAACGATAGTACGAATTTCCGGCACCATCGCAATAATGACAATGGTGACGATCGAGGCGAGAAAAATGAGGACTGCGTTACGTGCTGAAGTTGGCAATACTTCGTCGAGAGATGTAGCGGTTGTGCTGTCGATGCGCTTGCGCCATTCGGGATCTTTGAGCCTCGCTTGATACTCTGGGTCATCGTTCAGCTCTTTTCCTCGCTTCAGGCTGTAGAGAGACATCAGCAGAGTACCAAACAGTGTTGCAGGAACTGTCACCATCAGGATGGATAGCAAAGTGATGTCATGCTGAATATCGGCAAGCTGAGCGAGGTAGTAGACCACAGCTGCAGATATAGGTGATGCGGTAATCGCTATCTGAGAAGCCACTGAAGAAGCAGCCATCGGTCGCTCAGGACGAATGCCATTCTTTAGGGCCACATCGCCAATGATAGGCATGATGGAATAGACAGCATGGCCAGTACCCAAGAGAAAAGTCATTGAGTAAGTGACAAAAGGGGCGATGAGTGTGACGCGTTTAGGATTCTTGCGCAGGAGCCTTTCGGCCACCTGCAACATATACTTCAGACCACCAGCAGCTTCTAAGATAGATGCACAAGTCACGACTGCAAGAATGATCAACATGACGGTTACAGGTGGTGATGTGGGGGGCATCTTAAAGATGAAGACTTCAATGACCAACCCAATTCCTGACACAACGCCTAAACCGATTCCCCCGTAGCGTGAACCGATATAGAGCATCAACAACAGGAAGAGAAACTCAACATACAACATAGAGGATTTCCTTAGAACTATTATGGATAAGGTTATTGTCAGAAGCTGAAGGATAAATTTCTTAGTTAACTGTCACACAATATGGATCAGCTAGAATGGAAAGGACGTTCTAAGATGTTGCTCACAGAGATATCAATTTAAATTACTGGTTTTCAACATTTTTATCACATAAATAAAACGATATAGATAGCCCATGGCTAAGTAACAATAAGTTGTTGGAAGATTGAGCGTCTCTTTGGCGCAAGGGATTAGGATCAAATTACAACGGAGTATGATTAGAGTTAATGCTTAAATTTATCTTTGCTAAATGCTTTGCATACTCAAAATTGAGACAACTTCGATAACACCGATAAGATAACCTATAGCCGATTTATAGTTTGCAACAATAATATATAAAATTGGTTAGTCATTATGGGAAGTTTGCCTTCTATCCTTGTTGTCTGTATGGGCAATATATGCCGCTCACCACTCGCTGAAGTTGTTCTGAAAACAAAAGCACAGCAGCGTGGCATCGTTGTTAATATTGCCAGTGCAGGAACAATTCGTGATCAGGTTGGTAACTCACCAGACAAACAAGTGCAAGCTTTGGCGGATAAGTATGGCTACAGCCTAAATGGCTTGACGGCTACTCAGGTAAAGAAAGAAGATTTTTCTCACTATGACATGGTGTTAGCAGCAGATAGAGCCAATCTTGCCGCATTGTATGACCTCTGTCCTAGGGAGTACAGAAACAAGCTTGCTCTGTTCCTTTCGTATTCAGATATTGATGAAAATGAAATCCCTGATCCTTACAAGGGGAGTCGAATTCGTCACCAGAAAGTGTTTGAACTGATTGAACAAGGCAGCGACGACGTACTCAATTATATAACGTCAACAGCGGCATAAAATTAGTTGCCCAGTTATTAAAAATGAGACGCGCCAGAACGATGGTTTATTCATTGATATCCTGTTTTTCATCGTTATAAGGCTCATTTTTATTTCTCGTATTTTTCTTTTTGTCTGGCTGAGCGCAGGTTCAGTTGGGCAAATTTTATTTTAAGTTTTATCGGCAGCGATAAATGATTCTTGGCTAAATTCAGGGAACAAGTGTTGTGAAAAAGGTTTTGATTACGTTTGGGACGCGACCAGAAGCAATAAAAATGGCGCCTTTGGTTCACCAAATGAAAAGTGATGCTCGATTTGAAACCAAAGTATGTGTCACTGGACAGCACAGAGAGATGCTGCATCAAGTATTAGAGCTCTTCCACGTAGAGCCCGATTATGACCTTGATATCATGGAACCGGGTCAAACACTGACAACGGTAACGACCAAGATTTTGACAGGTATGGAAGGTGTGCTCAGCGAGTTTAAACCTGATGTGGTTTTGGTTCACGGGGACACAGCAACAACTTTGGGCGCAACGCTCGCCTCATATTACCAGCAAATTCAGGTTGGCCATGTTGAGGCTGGTCTTCGAACTGGAAACATCTACTCACCATGGCCTGAAGAAGGAAACCGGAAACTCACTGGTTGCCTAGCGAATTTCCATTTCGCACCAACCAACACATCACAAAATAATCTCGTTAATGAGAACGTACCAGCGGCTGATGTTCACGTCACGGGTAACACGGTTATCGATGCGCTGTTCATGATCCGCGACAAGATTGAAAACGATGCAGATCTTAGAGCAACACTAGACAGTGTGTTCCCAATGCTTGAGTCCGACAAGAAACTGATTTTGGTGACTGGCCATAGAAGAGAAAGCTTTGGTGGCGGTTTTGAACGCATCTGTCAGGCACTGTCTGATACCGCATTGCGTCATCCAGATTGCCAGATTTTGTATCCGGTTCATCTAAACCCGAACGTACAAGAACCAGTCAATCGCTTGCTCAAAAATATTCCAAACATTCATTTAGTCGAGCCTCAACAGTATCTGCCATTTGTTTATCTGATGAATAAGGCTCACATCATATTGACGGACTCTGGCGGTATACAGGAAGAGGCTCCATCTCTCGGTAAACCCGTTTTGGTTATGCGAGATACCACTGAAAGACCTGAAGCTGTGGAAGCCGGAACGGTCAAACTGGTAGGTACGGACAGCGATTTGATTTGTCGCGAGCTAACTCAGCTTTTGACTGATCAAACAGCTTATGAATCCATGAGTCAGGCCCACAATCCGTATGGTGACGGTCTGGCTTGCCAAAGAATTGCAGATATTTTAGCGCTTTAAAGATTAAGGAACACACAATGTTTAACAAGGTTTCAGTTGTCGGCTTGGGTTACATCGGCTTGCCAACCGCTGCGGTGATCGCTTCTCGAGGAATTGAAGTTATCGGTATTGATGTCAACCAGCATGCAGTGGATACCATTAATCAGGGTGAGATCCATATTGTTGAACCGGATTTGGATATCGTTGTTCGCAGTGCGGTAATGACAGGTAAACTAAAGGCAACAACCGTTCCTGAAGCCGCCGATGCCTTTATGGTTGCGGTTCCGACACCATTTAAAGGCGAGAACCACGAGCCAGATCTGAGTTATATAGAGAGTGCGGCTAAGGCGATTGCGCCAGTACTTGAAAAAGGTAACTTAGTGGTACTGGAAAGTACCTCACCAGTGGGGGCTACTGAAAAAATGGCTGGCTGGTTAGCAGAAGCTCGCCCTGACCTGACGTTCCCACAGCAAAGTGGAGATGCTGCTGATATTAAAGTTGCCCATTGCCCTGAGCGTGTTTTACCGGGTTATGTCCTACAGGAGCTGGTGAGCAACGATCGCGTGATTGGCGGCATGAGCGATGCCTGTAATAAGCGTGCTGTTGAACTTTATCAAACCTTTGTGCGCGGAGAATGTATTCTCACGAATTCTCGTACGGCGGAAATGGCTAAGCTGACTGAAAACTCATTCCGTGATGTGAATATTGCTTTCGCCAATGAACTGTCCCTTATTTGTGAAAAATTGAAGATCAATGTTTGGGAACTGATCAAGCTTTCTAATCGCCACCCACGTGTGAATATTCTTAACCCAGGCCCTGGTGTCGGTGGACATTGTATCGCTGTTGACCCATGGTTCATCGTCAACAGCTGCCCAGATGAAGCAAAAGTGATTGCAATGGCTCGTGAAGTTAATGATGGCAAGCCTCTTTGGGTGATTGATCAGGTTAAACAAGCCGCGGATGAATTTAAAAAGCCAGTGATCGCTTGTTTAGGCTTGGCGTTTAAAGCGGACATTGATGACTTGCGTGAGAGCCCTGCGCTGGACATTACCACTCAGCTTGCCAATGAAAATGTTGGTCAGGTGATCGCTGTCGAGCCTAACATTGCTTCGCTGCCTGAAAACCTCGTTAAAGCGGGAGTTGAATTTATGGATCTGGAGCGTGCTCTTGAAGTAGCGAATGTGGTTGTGGTCCTTGTCGATCATAAGCAGTTCAAAGCCGCAGACAAACTCGCTTTCAGCAAGAAAGTGGTCATTGATACAAGAGGTGTTCTGGCGTGATATGAGTCAGAGAGTGAAGTGGCTCAGTCATTCACTCTCTGAGCCTTCTCGCTAAAGGTTCGATGATGAAAAAAGTCCTCCTAGTGATGCCATTGAGTACCCTTAAATGGGGAAGTGATAATGCCGGAGGCGTTGACTCCGTCTGTCAGCAAATAGTTCAGTCACTTGAGTTCAGCGCGCCTAAGGGTTTTGAGTATGAAATTCTGGCAATTAAGGTAGGTTCTTCTCAACAAGAGTTGAACCAAAGGATTCAGCTCAATGAGCGAACTCATATCACTTTCATTGCTAGCAAAGGGAAAATTCTAGGGGTACCTGTACCAGGCTTTGTTTTTCAGAACGTTAAGCTACGTGAGCTTGCTCGTCGCTTTCAGCCTGACGTGATCCACAGCCACCTGCCGAGTCTACCTTTGTTACCAACTGGTAATGCTCACTCTGTGATTACCTTGCACTCATTGGGCAAAGTCGCTAGAAAACGTCGTAGTTGGCTCAACAACTTAATTTTTGAAACCGTGCTTCCAGCATTCAGTTTACGATCTGCGGATCGGTTAACTTATGTTGGTGATATCTTGTTTGATTCTTTACCAAACGCTTTGCGTGCAAAAGCGCACAAGGTGGGCAATCCGGTGAATGACGTTTACTTTAAGCAAACAAAAAGATCAACGTCAGAGACATTACGTTTGGTGACTTGCTCTTTAATCTCACCACGCAAGCAAGTCGACCGGATCATCAGGTTGTTGTCTCAGTTAGCGAATACAGTTGATGTTGAGCTACAGATTATTGGTCCTGTCGACGAGAATTATGCCAGAGAGCTTAACATGCTGGCAGAAGAATTAGGTGCTTCGGAAAAAGTGGCTTGGCTTGGCCCGATGAATGTTGAACAGATTAAGCAGGTTTATGCAGACTCTGATGTTGGAGTCTTTCTTTCCCGAGAGGAAACATTTGGTCTTGCACCGCTGGAAAAGCTGGCTTCTGGTCTACCTGTTATCGCGACTAAAGTGGGTATCTTACAGGAAGAAGAAACCTACTTCCGTGCTGCTGGTGTGCACTACACACTGGCCGATGGTTCTGAAAAAGAAACTGAAAACGTTTTGCAGTTTTTGCGCGATTTACCTGCGGTGGATACTGAATCTTTGAAAGCGAAGTTTTCACCACGTGCTGTGGTCGATGAGTATCAAAAGCTCTACGGAGAGTTGTTGTGATCAAAAAGTTGTTCACCTATGCTCCTGTTCAGATCTTTTCTGCTTTAAGTCTGTTTGCACTTATTGCAGTACAGACTCGTTTTCTATTACCTGAAGAATATGGCTTGCTTGCTGTCTTAATGGTCATAGTCGAAGCATCGCGCTCCGTGTTAGTACAGTGGATCAATAATTGTCTGATTCGATTCTACCCGAGTGCTGAACCGGCTCGGCAGAAGCAGATCGGCGCGACGCTTATTCGTTGGTTGATTGGTAATCTTCTCTTCTCTTTCTTTGTTGTTGGCGCTTTGATTGCCTTGCTGGCAGAGTTTGAATGGCGCGTCTTTTTTTGCGGTGTACGCTTTTTTCGTTACTAAAGCCCTCTATTTGTTCGTGATTGAATATGCGCGTGTAAACCAAAAAGCGGGTCATTACCGCCGATCTGTCATGATGCAGGCTATCCTGTCGATCTTCGTCACTGTACTACTACTCTCACTAACGCCTACCTTAGAAATGGCGATGGTCTCTTTAGTAGTGAGTTATTTGGTAGGGTTTGCAATATGTGCTAGTGCCTTAGAGTGGAATAGAAAACATATTCCAGAAACCACGTTGAAAAAAGCGCTATTCTCATACGGCGCACCACTTATGTTGTCTGGCCTACTGGGCATACTGGCAGCAAGGAGCGACCGTCTATTTATTGCTAATCTCACTGGGCTTGAACAAGCAGGGCAGTATGCCGCGATTGCGAATCTTTTATTCGGCATTATGGCATTGGTTTTTATGGCCATTGCTCTACCGCTTTACCCAGAACTCACCAAGCTTACCGAAGACAGGACGCGCCTAATTGCTAAGCATAAGATGTATAGCGGCTTGCTGTTTGCACTCAGCTTGCCCGCGACTATAGGCCTGTGTTTACTCGCTCCCGCACTAGTGGGTATTTTCCTTGGTGACGCGTACGCAGACATCGACATAACCACGTTTTACTTGGTCGCCGCTGCCGCTTTACTGTTTAATTTACGTGCGCATTTCTTTGATCATGGTTTGCAGTTCACACTACAAACCAAGTACGTACCTTTGATTATGGCGGTGGTATTACTTGTACAAGTGTTGGCAGCTTTTGCTCTTATTCCTCAATTGGGTGCGCTGGGAGCAGCAATCGGCATTCTATTGGCCATGTTTGTTGGTCTGTTGATAACCGCCTTTGTTGGTTGTAAGGCTGGATATCGATACCCTGTTCCCGAATCAGCGCTAAAAACAGTTATCGCATCAGGTGTGATGGCGCTAGCGATTCTTGTTGTTCAGCCACTCCTTGGTTCTATCAACGATGTCTTGGTTCTCATTATTTCGATTGGTATAGCTTTGGTCACTTATGTTCTGGTGCATTTTCTGTTGAACAGTTTTGAGATTCGTTCATCTCTACTCAAGCTGAGGGGTAGACGACGTGTTGTCTAAGATCTATCTGCTACCTTTTGTCGCTATTACATCATCGATTCTCCTTGGCGGTTACATGTTAGAAGACCTTGGGGTACCGTACGTATCTCAAGGGGATCACCGCTATTTAAAATCCATTTGTACTCTTATCTGGTTTTGCTGGGGTTTGGATTGGTTTTTCTGTGTGATGGGATGAAAGGAATCTCTCACCGTTTAGGCAGCTATTACCGTTTTTTGGCTGATTGCGTTGGCATGCAACGTGTTCGTGATCCTATATGGCTTTGCTATTCATGGTTCTTCAGGGATGGCCTATTTAGTCAATACGTTTTTAGCGCCAGTGTTGATCGTGCCGTTACTGGCTTACCTTAAAGATAATCAAAAGTCTTTTCTACTCAATCTGATTGCTTACCTAATATTGCTTAACTCGCTTGTGGCGGTGATGGAATATATGCTCCATTTTCGTCTGGTCAATGTTGAGTTTCAGGAATTTTCTTTCTTTCGTTCAACGGCATTTCTGACTCACCCGCTTAACAACGCACTGATAACGGTCAGCATTGCGCTGCTCGTTGCTAACAAAACCAAGCTACCCAGCTTTGTGTATATATTGATTGTTGCGCTTGCGTTGTTCGCATTCGGCGGTAGAGCCGCGTTAGCGATCTTTATTTTTGCGGTATCGGTGTCCTTTGCTCCCATGCTGTGGAAAGCCATCACTCAGGGCATTCCTGACAATAAACAAAAAATCGCTCTTTTTATGCTGATCGGATATGTCGCATTCTGGGTTGGTGCGTACCTGCTGGTTGAGTCTGGCATTACGGAACGAATTGCATCAAAGCTCTATATTGATGGCAGTGCGTCGGCTAGATTAGACGTATTCTACTTAATCGATCAATTAAGTGTTCGAGAGTGGATATTTGGTGCTAGCCATCGTCTACTTGAGTCGATTGAGCTCTACTTAGACATTGATGTCATAGAAAACTATTTGGTCGGTTGGGTTTTCACTTTTGGGCTTGTAGGCGCTGTGCCTCTGTTTGTGACGGTTTTTATGCCTTTGGGCTACTTTGCTGTAACAGGCAACTACATTGAACGCGTAACTATCTTGTCTTTTGCTCTGGTCAGTATTACCAATAACTCTCTTACAACAAAAACCCCAGCATTGCTTCTACTTTTCACTTGTCTGTACTTAGCTAAGTCACTTAGGGAAAGGTTGCTAGCTCCTCAGAATTCTCATTTAAACTCAGGTTGTTCACATGCCTAATGCTATCGTTCTATATCGCATCGCACGTTGGTTCTATCTAAAAAAAGTACCGATAATTCCCGAAATATTTCAGCTATTTATATTCGTTATATATGGAAGTCGAGTCTCTGCCAAGTGTCAGATTGGTAAAGGGAGCATGTTTGCTTACAAAGGGATGGGCGTATTACTTCATGACCGAACGGTGATTGGAGAAATGTGCAGCATAGGTGTCGGTTGCAAAACAGCGGGTAAAGGCCCTTATCGAGAGGTACCTCGAATAGGTCATCGTGTTTATCTTGGCCCCAATAGCATACTCATTGGCCCAATTATTGTTGGTGACAATGCGATCATCGGCGCAAATAGTGTGGTGACAAAAAGCGTCCCAGAAGGTGCCATTGTTGGTGGGGTTCCAGCCAAAATTATTGGCTGGGTAAAAGACAACGATTATGACATTCATGACAATCGTTCTGACGTTGAAGGGACAGCACCATTCCTTCAGGACCTCCGTGGCTAGGGGATAGTAACGTGTATACCTCGTCGATATATAAGAAATCGCCAATATTTATTCAGAACGTAATGGTGTCTTTACGAGACCTAGTGCGTGCGGCCATTCGTAGTGAAAAACGTGTCGCAGGTTTGAAGCGTCAGCTTAGAGAAAATGAATACTCTCATGATGCACTCAAGGCCTTTTGTGATAAGCAACTTGAAGCGGCATTGCTACGCGCGAAAGGTACTGCTGCTTATGGAGAACATCAACATCTAGAGCAGTTTGCGTTTATTGATAAACAAGATGTCAAAGCCTCGCCGGATGCTTTTCTCAACACACAGATCAAACCTAAAGTGACAGTGAAGGGCAGTACCAGTGGCACAACAGGTACGCCTCTCTCGATCCCACAAGATCTCAATTCGGTGCTTAGGGAGCAGGCGTTTGTCTCTCGTCATTTAGAGTGGGCGGGCTACCAAAAAGGCGACAAGCGAGCGTGGATTCGTGGTGATGTAGTCGTGCCACTATCTCAGAAATTTGGCCCTTATTGGCGCTATTCTATCTTTGAAAACATGATTCTAATGTCGTCGTTTCATCTGACAGCGGATGCGATTCCAGATTATCTGACAGCAATGGAAGAGTATGGCGTTGATATCATCCAAGCGTATCCATCCTCAATCGCTACGCTCGCCAAGTTCCTAGAAAGTAAGGACTGGTATTACCGAGGCAAATTAAAATCTATCGTGACCTCTTCGGAATCCCTCTCACAAGAAGATAGGGAGGTCATTGAGAAACGTTTTCAGTGCAAGGTGTTTGATTGGTATGGGTTGTTTGAGCGTGTCGCGGCAATAGGTAGTTGTGAGCATGGCAATTATCACCTGATTTCCGATTATTCGCATGTTGAATTTCTAGACTGTGGTGATGGTAAACATGAGATTGTTGGTTCGAACTACAACAATGCACTTTATCCCCTAATACGCTATCGCACGGGGATCACGTTGTGCTTTCATCAGAGCAATGTTGTCCATGTGGACGAACTTATCCTGTGATCGAGAAAATCGAAGGGCGTGTGGGCGACTTCCTGCTGGGTGAAGATGGGCAGAAAATCCACATCCTCAACCATATACCAAAAGGTATAGAGGGGCTAATAAGCTGTCAGTTTGTGCAAGAAAAAGCAGAATCAATCAAAGTATTAGCTGTCGTTGATGAAGCCAAGTTTACGACGCAGCAGGAACAGCAACTCATCACCAACACTAATGAGCGCGTTGGACAGAGCATGCAAGTTGATGTGATACGAGTGGATGCATTACCGAGAACGAAAAATGGCAAAGTGCGTCAGGCAGTATGCAGTGTGGAGAATAAATTTTGAAAAAAACCATCAATCTGACCATTGCGACTGACATTAAAGGACAGGGTGGAATTGCAACGGTCTTGAGTGTTTATCATCAATCCGGTTTTTTTGCTGACAATGCGGTAAGACTGATCGCTACTCATTCTACCAATAATCGACTGGGTGGCGTTGGAGCATTGCTGCTTTATATCAACGCATTGATTAAAGTTTTGTTCTACTTTGTGTTTTATCGCGTTGGATTAACCCACATTCATGTTGCCTCAAGAGGAAGCTACTTACGCAAATCAGTACTTGTGCGATTGATTAAAGTGCTGGGTGGTAAAGTGATCTTGCACTTACACGGCGCTGAGTTTCGTGATTTCTATGCGAATGAGTGCGATGAAAATAGAAAGAAACACATTCGTGACACTTTTGAAATGTCAGATGTGGTGATTGTTCTATCTTCTCAGTGGATTGACTGGGCGAGAGAGACTTTTCGTCGTTCGGAGCATTTCCAGTTGGTGTATAACGCCGTGCCATCACTTGAGCTTAATGCTTCCGCTACTTCTTCATCAACCATCAGCTTTCTAGGAAGAGTGGGTGAGCGCAAGGGCGTTCATGACCTCCTCACAGCCATGGTTAGAGTCAAACAGCAATGCCCTGACGCTAAGCTTGTGATCGGAGGAGATGGCGAAGTTGAAAAGTACCGTGCGATGGCACGGGATTTAGGGCTTGAATCCCATGTAGAGTTTTTGGGATGGGTTTCTGGTCACCACAAGCTCGACTTACTGAGACAGACTCAAATTTATTGCCTGCCTAGCTACAACGAAGGATTTCCAATGGGCGTGTTGGAGGCGATGTCGGCTGGTATTGCCGTAGTGTCCACTTACGCTGGTGGTATTCCTGATGCGATATCTCATGGCAAGGAGGGCACTCTCGTAGAAGCTGGGGACTCAGAGGCCTTGGCTGATGCGCTTATTGAACTACTGACTAATCAAGAAATGAATCAACATTATACCCAAAATGCGAAACAGAAATTCGATCAGCACTTTTCTGTACAAGCAATCATTCCTCAGGTGCAGCGTATTTATGATGCCGTGCTTCGCCAAAGGAGCCGCGCATGATCAATGACATTCGTTGTTCACTTTTAGACGACGCGATTAACAATGACTTTGCAGGTTTTGATCCATTTGACGGATTAAATGCTCGTCTTTTCGATACTTTCCCGCGTTTACGCAATTCACTATTCGGCCTTGCATGGATTCAGATGTTCAAACGCTCGAATGTTAATATGCGCCACTTTCTGGGAGTTCTGAAAAAGCGCAACCCGAAAGGGGTTGCTTTATTTATCTCAGGGATGCTAGAGCAATATCAGGCTAATCAGGAGACTCGCTTACTTGAAGAAGCTCAGAAACTAGCCGACTGGTTGATGGAGAATCAGTGCAGTGCAGAAACATGGGGCGCTTCCTGCTGGGGATACCACTTTGACTGGAAAGCACGGGCCTTTTTTGTACCCAAGGGTAAACCCAACGTCATATCAACCATCTACGTAAGCAGAGCGTTGTTCGACCTTGGAAAACTGATCAACAACCAACGCTATGTTGATGCGGCATGTTCCAGTGCGGATTTTATTGTTGAGCACTTATACACAGAAGATCAGCAACGCCAATTTTTTGCCTATATTCCGGGAGAAAAAGCGTTTGTTCATAACGCGAGTCTGTGGGCCGCAGCATGGGTTGGGTTTGTTGGTTCTGAAACCGCCAATGCTAAATATCAAGAGCTTGCGCGAACGGTTGCTTGGCAAAGTGTTAACGAGCAGTCTGCTGATGGTAGTTGGGTGTACGGTGCTCGCAGTCACCATCAGTTTATTGATGGTTTTCATACTGGTTATAACCTCGAAGCGTTGTACGAACTGAAACATTCACTGCAAACCGACGAGTTTGACGAGTCGATTGACCATGGACTGGCTTATTACAAAACGCACCTTTTTGAAGCAGATGGGACTGCAAAATACTACCATAATAACCGGTATCCACTTGACCCCCACTCAGTCGCTCAAGCAGCGATCACCTTGATTAAGGTAGGGGGAACGCAAAAAGATTTGGACATGGCAGGTCAAGTACTCAACTGGTCTGTCCAAGAGCTTTACCTCTCAGACAAAAAACAATTTGTTTATCAAAAGACCGCCCGTACAACCAACACGATTAACTATGTACGGTGGACTCAAGCTTGGATGTACTTGTCGATGAGTATTTATTTAAAGAACCACAAAGGAGAAAAGTCATGAGTCGAGTGACATTCTTGGGCAGTCCAATGGACACAATGACCATGGCACAAACCGTTGAATCGATTAAACATCGTATTGAAACCGGAACGTTTACTCAACATGTGGTTGTCAATGTTGCCAAGTTAGTCAACATGAAAAAAGATCAGGAGCTGGCACAATCTGTGACCGAGTGTGACATCATCAATATTGATGGTATGGGGGTTGTATGGGGTGCACGATTTGTTGGTCATAAGATTCCTGAGCGCGTTGCGGGTGTGGATCTGTTTCATAACCTCAATGCCATGGCGGAAACGGAAGCGTTCCCTGTGTTTTTCCTGGGAGCAAAACAAGACGTGGTAGAGAAGACGGCTCAAGTTATGCAGGCCAAGCACCCAGAGCTTAATATCGCGGGATACCACCACGGCTATTTTTGGGATAACGAAGAAGCTTTAGTCAAAAAGATCAAACAGTCCGGGGCAAAATTGCTGTTTGTGGCCATCACATCGCCAAAGAAAGAAAACTTCATTAATAAATGGCGCGATGAACTAGGTGTTGACTTCGTGATGGGCGTAGGTGGGACATTTGATGTGGTTGCTGGCAAAGTCAATCGAGCCCCAGTCTGGATGCAAAACGCTGGTTTGGAGTGGTTTTACCGAGTGATTCAAGAGCCAAGAAGAATGTGGAAGCGTTATTTGGTGACAAATTCAAAGTTTGCTTTTTTGTTACTGAAAGAGCGTTTTGGTAAATAACCTAATCTGCCTACAAATTCCTTAATGTGACTTTTATCACCAAGCAAATGTAACAACTGAAAATATTTTCTTTGATTAATAACTGTAATTATTACCCAAGGTGTTATTTGAATATAAAATATTCAGTTGTTACTCTTCGTTCTGCCCTATTAATCAACTCTATTTATTAACAATTTGGTGTGGAAATGAAAAAACTATGTATTGCTCTACTTTCGGGTAGTTTAGCGTTCAGCACTCCTTTATCTGTCTTTGCTGTAGAGAGTAAAGTGGCGAACGAAGAATTTCTCCTTGATGCACAAATTCAGCTTTCAAAAAATGAGATACCGACAGAAGGTGGTTATTTATCTGCAAATATTAACTTAACAAATATTGGCGATGAAGAGGCTGACCTTAAGTATTGGGTATCTGTCACAGGGCCTAAAGGTATAGTGTTTCCTGCCAAAGCTGTTGTCGGCGTTAATAGTTCTGAATTTGACAGTGAAAATATTGAAGAAGGTTCGGCGTTGCATATTGAGCGTGGTATTTGGGTGCGTGAATATATGGATGACGGCCTATATAAAGTGGCAGTAGAAGGCGTTAACGTAAAGACTGGCAAAACGTTTTCAAAATCAGAGAGCTTTGCTAAAGGTGTGAGTATTGAACAACCAGCTACAATCGACGGCTTGATACTTGAGTCCTATGTTGTCAACGATACCACTTACCCAAGTGAAGGTGGCTATTTGATTCTTGATCTCCAAGCTCATAATACCAGAACGGAAGCGGCTAACATTGAGTTCTGGGTTACCGCAATTGGCCCTGATGGTTTAGCGATTCCTGTTCATGCTCGAGTGTTGGAAACGGTCCCCGCTTTGGAAGAGCTCAGTATTATTCGCGGATTTACTTTAGACGCGAGCTATCCAGACGGCGAGTACACTATAGTACCGCAACTGTATGATGTAGATAGCGGTCAGCGTGTTGAAGGCGCTCTTAAAGTATATAAAGGTAACGCTGTTGTAAAATAGCTATATATTAAAAGCCCTGATTTATCAGGGCTTTAATTTCCATCGACTTTTATTGTTTTCTTATTTTCTTCTACTTTAATATTTCCAGATACAGTATCAATCGATAAAAAATCACACTCCGAACCTTCATCATATTGGTTACCGATAATATTAACGTTTTTAAAAGAATAGCCGCTATTCTGACTATAAGTTCGAATTATTTTTTTATATTTATTTTCACTAGTTCCTTCGCAAGTGATATTAGAAAAACGATTGTGTGATATAGAAATATTCTCAACGGATCTAGTTGGTGATTCTTTAGCTGAAAAACTTTGTAACCGGATGCCCATGGTACTATCAAAAATGTCGTTGTGCTGGAAATCAATATTTCCCCAATCCACAGGTTGCTCTGCTCGTGTGTTTGGGAACACATTCATAATAAAGCCGGAGATATTGTCGAATTTGTTGTCTTTCACTGTGACATTAGTGTAATAGCTGATTTCTAATGCAGTACTGCTTATGTTTCTGAAAGTATTATGGAAAACCGTTGCGTCTTCAACTTGCTTTCGGCTCGATAATTTAAGAGTACATCCCTGAAATAGATTATATTCGAACGTGATGTTTTGTGTGCCGGGGACATTGGAGCCTTGCGTTGCTTGGGTCGTTGTGACCTGACCACAGTTGCGAAACGTGTTGGCGAACAAGATCGCATTTTGTGAGGGTGAGTCTGTAGGATTGGGTCCTGTCGTTACTCGCAAGGCAGCATCGCCGAAGTTCTCAAAGGTATTATTCGATAAGTGAGATTCAGATGTACTGGCAAGGTAAACTCCTTGTTCTCCCCAGACCTGATTCACATCGCCATTATTGAGGCCGAGAAAATGAATGCCACTAATGAACATACCTTGAGCTTCTTTGATATACAGCAGATATTCGCCAACGAAATCAGAGCACTTACGTAATACTGAACCCTGACTACCAATTAAGGAAATTTGCTCGGTGTTGGTTAAGTATAGTGTTTGACATACGTCGTATACCCCTGGAGGGAAAACCAGAATGTCGCCTGGATTGAGAGAAGAGAGCGCCGTCTGAATCGCTTGGCTATCATCCTTAGAATCGTTGCCGACGGCACCAAATTGATCTAAACGAAACACCCTGTCCTGACAAATCGAGGGTAGAGAGAATAGAGCAAGAGTGAATAGCAACAGTATTTTCATATTAAACTGACCTAGCTTGGGCACCGGTGCGTGTTGTCGAATTATGGATGCCATTCTATACGCCGTCGTCTATTGAGATAAAAGTTTTTATCTTTTGTCTGTAAAATGAAGCAATATCCCAGTTTAAATGTCTCGTTTCTAAGATGTCTCATTATTGAAGCGGGAAATTCTCGTTTAATTGTTGAACAGAACAAATTCCATACAGATAATCGGCGCGAAACAATCCTAACCGCTTATGTCTGGATTAAACAACGTAACGGAAGAATTACGCCAGTCTTGAGCAATACATTTATTTGGCAACAAATCAGCGAAGGGTGTTCTTAATGGAACGTAAATTATTAGCAGTGGTATTTGGCTCAATTGCATTAGCCAACATAAGCTTGCCTGCCCATGCATCCGAACCTATGGGATGCATTATCAGTCAGCAGTCAGGGGAAAAGTATTGCCTTAAAGCGGGAGAACGCTCAGGCTACTCACTTCCAAATTGGATCTATGCGCATCCGGTCGACGTTCTCGCACCGAGTGGTGTTTCTGTGATGTTGAGTGACTGGGATAACCTGTCATACAACAGACTGGCCGTTTTTGATTCCTACACGTCAAACGAACAACTTAAAAACGTCAAGGCATATAACGGTCGTTACTTAGACTTTTCTAAACCTCGCTCTATGCGTGTGCTTGCGTCAGAGCAATACCCAGAAGCGTGTATCGTTAGTTTGGAGAGTGGCGAACGATACTGTTTGAAGGAAGGTCAACGTTCTGGTTATTCGTTACCCGACTACATTAAAGGTCATGAAGTAGAAGTACGAGCTCCACAAGGGCTTGGAGTCATGCTCAGTGACTGGGATAACCTTTCATACAATCGCTTAGCGGTGTTTGGAGGTTATAAAACTAATAGTCAGCTTGAATCTGTGAAGGCATACAACGGCGAGACCCTCGATTTTTCTAACCCACGCTCTATGCGAGTTTTGGCTTACACTGAGCCAGATAAAAAAATCGAGACTGAGCTGAAATGGTCTTGGCAGGGTAGCAGCTTTAAACCTGAGTCTGATCAGGTGATGGTTACGCCAGTTACCGCTCAGCTTAACGACGACAACGGTGATGGTCGAATCGACAATCAAGACGTCGCAGATGTGATTGTTGTAACGTTTGAAGGCAGCAATTATTCAAGTGGTGGTCTTGTTCGTGCTTTGAGTGGCGTCGATGGTTCAGAGCTATGGAGCTATGACAATGGTGGTGTTACTGCGGATGCTCGCTACAGCCCAGCTGTTGCTGATTTAGACCACGACGGTGTTGTTGAGATTGTCACGACCAGTACAGGCAGCGATGTTATCAAAGTACTCGACAATAACGGTAACGTGAAAAAGCAGATCGCTACGGCTGAATCTGGATGGCGGACGGTAGGAGACATTGCCTTGGCCGATTTGGATGGCGATGGTGATATTGAAATTCTGTCTGCGGATGGCGTCTACGATTATCAATCTGGACAGCTTGTGTTCAGCCATTCTTGGTCCCCAGCATCAATCAGTGGTGACTTTGACGGCGATAATCGTCAGGAAGTTTTTGCTGATGGTACTTTGTTCCAAAGCTCAGGGGCTGTTGACTGGCAGTATAACGCAGCGGATAAAGTCTGGTTCTCTTCTTTAGTTAACCTTGACTCAGATAAGAACCCTGAATTGGTTGTTTCCGTTCCTGCGAGTTACTCATCTGCACAAAACAGTTCGCTGGCGGTATTGGAGCACGATGGAACAACTAAGTGGGAAATCACCAACGAAAATAACCCAGGTGGTGGAGTTCAAGCGGTTTCCAGTTTCCTAGCCGCTTACAGTGAGTCAGTTTCTCAGCAGACAGAAGTGTTTGGTTACGAAAAAGGCAACGCAGAATCGGCGCAGGTTGGTGATGACAATCTGTTGTACGTGCGCTCCGGTGCTGCAATCGATGCCATTGGTACATCTGCTCATAACACGATTGGTGGCAATGGTGGGGCGCTTCGTGATCCTATCGAGCTTTCTCAAGTGACGGCAATTGACGTTACTTATGGGAAATACTTCTGGGGGGGCGTCATCTCCTAGCCATGGAGTTTTCTCTGAAGAATGGTTCATCTGTAATGGTGGGCTCGAAAAACTATGGCTACCATCTGCAAACTAAGCGCTTTGTTCTCCCTGAAGGGGAGAGAGTGACTGGCGTTAACGTTTGGTCGCAAGGCTGGTTGGTCGAAGGGGTTCAGTTTGAGACGGCAACAACAGCAGGCACCGACAACATTGGTATTGTTTACGCTGGTTACAAAGCGGTCGACATGTACAATGCTAAAGGTGAGTTGGTCTGGTCGGTTGAAAACGACGACATTGGCAGTGGCAAGATTGGTGTTTCTGCATACGACTTTGATGCTGATGGCATTGATGAAGTGCTTGTTCAGGATCATTTCAAAGTACGTATCCTTGATGGACAGACGGGTAAAGAGCTGGCTGTTATTGAAAACTCGACCGGAACATTGTGGGAGTATCCAATCGTTGTTGACCTCGAGGGCGATAACAATGCTGAAATGATTGTGGTCGCAAACAACTACGACAGCAAGTATCGTATTAACAAGGGCGTGTATGTGTACCAGTCTGCTCAGGCTGACAAACCATGGACCAACGCGACGCGTATCTGGAACCAGCACTCGTTCAACCTGACGAATATTACTCAGGCTGGACAAATTCCAGAAACGTATCAGCCAAGCTGGCTAAGCCACAACACTTACCGATCGAGCACGCTACGCGCGGGAAAAACGGAATTTTCTCCTATCTTTGGCTACCCAAGTGGTGATGTTCAAAAAACGCAAGTGAAAGCGAGCAATTTGCTGCACGTGCGTTCTGGTCTAGCAATTGATGCGGTTGGCACAGATCTTAATGCACTGATTGGTGGTAACGGAGGCGCGTTACGTAACCCAGTTGATTTGAGCCAAGTAGAGAGTATTGAAGTTAGCTCGGGTCACTACCATTGGGGTGGTAACCATATTGTAGCGTTGAAATTTAAGTTCAAGAATGGCTCCTCTATCATGATGGGCTCTAAAGGCTATGCTTCGCCAATCAAAGTCGAAACTTTCGATATCCCTAAGGGTAAGCAAATCAAAGCGATCAATGCTTGGACTGCGGGTTGGTTAGTTGACGCGATTCAGTTCGAATTGAACTGATAGCTTGATTAAAACGCCTCACTCATTTGTGAGGCGTTTTTTAATAGGCAGAAATACCAAACTCTCTTAGTTTCACTGGTAGCACATCATCAAGATTATCGATGTCTTCAGACGTTACTTCAATTAAGTCAAATTGGTGGTCTTCATATATTTTTTTGATGCTGGCTTTTTCTTTCTCTGGAAAAGCACCATTGTCGCGCCCCCAAAATTGTAGATAGACTTTGCCAGTAGGTAAGTAAAAATCACTCAGCACATCTTCATCAATCGGTAACTGACGATCATAAGCATGAACAATACCATTCATATAAAGCCAGTTGTCGATCTTTAACTCGCCTTTGGTGCGTACATAGTGTCCATCGAGAGTTCGGTGTTTAGCTTCGAATTTTTGTCGGAAGCTAGATATCGATTTATCTGTTGAGTGCGCTTCGGCATCCTGACCTGAAAATTCTATGACGGATTGCTTAAGGCGCTTATTGCGCACAATTGAGTCATGCCAAACAACAAAATGATTGCCTGTGTCTTTATCTTGTCGCTGATAGCCACCGACTTTCAGGCCATTGAGCGTGACTTCCCAACCAGCGTCGACCTTTTGCAACCAGCCCAGCTCCTGAAGGAGTTGGTTGATTTTTTTCGCATTGAGGAAGAAACGCTCTCCGATTTGAGTCGCACTTAAAGGCTTACCGCTTGTGGCGGCAGTGTCTATCAGAAGGTTTTCTGGCCAGACGATAAAATGGCCAAACTTCTGATGCTGGACATACTCTCCGCCAAATTTTTCTCCGAGCTCAGTTAAAACCCACGAATCCTCTGAACGATTGATATAACCTGCCAGCTTAAGCTCCTGAAACAACTGCCTAGCGTCAGTTTGACGTAACTTTGCTATCGCAGTCGTGGAGATTTTTTCAGCCATATGTCCTCTTTATCAATACCACCAGTTTAGAGATATTGTTTGAGATAAAACTTATCTAATCAAGCAGATAGTTGCTGTTATGATAGCGACTTATCACAACAGCATAGGATTAGGCCCGCGAATGGAAGATAGCCATTGAACATGGTGCGATGAGGACTTGCTTTTGATCAATAGTTTGATGCAACTTGTGGTTGTCAGTATTGCATACCATGATCCACTGCTGATCATTCTCATACGGCAAACTGAAGCGCGCTGGTGCACTGGTTTGGTTGATGCAATAGAACAATTCATCCCCTTTTTGGCCAATGCCTAACTGAAGGGCAACTGAGCAAAGCTGATTCCAATCATCGTGATCCATGAAGGTACCGTCAATACGTCGCCAATGGATGCGATTGTCGTTTCTATTTTCACCACTGAAAGCTCGAATAAATGGAACCATGTAGGTTTGTCGTGCCTGAACCATGTTTGCCAACCAAGATTTGAACTCCTCTTTTTTTAGAGAAGGCTGCCAATTTAGCCAACTTAACTCATTGTCTTGACAATAGGCATTGTTGTTGCCTTTTTGGCTATGAGAGAGCACGTCAGCGGTCAGTATATGCGGAATACCAAAAGCGAATAGCAGGCTAGCCATAAAGTTACGCTTTTGTTTTTCGCGTTTGTCTATGATGGTTGGGTTTTCAGTATCACCTTCCACACCATAGTTATCGGAGCGATTGTCCCCGTGACCATCTCGGTTTTGTTCGCCGTTTGCTTCATTGTGTTTCTGACGGTAGGAGACCAGATCCTGCATTGAGAAACCATCATGATAGGTAATGTAGTTAACGGTCAGTTTATAAGGCCAGTTAGCTGCACTGTATAAGTCACGAGACCCCATCAGACGGGTAGCGAACTCTTTTAGATAGCCTTGGTCGCCGCGCCAGAAACTGCGGGTGATATCTCGTAATCTGTCGTTGCACTCGTTCCAACCAAAAGGAAAGTTCCCGACCTGATAGCCGTTGGGTCCTATATCCCATGGTTCGGCAATAAGCTTGACCTCTTTGAGAACGGGATCTTGTGCAACCGCTTTGAAGAACCCTGAGTGTGTATTGAAGTTTTCACCCTCACGACCCAAGGTAGCAGCAAGATCAAAACGGAACCCATCAATCTGGTATTCTTCGACCCAATACCTCAAAGTATCCATTACTAGATTGAGCGTCGGTTGGTATGATAAGTCAAGGGTGTTCCCGCAACCCGTAAAATTCGCAAAATGTTCGCCGTGCTTAAAGTAGTAACGATCATCCAAGGCTTTTAAGTTAAACACTGGGCCTCTTTCATCGCCTTCTGCCGTATGGTTGTAAACCACATCAAGAATGACTTCGATTCCGTGACGGTGTAGTTCTCTAATTGCTGTTTTTAACTCGAACACCGCATCCTTGTCTGCATAGCGAGGATCAGGCGCCATAAAAACATAAGGGTTGTAGCCCCAATAGTTTACTTTATCCATCTCAAGGAGGTGCGGTTCATGCATACAGGCTGCTATTGGTAGCAACTGTAAAGTATTGATGTTCTGCTGTTTATAGAACTTGAGCATGGCTTCACTGACTAACCCTAGGTATCGCCCTTGATGCTCTGGATGTACGTCTGGATTGAGCTTGGTGACACCTTTGACATGGGTTTCAAACAGTACCATCTCTTCGCGAGGGCGGTGTGGTTTGGCCACGTCTTGCCAATCGAACTTGTCATCGGTGACGATGCTTTTAGCTAACTCAAAACTTTTTGCCGAATTAAAGGGAATAGAATAAAAAAGGGGCTTATCTAACGACTTGGCATATGGATCGGAAATCAATCGTCGATTTTCTTTGTCATCAACAATAAATCCATATTTCTGACCTGCTTTGATACCAGAAACAAAAGTGTGTTTTATACCCGCATATTCGTGTGTTAACGGATAGGTTTGGTAATTATTGCTTTCATCAAAAAGCGCAAGTAACAGTGTTTTATTCTTAGGCGCGTGAATCGCGAAGTTACAGCCTTCGTGATTCAACGTGGCACCCAGTGGATAGGGGCGAGAACAAGGCATCGTCAATATTTGGTATTAGTTTGTAATTGAGTAACTACAAGTAAGTAAATAGCTTTGTTGAAGAGACGTCAAGCACCTTATGTATAAATTAAAAATGTAATTTTTTTTCAGTTCGGTGGCGTTTTTTTGTTTAAAAGGTGAACTGTGTGGTGTTTTGCGAGGTGATGATAAAAGAATCTAATACCTCCTCCCCCTTATATTTGTGACGTAAGCCTAATGTACGTTGTTCGGTTATTTTTCTACTCCCTTCTCATCCCCCCAAAATAAGTGTTAGGCGGAGGAAGTCACCCTTGAGTCTTATCGGTAATCTTGTCAGCAGTTGAAACAAAAGAGGGTTAGGTAATAGAGCTTAGCCCATCTTACCTCTCTTTTTTGATGGGTTCTGTTGCTGCCTTTTCAGAGCGAATCAACGAGCGAGTTAAAAGAATAATAATCCCTAAATGGAGTTAAAAATGAAAAAAGTAAGTTTAATTGCTGCCGCAGTGGCGACAACATTAGCAGCTGGTTCTGCTTTTGCGGTCGATTTCAATGGTTATTTCCGTGCTGGTACTGGCATCAGTGACAATACGGGCGGTGATGTCTCTGTAAGCAAACATGGTATCGGTCGCCTCGGTAACGAAAACGACAACTACTACGAGTTTGGTTTTGCAGAAGAGCTGAAAACAGGTGAACAAACTTGGCGCGTTGAGTCAATGTTAGCGAAAGGTGATGATGATGGTAAATCAGGCTGGGAAGCTGGAGATATAAACGTCGCACAGTTCGCTGTGAAAGCAAAAGGCCTGATTGCATCAGATAAAGAAGCAACCATGTGGGCGGGTAAAACGTATTACCAACGTAAAGATATCCACATCACTGACTTCTACTTCCTAAACACGTCTGGTACTGGTGGTGGTATTGAAAACCTTTCAGTAGGTAACCAAAAGCTTTCTGTTGCGATTATTCAAGATGGTGAAGTGACAACAAACGATGTAAAACAGTCTGCTGGTTATATTCTAGATACACGTCTTGCAAATATTGGCCTTTGGGAAGATGCATCTCTTGAACTAGCACTAGCTTACAACTTTTCTACAGAAACAGCTGACGGCACTGAAGCGGCAGATGACGGTCTACTAGCGTCTGCGATCATCCATCAAGGTATGTCTAACGGCTTTAACCAAACAGTACTTCAATACGGCACCAATGGTTATGGTCTTCAAGCAGCTAACTTCTGGGGATCTGGTGCATATTACAAGCGTGGTAATGATTCACAGAATGACGCATCTGGTTACCGTTTGATCAACTGGGGTGTCATGAACCTCGGTGAAAACTGGGAAATGGGCCACCAGCTAGCTTACCTAGCAGGTAGTGACATCGGTAACGATACCACCTCTTCTAAGTTTGACATTGACCAGTACTCGGTCGTTGTTCGCCCTATGTATAAGTGGAACGACACAATGCGTACTATCTTTGAAGCGGGTGTAAACTCAGGTGAGAAGATCAACTCTGCAGGTACTGCGACTGAAGATTTCGGCAATACTAAACTGACTGTGGCTCAAGGTTGGGCGATGGGTGACAGCTTCTGGGCACGTCCAGAACTGCGTGTCTACGGTTCTTACATCACTGATACAGAAAACGACAACGCATTTGGTACTGGCGAAGACTCTGAATACGTTGTTGGTGTTCAGGTAGAAGCTTGGTGGTAACAGACAAATCACTGTCCTAATTGTCTAAGTCCGATTATGATAGCCGACCATTGTCGGCTATTTTTTTAAGCACTTTTCTCCTAAGTATTTAAAAAAATAAAATAAGGAAAACCCTATGTATTTTCGTGCCCTCGTTCTTAGTGGCTGCGTTGCGCTAGCAGGCTGCCAATCCCCGGAAATCATCCAGCAAGTGCAAACGGCTCAAGCTGAGCAAGTAGAGTCTATCTCTGCGTTGCAAGCAGTGACAATGAAGCTACCTAGTAGCACTATTGTTGAAATCACCCCGCAGTCTCAAGCGCTGAAATATCAGAACATCAATAGTCATGTTGCTATGTTTGAGCTACCCGCAGATCGCGGTGAGTACTCAATTACCATCACCAGTATGATTGAAGATACGGCATTTGTGCCTAGAGCGATAATTGTTGATAAGAATGGTCGTGAGCTAGAGAAATATGGAAGCGACAAATTTGAGTATACCAAGCCGCGCTTAAATCTTGGTAACCGTTTAGTTGCAGAGGTTGATTTCTTCCCCCAACTCATACTGAGTCTGTTTATCTGATTGTTTACACCGATAAAAGTGACTTGGGCGAAGCCACCATGGTTGCACATCCTGCAAGATTAGATGCGGAGGGGCGTGGAAACTATCTACCGGAAGTTAAAGACATTGCGATTCCAAATTCAGAGTATGGAAAAGTTGAAGTTTCAATTGATCGATTAGGCTTCTTCAAGCAATTGGGCTCTTCAAGCTCAGCAGAAACTAACACCAAACCAGTGATGGCCAAGAGTGTTGAAGTGGTACAGCCTGAAACTCAAAAATACTACCATCGGGCTATTACCGCTGCAGTTGAGTCGAATGATTTAAACAAGGCCATCAGTCTATTGGAAGAAGCGAAGGCACTGAATGTTGCAGGTGCACAGGAAATCTTCGTAAAAGCAGTGAACGCTAAAAAGTAAGAAATAGCTAACAATAAAAAGCCGCTGCTACATTCAATTAGCAGCGGCTTTTTTGTTGATAGGGTTAAACCTTAAAATATCTCAGTTGCCCCGTTAATTGCTCGGCGGTATTGGCCATCAACTGGCTGTCTTCGGCGAGTGATTGGGAGGCTTGCAAAACCTCATTGGCTGCCATGTGGATACCTGAAACATTTTCGTTCATTTCTGTTGCCACTGTACTTTGTTGTTCTGAAGCGGCTGCGATTTGAGCGACCATATCATTCGCGTTTTGCATTTCATTGACGATCGCATCCAACTGCTCGCGGGTTTTCTTAGATGCAGAGACACTTTCGTCGACTCTTTCATTGCTGCTTTGCATGGCGGAGAAGGTTTTGTCTGCTTGTTCAATCAGTTTTTCAATCGTCAGCTGAACTTCATTGGTGGAGTTCTGTGTGCGACTTGCTAGATTTCGTACTTCATCGGCGACCACCGCAAAACCGCGCCCTTGTTCGCCTGCCCGGGCGGCTTCAATAGCAGCATTTAAGGCGAGTAAATTGGTTTGCTCAGAAACATCTCGAATCACACTCACCACGTTACTGATGTCATTAACGCCAGTTTGGAGTTCTGTTACCAAATCGTGAGCCGTCGAAATATTACGGGATACCTCTGCAATCGTGTTTGACGTCGTTTTCATTGTCTGATCATTGCGATGAGCATGATCGACGACTTTATTCGTACTCACAGAAGTATTTTCAGCGTTGGTTGCAACATCGTTGATGGTGGCACTCATTTCTGTCATGGCGGTAGAAAGAAGCTCCAACTGGGCATGCTGTGAGTTGACGCTGGTCGCGGCCTCTTCGCTGGCTTGGGCGATATTGCATGCCATTGCACTGGATTGTTCCGCAGACTGATGCGCAGTGCGCAGAGTGTTCTGAAGTTTACTCAGCATCTTATCGATCTGTTGGCTCATTTCTCCTAACTCATCTTTTCTCGACATATTCATGCGTACTCTAAGATCCCCATCAGCAATCTTATGAGTGTTATCGATCAATCGGTGTAAGGGTGTGATGATGTTGTTTGAAATTGTGTAACCCATGGCGAGTAGGATGGCTGACAAGATAGAAGCAACAAACGCCTCTTGTAAGGCAAGAGCATAAAATGCCTCTTGAATGTCAGCGACGAGAAGACCGGAGCCAATAATCCAACCCCATTCGGGGAAGAGTTGAACGTAGGAAATCTTATCTTTCAGTTCCCCTTGTGGGCTCTTCCACTGATAGTCAAGGAAGCCTTTTTGTGCGCTGGTCTGAGAAATAGCGACCATTTCGCGCCAGTGAAATTTACCCGCACCATCTTGAAAATTTTCGGCATTTTGTCCATTGAGCGCGGGTTTAACCGGATGCATGACAACCTGCATCTCCTGATTGAGAATCCAAAAGTAATTGGCCTCATCATAGCGAAGCGCTTGGATGGCGCTTAACGCTTGCTGCTTCGCTAATTCTTCCCCTAAAGTCTGCCTCTGATCGTAGTAGTGCCGGACCAGAGTCACGGTAGCTTCCACTTGTGCACTGAGCTTGTCCTCTCGTTCACTCATGGAGCTATTCCGTTGTTGGATCAAATTGTAGATACACGCCATAGCAATAAAAATTATTGCCAAGGTCACTATGGTCGCCAGTTTATATTTGACGTTGAGATCGCTGAGTTTCATCGTTAAGCCATTCTTATAGTTTGTGTTTTGATTTTGAAGGTGAGTAGAAAGGCTATTCAATGTTCAAATGTTGAAAATTGATTTCTGTCATAAATACTTTGTATTCATATTGTTACATATTTATAGGGTGCGCCGGTTCAAAATGAGAGGCTTGATATTTGTTTTGTTTGATGGACTGGTTCACATATTTGGATGTATTGCTATCGTGAATGCCTTCAAGCTGTTTCAATTAGGTGTCAAATTTGGTGTTTGGTCATATTCCTACCACAATCTATTAATAAACTTATTTATTAGATCGTGCATATGTCCTGATGGATTGGTGTATGGAAAGTTTATGGATAATGAAAATAGGGACGAGAAGAGATGAGAGATCTGGGTTTTAAAAAGTTATTGCTCATGTCCATTATTGCACTGGTGGTTTTATCGGTGTCTGTTTCAAGTTATGTCGCTTATGTGAAGCAGGAAGAGACACTGGTCGACTTAATTACCGCTTCTAACCAGAGCTATGTGAAGGGACAAGCACAAAAGATTGAAGGCCAACTTGGAGAAAAAGTGGGTGGTTTAGAGAAGTTAGGGAAGCACTTTGATAATAAGGAAATCACAGGGACACCTGATGATTTTATTGAGCTCACTCATGTTATCGCCAATGCAACTAACTTAGGTAGTTCCGTGGTGGCGTTTACTAACGGCGATGCATATTGGAACCAAGAAGCAAGCACTTGGCCCAACCACAAGTTTAACGGAGATGTGACTACCCGAGGCTGGTATCAGGCAGGGCGACAAAGCTCAACGACATCAATGACGGAACCTTATCAAGGAAGCGAAGGTGGTGAATACTGGGTATCAATTGTACGTAAGACCTTGAGTGGTATGATTTCCGTTGACATGCAACTCGGCTTTTTGAACGAAATTGCTAAAAGTGCGAATAACATTCCCGGTGCCGTAGCGGTAATATTGAATAGTGATACCACGATTTTGGCTTCTTCGATGGACAATGTTGAGGCGGGCAACAAAACCGACAAGTATTCATGGCTAAATACCGTAGCCCAAAAAACCATCGGTCAACAGGCTGTCGTTTATGACGGCTACCAAGGTGATGATGAAAAACTGTTCTTTTCCCATGAAATCAATATTGCGGGTAAGAAATGGTACTTTGTCGTAGGTTTGGACAAAGATATTGCTTTTGCCGACCTAGCTTCTGCTAAGCAAGCTGCCATCCTGACCGCGGTGATAGCAACCCTCATCAGTATTATTGTTGCTTTGTTTGTCATGCAGGTACTGTATCGTCCAATCTTAGTGCTCAAAGAGACCATTGCAGGTTTGAGTGAAGGGAATGGAGATCTGACGCAACGCATTACGGTTACTACTAACGATGATTTAGGTCAGATTTCTGAGGGTGTGAATAAGTTCATTGCCAGCTTACAATCCATGATGTTGGAGATCAGTGAAGCCACCAATCAGCTGAACGGGAACGTTGATCGTCTGCGAGATCAGAGTCAACGTAATTCGTCTATTCTTCAGAGCCATGTTCAGGAAACGGAACAGGTGGTGACAGCGATAGAAGAAATGAACTCTACGGCTGAAGCGATGGCAACCGATGCGGCGAATACCGCACAGTTGACGCACAAAGCCAACGAAGCGGGTTCTGCTTCAAAAGTGACAGTCACTCAGGCGCAAAGTAATGTTCAGGAATTAGTGGATGATGTGAGCGTTGCCTCTGAAAATGTCAATAAGATGGCTGCAGAGACGGAGGGTATTAACACTATTTTGGGTGTCATTGGTGATATCGCTGAGCAAACTAACTTACTGGCTCTCAATGCTGCTATTGAGGCGGCTCGCGCAGGCGAACAGGGCCGAGGTTTTGCCGTGGTTGCCGATGAGGTTCGTAAACTGGCCAGTCGCACTAAAGACAGTACGGAAGAGATTGAATCGGCGTTGGCAAGCTTGCAGCGAGGCAGTCAGTCAGTGGTAGATTCAATGGACTCGACCAAAGACAAATGTGGACAGACGGCAGAAGGAGCGGGTGAAGTAGCTCAAAGTCTCGATGTAATGACGGATTTTGTAACTGAAATCAATGATTTGAGTACACAAATCGCTACAGCTGCGGAAGAGCAGAGCAGTGTGACCCAAGAGTTGAGCCGCAATATGAGTGCGATTAACGATATTGTCGGTGAACTAGACAGTAACGGCCAGCAGGCGCTCGAAGACGCGCGCAGTATTGCTGATATTAACGGCCATTTGTCGAGCATCGTGAATCGATTCAAGCTTTCGTGATTTGAGCGCATCCAACGAAGAGCCTTGCTTGCAGCAAGGCTTTTTTTGTCTCTATCCTAGAGCCAACAGAGACACTGCCAATTTTGGGGCGCTATGTTTGTTTCTCGTGAGACTGCAAGTCCCTCTATTGGCTTGAGATCGAGGAAGACGATGCGTCTCTGGCTCGCTTGGCGATGGCGAAAACGACTCAGTTTAAACCGTTCTGTTTGAAAGCATCGGTGTAAGCTTTATCTTCTCGCATAATGTGCTGGCTTAACCAGTTTTTGAGAAATCCCATTAGCTCTTCACCTATGTCTTCACCACGTTCAACCCGTTTTTGAAACGCCAATACCTCGTCTACCAACTGAGCATGTTTCTCAATATGCTCCTGTGTCTGCCCATAGCCAATCTGAGCAAACAGAGTTTCTTCATATTTAAAGTGGTTAGCCGTGTAATCGATCAAACCTTGTACGACGCGTTTGATCGAAGAAAGACCATAGTTGTGTTTGAGTAAGTAATACAATTCATTAATCAAATGCAGCAAAGTTTGATGTTGGCGGTTAATTTCATCCAGTCCGATATCCAGCTGTTCATTCCACTCCATCAGCTTGTCACGTTTTGATTCTTCTTGCTGAATCTGAGTTGGGTTGATTGCGAATCGGTGCAGCAACGAATCAATTTCTCCCGACAAGTTTCGTACTGTGATACTGGCGCGTAGTGTTTCACGTGTCGACTGGACGTTGTTGTCAGATTCCTGTGTGATTTGCTGTAAGCAATTGTCGAGATCGTGAGTTTGACTCAATTGTGCTTCTGAGGAACGAGCGATCTGCTGGCCATAAGAGCGGACTTCTTCAATTTGTAGATTTAGTGCCTTAAATGACTGTTCAGCGGTTGACGCTAAGGCCAACGATTTATCCATACTGATTTTGTTTTCTTTCATCGTTTCCAATACGTCATCGGTTTTGGTTTGCAGGTTGTTGATCTTATCTCGGATCTCTTCCGTCGCTTCCTGAGTTCGCATTGCCAGAGTACGAACTTCATCAGCAACGACCGCGAAGCCTCGTCCTTGTTCACCAGCACGGGCACTTTCAATGGCTGCATTTAATGCCAGTAAATTGGTTTGGTCGGCGATGCTGCTGATGGTTTCCATTACTTGGCTGATTTGAGAGGTTTCTGCCATCAGAGATTGGAAATGTTCATTGGAGTTATCGATATGTTGGTTAGCACTATTGAGAGCTTCTTCTAGTGCTACCATATCGCGCGAGCCCTGATCCGCTTTGTGTTTGGCTTCGTTTGCTAATCTAGAGGTGGACTCGCAATGTTCAGAGACTTGCTGAGTGATATCTGATAACTGATTAATGATAGCCTTAGCGCTGTCGACATCTTGTTTTTGGCCAATGGCACCCGCTTGCGATACTTCGGAATCTTTTTGCACGGTATCTGCGACGTCCAGTAGCCTCGCCGTGGACTTACCGAGGGTATGAACGGTGCGCGAGATATCTTCACCGATGCGATTGACTGTGCGGGACAATGATCGCGCTTGTGGATCTTGGAGTGGGATACGAACGGTCAGATCCCCTTCTGAGAGCTGTTTGGCCGCCTTTCGGACTTGGTTTAGCGTCTGACTTAAAGCATAAAACATAGTTAACATTAGGCAATGGTACAGTACCAGAACGAATATTCCGAACCACGCTTGTGCGAGCATCAAATAGAGGGCTGCTGGCAAAACCAGAATGGAGAACACGACGACCCATTGGATGGGATTGAACTGACTGAATTTTTCGGCAAGAGTGTCAAACATGCACCAACTCCTTGGTGGTATATTTAATGTACTACCTAATAAATTTAGGTCAAAGATTCAGATATCCCTACCCAGTCGGTACGTATTTTCTGGTTTTCTGTCGATCCAGCCCGAATTTATCGAACTACATGATGGTGTTTTAGTTCTGAACAACGACCTCTGGCTCAATATCATTGTGTTTGTTGAGCTTATGCATCGTTAACGCTGCGCCTATCATAATGACTGCCGCCAGTATGAAGCCATATTGAGTAAGCTCATAATGGCTCAATAAAGCGATTATTGTATAGCTGACGCTCTGCGCCATGGTGGCAAACATCTGCAATCCACCATCGGCTCGACCTCTCTGGTCAACCCTAATGGTAAGGTGCATCCAATTGGTTCGAGCAATGCGATTGAGAGCGTTAAATGAACCGAAAAACAGCGTGAATATCAATAAGTATGCTGGGTGAGTAGAGAAGCTCATGCCAATCAGCATTATGGACGCTATGGTCATTGAGTACAGCATGGTGGACTGATGAGATGCCAGATTGAGCAATTTTGCGACAAACAAACCTGTCATTAAAGACCCCAAGCCAAAGGCGATGTTGTAGCCAGCATACCAGTCTCCCGAGAGCCCGATTTCAGAAAACCAGATCGGCACCAGCTTGCTTAAGAAGGTCAGGATCGGATAACTCAATGCTGAGAGTAATAAGAATGCGTAAAAGCGAGGCTGAGCGGTAAAGATATCCTTACTCTCTCTCATTTGGCCAATAAAGGAGGTGGTTTTGCTCTGACGTAACTTGTGACGATATGGCGTCACTAAATAGCTTAACGTTGATAAGCCAGATGCTGCCGTGGCAAACGCCGCAAATTCGAGCATGCCCCAGATTTGCAGTAAGACAACGCCCAACGCGCCAGCACCCAAAGTCGTCCCCTGTAGAATGATTTCCTGTTTGCCTGAAATCGCCGCGTACTCATGTGGGTCATAGTTTTCCTGTGTAAAAGCGTTGTTTGCAGTCCAAGCAAGGTTGCTTGAAACCCAGAAGACTAATTGTGCCATAGCCAGCAACCAGTTTGATTCAATGCCTAGTCCGTAGGCCAACATGACGATAGCAGCGGTAAAGGATTGCAATATTTGCACTATTACCAGAATCGACTTTCTTGAATACCTGTCGATAAGAGTGGAAAACAAAGGGGTCAGGAAAAAAGAAATTGCTGTACACGCTAAGGCGACCATAGCCACAAAAGGGCCCATGCCTGGCGTTTCCAGCATGACCCAAGGTAAAGCCATCATAAATAAACCGGAAGAAATTCCATCAAAGAAACGGCCACTCAAGTAGGGCATGGTTCTATTTTTCATAATTAATTGCATTGTTATTCTCCACTGCAAGCCAACTTGGTGTTACTCTAAAACCTCAAGTTAACTTAAGGTAAAGCGCTTTTTTGTGTTTATTTAACTGAGATAGCCAGAAAGGAAGGAGAGGTATATGGAAATGACCGTCGGAGAGGTCGCAAAGCGTGCTGGGGTAAAAGTCTCTGCGTTGCACTTTTACGAGCAGAAGGGGCTTATCTTCAGTTGGCGGAATCAAGGCAATCAACGTCGCTATCACCGCAGTGTGTTACGCCGAATCGCTGTAATCAAAGCCGCGCAGGAAGTTGGACTGACATTGGAAGAGATTGCCCGGTCTCTGTCTCATTTACCTAAACATCAAGCACCCAATCGTCAGCAATGGGAGCGGATGGCCTCAGGGTGGCATGACTTGCTGGACCATCGAATTCAACAGCTCAAAGCATTGCAGGATGACCTAGGAGGCTGCATCGGTTGTGGCTGTTTATCGATGGAATCTTGTGCCATTTACAACCCACAGGACGTCCGTGCTGAAACATTCAAAGGGAAAACAATGCTCACTAATCCCGAAGAATGGTCAATTGAGGGACAGAGCGAAAGTTAATAATAGTGGTAAGGTTAGAATACTGAAGAAGTTGCCAAACAGTACCATGGATGCCACACGATTTGGCTCGATGTTAAATCGTTCTGCAAACATATAATTCATGACGGCGGGTGGGAGCATAGTAAATAGCACCATCATTTGTAACTGCATGGCTGGCAGAGGGATAAAGGTATAAATTAATCCAGAAAGCGGCTGCACCCGTTGCCAGAGACTGAATAGTGCAGAAAATCCCCACTCTAAGCCCGCTCAATCGCATATTACACATCTGTGCACCCAGTGAGAGTAGCATTACTGGTACTGCCGCCTGGCCAAGCAACGCCGTCGCTTCATAAAATGGTTCCCACACACCGAGCCCGCTCAGGTTAAGCACCATGGCGGCAAATGCAGCGAGAAAGACCGGCATACGAATGACTTGCTTAAAAGGGTTTCCTTCACTTAGCAGCGCGAGTCCAAGACTCACGTGGATACAGGCTGAAACAACGAACAATAGCACTGCGGATGCCAAGGCTGTATCACCAAAGGTATAGGTAAAGAGTGGAATCGCCAGATTACCACTGTTACGAAACATGTGAGGGGGAGCCCATGCTTTATAACGCAGGCCTGCAAGTTTACAGATGGGGACCATTAAAACCCCTGGCAAGAGCACCGCGATTAATGAGGCGCTCAGCAACGGGACTTGTTCGGTGTCCAGCGGCATAGAGACTAAGGATGAAAACACTAATGCTGGCGTAAATGCATCCATATTGATGCGATTGATTGGGCGAAAGTCAGGTTTGAGCCAGCGTCCAACAGAAAAACCGACTAAAACCAAGGCGAAGACCGGGAATAGAATCCCGATAACCTGCTCCAACATATTCGTCCTTGAATCCGATTGAGTACTTTAAGCAAAGTACCGGATAAACAGACAATTTAATACGATGAGGTGAAAAAAATGTGTTGGTAGGCTGGGTGCCCATGATTCATCAATGGTTTTTTCATCGTCAGTGTTAGCCATAGAGTTCCTTATGGATACAGCGACAAAGCCAATGGTTACTGGTTTGCAATGTGCAAGCTTAGTGTTAGGTTTTTCTGTTTACGTAACAATGAAGTCGCTGTTGATGGCAAGTATGCTCGACCTGCGGTAGAAATACGCGACAACAGCGGTGATGCTAACACTGAAGTGATATTGTTACACCGAACTCACGGGATGGTTGACCCCAGTAATTCTTGACCCTAATCAGTAATATTGATTGTCAACTAATGGCACTTCCAGGGTATTACTGGATTCTTTTGTCGGGCAACCTACCATTTCGTCATAGGCACTGGTGTGTCGCAAGTATTGATGCTTGACATTTAGCTTTGCACATTTCTTCTGCATTTCAACTACTGACAAGGCTCTTAGCATTTGCCCTTGTTCATCCAACACATGAAACTCTTGGCCTTCTATCACGACAGATGCTTGGTACAGTGACAAGTCGAGTGAATGAATGACCAACTTATCGATAAAGAAGAATTTTTCTAGCTTACTCAGACTCATTTTCATAGTACTTACCCGTCACTACTAAATGTCATTGATATTGTTTTACAGATTGTTCGTATCAAAGAATGATACGAGGGATACTATGAAAAAGATTAACCTAGTCTGGCTCAAACGCGATCTTAGGCTTACCGATCATGCACCGCTTAATGCGGCGCTTCGCTCTGGCACTCCGACGCTTATTTTTTATGTGTTTGAACCTTGGAAGATGAGCGCAATGGAAGCACTGATGTATAGTATCGAACCAGACAGCACCCCATTATTAACCTCGATACAGCCAGTAGAGAAGCGAGAGACAGGCTTTGGTCCTGGAAAAAGAGAAAAGACGTGGCTTTGGAAGCCAAAAGAATCCTCTCCATTCATGTGAGAAGCGATTGATCGAATAATATAAATAAGACGTAAAATAGTTTTAATTTTGTGTAGTTTGGGGAGCACGTCATGTTCAGGCCAACCTTAATAGTAACTGCAATACTGTTTTTACTCTTTTCCTACTTGGCGGCTTAACTATGCGCCTGTTAATACTGATGCCCAAAATGGTGTGAATAACGTCCAATGAAAGATAAGAATTTTACCAAAACTCAACTCGAGGCCATGGACGAGCGCAAGAGAGCTAGGTTAATAAACAGTTTGTCGGGATTTAAAAGCGCCAACTTGATTGGCACGCAAGACGGAACTGGTAACAACAACCTCGCCATTGTCAGCTCGGTTGTCCATATTGGTTCCTCTCCCCCTCTATTGAGCTTCGTAAGTAGACCCAATAGTGTCGACAGGCACACACTTGAAAATGTCAAACAGTCTGGTTTTTTCTCTATCAACTCCGTCGAATCAGACATCGCAAGAGCAGCACATCAAACATCTGCACGCTACTCGAGAGTGCAGTCAGAGTTTGATGAGACGGGTTTGACACCGTACTTTTCTGAGCGGTTTCCTGCACCTTATGTGTTAGAAAGTAACTTAAAAATTGGCTTAAAGCTCCGTGAATGTATTGATATCACTGCTAACAACACCTGTTTGGTTATTGGAGAAGTCGAAGAGATCTTGATATCAGATCAATTTATTCAACCTGACGGATATGTGGATATTGAATCCATGGAAGCGGTGACAATCTCAGGGTTGGATAGCTATCATGTAACCCAAAGGTTGTATCGGTTGAGCTATGCAAAGCCTAATGTACCATTGCATCCGCTGACGCTAGAAGGCGATCCCTCTTCTTGGGCAGCCTTGAAATCGGAAACAGAATAAACGAGTGTCATGGGTATTATTAATACATCACTCAAAATAAACCCGAATTTATATTCATCTTGTCAAATAATTGATCGGCAATTACAACCTGGCTCCCATAAATGACTTTTATATAAGTTACTAATATGTATAATCACCCCGTTTTATAACTAAATTGTCAGTTGTTGGAGTAACAATGTTTAGAAGCTCTATAGTTAGCGCTTTAGTACTAGTCGCACTAACGGGTTGTCAGAGCACAAACACATCTACACAAAAAGATGTGAATAACCTAAATAAACAGTTTGAGATCGATGTCAATAATACCACGTACAACGTGGACTTCGATCAGTCTCAATCTATGGTGACATCTGTTGAGTATATTTCTCGTGAGCAATCAAAAGGGATATACGCTAAAAAGGCGAAAAGTGGTCTGTGGTCGCAAGAGAAAGTTGAGCACCAAACTCAGCTATTAAATTCTCTCTATTCGAATGGTGCATTTATTGTGCGAGTGTACGGAGAAACAATTAACTCGGTCAGTCGTGATTTGTACAAAGTCAACTTGGTCCAAGATGGAAAAATCTTGCAGCGTGGCGTATTCGATGCGGTAGGAGATGTTCCAAATATGGATTACCCATCACGGTTGTGGCGTAATGATTCCAAACTTGCGACTAATGGCTTAGATACCAGTGAACCGTTTGAAATCCAAGTCATTACTGGTGAAAATATCGAAAAATACCATTATCAGCCGCACGTCAAAGGTTGATACTGAGATTGGATTCTTGAGCACGCCTGAATGTGCTCAAGAATGCTTCATTTCTTTTTACATTCCATACTGAAATGACTTTCCTGCCTTCACCATATCCCGATGGACGGGTTTTAATGCATGTGCATAAGCGGATAACAGCTTCATCGTATACTCACTACGGCGATGAAAGTTCACATCATTTACGCTCCCGTCTGAATTGAACAGAGTTTCTGCGTTGCGAAAGATTAAGTGATCCGGAATCAAGCACGCGTGGTTATTCTTACTGCCGGTTAAACGAATTTCACTAATAGGATAAACACCATTAACACTTGCCGAAACACTGACAGCTAAAGCAGGTTTGTGCGCCATTTCTTTCGCAGTCGATAGCATTAAAAAGTTCTTTAGAGCTGGCGTTGCCATACCGTGCCACTCCGGGGTGATGAAAACAAATGCATCACTGATTTGTAGCTGAGTAGCAATCTTTCGCCAAGGGGCCCATTCATCACTACCCGACCACATGCCTTCATTCCATAGTGGTAAATTCAGCTGATGGAGATCGAGAATATCGATATCCGTAAAATCAACCTCTGCCAGTGTCGATAAATAGTGGGCCGCTTTTAGGCTTTGTGAGTCAGCACGTTGGCTGCCTGAGATAATGGTAAGTTTCATGCAAGTTCCTTTTTACTATTAATAAATGATGTGTTTGTTTTAATTGTTGAATAGGTTGGGGCTGATGCCGCCAGCAAAATTGAAATCAATACGCTTAGCGCACCGATAAGCTGAACCCAGGTCAGAGTCTGATCAAGGACTAGGTAACCGAGGATCACAGCAGATACACTGCTGAGAAAGCCAAGGAATGAGACAGACACTGTGCTGAGCTGTTCAATTCCTCGGAACCAGAGTGAGTAGGCGAGCATGGCGCCAACAATTGCCAGATAGCTGTAACCAACAACATTCTTTAACGTGATTTGTTGAGGTAACCCCTCTGCACTGATGGCGACAGGGAGTAGCATCAGCCCACCAAACAACAATTGCCAGCCAGTGAAGCTCAGCAAGGACATATTTTCAGGGCGCCCCCACTTTTTCGTTAACACCACGCCTAGTGCCATGCTAACGGTACCGAATAGCCCCATGACTACTCCCGAGGTATTGAGTTGACCTGGGTTATTGACCACAAGCATAGCGATGCCACCTATTCCCAAACCACTAGCAGCTATTTGCGTGAACGTTAATGTGCTTCTCAACAAAACCACGCTCAGCCCCATAACGAGAATGGGCTGAATGGACATAATCAGAGCCGCCATACCACCGGGTAAGTAAGTGGCAGCATAAAATAGGCAGTAGAAAAAAAATCCGATGTTGAGTAGGCCAAGTACGGCCAGTTTCGCCCACCAACTTCCATTTGGAATCGTGCGAGAAAACAACACCAATACTATCCCAGCAGGCAAAGCGCGCAGCATCGATGCGAACAAAGGGCTGTTGGCAGGCAGAAGTTCAGTGGTGACGATGTAAGTACTTCCCCAGACCATTGGCGCTAATGCCGTAATGGCTAACGTTGCGATTCGTTGTGTGCGTGTCATTGATGCCTCCTTTCGTTACAGTTTGTCTTTATAAAAAATATCTTTTATGAAAGATACTTTTTATAAAGTAATGGTGTTTTGTCTTTTAATCAAGTATCTTTTTAAAAAGATAAATCAGTAGAGGGATGAGATATGCAAGATCCTGTCGACCACATCTTGAAGCAGTGGGGCGATGTGAAGCCTGAGTTGGATTGTTCTGACATGGGAATTGTCGGTAGACTGATGCGTGTTCAGGGACTGTGGCACAGTCAATTGGAACATGTGTTTAAGCAGCATCAACTGAGTATGTTGGAGTTCGATATTCTGGCGACATTAATGCGAAATAAGCAACCACTGACCCCGACTGAAATGTACAAAACCTTGATGATCTCCTCAGGCGCGATGAGCACTCGGATTGAAAAGTTGGTTCAGCGAGGTCTTGTTGAACGATTAGCAAGTGGCGATGATAGACGCAGTTGTAAAGTAACGCTTACCCAGCAGGGCGCTCAATTAGTCGATGAGGCTTTAGCGTCACACTTATCAAATATGAACGGAATGCTGAGCATATTTAATGAACAAGAAAAAGCCCAACTTGCAGATATGATGAGAAAAATCTTACTCGCCAATCAATGATTGATAAGACTGTGGTGGCAGGGTAGCTGTTACTTAGCCACCAGTTTTCGTTTTTTGTTTCAATCAAAACTACTTTCTTTTAAAGCAGCAGCAGATTGAGTCAAAGATCCAATTTCTTAACATTGAAACGACTTGTTGTAATCCTACAGCCGTTGATCCATTCGTTACTACAAAGTGTCAGATTTCTCACTGATTGCACATCATCAGAGTAATTTTTCGATCGTTTTAAAGGCTGTAATTGTGAGCCTGATGCTAAAATTTTTCTCCTCCCCCCGATCTACGCCTACTCAATCAGTTTTATAGGATGAGGTAATTAACTGTTTTAAAAATATAACGTTAGCTTGAGGCGATGTAATTAAACCAAAAAGTTTATCGCTCGTGGAACGTGAATATAAATGGATAAAAAAATGAACATCAAGCTAACAAAACTGAGCCTAGCTATGGCGTCGCTTGGGTTGCTGGCAGGTTGTAATGACCCGCTAGAAGTCAACGTGATGGATGGCTACATAGAAAAAGCATCTGTCTGGCTGGACGTCAACGGAAATGGTCGACAAGATCGTTATGAGCCGTCAGCCGTCACTGATAAAGACGGATATGCTGCCATTGACCTTGAAGGTCTGAATATCGAAGACCAAGACGTTTATCTTGTTGCTAAAACCCAGCGAGGCGTATCGATTGACGCTGATATTCCGGGTGTTACTGTGACAAGAGACTATACCTTGATGGCACCGAGTCATTACACTCTGGTGACGCCATTCTCGACTTACATTGCTGCGCAAATGCAGCAAGGTGTCAGCGAACGCAAAGCACTGCGTAAACTGCGTCGACAACTCAAACAGCCACACCTAGATATTGAAAGCGATTATATTGCTCAGCAAGAGGTGGTCGTCGCAAGAAGCGCGAAGGCGTTAACGCAATTACTGCCAGAAACCATTGAACATCAGGATATGGAAGCGCTGGCGGATACGTTGGAGCTGGGCAGCAAAGCATTAGGAAAAGAACTTAAACGTGGTCGTAATGAACTGCTTAACAAGACGTTAATGCTGGATGGGCGAGGTGTGCCGGTTATCGCGCAAGACAGCGATGGTGACGGCGTAGCCGATGCGATTGATCTGTTCCCAACCGATATTAAAGAGTCGGCAGATGCCGATAATGACGGAATTGGCGATCATGCGGATACGGACGATGATAATGATGGTTTCAGCGATGTTGTCGAGTTAGAACTCGCTAGCGACCCTTACTCATCGGCGAGCTTCCCCGCCGATCTGGATGGCGACAAAATCCCAGATGCGCATGATTCAGACATCGACGGTGACGGTTGGAGTAATGAAGAAGAAACTCGGTTAGGAACCGACCCTTACTCGGCATCCAGTCAACCTGCTGATCGTGATGGTGATGGCATCACTGACAGCGAAGACAGTGATATCGACGGTGATGGTGCCGATAATGGCGTGGACGCGTTCCCGGAAGATCGCTTTGAAAGTAAAGACACCAATGGCGATGGGCTAGGAGACTTTGCCTCAAGCGACGATGATGGAGATGGGATTCCAGACAGTATCGATCCAAACCCTACCAGCCCAGATAACACGTCATCCGAGCCTGCCCCTGTTTATTCTGAATCGGTCATTTACTACAAACGAGATGATGGTAACTACACGAACTGGGGACTTCACCTGTGGAATAACGCATCTTGTGACGCAGTGTCGGCTGACGCCTTAAACGGCGTGGACTGGGGCAACCCCTACGCTTGGGGAGAAATCGACCCACAATATGGTGCTAAGTATGTTGTACCACTGAAATCCAATCACGGTGCATGTATGAATTTCATCTTGCACAAAGGTGACGAAAAAGCGCTGGGCGGTGATGATCTGAAGGCTGAATTTGCTAAAGGTAATACACTGTATACGACACACGGTAGCTCAATTGTTAAATACTCACCAGATGAGCAAGTTGTGGTGAAACTTGACGGTGCAGCAGCTCACTGGCTCGATGTTAATTCCATTGCTTGGTTTGATCATAGTGAAGCAGCCAGTTACCAAATCTGGAGTCGTGCTGCGGGTAACGGTGATATCAACCAGCCAGAACAGTTTATCAAGTACGACATTTCATTTGCTGGCAATGTTAATAATCCTGACTTCCCACACCTGAAAGATCGTGTCGGTTTCTATCTGGATGTTGATACTGAGACGGCTAAAGCGCTGTTGAAAACACAGCTAATTGCAGTGGCACTCGATGATGTAGGCAAACCGTTGGTCGCAACTCGTGTCCAGATTCCGGGCGCTGTAGACACGCTTTACACCGCAGGACCAAATGATGCGGATGAAGCTAAATTGGGTAGCTGGATGGAAGGCGATAGTGCGAACTTTGCGCTTTGGGCGCCAACCGCTCAAGATGTTGAACTGTATTTGTACGATCAGGATAAAGCACTAATCGCACAGTCGCCATTCAGTTTGACTCTGGATGCTGCAACTGGCATCTGGCGTTACCAAGGCGATGCTTCACTGAAGAATGTGTTCTATCGTTACCGTGTGAAGGCCTATCATCCGAAAACCGACCACGTTGAGTGGATGATGACCACTGACCCTTACTCTCTCTCTTTGAGCACGTCCAGTCTGCACTCTCAACTGGTAGACCTCACAGATGATGAAACCAAGCCGGCAGGTTGGGACAGTCAATCGATTCCAGAGCTGGAAAATCCCGAAGATCACATCATCTATGAGCTGCATGTGCGTGACTTTAGTATCAGCGACACACAAGGTACGCCAGCAAACAACGGTAAGTACCTGGCCTTCTTAGAAGAGGAACGCGACAGTGTTAAGCAGTTGAAATCGTTAAAAGAAGCTGGCCTGACAACGATCCATCTTCTACCAACTTACGATTTGGCTTCCATCCCTGAAGATCCGGCGAAGACGGTGAATCTGACCGATACCGTCGAAAAACTTTGTGGTATCAATTCTGATGCCAAGCTGTGTAGCGATGGTACTTCACGCGCTGCAACCATTCTGTCTTTGCTAGAACAAACGGATCCTAACAGCGGCGAAGCGCAGGCATTGCTCGCAGATGTTCGCCCACTGGATGGATTCAATTGGGGTTATGACCCATTCCACTACAACGCACCAGAAGGCAGCTACGCTGTTGCAACCGATGGCATTGCGCGTATTCGTGAGTACCGTCAGATGGTGCAGAAGCTTCATGATATGGGCTTCAGAGTGGTGCAGGATGTTGTCTACAACCACACCTACTCCTCAGGTTTGTATGACAAATCTGTGCTCGATAAAGCTGTACCGGGCTACTACCATCGCCTGAACCCGATCACAGGTGCTGTCGAGAACTCAACCTGTTGTGATAACACTGCGTCTGAGAACCGCATGTTTGAGAAACTGGTGGCGGACAGTGTAGTGATGTGGGCTCAGGACTATAAGATCGATGGCTTCCGCTTCGATTTGATGGGACACCTGATGAAGTCGAGCATGCTGCATGTGTATGAGAAAACCAAGTTAGTAGATGAAGATACTTGGTTCTATGGTGAAGGTTGGAACTTTGGTGAAGTTGCTGATGGTCAACGTGGTGAAAACGCAACCCAATGGCCGATGGCGGGTACAGGCATAGGGACTTACAACGATCGTCTACGTGATGGCGTACGCGGTGGTGGTCCATTCGATAGTGGTGATGCCCTGCTTGAAAATCCGGGTTTTGCTAATGCGGGTAGCCGATTCAATGATGATCTGAAATCGAAGATGGATCTTATCCGTTACGGTATGACAGGTAATCTGCAAAACTACCCGTTAGAAACGTACAGCGGTGCCACTGTGTACGGTCGTGACTTCCAGTACGGAGGGCAGGGTGCGGCTTATACGCTCGATCCTCAGGAATCCATTAACTACGTTTCAAAGCATGACAACCAAACGTTGTGGGATTTCAACCAGTACAAAGCTGATGCCAGCGCTACGCCAGCAGACCGTGCGCGTATGCAGATCGTAGGTCTATCAACCGTAATGCTCGGACAAGGTGTGCCATTCTTGCACATGGGGTCTGAATTGCTACGCTCTAAATCCATGGAACGCGATAGCTACGACAGTGGTGATTGGTACAACAAAGTCGATTTTAGTAAGCAGACGAATAACTGGAACATTGGTCTGCCACGTGCTGATAAAGATCAGGCTAACTGGAGTGCTATCCAATCAATCATTAGCAACCCGAATACCGTGGCAACTCCGGAGCATATTGCTTGGACAGACAAGGTCTTCAAGGAACTGCTGAAGATTCGTTCCGGCACACCCTTGCTTCGTTTAGTGAGTGAAGAGCAAGTCTTGAAGCGCGTACGTTTCCATAATACTGGGCCGTCGACATTACCGGGCATGATTGTGATGTCAGTGAATGATGGGGTGAGTGCAGGCGCAGACCTTGATAGCAATTTCGACTCAATTGTTGTTGCGATTAATGCCAATACTTCAGCACAAACCATTCAGATTGCTGGAGCACAAAGCTTTGAGTTGCATCCGGTGTTGAAAGCCTCGTCTGATTCAGTCGTTAAGCAGGCGAAGTTTGAAGACGGCGCTTTCACTATTCCACCATTAACTGCGACTGTCTTTGTCCAGACACAAAATGGTGCGCAAGGAGAAGGGCTGAATATTGATAGTAAGCCAGTTGATGTCGCGCCTTACGGTTCTACCAAATTATACGTTCGTGGCTCAATGAATGGCTGGAGTACCAGTGATGAAATGGCCTATCAGGGTGACGGTGTGTACGCCTTTGAAGGCTATCTCACTCCGGGAGAGTATGAGTTCAAACTGGCATCTTCTGACTGGAGTACGATCAATCTTGGTTTTGGTGGCTTTTCAACTGGCAACGGTTCTGTAACGCTTGAAAATGCAGGAAATGGCAATATCAAGCTGACAGTGACCGAGCAAGGCGTATACAAGTTTTCGTTAGACGCTTCAGAGCAATCTGCGTTGGTAGTGTCTGTCATAGATACAAACCTTGACTATGCCTGCTATCAGGATGACAGCAAAGCTTGTGATCTGAGGATCTATCAGGTGATGGTGGAGTCATTTGTGGATGGAGACTCAGACCATAACTACGGTGTGGGTTACGGCAATTCTCACCACAATGGAGACCTTCAGGGTGTTATTGATAGTCTTGACTACATTGCGAGCTTAAACGTGAACGCATTGTGGCTCACACCTGTGTTTGATTCTTGCGCGGGTCAGGCTGGTGATGATCGCCTTGACGCCACCGGCTATTTTGCTTGTGACTACTTCAATGTCGATCCTAAATTTGGCACGAACGAAAAGTTGAAAGCACTGGTTGATGCTGCTCATGCTAAAGGTCTATACGTGCTTTTAGATGGGGTGTTCGGTCATACTAACCTTACTGGTGTGAAACCTTCCCCAACGGGTAAGCTACCAAGTCTGAGAGGGGAAGAGGGTTACCCGGGTATGTATGTGAATTACCCAGATGCAGCGAGTGAAGCCTTCTTCACAGAGGTGGCAACTTATTGGGTGAAAGAGTTTGGTATTGACGGCTGGCGTCTCGACCAATCTTATCAGCTTCCACTTGAGGCATGGCGCAACATTCGAGCTGCAGTAGAGCAAGCCTCATTGGATAATAAGAATGCGGGTAAGCAATGGGGAACATTGGGCTACATGGTCGGTGAAGTCTGGAAAGGTGCCGATGAGATTACAGCAACAACCTATGGCAGTGACTCACAACCGGGCCTTTCGTCGGCGTTCAACTTCCCGTTACGTTACGGTTTAGTTCAAGCTCTGGCGGTTGAAGAATCGGGGGCGAGCAACAATGCCCGTGTTTTGGATGCAGAGTGGAACAGCCGTGCCAAATCGCCTTACCATGCGATGCCAAACTTAATGCTTGGTAACCATGACTTGGTGCGCTTCGGTGACCTGATTCAGCGTGGCAATCTTGGTGAAGCCGTCAAGCGACACAAAGCCGCGTTTAGCTTTCTAGCGGCTTACTCTGGACCAATCACCCTTTACTATGGCGAAGAGATTGGCGACGAAGTCGCTCACTTCTCGGATAAGGTCACATCAGATTGTGCTTCTCAGGGGCTGTGCGATGATCACGTCGCCCGCTCAAGCGCGAAAGTGCAGGGTGTGACTGGGGTGACGCTGACTGCTGAGCAGCAAGATGTGAAAAACTATCTGACTCAAATTATGCAGGTTCGTAGTGAACATCCGGCGCTTTATGCGGGTGAACGACGCAACTTATGGTTGGATGACAACTTGTATGCTGACCTGAAAGTGAATGGTGACGAGCAGATCATTTACGTACTCAACACATCAACAACGGAACAAACACTCAATGTTGACTTAGTAAGAGTCAAATCGACAGGCGAATTTGAAGACTTGATGAGTGGTGAGCTGATTAATGTTCAGGCAACATCTGGTGCCGTTTCTGTTCCAGCTCTGACAGGGCGACTTCTTTTTAATCAAATAGTCGTTTGTTACAACAGGTCGACTGAAACGAAAAAGGCTCTCCTATGTGGAGAGCCTTTTGTTTTTGGAACCCATCACCTGTTGTAACTGCAGGTAAGCACATCACCAGTTGGTGTTTGAGGCATGAGCGAGTCAAACGCTTTTTCATTGGCAACACGCTGCGTGAACTAACTGTTGCCAATAGGTGGTTTCTTGAAGTCAAGACGCGATGCCTTCGTTACTGATAATCACAGTTCAAACATAAAAACAGATGCATCAGATAGGGTGCGTGTGTATATTTGAGTGCATTGATATTCTACAGGTGGCATTGTATTTTTGGTGTTGGTTTGGTTTTCTGGCCCGCACAAAGGTGAAAAGCAATAATGAGTAACTGGACACACTTTAGAGGCAACATAGTGTTTTTCCCGATAGAAGACGAAATCAGGTTGGAAAATCAGTATGATGCGTTCCATTGTTGCATTCTTTTATACACCACCAAGTAACCGGCTTTCCGCTGTTTTTCTCAGTTAGACTGTCTCAAGATCTGCTAGGCAATATGTAGTGTCAGCCCCATTTATTTCGCAAGGAAACTGTTTTCCCGCTTCATCAACGTCAAGGAATTAAATAATAATGACCACCTATGATAAGAACCTAGGTAAAAAAAAGCGAGTATATCTCTCAGTATCAACCAGAATTACTCGATCCTATCCCAAGACAAAGAGGCAGAAATGAGATTAAAGATCTTAAGGTCGCCACTCATGCTGGGTTTGACTTATGGACGGCCTTTGAAGTGTCATGGTTAAACAACAAAGGAAAGCCCATTGTCGCAATTGCAGAGTTTATTATTCCTCATACGTCCAACAACTTGATTGAATCGAAGTCATTCAAATTGTATTTAAATAGCTTCAATCAAACCTGTTTTGAATCGCAAGATATCGTTATTGAGACAATGCAGTCCGACTTAACTAATGCTGCCGGAGCTGAAGTGACGGTCTCGTTTATGGAGGTAGATGAACCACAACAAACGTCTATAAATAAGCAATTTGATTGTATTGATGGTTTGGATATCACCGTAGACTCGTTTGAGTATGATGCGGATGCGCTATGCGGAAGCACAGTGGATGAATATGTCTCTGAATCTTTATGTTCTCATCTCTTGAAATCGAACTGTTTGGTGACGAATCAGCCAGACTGGGGAAGCGTATACATTCGTTATACTGGAGCCAAAATTAATCACGAAAGTCTTCTTAAGTATCTCATCTCATTTCGCGAACATAATGAGTTTCATGAGCAATGTGTCGAACGCATCTATTCTGATATTAAACGATGCTGTGCTCCTGAAAAGCTGACAGTTTTTGCTCGATATACGCGACGTGGCGGCCTTGATATCAACCCTTATCGTAGTGACTTTGAAAATGAAATTTGCTCTGGTCGAAACCCGAGACAGTAACCAAAGACGCCACACAAAAAGTTAGGCTGAAAGGGGGAGCCCAATTCAGCCTAACTCTTAGGTCCGCTTTCCAGAGCAGGTGTCTTGTTTATATCTGCTCTGCCGACTCTGTTACATATCCTTGTTGAGTGGTATGAAATCGTCAAAGTTTGCGTCCAGCTCAATGCCAAACATTTGTTTTAAAACCATCAGATAACTCTCATCTTCAGCGATCTCTTTTTCCTCAATATGTCCGTTCGACTTAATCTTTAGCGTGCTATTAAGCAGCGTGATAATGCCGTCGTCTGTGGTGATTGTTGCTAGCCGTTTTTGCAAAAAGCTTGAGTCAGGGCAAGTTGACATATAGAAATTACCATAAGCAATATCGCTAGCGCAGACATGAGTAAAATCAAGGCTATAAAGATCAATCCATTCATCGTCTATTTTTGCCTGAAGCATAGCGCCGTATAGGGAGTGTTGTTCGAACCGCAAGGTTTGTAAGTCTGTGGGGATTTCCCTATCAAAAACAACAGGTATCGGTGTTCGTGGAGTATGCGACCCAAATCCAACGTCCACAATCCACTCCTGTCCGTCAAGCACGACCAGTGATACCAGATGGCTCCGGCCTGAAGGCTCTGGTCCAAGGTGGACTCGACCAAGCAAGGGTGTTGCGTCAAAGCCTAAACTTTTCAGAGCATTGAGTAGCAAGGCATTGACTTCAAAACAATAGCCACCACGTTCACGTAGAACCAGTTTCTCGAACAAAGCGTCGTCAGACAAATTGATAGTACGACGAAGCGCTACATCAAAGTTTTCAAAAGGAATTCTGCGATGTTGCGCTCGGTGGAGGACAGTAAGGTCTTCGATGGTGGTTTGGGGTATGTATGAGAGCCCGATCTTAGCCAGATATTGGTTTAGCCTACTTGAGTCCATTAAACAGCTCCGTTGTTAATGAGAAATGACACGGTAACAGAAGTGGTTTAAACAATTCAATCTGAGCCTTGATGATTAGGATTGCCTAATAAAAACTGATAGGCAGGTAAAAATCGAGTTCAAAGTGTTCATCTTCATGCAGGAAGTGGTTCCTGTGATAGTGAACATAGGCTGGCGTTGGTCCCAGCTTAAAGCCGGATTCAGGCAACCATTGTTCATGAACCTTGCTGATTTGAGGAAGCAGCTCTCCATACACTCCGGTGAGGCGAAATACCGCATGTAGTCCACCCGGTATCACTAACTGATTAACAATACCGCGAACCTTGATCTGTGTATCTATCTCGATACAGGCTACGTAGCGACAGTTATCTAGCTCAACCAACGCGGGGTTTGAGTGATGCAAACCGTATTGACGTGATGTATCACGCCCCTCGCTGCCTGCCCACGAAGTTAAGACTCGCCAAGCATTTTTTACCGTTCGGCTATAACCTACGTGGCGAATATAGGCGGCTAGACGATCGGGGGTTTCGATGATTTTAGGTTCGGGAAGGGATTTTTTGGCGACGCGGTGATAGCCTGCGGCGATTTCAGGATCTTTGAGATAGGGTTTGTCGATGTTTTGTTGCTCGTGCTTTCGCCACTCTCCGGGAGAGACGCTGAAAGTGGATTTAAATGCTCGGCTGAAAGAAGAAACAGAGTGAAAGCCGCATTTGTTGGCGATGTCCAATACCGAAGAATTCGGTTCAAACATCAATTGGTTGGCGGCATACTCCATTCGTGTTCGGCGGATATATTGGTGGATAGATTCTCCGACCACCTGTTTAAAAACGCGATGAAAGTGTTGCTCAGAGTAGGCGGCAATATCCGCTAATTCCTTGGCTGGTAGGGGTTTGCTGATGTCTTTATGAATGTGATAAAGCACGTCATTGATTCGGAATATGTGTTGTCGACTCATAAAGAAAAATAGCATAAATGGACATGTTGAACAGCATAAACGGACATCCTATTTTCATCAATGGGTTATACACTTCATTAACGTCTTTTCGACGATAAAAATTCTAAAATTACACTCAGGAACTGTTATGGAAATCGCTCGCTCCCTGCAACAAATCTCGTCGTCTTATATTCGTGAAATTCTCGCTGCCGCATCGGATAAAAATGTTATCTCGCTCGCGGGTGGCTTACCAGACGAAAGCACATTTCCAATTGAATTAATGAAGCCGACACTAGAAAGCCTTTCATCGATGCCGGAAGTTTTCCAGTACGGAGCAACCGCGGGCTACGCGCCACTTCTAGAGTTCTTGGCAGAATACTTTGACCTGCCAGAGACACACACCGCAATGGCGTGTACAGGATCTCAGCAAGGGCTAGATCTGATTGCTCGTGCCTATGTCAACCCGGGTGATAAAGTGGTTATGGAAGCGCCAAGCTATCTTGGCGCGATGCAGGTATTTGGTTTGGTGCAGGCGGATATTGTCACCGTCCCTCAGACTGAAACGGGTCCCGATTTGCATGCGCTTGAGAAGAGTTTCGCTGAACAGTCACCTAAGATGTTCTATGCTGTGCCAGACTTCCACAACCCAACCGGTGTTTGTTGGACGTTGGAAACGCGTCAGAAGGTTGGTGCATTGTGTGAGCAATACAATGTTGTGCTGATTGAAGATGCCCCTTACCGTGAGTTGAGATTCTCAGGTCAGGCGATTCCACTGGTCTCAGATTTCTGCCCACAACATTCTATTGTGTTGCGTTCATTCTCAAAGATCGCCTCTCCAGGTCTTCGTGTTGGCATTGTTAGTGGCAAAAGTGAATATCTTGAACCGCTTATCAAAATCAAGCAAGGAGCGGACTTACATTCAAGTGTCCCTATGCAGGCATTGCTGCTGGGCTTATTACAACATCAAGGCTTTGAAGCGCATATTGGTATGGTCAGAGACCTGTACCAATCCCGCTATGAGAAGTTGTTTGCAGAGCTACAAAAGCAACTACCGGTCGGTTGTGAAGTGAAGCCTGTTGAAGGTGGCATGTTTATCTGGGTGACGTTACCATCATGCGACACGTTTGCACTGGCAAAAGCTTTACTAGCAAATGGCGTGGCAGTTGTGCCCAGCCCTGTATTCTATCCAAATGCAGATGAGGCAAAGCCTGCGCTAAGACTTAACTACACCAATGCCTCGCCAGAGGAGCTGACGGTAGCTGTTGAGCGTTTGGTTAAAGGATTAAGAGCGTCGATCAGCGAACCTGAACTCGAAAACGTGTAATGCAAACAAATAAGTCGCCACTCACTGAGTGAAGATAATATATAAAAGACCTATTCATTAGGTCTTTTATTTTATCCATTCTTTGTAAGAAAACACATGTTTAATGTAAGGAGAAGGTATGAATGTGCAGCTTAAAGTCGGTAATGATGCCTTATTCGCAGAATACTTAACTAAGACAAATATGGCACCTTATTATCAAACTCGTGGGATCATCTGGGATCACCATCAATTTCTCAACAGTTGGCAAGAGTTAGACAATTATGAGGTTCACTTAGATAATACCCGTGTCGGAGTGCTGCGTTTTAGCTATGCTGATGGCGTCACTTTCCTACGAGATCTGCAACTTTTACCTGAGTATCAAGGAAAAGGAATTGGAGCCAAGTGCCTTGACCTAGCGGCTGTACACGCACTCAACGTTCAATCGACTAAGCTCGTTTTACGTGTGTTTAGTGAGAATCCTGCGATCAATTTGTATCAGTCCAAAGGCTTTATTCGATCATCTGAAGCCAATGGGTTGGTTGAAATGACGTTTCCGCTAGGGGTGAATAAACAACATGATTGTGGCTAAAAGAGCGTTAATACTCTTGTTCTGCTTGTTTTTTCTCCAGTTGGTCTTGAGTGGATATCGCCCACTTTTAAGATGAGCGAGGTCTCTCTCATGGCGTGAGAGAATAGCCGCAGTATGGAATACTAGCTGAGTATGAAGCTTTAAAGGTAAGGAAACTATCATGACATCATCGAGTAAGGTTTTAGTGGTGGGATCGACGGGATACTTAGGCCTGTATGTCGTCAAGCAACTGCAAGAACGTGGTCAAGACTTTGTTGCGTTGGCTCGCAATACACAAAAGCTGCTAGAGATCGGCGTTAGTGAATCTCAGATTATTGAGGCAGAAGTGACCGACCAGCATCAGCTTAAAGGTATTTGTGATCGTGTTGACGTTGTGATTTCTTGCTTGGGTATTACTCGTCAAAAAGATGGTTTGAAGTATGAGGATATCGACTATCAAGCCAATCTCAACGTCTTGCTTGAGGCGGAAAACGCAGGTGTCGAGAAATTTATCTATATTTCAGCGTTCAATGCAGCAAAATATTCTAGTGTTCGTCTGCTCAGTGCTAAGGAAAGGTTTGCTTCTCGTTTACTCAGCTCAGAGAGGTTAAAGCCATGCGTTATTCGACCAAATGGCTTCTTCTCAGATTTGGCCGAAATCTACCACATGGCAACTAAAGGTAGTGTGTACCTGTTTGGTTCTTCAGCAAAGAAATTAAACCCAATTCATGGTGAAGATCTCGCGACATTTTGTATTGAAGCCATCCAGTCGAATGTGAAAGAACTGGACGTAGGAGGCCCTGAAGTATTAACCACTATTCAGATCGCACAGTTTGCTTTTTGAAGCACAGAATAAAGATGTGAATATTGTCCGATTGCCTGACTACCTGAGGCGTTTAACCTTACTTGTAATGCAAAACCTACCCGAAAAATGGGGGGAGCGGCTGAATTTTTCTTGACGGTTATGGGCAAGGATTCAATTGCTCCAGTTTATGGACGGCATAAAATTAGGGATTATTATTCAGAATTGTTTACAGCGGCACATAAGCCAAAATGACAAGGCGCTTATATTATCTGGGCAGTTTAATCTCTAGCTGTTTGGCCCAAGTATGCCGTGGAGTCTCACCTTGGGATTGTATTGATTTCACCACAAAGTCGACGAAGAGCTTCACTCGCAACGGCATGTATTCACGTTGATGGTAAAGAATATAAACGCCTTCGTTTGGTGGACGAAAGCTGGGGAAAATAGGGATTAATTGTTCGCTTTTAAGCCAGTCCCGAGCGATGAAGTGAGGGATCTGTGTTAGCCCTAGTCCCTGAGCACAGAGTTCTGCCATTGATTCACCATCATTGACGACAATGTTTTGGGCTGTTTCGATTGAATGAATAGGTTCAGTGGAAGCGAGTTTTAGCCCGAGTAATCTTCCTGTTTGTCTAAAGCGAAAGCGTATCCAGGTATGGTGGTGAAAATCCTGAGGTCCTTTTGGCACCCCGTGTTGTTTGAGGTATTCTTTGCTTGCACAAATCAAGTAATCGATAGGACTCAGTTGGCGAGCGATCAACTGCCGGTCTTGCACAACTCCCGACCTAATTGACACATCGACACCCTGATCAACCATGTTGATATAGGAATCATCGTAGCAGATGTCCAAGTCAATATTTGGATATTGGTAACGAAACTCTTTTAACAACGGCTGAATATAACGGCGGCCATAAGAGACGGGTAAATTGAGTTTCAATGTACCTGATGGTGAGCTGTTAGCCTGTTTTAGATCTTTTTCGCATGTAATGAGTTCATCGAGCACGTGCCTTGCGGTTTGTTCGTACTGCTGTCCCGCGAGGGTTAAGTTGAGTTGGCGTGTAGAGCGAAGAAACAACTGTATTCCAAGATCAGACTCTAACCTGTTCACGGCTTTACTCACGGTCGATGGGTCTGTGCCATATTTTTCGCCGTTGCCGCGAAACTGCCTGTGTCTAAAGTCGTGATGAAAAAGCGCAATGCGCGTAGTTTATCCACTTCAACTCCATCATTTAGTCGTGAATATAATTCACTATAGATAGGTTAACATGTCACTTCAATCATTAAAGATGCTCGCTAAGATAGTGATGACTATTTTGATTCACATAATGGGGATAAATAATGATATTTGATAAATTCAACGTCCGTATGACGATGCTATCTACGCTTCTTTTGCTCTCAATGGTATTTGGGCCAACCGTATCGGCAGCGGATAAGACTATCGGCGTATTAGTCTATGATGGTGTATTGACATCAGATGTCACCGCACCTCTAGAAGTATTTGGCGTTGCGAACCGATTAACATGGTTCAGTGATTATGATGTGGTGACAATTTCAGTTACGGATACAATGACGGTGACGACAGAAGAAGGATTACAGTTGGGAGTGGATACTTGGATTGGTGATTCCCCTAAGCTTGATGCTTTAATACTTACGTCCAGTTACGATATGGATCCATTGGTCAATAACAAAGCTTTGATCCGCTATATTTCCTCAACAGCCAAAACTGCAGAGTGGATGGCAAGCAATTGTTCTGGTGCTTATCTATTAGCTGAAGCAGGTGTGTTAAATGGTAAACAAGCGACGACATGGGCAGGAGGTGAGCGTGATTTTCAACGTGACTACCCGAAAGTTGAGGTACTGACAGACAAAAACTATGTTGTCGATGGTAACGTACTTACATCCAATGGCAGCCTGGTTAGTTATCAGGCTGCGTTAAAGCTTCTACATTTAATGAGTTCCCAATCTAAAGCGCAAGAGGTTGCGGATACCCTACAATACTCACGCTTCTCAAATCAGACTTTTTAGGAGTGCCGTGTGGTTTAACAACCACAATCGACGAAGAACAAGGTAATCACAATGCAGCAAATAGGTAATCAGAGTTTAATGTCTTTTATGGTCTCGGATCAGGACAGAAGTGTTGCGGTTTATAACCCCGCGACACAAGAGCTGCTGGGTTATGCTCCGATTTCCACTCAGGAGGAAATCGAACAGGGAATCGTTCGGGCCAATCATGCTCAGAAAGAGTGGGCCAAACTGACGGGGAAGCAGCGAGCTGTCATCCTCCAAGGTTGGTTTCGACTACTGGTTGAAAACCAAGATGACCTCAGTCGTTTGATGACCCTAGAACAAGGTAAGCCACTAGCGGAAGCGAAAGGTGAGGTGCTCTATGGTGCGAGCTTTGTTGAGTGGTTCGCTGAAGAAGCAAAACGCACTTATGGTGAAACCATTCCGGCTCCAACGCCTGACAAGCGTATGGTGACTATTAAGCAGCCAGTCGGTGTCGCGAGTGCGATTACGCCGTGGAACTTTCCGATAGCGATGATTACTCGCAAAGCCGCTCCCGCGCTTGCTGCAGGTTGTAGCTTTGTGGTGAAACCCGCAGAACTGACGCCGCTATCTGCGTTTGCAGTTGTGGAACTTGCCTATCAGGCGGGTATTCCTCGCGATGTTTTGCAAGTGGTCTTAGGCGAGAGTGCGCCAGAAGTTGGGGCGCTGTTTACCTCTCATCCACTGATTCGCAAGCTGTCTTTTACGGGGTCAACTCGCGTCGGCAGTCTCTTGATGCAGCAGAGTGCCCACGATATTAAACGCACTTCAATGGAGTTGGGCGGTAACGCCCCGTTCATCGTATTTGATGACGCGGACATAGAGGCTGCGGTTGCCGGAGCCGTCGCTTCTAAATTCCGTAATGCAGGCCAGACGTGCGTATGTGCTAATCGTTTTTACGTTCATCGCAATGTATACGACGAATTTGTGGCTAAATTTGATGAAGCGGTAAAACAGCTCAAACTTGGGAACGGCTTGGAAGAAGGCGTCAATATTGGGCCTGTGATTAGCCAAGTCGCCAAAGAGGGCATTGAGTGTTTAATTCAAGGGGCGATTGAACAAGGGGCTCAGCCTGTTTCACCTATAGTGCCTCAATCTGGACAGTTTATTGCTCCGGTTATCCTAAAGAACGTGACTCAAGAAATGGATATTGTCTCCAAAGAGATTTTTGGCCCTGTGGCACCAGTCTTGGCGTTCGAGAGCGATGAAGAGTTGATTGAGATGGCCAACGACACCATCTATGGTCTGGCCGCTTACTTCTACAGTGATAACATTCGTCGTATCTGGAAGGTAGCTGAAGCGCTTGAATACGGAATGGTTGGGATTAATGATGGGATTATCTCATCAGAAGTCGCGCCTTTTGGTGGCGTTAAACAATCTGGTATTGGCCGCGAAGGGGCCAAGCAAGGTATTGATGAGTATATGGATGTGAAATATCTGTGCTTTGGCGGCCTGAGTTAACTGCTTAAGCATCTGAATTAAAATAGCCCGCAATTGCGGGCTATTTTAATGGCTTTTCTTCGGTCCGTTGCGGACTAAATCCTGACCTGTTTTGAAGATTTCGTCGGTCACCCAGCGAGCTAGCAGCAGTTGATGATTATCATCCAGTACTGCCACAAAGTGGCGACCATCAGCATTGTTTGTCGCAAGTGCGATACCCGCAACGCCTTCTAAACCAAAACTGCCGCTTTCTACAGCGAGGAGAAAAGCTTCAAGCTCTTCCAGACTATCAATGATGCGATCATCGCTAAACATAATTTCTTCTCTCTCGTCACATTGAATTTCAATGCGATAACTAATCATGGCGCTACTTTAACGATCATAGCCGTTGATTTCCAGATAAGCCGCAGAAGCTGAACAAAATCTCACCATTCACGCTCTGTTTTTACCATTCACGTCTTCCAAACACCGTTCGTCGCATACCCAAGCAGCCTTGCTCATCGCTGATTAACCTTTGAACATCAGCTAAGAAGAAGGAACGACAAAAATGAAACTGACGCATCAATTAGGTCTGTGTTTACTGGTTAGCGCTCAAGTGGTCGCAGCGCCAAGCGACAAGCTAATAGAGCAATACAATCAAGCCGCTCAAGGCGATGAAGATAAGGTTGAATCCGTTTATCAGCAGCTGCAAGGTCAGATCGAAAGACAAGGCGGTGATGCTCTGACATTGGTCTATTTCGGTAGCACACAAACTTTGAAGGGACGCGATGCTTTTCTTCCTTGGAACAAGATGAAATACGTCGAGCAAGGGCTCGGTACGATTGCTAAAGGGTTGGATATGCTATCGGATGGTACAACCCCCGTTCCGTTGCAAGAGATTCGTCAGGGGCTACCTGAGTCACTCTTGGCAAGAGCGGTCGCGGCGGCGACTTATACGTCACTACCCGACATGTTTAATCATTTCGAACGCGGTTATGAACTGTATTCGGGGCTTCTCTCTGAACAGGCTTTTACGTCTCAATCCTTTGATGCGATTGCCTGGGTTTACATCTACGCCATTCAGGCCGCCATACGTGCAGAAGACAACATACAGGCACAAAAATGGGCACAGGAAATGTCAACGCTCAATGGCCAACATCCGATGACGTTACAAGCGATAGCCATGGTAAATAACGCCTAGGGAGATGGCATGTTGCAGTTTCAAAATCTTGCCAAGCAGTACCAACTCGGTCAGCAGCGAGTGGAGGCGCTCAGCAACGTCACTGGCGAAATCAGCAATGGTGAAATGGTCGCCCTTTGTGGCCCGTCAGGCTCTGGCAAAAGCACGTTGCTGAATATTCTGGGCTTGCTTGATAGTGAGTTTGAAGGTCAGGTTACTTTCGATGGCTCGTTATACCCGAAAGAGCCACAACAATCGGCGCAATTGAGGCGGACCAGCATGGGCTTTGTATTCCAGCGCTTTAACTTGGTTCCTGTGATGAGTGCATGGGAAAACGTGGCTTACCCATTAATGTTGAACGGATACTCGGCCAAACATCAGCAACGGCTCGCCATGGAAATGCTTGTCAAAGTGGGGCTGGAAGAGTTTGCTCACCATCGACCTGATCATCTCTCGGGTGGTCAACAACAGCGCGTCGCCATTGCGCGAGCGCTGGTTCATCAACCCAAGCTGGTTATTGCCGATGAGCCAACCGCCAGTCTGGATAGCCATACCGCTCAGCGGGTGATTGAACTGATGAAAAACCTTGGTCATGAGTTGGGAACGACCTTCATTGTGGCTACACATGATCAGCGAATGGCGAATCAGTGTGACCGAACACTCTCGTTGGTGGATGGCAGAATAAGCGAGGAGGCGATGAAATGGGCCAGTTAGTTCCTCAATCAGTGCGCATAGCGTATCTGAATTTGCTGCGAAATCGTCGTCGCAGTGTGTTGTCCGCTCTTATTATCACGATTGCCGTTTTTGCTTTAACGTCAGCGGGCGGGTTCGGGCTTTACACCTATGAATCACTCCAAGAATCAACGGCGCGGGATACGGGGCATCTGACAATCAGCCTTCCCGGGTTTTTCGAGAAAGATGAAGACATGCCATTGGCGAACGGTCTGGAAGACAGTGCCGCGATCTACAAGCAACTGATATCGAATCCGGATATACGAGGCATTCAGCCTAGGATTGAGTTCACAGGGTTGGTCTCAAATGGCAATAAATCGACCATTTTTGTCGGTACTGGTGTGAATGAACGTGAGTTCGATATGAAGGGGCCGTTTCTCGACGTGCGTCAGGGTAAAACCTTGTCTGATATTCGCTCTTCGCGATATCAACCCTCGGAGCCTGAGGTGATGCTTGGCGTCGATTTGGCACGTAATCTCAACGTATCAATTGGTGACTGGATCACCGTGCTTGCAACGACGAGCGACGGCGCGCTAAATGCACTCGATTTTAAAGTTCATGGTATCTATTCAACGGGTGTGCCGGACTTAGATAAGCGCCAGCTATACCTGCATATTGAATCGGTACAGGAACTATTGGTGAGTGACAAAGTGAGTACTTTGTCGGTTTTCCTTTACGAAACACAAAATACGTTGAAGCTTCAGAGTTGGGTGGAAGAGCAACTCGCTTCTTTGCCACACCGCCAAGCACTGGAAGTCACGCCGTGGCAGCAAAGAGCCTTTTTCTACACCAAAGTGAAAGACTTATACGATCGAATCTTCGGCATTATGGGGGCGGTGATGTCGCTGGTGGTGTTCGTTGCTCTCTTTAACACCATGACAATGTCGGTGACGGAAAGAACGCGTGAAATCGGAACCTTGTCCGCATTAGGCACATATCCTGCGGAAATCGTGGCGGGGTTTGTGCGCGAAGCAGCACTGTTAGCTGGCATCGGCACACTCTTAGGTGGGCTTCTAACAGCCTTCACCAGTATTGCCCTGATGGTGGTGGATGTGCAAATGCCACCACCACCAGGTCGAACCGACGGCTATCCACTCAATATCTATTTTTCACCCGAGCTACTGAGTTACAGCGCATTGGGTGTCATGGCGATTTGCATTCTCGCTGCGTTTCTTTCCGCCCGAAAGGGTGTCAATAAGCCAATAACGGAGGCGTTGACCTATGTTTAAATCACTTTCTATTGCCATCGGATTGAGTCTGTTGAGTGTTGGCGCGCTTGCTAATGACACGGAAACCATGGTCAAAAATGCAGATGCCTACCGCCTTGATACAGCGTCCGCCAAAGTGGTGTCTATGGTTACCTTGTATAAAAACGGAGAGCTGGATAAAACACGCCAATACAATGTTTATACGCGCCCCGAACGCGAGTCTTTAGTTGTGTTTAAGTCACCGGTTGAAGCGGGGCAAAAGATGCTGATGTTGGGAGACAACTATTGGCTAGTGATGCCTAAAAGTCGTCGCCCGATCCGTATAACACCAATGCAAAAACTACTCGGTGAAGCCTCCGTTGGCGATGTATCTACTCTCACTTGGAGTCAGGACTACCGAGCGACGCTGACGGCTCAGGAAACCTTGACCATCAATGAGCGAGCAGTGTTGGCAAACCAGCTTTCTCTGCAGTCTGTAACTCAAGGTGCGAATTACGATCGCATCGAATTATGGTTGGAATCGGAGAGCGATTTCCCGATCAAAGCCGACTTGTACTTAAAATCTGGCAAGCTGGCTAAGCAGGCATTGTTTGAGCAGGGTGAGCGCGATGGCCAGCCAAGAGTCGTGAGCATGACCTTGATTGACAAGATTCAGCCTGCGAAGAAAACGGTGATTGAATATCAGCAAGTGACGGCTCATCAACTTGAAGATAAGTACTATATTCCGGCATTTTTGACGCGTAACGCACTGTCGGAGCTATAACGTGAATTGTCGTTTGATTTTCGCGTTGGCGGCAACGGTTTCAAGCAGCGGCCTTGCTCAACCAAGTTTCAACTGGGACTGGACGGTTAGTGTTAGCCAGAATCAGCACAGAGACTCCGTCTGGTTTGAACCACATACGGCGTCGCACACTGAGCAGCTAGACGCGTTGCTTCGTGTGCAGGCCGAGTGGCAAAATTGGAGCGGCCTGTTAGCAGCAAAGAGTAGTCAACTAGCGTCGAGCGACTCATCCGACTCAACTGATAATGAGTTGATTGTTCAGGAGCTTTTTGGCAAGGCGTCTGGGAGACAGGCGTACTACCGCTTGATATGACGCTGGGGAAAATCCGCCTCGATTGGGGAGTAGGGTATGGATATCGCCCCTTAGACTTGTTCAAACCTTATCGGCGTCACCCAGTGGGAATTCAGGTAGAGGAGGGGGCAGGTGTCGCAATGGCGTCATACTTTGATCTTTCGGGAGAGTGGAGTTTGCTTTACAGCGATTCCAGCTGGACAAAGCAAGAGTCTAGCGAGCTCGAACAAAGAACTGAGCAACAGGGCATTGGTCTGCGTCGCTACTGGCTGACAGATGAGACGGAATGGCAGGGCATTGCTTACTATGACGATGTAAGACAAGGCTTAATTGGCGGCTCCATGGTGTCTGTTTATGATGCCTCATGGGCGTACCACGCTTCTTTTGTGTACCAGAGAGACTACCTAGGGTTTGAGCAGCAAGGCCTCTACTCACCAGTGATTCTGGCTAACAAAAGTAGTGGCTTTCAAGGTTTGGTTGGGCTTAATTGGGCTAGCCAAGCCGGCAATCAAATCATCGTTGAATATTGGTACGACAATCGAGCATGGAGCAAAGAAGATTGGCGGCAGGGACTGGAAAGAGCGACAGCTTTATCAGAAAGCGTCAACACCGCTGGTCTATCGCATTCGTACGCTCAGGGACTCAACCATATCAATCTGGTGCAGCATAACGTCATGTTTCATTGGAGTTTGAATCCTACTAGCTGGAGTCAGTGGCAATGGAGTAAAAATGCCTTATGGCTGGAGAATGTAGAGCCTACTTTTGATCTCTTATTATCGCCACAAGACGGCGGTGTCATTGCAACACAGTGGATTAACTACAGTGCTTATGACTCGGGACAGACTTCGGTCGACGTTGAACTTGCAGCCCGTTTTATGACGGGAAGCTATGACTCCGTATATGCAAATCTATCAGATAAGCGTATGATTTTTATAAATCTAAAAGGGAAATTTTGATGACTGACTTTGCTACTCGTTTAACAGACGTATTGAAGAGTTTGGTGTTCACCTCAGTCTTTTGCCTCATCATCGCATTCGCCACACATGCTATCTGGCCAAGCCCGTTTTGGGAGCATATTCTTATCAGTTTCGGCTACGGATACAGCGCAGTATTGAGTTCTCATTTATTGCAGTGGACGAGTGAGCATTGGACTCGGCGTCAGCTGAGCATGTTGTCTATTGGCGCTTCAATGGTGTTTGGTACGACCAATGCCTACTATTGGTTAAGCAAATACGACAAGTTTGCCGACTTCAGCCAGATGAAGCCGGTCATCATTCTTGGGTTTATTTTCTCAGCGGCTTGTTTTCTGTATTTCTATACGCATGAGCAAAAGCTGCAGACTCAAAAGGAGCTGGAACGGGCTCGCCGTATTCAAACGGAGCAAGAGAAAGCACTGCTACTAAGCCAACTAAAACAGCTGCAAAGCCAGATTGAACCTCACTTCTTGTTTAATACACTGGCTAACATTAGCGTATTGATAGATAGCGATGCGACAAGCGCCAAGCGGATGTTGGAGAAACTGACCGAGCTGTTACGCGGGACGTTACAACGCAGTCGTCAGTACAATACGACCTTAAAAGGCGAATTGGAGCTGGTGGATGCTTACCTTGCCATTCAAAAAATACGGCTCGGAGAACGCTTGAATTATGAAATCTCCGACCATTGTTTGGGTGACCTCAATATACCGCCTCTGTTGGTTCAACCGCTAGTGGAGAACGCAGTACAACATGGCATTGAACCCAGCTCTGTCGGTGGAAAAATAACAGTAGAGGTTGCTGAAAATCAGGATAGTGTGACCATTTCTGTTATCGACAATGGGATTGGTTTTAGCGATACGCCTAGTCATGCTGGGCAAGGTATTGGGCTGGACAATATTCGTCATCGGCTCACCACCTTGTTTGGTCAACATGCGTCACTGAACCTGAAAGAGAATGCATCGGGTGGTGTGATTGCTCAGTTGTCTGTACAACGTCGCTCATTGGAGAAACTTGAGGAAAACATGGATGCAAACTGATCTTCTTACCGCCGTCATTGCTGACGATGAGCCGTTGCTGCGTCGTCATCTTAATCAGGCGCTTGCTGAGTATTGGCCTGAACTCGATATTGTCGGGCAGGCTGCGAATGGTGAGCAAGCCCTTGAAATGATTGAGCAACATCGGCCTCAAGTGGTATTTCTGGATATAAAAATGCCCGGGCTGGATGGTATGTCATTGGCGAAGAAGCTCTCTAAGCGTGATTGCCAACCTCATATTGTGTTTGTGACGGCGTATGACGAATACGCTGTCCAAGCTTTTGAAACTAATGCGGCGGATTATCTGCTTAAGCCTGTCTCTGATGCTCGTCTTACTCAATGCGTTGAAAAACTGAAAGCGAGGTTACATAGCGCTGAACCCGTGACAGAGCTTGGCACTTTGCTGAATCAGATTCAGCAGCTCAACGCGCCTGCTCAGCCGAAATACTTAAGTTGGATTAGAGCAAGCAAGGGCGAAGAGATTCATCTCATTGCTTTGTCAGAGGTGCTTTATTTCAAAGCAGAAGACAAATACGTCTCTCTGTACAAGCGAGAGCAGGGCAACAAAGTCGAGTATGTTCTGCGAACGTCACTTAAGGAACTGCTGGCTCAGCTGGATCCGGAGTTGTTTTGGCAAGTACATCGCTCGAGTGTGGTTAATGTCTCGATGATAGATAAAGTGAAGAAGGACTTTTCCGGCAAAATGGTTGCGGTAATGGGGGACGACAGTATTCCCATCAGCAGAGCGATGCAAAGCAAATTTACCAGTATGTGGTAATGGTATTCAAAGCAGGGTTTGTCGATCGCATGGTTTGGATTTACATGGATCTGAAAGATACGGTTCCCGAGTATGCCAGTTGGCTGAAATTCTAGTGGGTTTGAATACTGCAAGGCGATTGTATTTTTATACAATCATGTTACTTTTCAGTAACCCACTATGTATGAGGCACAGCCATGACCGTTGAAAGTGCGATCACCTTTTTTATCGCTATGTTGATCTTTAGCATCACACCTGGGCCGGGCGTATTTGCCATTGTTGCTCGTGCGATGGTTTCAGGTGCAAAACACTGTATTTCTCTGTCTGCTGGAATGGTTGCGAGCGATGTTATCTATCTCCTTTTAGCCTGCTTGGGTTTGGCTGCAATAGCAGAAAACTGGGCAACACTGTTTGTGTTGATTCGCTACGTCGGTGCGGCTTACCTCATCTATCTCGGCTATAAGATGATCAAAGCACTGCCTGAGGCCAGTGAAGCGATTCAACAAGATCAAACACCAAAAGCTCCGTCTCATATCACCGGATTTGTGCAGGGCTTTCTGATCTCGGCTTCGAACCCTAAAGTGATCTTATTTTATATTTCATTTCTGCCAACGTTTATGGACTTAACCGTTCTTAATAGTCAGGATATTGCACTGGCTGCGGTATTAAGCGTTGTTGCTCTAATGACAGGGTTAATGATGATCGCGATTGGCGCAGGGCGACTGGTTAAAGTGTTGAAAACACCAAGTGCTCAACGCAAGCTGAATCAAGGAGCTGGCGGTGTAATGATTGCTGCTGGTACTTACCTCGCAATCAATAAATAGCAGATAAACAACAAGCGCTTAGCAATGGGGGCTGCTAAGCGCTTGCTGTTTAAACACTCTGAACTAACAGTTCAATAAGTTCGTCTTCTGTTTCAGGTATTTTGTTAAATTCCACACTCACATCCGCACCGCCCTTGAGCATATACGCTTTACTGGTACAGTGATCATGATGAAACCATTTACCACCTACACAAACGTCAGTGTAACATCTTGGGTCTTTTTTCAGTTCCATGGGTATCCCTCTTGTTAATCTCTGTAACATTATGTCAACATAAATGATGTAATCACTTTGTTAAAATGATCTCGATCAAGCAGAGGTAACAATTACCTCTATGGGGTTAAAGGAAATAGACGAATTGGTGATGTAGACCCTGATTCGCTACTCACTATAAGGATGAACTCATGCAAACAGCCAAACTCTACTACGTTTACGACCCTATGTGTTCTTGGTGTTGGGGTTACAAACCCACTTGGGAAAAAATCCAGAGTGCGTTAGCTGATGAGGTGACAGTGCAGTATGTGGTTGGGGGGTTGGCGCCAGACTCTATGGAGCCTATGCCCATCGCCATGCGTGAACAAATTGCCTCGTATTGGAAAAAGATCGAAAACTATCTGGGCACTGAGTTCAACTATGACTTCTGGACGAAAAACACCCCTAAGCGCTCAACTTATCCTTCTTGTCGAGCAGTGTTAGCGGCACGCAAGCAGGGAGCGGAGAAAGAGATGCTACGCGCCATCCAGCATGCTTATTACCTTCAAGCACGAAACCCGAGTGACAGTGAAGTATTGATTGCGATAGCTGCGGAGATTGGTCTTGATGAAGCGCAGTTCTTGCAAGATTTTCAGTCTGAAGCTCTAAACCAACAATTTATGGAGGAACTGGGTTTCGCTCGTTCTATCGGTGGGAATAGTTTCCCATCCTTGTTTGTAGAGACGGCCAATGGTGTGGTCGAGCTGCCCGTTGATTATGAATCTGCCCAAGATACCATTGAGCAGATCCATCGTTTAATGGCTTAGGCTAATTGTGCGGGCTTTTTCTGCTGCATAACGTCTCGGATACTCATGCTCATTAGTATCAAGTTGGTGAAGCCCGCAATTAATTCAATAATCTGAATGATGTAAAACGTGCTGGTAAACTGCTCTGCGCTTGCAAGATAGTGAAGAAAGATGGCTGCCGGCGTCAGAACCAGCAAACCATTCAACGCGATAAAGGGCATGCGCTTTTTCTTTGCTGCAATCGGCCCTCTTGTGACCTTCGGTGCCATTTTCGCCCCCGTAATACCCGCCAATGCCATGGTTGGAATCAAAAACCATATGGCATAGAAGATGTATGTCTTTGCAATTAAAATTAAAAATAGCAAATGTGAAAGGTAATGGATTGATTATTAGAAAGATTAAATTCGAAACGAAATAGTATTGCCCAGAGATATCTGGGCAATCGAGTTCTATAAGACGTGTATTAGCGTTCGCTTTCGATAAGAATTGAAGAGACGCGGGCCCAAGCTGAATCGAGACTTCGCAGTTACTGCTCACCACCTTTTTGTTCCGAATCAGGGGCTTCAAGCTCTAGAAACAGGCTTGCCAGTGGGGAAAGCAACATAGAAATAGAAGCGGAGGTTTGAGTCACATTCAGGGTGTACTCCGAGTCACTGATCCTATCTATCCAACGATATTGTCCGGGAAGCAGCTGCCACTCAATAATGATTGAGTAAGGGATAATCAGTTCGACTTGTTTACCTTGTTGCGCGCTGAAATTGGCAACAACAATCAGCTTTTGTTGTTCACTGGATCTGGCGAAAGCGAACAACTGATCTTGCATTTCGCCGAAACTGTCAAAGTTCGCTGCGTAAAGGTCATGATAGTTTCCCAATAGCGCAGAGCTTTTTAATGTTAGGTTAAGCAGCTTTTGGTAGAAGAGTCTTAGCGCTTTTTCTTCCTCACTCAGTTGGCCTCCGTCAAAAGCACCATGGTTCATCCAACGTTGATGGTGAGGGACGCCCACATAGTCGAATATCGACGTGCGGCTGGGTGTGCCAAATCCGCCAAGCTCCGCCCCAGGTTCACCGACTTCCTGACCAAAATAGATCATGCTAGGGGAACTTGATAGGCAAGTAGACACCAACATGGCGGGTTTGCCTTTTTGAGCACATCCTGCAAATTCAGGCGAGGCAAGTCTCTGTTCATCATGGTTGTCGAGAAAGTGCAGCATATGGTGCTCAATATCGCGTAGCTGATACTCAATGCGGCCAATCTCTCGCGTAGAACCGTGACCTTGTATAATTGATTTCAACTGGTCATAGAGATCAACCTTGTCGTAGAGGTAATCCATTTTTCCGAGCTGGATATAGTCGCGATAAAGTTCCGGCTGATAGACTTCAGCCATCAGAAAGGTATCTTGGTTAGCCATTTTTATCGAAGAGTTGAGATAGCTCCAGAACTCGACAGGCACCATTTCGGCCATATCGTAGCGAAAGCCATCGACGCCTTTTTCAAGCCAGTAAAGTGCAATGTCCCGAAACTTTTTCCATGAATCCGGAACGGATTTATCCTGCCAGAATTGATGGTGATCTGAGTGAGGTTTGAGACGGTATTCTTTCGGTAATATAGGAAAGTCTTTGCTACCGTCAGGGCGAACACCATAATTGACTTTTACAGTCTCGTACCAATCATCAATGGACGGTTGAGCTTTCCTTGAGCCGTTGCCGGTCCATTTCGCCGGAAACTCCTGATAAGGGGTTTTTAAATGAGGATGTCCCTCACCTCCAAGGATATTTTCAGGCGATAATTCGCTTGGCAGTTCAAAAGGAGTATCTGGAATGTAGTAGAAGTTGTTGTCTTTGTGATAGCAGACATTGGTGTCATCGTGAGCCCCAAAATCTTCCACGCCCGAAGGATTGTTTAATCCTTTATAAACACGAGCGACATGATTAGGCACAATGTCGATGATGACTTTGAGGCCAGCATGGTGGGTGCGACTGATTAAATCGTCGAATTCCTGATTTCGTCGACAGGGGGCATCCGCTAAATCTGGGTTGACGGAGTAGTAGTCCTTTACCGCGTAAGGAGAGCCTGCACGGCCTTTGACAACCGAAGGGTGATCATTATCGATTCCTACATGCGTGTAATCATTGACCAGAGCATGATGTGGTACGCCAGTAAACCAGATGTGTGTGATGCCCAAATCACGAATTTCATTTAAAGCCTTTTCAGTAAAGTGACTGAACTTGCCAACCCCATTGGTATCTATGTTGCCCCATGGCTGATTGGTGGTATTCGTGTTGCCAAACAGGCGGGTAAAGACCTGATAAATATTGTACTTCTTCATTCAACAATCTAGCCATTCCTATTGAGGTTGATTTAAGGCTAGTGGAAGTTGATGGGGTTTGACTCCTCCTTTTGGCGAGAGTGTGGGGCGTAGAAAGAGGCTCAGTGACGAAAACGTGAGATAGAACGAAAAACGCCGTGCGAGGCACGGCGTTTGTATTATGAAAGGTGATTATTTCAGGTCTTGATCAAAATCACCGTGGAAGTGATCGTGGTCAGAGACGCTGTCGGCCGCTTTGAGTCTTTCGCCAATGCGTAGTTTCTCTTTTGGCGCTTCAGCAGTAGAGAAGGCACGTTGCGCTTTCACTTCTGGCTCTGCTGGCTGCTCTGGGAACAACTGTTTGCTCATTGCGTAGTAAGTTGTTACGTAAGCAAGTGACTGAGTATTGGTATAAAGCGCGTTCTGGTTAACGTTGTTCACGTCATCACACGCCTGATGGTAACACTTATCATAAGACACATCGATGTCACCGCCGAATTTCTCAACTTCTTCAGCAGTTTTCACTTTCTCAGCACCAGTGAACAGGCCACCAAATGCAACACCCCAATCAGCAAAACCTGCGTAGTCAGAGCGTTTCGATAGAGCTTGAGGAATGGTTGCTTCTTCTTTATCAGTAAAGAACTCTTGGAAGATAGATTCGATGTCAGATGTGCCGTATGGCGGTTTGAAATCGCCAGTGTAAGCATTATCTGGGCTGTCTTTAGTATCGGACAAGTCACCGTCCATCACACCATAGATGTAGTTAGGTGAACCGATCATGTCGAAGTTCAGGTACAACTTCACTTTATTGAGCTCAGTGTAACGGGCTTCGACCAGTTCTACTTGCTCAGGCGTTAGCTCACTTGGATCTTTCAAACCTAGTTCTTCAAGAATTTGAGCTTGTGCATCATTGTAGATTGGTTGGAACAAGTCATTGGTGTAGTACTCAGATCCGACTAGACCTGCTTCTTCAGCCGCCCACCATGCGAAGCGAACTTTGTTCTTCACAGGTACTTCAAGCTCAGATAGGGTCACCGCATATTCAAGTAGGCCAGCTGTACCTGTGCCGTTATCATTGATACCTGGACCTTCTGGAACAGAGTCAAGGTGAGCACCAAGCATGACGACTTGATCGTCGTTCCCGCGAGGGGTTTCAGCAAGAATGTTTTGCGTTACGACATCTTCGTCTTTCACATTGACCGTAAGGTTGGCCAATACCGTTTCAGATTGTGCTTTGTTGTACCACTCTTGACCAAGATCGAAGCGCGCGCCCAAAGCGGCGATGGTCGCTTTCGTGTCACTGCCTAGCGTGCCGCTAACGACAGACTTTCTACCTTCATCGTTGCCTTGGTTGAAGACGATAACCGCTTTCGCACCCGCATTCTGTGCGTTGACAACTTTGGCGTCAAACGCACAACCACCTCGTTGGATAACGGCAATCTTGCCTGTGACGTCTTTGCCTGTGAAGTCGGATGCTTCACAGCCATCAGTACTGTCGTAATCGGGTGCATCAAAGCGGAAGTCTGGTGTAACGAACGCGAGCTCGCCACTAATCTGGCCGTTGGAATTACCTGAGTAAGACATGACAGCAAAGTCTGCTTCAACGCCGTCACTGGCTTCACGTACACTGATAAGATCTTTGCCATCGACGTTGGCTTTCGTACCAGCTAGCTCTTCCCAAGCACGGAAGTCAAACTCTTGTGTAGTAACGATGTAACCATGTTCTTTCATTGTTTCGACAATGAACTCAACTGAGTTGGCGTACCCCTTGGTGCCAGCTGCACGAGTAATGGAATTGCCATCTGTAGTGGCAGAAGCCAAACCTTCTAGCGTTACTAGGTGGCTGACGACTTCATCTCTATCGATGTTTTCACTGACGTATTTTGCCACCTCACGTGGATCGTCCCAGAAACACCCTGATAGCATGGTGGTGCTGATAACAGTCGCGAGAATGGATTTTTTTGTTGTTATGCTTACTTGCATGTGTGACTCCTTGTTAAACCATCCTTTCCATTCTTCATAAAAGATTAAGTTATAAAAATGTTAAAATTAACATTTTTTATAAAAATGAATGCATATCAAATAATAACAATGAGATACATGTAATTCATAGGTAGAGCTAATGTTCTAGATCTCAAAATCAACATTTTCAATTATTTATGCGATTTTTATGGTCTTTTAATTGATAAGTTTGTTATCTGATAATTTGTGATGTATAGCAACATGGTATGCAGTTAAATTCATATTAGTTCAACCGTTAGCTGCACGCTGGTGTAATTGACCGGTGATGGGAGGTGGAGAAATCGATGATTAGAAGCGACTCATTCCTAATCACCGAACAATAGATTGATTGCAATTGCCATCAAAACTAAGCCTGAGATTGGCAGCAAGACACCTAATGGCGAGCGCTCTATGTAAGGCAGGTTCTCTGCAATCAATAAGCCCCACTCAGGTTCTGGCGGCTTAACGCCAAGTCCGATAAAACTCAGAGAAGTCAGGCTGAGCGTAATGTACGGCAAACGTAGAAACGCGTGACGAATCAATGGCGGCAGCACATAAGGTAACAAGTAGTAACGGAGTACTCGCCACTGACTGGTTCCCCAAATGGGCGCAAGATGCGTATAAGGTAGCGCTTTGGCTTCCATCAACAAACTTGCACAGTGCGCTGCTAATGGTGCCCATGACACCATAACAATCGCAATCAAGGCACTGTTTGGGTTCATCCCTGTAAGACCAGCGATCAGCAGACCCGCCACAATGTATGGCACACCTTTGGTGATCTCAATTAAGCCTTGGCTGTAACGAGTCACGAAACCGAGTAGTAAACCAATCACCAAACTTAGGAACGTTGCGATGATGCCCATTTTGATTGTCGACATCATACCGCCGCCAACACGAGCAAGCAGATCTCGACCGACGGCGTCTGCACCAAACGGTGCTGCTAATCTTGGCGATTCAAGGCGGGTAAATTGGATTGTGTAAGGATCGCGCATTAATGCCCATCCCGCACAAGCAATCATCAAGGCAAAGATTGTCGCACTGACGATGCGTTTGGTGGTGCTTTGGGTAAAACGGAACGTGCTGTGACTGCTGATCAGCTTGCCACTTGTGACACTGTGTCCGAGTAACCAGCGTTGCAATAAGATGCTCGCACTGCTGATCAACATCGAGAATATCAGCAACACCAACAAACCACCTTGCAGCATCGGCAGATCTTGTGACTTAGCCGCGCCTAGGATTAGTCGTCCGATACCCGGAATGGAAAACACTTGTTCCACAGCAACCGCGCCGCCGGTTAAACCAATCACCGTCATTGCGATTTGAGGAGTCAAGTTACTAACGGCACGCCACAAGGCAAAGCGTAAGATTTGAAACTTACTGACGTTCGCCGATAGCCAAGTGATCACCCAAGGCTCATCTAGTACACGTTTGAGGCTGTCATTGAGCAAACGCCCGAACAAGCCAGCAGCAGGCAATGCCATTGCCAAACTTGGTAGCCAGAGGTTTTGCACTCCTTGCCAACCATAAGGCGGGAACCAGCCCAACCAAATGGAAAATACCATGATCAGCAATGAAGCAATCACGTACTCGGGCAGTGAGACCAATACCGAACTGAGCGTGTCATGGTGTTTGTCTAAACGATTCTGTTGCCAACGACGCACAGTGTAAAGCACGCTCGCCATGCACATTGCAAATGCCATGACTAACGCTGTAAGCATCAGTAGTAGCGACGTTTTTGCAGTTTGTTGAACGCTCTCCATCACGGGTGAACCGCTCACCCAAGAGACACCTAAGTCACCTTGCATGGCAAGCGTCAACCAATCCCACAGTCGCTCAGCAGCGCTGCGGTCAAGTTGAAGATCTTCTCGAATGGCTTGCAGAGCTTCTGCCGTCAGCAGCTGCTGAGCACCCGCACGAGCACGGAGGATTGATTGGCTTGGGTCGATACCTGCAATATCCGGCATCAAACCCACCAGCACAACCACTACCCCGAGTGACAGGAAGCGCGACAAAAAACGCGTAAACCATTCAGGCATACAAGCGCTCAAACGAGAGCGCATGTTGGCAACAGACGACATCGAGTTAGTTCACCCCAGTAAACTGGTCGATCAGGCGACGCTCACGTGGGTCACGTTGTGTATTCTTCACGCGGTCACTCTCACCTTGGATTACTCGCTCGTGCAACAGTGGAATCACAGCGTATTGCCCAAGAATTTTGCTTTCTGCTTCGATGATCGCTTGTTGGCGCTTCTCACCCAATGGCTGTCGGTCAGCGTGTTTCAATGCTGCGTCCACCTCTTCAGAGCAGAACTGACCTAGGTTGTAAGAACCTTTACAGCTAAAGTCACTTTGCATGTATGCCACTGGGTCACCAGAATCCAGCACCGTTGCACGTGACAACAAGAACGCATCGAACTTACCTGCTAGTGCATCGTTTTCGATTTGTGCGTATTCACGAACGTCTAGGTCCACTACAAAGCCTACCGCTTCAAGTTGTTGCTTTAGCAGCACCGCCACTTCTGGCAACTCTGCACGGTCGGTAAACGTACCAATAGTGATCTTCTCACCGTTCGCGTGGCGCATTTCCATGGTTTCCATACGAGGGTTCGCATCACGAATTGGCCCCGCCCATGCCAATGCAGGACCTAACAAACCTTTCGCTGAGTCGGCGTGGTTCTCGTAAACCGTTTTGATGATTTGTTCACGGTTAACCGCTTGAGCCGCTGCTTTACGTAAACCAAACTGGCTAAATACATCTGATTTGTTGTTCAGGTAAAGCGTGTTGGTACGCGGCATTGCAACTTCGTGCAGCCTTGAAGATTCCATCATCGCGATTTGCGATACAGGAACGGCTTCTACTACATCCGCCTCACCAGTGCGCAGTGCAGCAGCACGAGCAAAACCGTTTGGTACGTATTCAGCAAAGATACTGTCTACTTTTGCTTTTTCACCCCAGTAACCGTCAAAACGCTTCAGTTTCGCGCTGGTTGTCCCGTTGATTTCTGTCAGAACGAATGGACCAGTACCCGCATTGATTGGCACAACACGACCGTTTTCTTGGTATGCAGCACCAGAAAGGATCGCTAGCTGTGGGCTAGATAGACGGCTTGGCAACAATGGATCGTTAAAGGTCGTTTTGATTTCAACAGTGAAGTCGTCCAATGCGCGAACTTGCCATTCAATACCATCCAAAATGCGTGGCTTAGGTGCGGCAGCTAATGCTTTTTGTAGAGAGTTCACTACCGCGTTGGCATCAAGGTCAGAACCATCGTGGAATTTTACGCCCTTGCGTACCGTAAATTGCCACGTCATCGGGTCAACTTGTTCCCACTCTGTTGCCAACATAGGCTCAGCAACGGACTGATCGTTAAGGTTAACCAGCGTTTCTGCCGTGCTCCAACGTGACAGTTTGAACGCGTCATCTGAAAGTGGCGACAAGCCTGTGCGTGGCGGTTGCATCATAGCAACACGAATTTCCGTCGGTTGCGGTGCAGCTGCTTTTTCCACTTCTGGCTTGCTTTCGCCAGAGTCAAAACAACCGGTCAGCAGTGCGCTTAAAGCCAGCGACAAAGCTAACTTGGGAGTACTAAGGTGCATAAGAAACCTCTCCAATGGTTTTTGTGAATTCATTACTTTTGTGTTGAGCGCTCATCAAGGCTCTAGTGATAAGGTGCGATGGGTTATTTGCCACACTTTGTGCTGCGCCGTGCTCGACAACGCGTCCTTTGTCTAACACCAGGATTTCATCGCATAGGGTTTGTGCAGCATCGAGGTCATGTGTCACCAACATCAGGCGCATTTGACGACTCTTTTGAATACCTGCCAACAGGTCGAGAATCTGTTGGCGACTGACGGGGTCTAGGCTGCTGGTTGGCTCATCGGCAACCAACACACAAGGCTCGACAATCAAAGCTCTGGCGATAGCCACACGCTGAGCTTGCCCAACCGATAACTGCTGTGGGTTACGATCTAACAAAGTGAGTTCCAAACCGACATCCGCCAAGACCTTTTCCACCTTCTTATTGAGTTCTTGCGTTAAACCAATATTGCTTAGCGGCTCCAGTAAGATCTGGCGAACGGTGTAATACGGATTCAAGCTCGATTGCGGCTCTTGCGGAATTAGTTGAATGTGCCGACACAACTTTTTGCGCTGCTTAGCTGAGCTACGCGATAACGGATAACCACACACATACACTTCACCAGATGTAGGTTTACGAAGACCAAACATAAGCTCAATCAAGGTCGATTTACCTGCGCCAGAAGGACCAACAATCGCAATATTTTGTGTGTCGATAGCGAGATCTAATTGTTCGAGCGCTTTAAACGGTTTGCCTCCTAACCAACTTGGTTTGGAGTAATGGTGAACACTGGCATGCTCAAAGCGAACTTCCGCCGATATAGGCTGCGTGTGCCCGCTCAAGTTATGCTTAGTCAAAATAGGCTCCAGAGATGAAGTTAAGGCAGCAGTTGCGCAAGTTGTTGGCAGAAAGGATGCGAACTTTGCTGAATGGCTTGCCATGGTGATCCATAAGCCACCAGGGTGTTGTCCGCAATCACCAAGACTTTGTCACACGCCAAAGCCGCAGATAGATCGTGCGTGATCAACAAACCACTAATGTTGCGTTGCTGAACACTACTGCGGAACAACTCAAGGATCTCCGCTTCGGTAATTGGGTCGAGCGCACTGGTGGGCTCATCAGCGATGATCAAGCTGGCACTACCAAGCAACGCAATTGCAATACAAATACGCTGACGCTGACCACCAGATAGCTGGCTTGGATGCTGCGCTAATGCTGCTTTTGGATCCGCAAACCCGAGTTGAGACAACAAGGTCGTCACCGTTTCTAGGTTTGCTGAAGACAAGCGTGTTTTGTTGCCTGTCAACGCTAAACACAGTTGTTGTTCTACAGACGCTAATGGATTCAGCGCTTTGAGTGCATCTTGGAAAATGACTGCTGGACGCAGCGAGTGACTACGTTGCAACATTGCAGTTTGTGCGACTTCACTGCTGTTAAGCTGGATACTTCCATCCACCCAAATGTCAGACGGCAAAAAACCTGCGACGGCTTTCGACAACATGGATTTACCAATGCCGGAAGGTCCCATAATGGCAAGAACTTCACCTTGGAACAGCTCAAAAGAAATGTCTTTGAAGAGTGTGCGTTCTGAGTCTGCAAGGCTGAAATTATTAACGGAGAGTATTGGTTGAGAAATCACGATACCAAAATAAGTGTAACATTATAACATAACAATTTTATCACGTTGTTTTGTGCAATAAAACCGTCTGTAGTAGTTATTTCAGCTTATTTTTCCCTCACATCATCAATGCGAACTATCACGATGGTTTCGATTCACAATGATATGAAATGACGTCCATTTAGTATGGCTAAAGACATTTTTTCTTCACCTGAATGATGCTTGGGTACAAGAAAATAAAGCGTCCAACGTAGAACACAGTCAATGCCAGCCACAAACCGTGATTGCCCCAGTATTGCACCGCAATAAATTGGGTCAATAAGAACACCATCATGGTTAGGAAGGTAGAGTTACGCACTGGTCGCGTCGTCCCTGTGCCGGTAAAGATGCCGTAAAACGTAAGACCAAAACCCGCAACCAATGGGAACACCAATAACCAAGGGCTCATGTCTAGATACAGCTCAACAAGGTTTGGCAAAGTGGTAAACAACGTCACCACTTGGTGTTTGAACAGCACCAACAGCAAGGTCAATACAACGACGAACGCCGCGGTCCATTGCGTGTTTAGCTTAATCACGTTATCAAGCAATCTCGGATTCTTCTGCCCAACCGCTTTACCAGCAAAGACGCTCGACGCATTTGCCACACCATCAAACATGTAGCTGACGATGAAGGTCACTTGCATCAAGATTGCGTTCACCGCGAGCACATCAGAACCAAGCTGAGAGCCTATACGCGCCATCATATTGAAGAACACCAATAGACACACAGTACGAAGCAGCAGATCCATATTGGAAGACGCGATGACTTTGAGATCTTTACGCGTCATTTTCGCGGTTTGAATGTAATCAAACAGCGGGAAACGACAGGTTTTCATCACCAGCACCGCAACAATAACAAACGTCGAGATTTGCGCGATAAGTGTTGCTATCGCAACGCCAGCAATTCCCATGTCGAAGTACAATACGAATACGATATCCAGCACTATATTAAGCACGTTGCCAAACACTTGCGTGAATAAAGTTTCTTTGGCTTTGGTTTGCCCCATCAGCCAACCAATCACGGTGTAATTGAGCAGTACAAATGGCGCACCAAAGATCATGATATCGAAGTAAATCTTAGCGTTTTCTGCCACGACTGCGTCAGGGGAGATAATCAGTTCTGCGCCCATCCAAATCACGGACTGCAACGCAATAAAAATCAAGCCAAGGCAAAGCGAAAGCACGAAAGGACGGAATAAGCTGCTTGCTTGATCTTCTGGGTTGTTTTTACCTAACGCAATCGCACTTTGCCCAGTGGTACTGACACGGAAGAAGCCAAACAGCCAATACAAGGTGTTCATGATGACCGTACCGACCGCTACACCACCAATCATCTCAGCAACACCAAGCCTACCAATCACTGCAGTGTCCACCGCACCCAACAAAGGCTGAGTTACAGTAGAAACGATGAAAGGACATGCAATTTTAAAGTAGTCTTTATGGGTCAGAGCCATCTTATTCTGCCGAGTTTTATATGAACACTGTCAGGGTGGAGGAGGGAGATGATGTCCAAGATCAGGATGAGAGTCAAAGGTTGTATTGATTATCATTACAGTAAATAGCAAAACTCAAAAAAAATAACAAGGCTAAGCATATTAAATGCTTAGCCTTTACTTGTTGATGATTTGGTTTGTGAATCTTTAGTTTTAGTGCGTAACTTTTGGTTAGCCTTTCATCACTTCCATTACAGTGTGTCCCGTGGCGAGTTTTGCGCTGCGGGCGACGCGTAGGTTTGATTTGGCGAGCAACTTCTCCATATCGGTTAAGCTGCGTTGATGGGTACCGTCTTCACAGATAACCGATTGGAACAGCGCGTTGAACAGCAGCCGTGGAGAGCGCTCCCCGTTTTCAATCAGAGGTTCAATCACTAGCAGACGATTGTCTTCTAATGACCGAGCAATTGTGTCGAGTATTTTTTTACAAGACTGTGTATTCCAGTTGTGCAGGACATTTTTCAACAGATAAATATCGTAGCCTGAGGGGATAGAATCAAAGAAATCACCACAGCAAACCTCGACTCTGTCGTGAATATCACTAGGCAGGTACTGCCAACTTTGCTCGCATACCTCTTCTCGGTCAAAGATACACCCAGACAAATGTTCGTAGCGATGGAGTAATTCTGCGGTAATCACGCCGCTTCCACCGCCAATATCAATCAAGCTACCAGCAAAGCTGAACATATCAGGGAAGACTCTGGCGAGCTCTGCACCGACCGGCCTTGAAAAGTCACGCATAGCGAGATCATACACGGAGGAACGAGAAGGAGTCGATTCCAAATACTGATAAAGCGTCTGATCAGAGATGTGTTTGAATCCGGAGTCTCCGGTTTTACAGGTATGGAGTAGCCCCTCATAGCCGCGATAATACTCTTCGCCAAACAGTCGGCAGAAATGTCGCATAGATTGAGGGTGGTCGGAAAGGAGCAACATGGAGTGCGTATTATTGCTGATCATTCGATCACACTCGATGTGAAAGAAACCAAATAGTTCAATGACCTTCAGCATACTTAGCAGGACAGTCTTGTCTGCATTACAAGCTAAAGCGAGTGCGTCGATGTCGAGCGCGCCCTCTTTTAATAAGTCGGCAAGCCCCAGTTCTGCGGCCACATTGAGTGCTTTGGCTGCCAGAGGCAGCATCATGATTTCAGATATCTTTTTAGTGGATTCTACATTACTCATAAAACAACCTCATTAAACTATTGTTCATTGCGTAATTAGCAAGCTAGTCGAGAAAACTTAATATTTAATTAAGATTGCATGAATGCAGTATATTACCGTTGATGTGGTTCACTACAAGTAGAAAATTTCATTATATCCTGATGGTTATTTTTATAATGGATAAAGATAGATAAATTTAACTGCAAAGTGTTCGCTATGTCTGTTTATGGTCAATTTAAAGTCATTTTATAACTGATTAAATTAACTTTAATAGAAGTTTTATTATCTTAAGTTGCTGTTATTTATCATTTATATTCCCCATTATAATGCCCCTGAAACCTTGGTGATTAAAACCAATTTGTTTCCTTAATTAAATCCTAAGTTTTCACGTCTAACTTTTATTTGTAGCAAACGGTCAGCAAGAAAATATTCTCGCTCGACTTCAGGAATACCTTAACCAGCGAGGTAAATATTGTGAAAAATAACAATCCTGTATTTGAAACTATTTCAATGCAATCGTCGATTTCCCCTGAGGCAATAGCGGTTACCTACAAAGATAAATTGCTGACCTATTCTGAGCTTGAGTTGCAATCAAGCCAACTAGCAAGCTACTTAGTCAATCAATATCCTGATGGCGATAAAGGTAAAGTGGCGGTGTACCTCGAACCTAGCCTGATGTTGCCTGTGGTAATTCTGGGGGTAATGAAAGCTGGGTTCAGTTATGTGCCTCTCTCTTCGTTTCAGCCGACAAAACGCATTCAACAAATTTTGGATGATTCCGGTGCATTCCTCATTATCACCGATGGGCTACTGAGCAAAAAACCGAGCATGGCTGAGTGCGAGACAGAAAAACTGAATGTCGCAGCGCTTGATCTAGCGGGCTCTCTACACTGTGAGTCACTGCCGAAGGTAAGCCATTGTGACTTGGCTTATACCCTTTACACATCAGGTTCGACGGGTGTACCAAAAGGGGTGGAAGTTGAACATGGCAGCATGGCGTATTATCTCGATTGGTTTAATCACGATTTATGGCCTGAAACTCAGGCAACTCTTCCGCTCACCTCCTCTCTAAGCTTTGCGGCTGCGGTGACTCAATTGTTTGCTCCTTTGCTACGTGGTGACACCCTTCATATTCTTCCTGAAGGTACTTTGAATAACCCGCAACGACTCTTTGATTGGTACCAGAATCGAACCAACACGGCGATCTACTGTGTTCCTACAATATGGAATGAATTACTGAACTACCGCTGCTCAGTCGATAGTGAGCTGTCACTGCCTGAAACCGTTTTTCTCTCCGGTGAACCTGTCGGTGAAGACATTAAGCAACGTACGTTCGACAGCATCGAGAATGTGCGTTTGTTTAACCTATATGGCCCGACTGAAACCGTAGCAAACTGTGCGTTTACTGAGTTAGAGCCAGACCAGAACGTGACCATAGGCAAAGCATTGGCGGGAAGTGAGTTGTTTCTGCTCGATGAAAAGGGCGCATTAGTGACAGGCGACAGTGTGGGCGAAATCTGTATCTGTGGTCCGGGTGTGGCTCGTGGATACAGCCACCGACCTGGATTGAGCGCAGAGCGTTTCTTTTCTCATCTCGGCCATCGCGCGCATCGCACCGGAGATTTAGGTCAGTTCAACGCAAACGGAGACATGGTGTGCCTTGGCCGCAAAGATCGTCAGGTGAAAATTCACGGAGTGCGAGTTGAGTTGGGCGAGATAGAAGCCAATCTTCGTCAGCATAGTGAAGTAGCCGACGCTGCGGTGAAAATGGTCAATGGTGGGCTGGTGGCTTACTTGCTGACGGACAAAAAACCAAGTGCTTGGGATTTACGTGCCTTCCTTAGCGAGCGCTGCCCAAGCGCAATGATGCCCGCTCAATTTGTTTACCTTGAAAGCTTTCCAAAACTACCGAATGGAAAACTCGATAGCGCTCGTCTACCCGAGCCAGCGCCAGTAAGGCCAGAACTGAATTATGATTGCAGCGTACCCGCTAACGACCTTGAACGGGACCTCGTAGACATCTGGCAAGAAGTGCTCGGTTTTCGTGGCCTCGGGGTTGATGATGACTTCTTTGATTTAGGCGGGAATTCCTTACAGGCGATGCGTGCCAGAACCCTGATTCGACGCCGTCTCTACAGCGAGATAGATTTCAAGCTCTTTTTCAGCAATGCGACGCCGCGTAAATTGGCTGCGGTCGTACCTTATTACTTAGCGGATGACTTGGATGACGCGACATCCACTCCAAATGAGAAGAATCAAGAAACGCAATTCGAACCGCTCACATCGCAACAGGCTTACTTTCTGACGTTAGAACAAACCAGCGCTAACCCGAAAGCCTACCAGCCTGCGTTTTGTATTTACCTTGAAGGAAAGGCAAGTTCGGAGAGCGTGGAATGGTGTCTCAATCGGGTGTTGGCCAGCAACCCAATCCTGACTACTCAATTCGATCTCGATAACTTTACCGCTAAAGAAGGTGGCTATGGTGCAGGAAAAGTAGAGATTCCGCACCGGAAGGTTGAGCATATGTCGGGCAAACTCAGTAAAATGTCGCATTGTGATTTGCTGGATATGGCAGACATGCCGGACATCGACATTGACAGAGAACCACCGATTCGCCTGGCATTATTGAGCAAAAATGACGATGAACATGTGGTCGTTGTACGTGTCCACCACGCTGTGTTTGACCATGATTCCATTGGCATATTCTTTGAGCAATTTGTTCAGGCTTACCGCGCTTATATGGCAGGAGATTATGGTTTTGCGCAGCATCACCGACACCATTTGAACTTGAAACAGCATCGCGGTGCGATGGTGGATCAAGAGGGACAGATGCAATTTTGGTTGTCGACATTGAATCGTTACCTGACAAAAGGTGCGGACAGTTCGTTGTACCCAAAAGCGGATTGCCCGTCACCACAAGGCTACGCTGTGGAACTCTCCCAGCCTTTCAGCCAAGCGATAAAAGACTTTGCCCACGCACACAATACAACGGCTTATGTCGTGTTACTCACACTGTTTAATCTGGTGTTAAACCACGAAACTCGTTATCACAACTTAACGATTGGCTTGCCTGTCTCCAATCGAGCCCTTTGTCAGCACGATGGTCAGCTCGGCTGTTTCGTCAACATGGTCACCTACCATGAGCAGGTTGATCAGGTCGATAGCGTTGTGGGCTTGATTGAAGCCAGCAGCAAAGCGATCTACTCGTTGATAGAAAATCAGTCCGTGTCCTATCTAAAACTTGCTGATGAAATGCGAAGCAAAGGCTGGCTCGAGAAACTGCGTTTCCCTGTCACGTTTAATTATCTGTCTGCAATGCCGGAAGCTACAGAGGTGCAAGGCTGCCGCATGAAAGTTCAACACATCGCTGAGCAATCCGCTCGATGCGATTTGACCTTAACTGTCGACGACGGCGAGCAGTTGACCCTCAATTTTGATTATGAAACTACGGCGTTTACCAAGCAGCAGGTCACCTTACTGGCAGAACAATACTTGGCTCTGATTTCAGACACATTATCTCTGTAATGCGGAGTGTCTCCGGCTCGCAGGGAGTCGGAGATGAATAACGATTAAATATGGGGAGATGAATACAATGTCAAAATTGATCCACCGTCAGTTTGCTCATCAGTGCGCCAAAACACCGGATAATATCGCTCTGCGAAGTGACAGCGAAAACATTACATACCGCCAACTGGAACTGCGCGCCAATAATATTGCTCAGTCATTAATCCGCTCTGGCATTACATCAGGCGATGTTGTGGGCATCTACATGAATCGCTGCAATAACCTTGTTGCGACCATATTGGGAATATTGAAATCAGGGGCTTGTTACTTACCGCTTGATCCCTATTACCCAAGCGACCGCCTCGCTTATATGGCAGAGCACTCGGAAGCCAAACTGGTGATCACTGACAATTTGAATGGCATGGATTGGCTTAGTAATGATCTTCCAACGTTGGATGTGAATAGCATAGATTTTTCCAGCGCGACAACCCCAGACTTACCGCAGGTAGACGAACAGAGCTTGTGTTACATCATGTATACTTCAGGCTCAACCGGTAAGCCTAAGGGCGTGATGATCGCGCATCATACGGTGGTGAATTACCTCAACTGGATGCAAGATGCCTTTAAACTGACGACAAACAGCCGGGTACTGAACCAGACCACATTCAGCTTTGATATTTCAGTCTGGGAAATGTTCTGGCCTCTGATGACTGGGGCAAGCTGCGCACTGATTGCTGAAGATGCTAAGTATGATCCCGTACTACTGGCTGATTTCGTTGAGCAGCATCAGGTCACTGTCGCCCAGTTTGTGCCAACTGCACTGCGTATCATTGTCGATGCGGATGTACTGCAACAATGTACGTCGTTAGAGCATATCTTCTCTGGTGGAGAAGCGCTACCGCAACGCTTGGTGGATGACCTGTCTGCTCAGTATCCGGGTCATATCCACAACCTCTACGGGCCGACAGAGGCTACCATTTTTGCCTGTCACTGGTACTGTCAGCCACAGTGCGTAGAAAAAGTCGTGCCCATTGGCCGCCCGATTCCGCACGCAGAAGTGCTTGTCCTTGATGAAGCCCTACAACCTGTAAAGCAAGGGCTGTGCGGTGAACTGTATTTAGCCGGAGATATTCTGGCGAAAGGTTACCTAAAACGTGCCGACCTTACTCAAGAGCGCTTTGTAGATCATCCCCAGAGTGGAAAAATGTACCGCACAGGCGATTTGGTGAGTACCAGAGAAGACGGTGCGTTACTGTTCCACGGCCGAACCGATTCACAAATCAAACTGCGAGGTCACCGAATTGAGCTGGCTGAAATTGAAGCTCAGCTACAAGCGATGCCCAGCATTTCTCACGCTGCAGTGATTGTGGATAGCAGCGATGACGGTAAGGCGTCATATCTGACAGCCTTCTACGTGCCTTCTCAGCAGTCCAACGTTGATGTGCAAGTGATCAAAGAACAATTGGCAAAAGTATTGCCTTATTACATGCAACCCTCCCGATATTACTCCGTTGATAGCTTACCCACGCTCCCTAATGGGAAAGTCAGCAAGTCAGCGTTAAACGCTCACTAACAAAAAGGTTCTAGCACTATGTCGAATAACAAACCCAATATGACACCTGAAATTGAAAACCGTGTTCTCTCAATCTGGCAATCGGTTTTAGACGTTAAAAAAATTGCCCGAGATGAGAACTTCTTTGATGCAGGAGGCAACTCATTATTAATGAGCAAAGTACACAGGGAAATAAAAAGACAGCTTGGAATTCCGATTAATATTATCGAGTTATTTCAATGTCCTACAGTGGATTCGCTAAGTAAGAATATCTCTAAAAAATACCCTCAGGTGTTATTAGAAAAATCGAATTAAAACTTCGCTAAATAGTTTTACCTAGAAGAAAAATTCATTTTATTCGCTGATTGAAACACGCCTTTCTTTTCAAAGGAGAGGGGCCGTTTTTGCCGAAATAAGTACAAATAAATACGACATACAACCCGTGAGGTAGCATATGAAAGACCAAGCAACACTGCGCGATAAAGATATAGCTATTATTGGCATGTCAGGCCGATTCCCTGGTGCAGAAGACATCACGACGTTCTGGAAGAACCTTGCTGAAGGGCTGGAAACCATCACAACATTTAGCGAACAAGAACTTCGCGAGTCGGGTGTCGATGAAGAATTGATTGCCTCACCCAACTACATTCCTCGACGAGGTATTCTCGGCAACGCGCAACATTTCGATGCGCACTTCTTTGATATTACTCCTCGTGACGCGGAAATCATGGATCCTCAACACCGTGCGTTTCTGGAAAGCAGTTGGCATGCTTTTGAAGATGCGGGGTACGTGCCTTCGAGTTATCCAGGCAAAGTGGGTGTATTTGGTGGCACAGGTACAGCGTGGCATTTGAACAAAGTCCATTCCCATCCGGGTGTCAGCCAGTTTGCCAGCGGCGCGTCTGTTGTGACCAATAACGATAAAGACTATGTCACAACGCGAGTCTCCTACAAGCTGGACTTAAAAGGGCCAAGTGTGAATGTGCAGACGGCCTGTTCAACCGCAATGGTGGCGGTGGTGATGGGAATAAACAGCTTGTTAAGCCGTGAAAGTGACCTCGTCGTTGCTGGTGGTGTATCCATCGATACACCGGAGCGCCGCGGCTACAAATACATGCAAGGCGGTATGGAGTCAGCGGATGGACGCTGTTACGCGTTTGATTCTCGTGCCAATGGTACAGTGTTTAGTCGCGGTGTCGGTGCTGTGCTGCTCAAACGTGTTAAAGACGCAGTCAAAGATGGCGACCACATCTACGCAGTGATCAAAGGTGGGGCAATCAACAATGATGGCAGCCTCAAAGCGGGATTCACGGCGCCGGGCATTGAAGGACAGGTCGAAGTTGCGAAGCAGGCGATTTCCAACGCGGATATTGATGTAGAAAACATCCGCTTTGTTGAAGCGCATGGTACGGCGACGGCGTTGGGCGACCCGATTGAATTTTCGTCTTTGTCGCAAACCTTCCGCCACTTCACGGATAAAGAGCAGTTCTGCCGTTTAGGCTCGGTTAAAACTAACATCGGCCATACTGATGCTGCATCGGGCGTTGCCAGTCTGATTAAAGCCTCAATGGCATTAGAATCCGGACAACTTCCAGCTTCACTGCATTATGCTGAGCCGAATCCAAACATTGAGTTTGAAACCAGCCCGTTTGTGATGAACACTGAACTGACGGCGTTTAAACAACAGGACAAGCCAAACAATGCGTTGGTCAACTCCTTTGGTGTCGGAGGTACCAATGCGTGTGTGATCCTCGAAACGGCGCCAGAGACTCAACCGGGTGATGCGCATAACTCGCCACTCATGATCCCGTTCTCAGCCCGCAGTCGTAACGCATTGAATGAGATGAAACAGCGTCTAGCAAGTTACCTGACAGATAACCCAGATGCAGATGTTGCGGACGTGGCGTATACCATGCAGGTAGGCCGCAAACAGTTCGAATTTTCCACCTCGGTGGTTGGCAATGATCGTCACGCCATCATTGAAGCGCTGGCTAAGCCTTCTCAGATTGTATCTGGAAGCAAATCAAAGCGACCAATGGTGTTTATGTTCCCGGGGCAGGGTAACCAATATCCGAACATGTCTCGTGACCTTTACCAGACGTATCCGGTGTTTAAACAGGCGATGGATCAGTGCTGCGAGTATCTGATGCCAATTCTTGAACAGGATCTGCGTGAGATTATCTTCCCACAAGATGATCAAACCGCGGCTCGTATCAACGAAACTCAATTCACTCAGCCTGCGTTGTTCGTTGTTGAGTACAGCCTTGCTCAGCTTTGGATGTCATGGGGCATTCAGCCCGATGTGATGATTGGTCACAGTGTCGGTGAGTACGTGGCAGCATGTTTGTCAGGCGTGTTCTCGTTGGAAGATGCGCTCAAAGCTGTCGCGATTCGTGGCAAGTTGGTTCAGGCTCTGCCGGCGGGTGCAATGTTAGCCGTTTTGATGGAAGAAGCTGAGCTCACAGAGCGCTTATCAAACAGTGAACTGGATATCGCGGCAGTCAACTACCCAGAGCTCTGTGTGGTGGCGGGTGAGCTTGAAGCGATAAAAGCATTCCAATATGAGCTGGAAGAAGAAGGCATCTTCTGCAAGCACTTGGATACGTCACACGGCTTCCACTCAAGCATGATGGATCCTATGTTGCCAGCGTTCAAAGACGTGATCGATGGCATTGAGCTGAATGCGCCGCAGATTCCGTTCGTCTCGTCGGTAAATGGCGAATGGATCAGTGATGAGTTAGCACAAGATAGCGACTACTGGGTGCGCCATGTCAGAAACCCTGTGTTGTTCTCGCATGCATTCAAAACCTTGATGGCCGATCATCAGGATGGTTTTGTGGCTTTAGAAGTGGGGCCGGGCCGTTCTTTGGAGTCTGCGGCTAAGCAACACTTCCGTGAAGAAGATGGGTCGAATGCTGATATCTTCTCTTCTTTGCCTACGGCGAAAGAAGTCGAGATTTCCGGAGAGTATTTTGTCTCAATGCTTGGTGCTTTATGGGCGAATGGCATCGAGATTGACTGGACAGCTTACTATGGTGATGAGCGCCGACGTCGCCTGCCTCTGCCTGGCTACCCGTTCGAACGAAATGAATTCAAACTGCCTGAGCTGAAAACAGGTAATGCTGAAAGCCTATCAAGTAGCAGTGTGGAAGCTGGTTTGAAACGCAAGAAAACCGATGTCGGTGACTGGTTCTATATGCCTGCGTGGAAGCGAACCATTCCTGCTGACTTCATGCCGAGCAAACAAACTCAAGCTGAAAATGATTGTTGGGTAGTTTTAGCTGACGAGTATGGTATCGCTGATCAGTTGCATTCTCAGCTTCTGGCATCAGGCCAACAAGTGGTGACTGTATTCAAAGGCGTCTGTTATCAAGAAAATGTCGTCACTGGCGACAGCACGAAGAGCTTTGTTATTGACCCAACCTCTCGTGAAGATTACATCCGAGTACTTAAAGCCATCAAAGCTCAAGAGATGAATCCAATCCGCATTGTTGATCTGTGGAACCTCTCTCCTGAGCAAGGTGACGTCGACCTTGAACTATGCCGTGAACACCAGCTGGACTCCTTCTACAGTCCGTTGTATCTGCAACAGGCGCTGGTGAATGAGAACTTGTTGGATAATCTTCATCTGTTGTTGGTGACCAATAATATCTTCAGTGTCTCTGGGGAACGCGTTTACGCGCCTGAGAAAGCACTGTTGGTGGGACCTGCTCGTGTGTTCTACCACGAGTACCCAGATGTTCAGTGCCATTTGGTCGATATCGACTGGCCTACGGACTTAGCGAATGATTCGGGCCATTGGACGGTAGAGCAGGCAGCTCGTTGTCTTATTGCAGAGAGCAATATTAACACCGACGGCCAACTGGTAGCGTATCGAGGTGGATGCCGTTGGGAGGAAGACTATCAGGCGGTTAACTTAAAAGAACAAGAACCAGGCTTACCGGCGCAATTCAAAGATGATGGCGTTTATCTCATCACTGGTGGATTGGGCGGCCTTGGTATGCTGGTGGCTGGTCATATCTCGGAAATGAGTAATGCGACGCTTGTTCTGACCTATCGCAGTCGTCTGCCTGAACGCGATCAATGGCATGACTGGATTCAGAATCACCCAGTCGATGACCCAATGAGTGAAAAACTGGCGGGCATCCTGCGTCTTGAAGAGCAAGGTAACACCATTGATCTAGTCAATGTGGACGTCTGTGATTATGTGGCTATGTCGGAAGTGTTTGAACGCTATGATCGCTTTGATGGCATTTTCCACACGGCTGGTATTGCGGGTGGTGGCATCATTCCGCTCAAGTCAGATGAAGATTGTGCCAGTGTTCTGGAGCCGAAAATCCTCGGTAGCCTGATTCTTGATGACCTGACCAGAGACAGCCAGCCTGATTTCATGGTGCTGTTCTCTTCCATCAGCTCGATTGTCGGTGATGAAGCTCGAATTGACTACTGTTCCGGCAATGCCTTTATGGATGTGTTTGCCAGCTACCGTAATCAGAATCGCAACGGTCGCACCATCGCAATTAACTGGGGCAAATGGGGCGATGTCGGCATGGCCGTTCAATGGGCTCGTGAGTTGGATGAGAAAAACAAAGCCAACGAAGCGCTTCTAGAACCAACAGGGCTGCTTACGCTGCTCGGCCGTAAAGGTATGGAAGAAGAATATCGAGTCAATCTGGATGTGCAGAATGACTGGGTACTCAACGAGCATAGCTTGTCGAATCAACCGACCTTGGTTGGTACCACCATACTGTCGATGCTGCATACCCTGATGAATCACTTCAAACCTCAGGAAGCGCTTCAGGTCAAGAACTTGCTGTTGACCAAACCGGCGATTTATCACAACGCATGGCCACGTGAAATGCGTCTATATGTGCGCAGTGAAGGAGCGGGCTACAGCTTCAGCCTTCGTAGCCGTGGCGTCCGTGACATCGAGTGGGACGAACATGCGTTGGGCAACCTTGGCCGTGGTATCGAGAGTGAAGAGAGCCTTGCTGCTGTAGATTCACTTGAAGCGATTCAGTCTCGCTGCATTAACAAATTGCCTGATGACTTAACCGGCAAGGATTACGTCAATGCCGTAACGGGTGAAACCTTCCTATCGCTCAGTGAGCGTTGGAATGGCCCTAAGTGTGCATGGCAAGGTGAGGGTGAGTGGCTGATTCATAAAGATCTCGATGCTCAGTTCCAGAGTGATTTTGAGCAGTATCCGTATCACCCTGCACTAATTGACTCGGTCTCCATTCGCTGTATCAACCTGATCACGACAGACAACTACCTGCCAATCAGCTACGGCAAGATAAGCTATCTAGCGCCGCTTGACGGAGATTGCTACGCGCACATCAAACTCAAACAGCCGTACCAGGCGGAAGACAGCACCATCATCTTGGATGTGGTCTTCCTATCCGCTGATAGCAAGCCGTTGATGGTTTTGGAGAACTACACGCTAGTACGTATGAAAGCTGAGAATCAGGTTACCGCTTCTGCGCCAGCGTCTGCTGTAACTCAGGTTGCTGTCGATGTCTCTGACAAGGATATTCTGTTCTATGAAGGTCTGGACGCACTGAAACGACAGCTTGCACACCTAGAGTTTGAGCAACTCGTCGTGGTGACCAGTGATCTAGGTCAGCTTATCTACGAAGCGATTCCTGAACAGGAAGATGAGCAGTTGGCAGAGCTGGAAGCGGAAGTCAGCCAAGGACACGCCCGTCCAGAACTCTCAGTCGAGTATGTGGCACCTGAAAATGATATCGAAAAAGAGATCATTGCAGTCTGGCAGTCGATTCTAGGTATTTCAGGTATTGGTGTTGATGACAATTTTGTCGAGCTTGGCGGTAACTCGCTGCTGGCGGTGCAAATTGTGTCAAAAGTATCAGCTAAGTTTGAAGTCGATATTCGAGTGGATCTCTTCTATCAGGATCAAACCGTAAGAGGGCTGTCCGGCCTGATCATCGAAGCGTTTGAATCTGTTCTTCAGAGTGAATAGCGCCCATTTCCCGGGCATTAGCCCGGGAAGTTTATCACTTTCAGGCTGCCGCACGGCAGCCAAATCTTCCAAACAGTAAAGGGCACGGCTATGACAACGAAAACGAATCAGATTTTGAACTCTATGGGACTTGAAGAGCTGAAAAGGCTCGCCAGAGAGAAAAAACAGAAAAAAGCGCAGCTCATGGAAGAGAACCGTTGTTCAACAATGGAACCAAAACGCAAAATATTCCCTCTCACCAATGCGCAAAAGAGCATTTGGACACTGGATCAATTCCTCGAAGACAATAAAGCCTATAACAACCCGTTGGCGATCACCTGTCACATTGATCACGAGTTCGAACCAGACAGAGTCGAACGCGCTCTGACGAAAATGGTCAATAATCACGACATATTCCGCACCACGATCCGAGTGGTCGATGGCGAGCCTTACCAGTGTATCGACAACCAACCCAGTTTCGATTTTGGTTTTGATGACATTACTGCCATGCCTGAAGCGGATAAAAATCAGTGGGTCATGCGAGTCGCTCGTGAAGAAGGCAGAAAGAATTTTGACCTGACTAAAGGACCACTGTTTCGCTGGCGAATGGCAAAAACTCAGCCGGGTGAATACATCATTATGCTGACCTTCCATCATATTATTTCAGATGGTTGGACCGTCAGCTTGTGCTTCAAAGAATTCATGGGCACTTACTTTGGCCAGACGGTAGATCATGCAGCGCAGTTTACTGATTACGCCTTAAAAGAAAGCCGCTGGCTTGAAGAAGGTAAGTACGAACAGGGTCTCAACTACTGGCGCGATAAGCTCAGTGGTGTTCAAGGTGTGATGGAATTGGCAACCGATCACCCTCGCCCGGATACCCTCAGTTTTGAGGGAAGTTATGTCAGCCATCCACTTGATGCTGACTTCTGTCATCAGCTTCAGTCTTGCGCAGCAAAACAGGGGGCGACTACCTTTCATCTGATGCTGGCGGCCTACCAGTTACTCCTGCATAAATACAGTAATCAGAATGACATTGTGATTGGTGTGCCTTTCGCCAATCGCGGTGACGCCCAGACGCAGGAAATGATGGGATTGTTCATGAACACGCTGCCACTGCGTTTCACGCTCAATGATGATTTGCCTCTTTCGACTGTGATAGAAGCAGCGAAAGCCGAAAGTGAAGAGGCGATTGCCTATCAGAGCGTACCGTTTAATCGTATTCTGGATGTGGTCGACTATTCGCGAGATGCACGTGTTAACCCGCTTTATCAGGCGGTGCTGACCTATCAGGTTTATCCGCACTCGCGAACCAATACCTTGTTTAGCTATTCGCCACTCAAAGTAGACTACGGTGTGTCTAAGTTGGATCTCAACCTATGGATTGAGGAAGACGGCGACGGTTTGTTGTGCACATTCAACTACAGTACAGCGCTGTTTGAACGTGCCACCGTGCAGCGAATGCTGCGTGACTTACACACCATATTGATGGCATTGATTGAGCACCCACAGCAGTCGATTCAAGCCTTGTCATTGGTGACGGAAGATGAGCGCCAGTCTCTGCTGAAAACGTGTTTACCGACAGAGGCAAGTCAAGCGTTGCCGGTTCATCAGCAATTTGAGCAACAGGCGCTAGCTTGCCCTGAAGACGTGGCCGTGCGTTGTGAAGGGCGTACACTGAGCTACGCCGTTCTTAATGAGCGCGCCAATCAGTTGGCAGCACAACTGGCCTCGCAAGGTATGAGTCACGGTGAGCCCGTCGCGATACTGATGGAAAAAAAGTGAGCATAGTGTGGTCGCGATATTAGCCACCCTGAAAGCGGGTGGTTGCTACCTTCCTATCGACATCAATCTGCCGGAATCTAAAATCGGCTTCATCTTAAACGATGCTAAAGTTAAGCGTGTTTTACTCGTAGGTGAAGTACCCATTGCTTTAAAAGCAATGGCTACACAATCTTCACTAAATTGGGTCGACATTCTGAACACAGAAACGAGTAACACCTCACCAACACGCACTAATCCGCCAGATGATTTTGGCGATGGACCAGCGTACATCATTTATACCTCTGGCAGTACAGGGGCACCAAAAGGTGTGTGTGTTCACCATTCCCAACTTAGCCACTATTGCCGAGCGATTGCTCCAGTACTCGAACAAACTCACAAAGCACGCTATGGCTTAATGTCGTCCTTCTCCACGGATCTGGCGCATACCATGTTATTCCCAGCTTTGGTCGGGCAAGGCGAGTTGGAGATAGTGACCAATGGCCTACTGGAAAGCCCAGAACAACTCGCCAATTATCTAAAAGATAGACCTCTTGATTGTATGAAGATCACGCCGACACATTTGTCTGCGTTGTTGAACACCCCGAACGCGCAGCATCTGCTTCCGGAGCGCAAATTGGTGCTTGGCGGTGAGCGTTTACCCGTTTCTCTGATTGAGAAAGTCAAAGTGCTCAAACCAAGCTGCCAGATAGTCAATCACTATGGGCCAACCGAGTGCACGGTGGGGGTGACGACACTGACGATTCCCGGCAACATCGCGGATTTGGGTTCTCAGGTTGCGCCTATTGGTCAGGCCCTCGATGGAAGTCATGTACTGGTTCTCGATGCTCACCAACAACTGCTTCCTGCAGGCGTACCCGGTGAAATTTGTATTGGTGGAGCGCAGTTGGCTTCAGGGTACCTTGGCCTCGATGAGCAAACACAGCGTCACTTTGTTCCCCACCCGTACTTACCGGGTGAGCGTCTGTACCGTACTGGTGACAAAGGCCGCCTGTTAGCGGATGGCAACCTTGAATATCTTGGTCGCTTGGATCGTCAGGTCAAAGTACGTGGCTATCGAGTTGAGCTGGCCGAGATTGAACAGGCGCTGGGCCAGATTACTAGTGTTGAACGCGCAGCGGTTGTTCAGCAGCAAACTGCGGACTCTAGCCGTTTGGTCGCTTATGTCGTTGTTGGTGAAACTGGCGATCAGGAAGGGATTAAGACGAAACTGAAACAGCTATTACCCGCTTATATGCAACCAGAAATGTGGATGTGGCTCGACGCTATGCCAATCACCGCAAGCGGAAAAATCAATTATCAGGGGTTGCCTGAGGCTAAGCGGAATACACAGACATCGGCTTCTTCCCATCCGAACAATCAAACGCAAGCTCGTTTGCTGATCCTGTTTCAGCAAGCCTTGAGCACTCAGCAGGTCGGTATTGATGACGAATTCTTCAATCTTGGGGGAAATTCCATCAGTGCATTGAAACTGCTGATTGAAGTGAACAAGGCCTTCTCCACCACCTTGACCCTAGGCCAGATACTGGAAAACAGCAGTGTTGCACGACTTAGCAAACTGATCGAACAGGTATCCGATAGCTTTGAATATGGCTCTTCGATTGTGATGCTCAATCAGGGAAATCCTCAGCAGAAGCCGACGTTACTGCTTATTCACCCTGCTGGCGGCAATGTGCTTTGTTACGACGAGTTAGTGAAGGGGCTGAGCAAAGAACATCCGGTATACGGTGTTCAGGTAGCTGATTTTCAGGGGCTAGCTGAGTACAACCGCCAAGTGTCGACGCTAGCTGAGTACTACGTGAAGCAGCTCGGCGAACTAGCAGAGCGTCGAGAGTTGATCATCGGTGGTTGGTCACTCGGAGGAACCCTTGCTTTTGAGATGGCGTGTCAGGTTCAGGCCTTGACCGGAAACCAGCCGAAGGTTCTGATTTTTGACCAACCAGCCCCTCAAGTAAACGTCGATAACAGCGCCACTATGGCTGAGCATGATCGCCTTGCCTACTTCGCTTACAAGGTAGAGCGGCTAACTGGAACGTCTTTTGGTACCTCGGGCGAGCAATTGGCGAAGATGTCACAAGCGGAAAGAACACAGGTATTCCTGACCGGTTTTCGTAAAGCGAATTTGGTGCCGGATAATATCAGCGCTGAGGATTTCCAGCATTTTCTCGCCATTCTTCAGGCTCATATGAAGGCCACTGATGAATATCAGGGACAGCGATATTCTGGTCCTATTGTCGTGGCGGAAGCCGAAGAGATCTTAACTGGCCGCACGCGACTGAAAGAATCTGGGCTGGGTTGGCAGGCATACAGCGAGCAGCCGCTGACCGTATTGATCACTAAGGGCGATCACATCTCCATGATGAACGCGCCTCACATTGGTGACTTGGCGAGTCGTCTACAGGAGGAATTGCTTTGAGTACGATCGCACTTTCAAAACCGGAAAGCGAAGTCGTCGTTTCAAGGAAGGAGTGGTGGGCCATCATCGGCGGCCTCATCGGTGGCTTTATGGCCATTCTGGACATCCAGATCACTAACTCCTCGATGAAAGTCATTCAGGGGGCGTTGTCTGCGTCCCTGGATGACGCCTCTTGGCTGATGACGTCGTACTTTACGGCTGAGATTGTGGCGATCCCACTTTGTGGCTGGCTATCAAAAGCGTTGGGAACGGGCCGTTACGCTTTATGGTGTATCGGCGGTTTCCTCGGCTCATCCTTGCTTTGTTCGATGGCGTGGAACCTGGACTCGATGATTGTCTTCCGCGCTTTGCAGGGCTTTTGTGGTGGCGCATTGATCCCCTTGTCTTTCCGTTTGATTATTGAAATCCTGCCGCTAGAAAAACGCCCTATGGGGATGTCGTTATTTAGTATTATCGCCACGTTCGCCCCAGCGATAGGACCGGCGATCGGCGGCTGGCTCACTGAACATTTTTCATGGCATGCGATCTTTTACGTCAATGTTTTACCGTCAGTGGTGGCGTGGGCTCTGATTCAACGTTCAATGAAGCATCCCATCATTAACTGGCAAATCATTCGTCAGGGTGACTTTGTTGGCGTTGTGTCGGTGATGATGTTTCTTGGTACGCTGGAAGTCATTTTGGAAAAAGGCGGTGATGAAAACTGGTTCGACTCGCGCATGATTTGCGTACTGGCGGTGCTCTCTGCCATCAGCTTTGTGATTTTTGTCTATGACCAAATCGTACACCGTAACCCTCTGATTAATATTCGCCTGTTTAAGGAATATCAGTACTCCTATTCCTTACTCATCTTTGCTATGTTGGGATCGGCTATCTACGGCACGTTATTCCTAGTGCCGTATTACCTGACGATGATTCACGATTACAATGCGACAGAGATTGGTCATGTGGTTATCTGGATGGGGCTGCCGCAGTTGGTGATTTTACCTATGATCCCATTTCTCATTCGTCGCTATAACCCTAAGTATCTTATCTTCATCGGTTTCGTTGGTTTGGCTATTAGTGCCTTTATGGATTGCCATATGAATGCTGATTTTGCTGGCCCACAGATGATCGCGTCTATGTTAGTTCGTGCGTTAGGCCAGCCGTTTATCATGGTGCCACTCTCCATGCTAGCGACTCAAAATATTAAAGCAGAGGATGCGGCCTCATCGGCCGTTTTAATCAACGTATTTCGCAGTCTGGGTGGATCAATGGGTACCGCGGTGTTGTCGACCTATTTCACTACTCGGATCTATTTCCATCTCGATTCCATCAAATCCACCTTGCTGACAGGTAGTCAGCCATTTTATCACTATCTGGGTGAAGTAAAGAATCTGCTGGTCAATCAGGGGTTGTCGTCTGATAGCACCAATGTTCAACAAACTGCGGTGAGCATTCTCGGCGAAAGGATGGCAATTCAATCGCAAATCATGGCTTTTAATGACTTATTTATGATCATGGGTTTCATGATGCTCGCCACCGCCATCATGGTGTTGTGCTCAAACCGTGATTTCCAACTTCGACTAAAAAAAGAGGAATCAGCATGAGTGACAAAACATCGATGAGTGTCTGGAGCTATCTGCTGTCTTCGGAAGCAAGAATGACCATCATAGTACCTATTCTGATCTACAACCTTGTTTTCTGGGGGGTAGGAGCCGGAGCGGCGTTGATTGTCACAGCGTGTTACTCCGCATTGCTGGAGTTATTCAGCAAACGGAGTGGTTCTCTGTCCATTATCGCTTTGATTTTGGTTTCTGGCAGCATTCACTACCTTTACCTGCATGGTTACACCCTGTTTGGAATTGACCAAGAAAGCGTCTTTCTTTCGGTAGGCGGATCACTGTCCGTCATTGTCGTGTTTGGTTTCTACTCCATGATCGGCCGTCCAGTGGTTCGGACTCAAGCGGAAAATGCGCTCCCTCGTTTGATGCAGTTGCCTGTCTATGGCTCGCCAAAATACGCCCAAGTTTGGCAGGAGATTTCTCTGGTTTGGATTCTCGCTTACGCAGTGAAAGCGCTGCTCGTGATTAAGTTCTCCAGTGATATGCCAGATTACGCTGACTACTTTGTTTTCATTGGCGCTTGGCCACTGACGTTGGCGATGATTGCTTTCAGTTTTTACTGGCCCAGCTTTCGTTGGTCATCGGAAGCAAGCGAATAAATTTCCAGCTACTTGCCGTCAAGTTACTTGGTATCAAATTACAACACGATAAACTCAATGAGGTGTTTTATGAATCAACTAGTTAACCCATCAATTGTGCTTGATAGTCACCCACAAGGTGCCGCGACAACGGGCAATTTCCGTATCGCCAACCTGCCAATAGGCGAGTTAAAGCCAGGTGAGTTTTTAATTGAAAACACTTGGCTTTCGATGGACCCATATACGCGACCTCGCCTCAACGAAAACACGGCGTATGTAGAGCCGATCAAACTGGGTGAAGTGATTCAGGGAGAAACCATTGGCAAGGTCGTCGAGAGTAACAGCCCTAAATATCAGGTCGGCGATAGGGTGTTCACTTTTTCAGGTTGGCAAAAATATTGTGTCGGTAACGATGCGGATTTCATGACTTATCAACTGCCAGATACAGAACTGCCGCCAACGATCTTTCTCAGCGTGGCTGGAACTCCCGGTCGAGCGGCGTACTTTGGATTGAACAAAATTGCCAAACCTAAAGCAGGTGAAACCATGGTGGTGTCAGCCGCGTCAGGCGCTGTGGGTTCGGTTGCTGGTCAACTTGGCAAAATGGCGGGTTGCCGGGTGGTCGGTATCGCGGGCAGTGAGGAAAAGTGTCGTTATGTCGTCGATGAACTGGGTTTCGATGCCTGTGTCAATTACAAGTCTGACAATTTGGGTGAGGAGATTGAAGCCGCCTGTCCGGACGGTGTGGATATCTACTTTGAAAATGTTGGCGGACGTATTTCTTCCTTAGTGGCGCGTCACCTTAATGAAGGTGCCAGAGTACCAATTTGTGGCAGTGCAGCGTTATACAACAAGGGTAAAGACGTGGATGCCTCGACGTTATCGCGCTTTTACTCTTCACTGCCAAGTGCGCCGGAAAATCGATTCTTTCTGGTGACTGAGTGGGTCAACGATTATGCAAGTTCGATCAGTTGGCTGACCGCAGCAGCGGAAAGTGGTCAGCTCAAATTTCGTGAAACGGTGACCGAAGGATTGGAAAATGCACCGCAGGCCTTTGTCGATCTATTGGAAGGGAAGCACTTCGGTAAACAACTGGTTCGAGTTTAATACTGTTCGTCTTTTTTGATTGGTTGGTCGTGCTATGAAAAAAATAATAAAGATTTTGATTCCACTGATGTTGTTGGTCTTGGCTGGCGGTGCCTATTGGTATTACTACGGGCGCTTTTTCCAGACCACCGACAATGCTTACGTTCAAACGGACATTACTAACGTCAGTTCGCGCATCAATGCGGAAGTGGTGAAAATTAATATTAAGGACAATCAGAAGGTCAAAAAAGGCGACTTGCTAGCGCAGTTGGATGATCGTGAGTTCGTGATTAAAGAGCAGCTTGCTGAAGCGACCTTAGCGCAAAGTCAGGCGGAACAGTCGAACGCGGATGCAGCCTATAAAATGCAGAAAAGTGCCATCGAAGAGTACCAGAGTAAAGTGACGTCGGCGAAGGCCAAATATCAATACTCACTTCAGCAATACAAACGCTTGCAGGCCTTAGAGAAACAAAACTATGTGTCTAAAGGTGAACGTGACAATGGCGCATCTGCCTATAAAGTTGATGAAGCGGCGTATCTTGAGGCGAAGGCCAGCCTGAAAACACAACAAGATAAGCTCTCGGTACTGGAAAGTGAGATAGAGCAGGCCGATGCTATGGTCAAGCAAGCCAAAGCCAGTTTGTCACAGGCGAAGCTTGAATTGGGATACACCCGGATTGTGGCTCCAATAAATGGTGTGATCAGCAATCGCAACCTGCAAGTTGGTATGATGGTGCAATCGGGGCAATCTGTTGTGAGCATAGTGTCCGATCGCACACCGTGGATTCTGGCGAACTTTAAAGAAACGCAAAAGTCGCGTATGCACAAAGGGCAGTCTGTTGATGTCACCATTGATGCCTATCCAGGGAAGACATTCTCAGCACGAATCGATAGCGTATCGCCAGCCACAGGCGCTACCTTTGCTTTGCTACCACCAGATAACGCGACGGGCAACTTTACTAAAGTGGTGCAACGTGTGCCGGTTAAGATTGTGTTCAATGACTCTGTTCAGGTCGACAACGGGTTATCTGCGGTTGTTACTGTCGATACAAGGCAGTAATTATGGCGACACTATTTCCTGACATTGACGCTGTGGGAGTGCGTGATTTATCTGAACAAACAAGTGGTCGGTTTATCAACAAGGAGCAGAGGTTTCTCATCAATGGCGCGAGTGTATTTGTGTGTCAGTTTAACCAAAGCCTCTATCATGACAGCTTATTCAAGCAGTTCAGGATTCGATGTCCTGATGGACTCGGCCGCGCGGTAAGCTCAAGACGAGCCGAGTTTCTGGCGGGTCGTTATGCGGCAAGGCAGGCGATATCTGCTTGTGGTGGGGTGGTTGCCAGCGGAGTACAAGTCGGGGTTAGTACAAATCGCTGTCCGACATGGCCCGACGGTATTTTAGGTACCATTACCCACTGCGATGATATCGCAGCATGTGCGGTGCTCCCTGCTATTCAGAGCATCAGACGCTACATCGGAATGGATATCGAGAAAGTGTTAGCGGCCAATGTGGTGTGTGAGGTATCCGGCTCCGTTTGTTCTGTATGGGAGTGGCAGCGTCTGGCGTCACTGCCATTTAGCAATGATATCATCACCACAATCATCTTCTCCGCTAAAGAGAGTTTGTTCAAAGCCCTATACCCCTATATCGGGGAATACTTCGGCTTTGAGTGTGCTCAGGTTAAATGCGTTGACCCGTACAAACAGCGCATATGGCTGAACTTATCGCCTTCGCTGGTGGCTAAAACGGGCTTTCGAGAAGTGGAGTGCCATTACACCTTGCAGTCAGACTATGTCATCACTTTTATCTCCCGATAGATGCTCTCTTGGACGAAACAAAATGGAAGTATGTACATAAACTGATGTACTTTGCATGCTCAACAAGATTAGTATAATCAGAGGCTTTCGAACGCCAAGCTCACACTGGTAAGGCCAAAAAATGAAATGTTTTGCCGTTTATTAAATGTTTTTTAAGTCTGGCTTGTTAGTTTGGATTGAAAGCAGTGAGACTCAGTAAATAAAACCCTTGCTTGTGACCTTCCTTTTATCACTGCTGAACGGGTCACGATACAGAACAGAGATAGATAACATGCGCGTATTATTAGTTGAAGATGACCCTATGCTTGGCAATGCGATTACCGCTTCCCTCGCCAGACATCACTATACCGCAGACTGGGTAACGTCGGGTGAAAGTGCCCTTCATGCACTGCAAACTGACAGCTTCCTACTGGTCATTCTAGATATTTCTTTACCGGGTATCAGCGGTTTGAAAGTACTCAAAGAGCTCAGGAGCAAAGGAGACAAGACGCCCGTTTTGATTCTCAGCGCTCGTGACGAACTCAATGACCGTGTTTATGGGCTCAATCATGGTGCAGACGATTATCTGGTTAAGCCGTTTCAACTGGAAGAACTGTTGGCGCGTATGGGGGCATTGATTCGCCGATCGGCGGGTATGGCAGATGACACTATCGTGGTGGGTGATGTCTCTGTGTCGGTCAATTCGCATAAAGTCACGGTGGCTGGTGAGTGTATTAATCTGACGCCAAATGAATTTAAAATTCTCCTCTATCTGGTGACGAACGCTGGTCGGGTGCTAAGCAAAACACAGATATTGCAAAACATGCACGGTTGGGATGAAAGTGCCGGACTTAATTCGATTGAAGTGCACATCCATAATCTGCGCAAAAAAATGCCCAAAGGCACCATCGAAAACATCAGAGGAGTCGGATACATCATCCAACACTAGTATGAGACTGAATTCTGTTAAACGCCGTGTCGCATTGTCGAGCGTACTGCTATGCCTCGCGGTTATTACCGCTTCCACAATCTGGGTTTACCTTGATACGCGTCAGGCGATTACAGACGTTGATGATGCACGGCTTCAGGACCTTAGTGAGAGTTTCTTAAAGGTGTTGCTACTGACCGACCCCTCTGTGATTGGCGAAGACCGAAACTCAGACCCAGAAACCGTTTTTGCTAACCTCACCAGTAAAACATCCCCCAAAGATAACCTAGAAAAATGGTCGCGAGCCAAGCTGCTTGAGGATAACTTCGCCTATTTACTGCTCGACTCTAAGGGCGCGGTATTGGCGAGCTCTCCGAATGCGCCACCTGTCGACTTAAAAATGATGCGCCATCCGGGTCTGAACGACATTCATGATCAGGATCAGTCCAACATGTGGCGTGGCGTAACCATGCTATTGACGCAACCGAAAACGGGTGAGCCAATGTGGCTCTGGCTCGGCGAAGACAAGCACCTGCGCAGCGAAGTCGAAAACAAAATTGCGATCCCAGCCATTGTCCCCATGCTAGTGGCAACGCCGCTGTTATGTTTGCTATTGGTGCTGTTTACCTATCATTTGTTTGCACCGATCAGTCGTTTGGAAAAGCAAGTGTCAGAGAAGTCGATTGATAACCTCTCACCACTCAGTATTACAGATGTTCCCACTGAGTTGGATAGCTTAGTGAAACGCTTGAACTACCTGTTTGATCAAGTCGATGCAGCTTGGCAAAGAGAAAAACGATTTAATCAAGACGCTGCCCATGAACTGCGAACACCTCTGGCCGTGATCAAGCTCAATGCGCAGAATGCCCTTGAAACGCAAAATGCTGAGGAAAAAGACCATGACCTCAAACAGATTGAAAAGAGTATCACACGTTCTGAGCGAACCATTGAGCAGTTGTTGACATTGGCAAAAGTCGAGAGCGGCTTGATGGTGGATTTAAGCCAAACCGTTGATGTTGCTGAGATACTACGTAGTGTGATTGCTGAGCTGGTCCCCCTTGCATTGAAGCAACAACAAGACATCACATTAGAAGCTGCTGAGGAGGCCTATGCTATTCAAGGCAATGAGATATTCCTTAATTGTCTGTTTCGCAATCTGATGGACAACGCGATTCGCTACTCCGGAGAAGGGACCCGAATTTGGGCTGAAGTGACTGAGCATGAAGAGCATATACAGATCGTAATTGCCGATAGCGGTCGGGGAATGAGTCAGATTGATATTGACCGCATCTTTGAGCGCTTTTTCCGTGGCAAAGAAACCCAGAACAAAGCTCAAGGAGCAGGTTTGGGGATGGCAATTGTAGAGCGTGTTATTGCCCTCCATCAGGGAAAAATTGATGTCAGATCTCAAGAACCAGGTCTGGCATTTGTTATCACCTTGCCAAAGTTCCGTCTAATTTAGCTTCAAATTAGGATCTGGATGTAAGCTCACAAAAACAGAATTTCTATCCAATGATTTAGCCGCAACTAAAAAGGGTGACAAACAAGAAAGTGTCTGGCTTAACGCGCATCTAATTTGCCACTAATGGCCTATGAGTGGCTTTGACAGTCAGCGATCCTTTTCTACGCTTAGAGTCGTGTATACGTAAGATGACAAGGAGAAGAGAAAATGGCGACATTTAAACAGGACATTCCACATCGCGTTACTGTCTACCACGATGACATTGATCAGGAAAACGCGTTGAAAAATGCCATGCTGCCTGAAAAACCACGATATTTTAATGGCTCGCCCACTTATCAGGCTGACAGTATTGAAGAGTTCAAAACTCGAATTGGTCAGGTAGGAATGTCGCTCGAATGAAAATTTGAGTCAGTAGAAACTGTGGTTAAACGTCAGCCCGCATTACAGCGGGCTTTTTGATGACTGTGCACTGACCTGATTACGTCCACTCTCTTTCGCTATGTATAGGTGCTTGTCTGCTCTAGATAGGGCTTTGGCAAAATCATCATCTAGCCATTCCACAACACCAATACTTACTGTTATTTTTGAACCGTCGATTGAGCTGAGACTGGCAACCAGCTGAGCTTCAACTCGGCTGCGAATTTTCTCCGCTAAGCTGACGGCCTCTTCCAATTGAGTCTCTGGCAAGATTAGAGCAAATTCTTCGCCACCGAGACGACCAAAGATATCGGAGTCCCGAATTTCACTAGTAACTAAGGTACAGAAAGTTTTCAGTACCGAATCCCCGATGGCGTGGCCGTAGTTATCGTTAATCTGTTTGAAGTGATCTAGGTCCATCATACATATGCATGAGACGCTGTTGAGGCGTTGAATATCTTGGGCATGATTGACTAATGCACGACGATTGAGAATGCCAGTTAATGGATCTTCGCGAACTAGCTTAACCAACTGAGACTCTTTCGCTTTTATACTGTAAGCCATATCGGAAAACGCACTAAAGAGCTGGCCAATTTCATCATCTCTGACAGAGAAATCAGTTTTGGCTTTGCCCGTTTTGGAGAGGATTGAAATTCGCTGGCGCAGATCGATAATTGGTGAGGCAATATAGTGGGAAAGATAAAGAGTCAACGAGACAAACAAAAATAGAGCAATACACAGATAGAGAAAAACTTCGCGCATCAGCATCAAGTTGTTCGACTCGAGTTCGTCCATCGATACATAGACCACTAGGTTAATGCCTTTTTGATGATCTGGAATAGAAGGGTGGGTATTGTCTAATGAGATAAAATGGCTCTGAATATCCAACTCTATCGGTTGATTGATAAGTATCCCGTTGAGATCTTCCCTCATCTGCGGTTTATTGGTGGTATTGAGCCCTTTACTAGAGAGCGCATCGAGCGACAAATGGTTCGCTGCGGACAATGAACGTAGGCCTTGGTTCCGGATCATCAGCACATCTACGTGTTGAAGGTTACTTTGCATTAACGTACTTTTTATTTGATAAAGGTGGTCTTCAACAATAGTACGGTCGAGGATGGCGGTATAAAATCCGACGATTTTTTTATCGCATCCAATCAGAGGGCGAGAGTATAGGTAACTCTCGGTGTCGAATATCAGGCCGAGTTTTGAGATGGTCTCAGCATTAGCTAGGCTGATCACTTGGCGAGGCAGGCTTCGACCTTCTCGGATGTTAACGAGTAAATTGGTCAGTTCTCGGCTGGCCTGTGAGTTCACTTCGCCCCGTTTATTAAGCTCTAGCAGCTGATTGAGCGTATCTTTTTCCCTTCTAAGGTTTTCTGGGTAAGTCTTTTTCCACTCTTGATAAGAGGTGTGTAGCAGGGCCAGAACATGTTCAGGAAGAAGTATAAGCCCTTGGGTATTCTTACGCAGTACGTAGCGATTGCTGCTATTCGACGACAAGCTAAAGTGAGTGACGCGGCCTGACAAATCAGAAATAGCCAGTGCAGAAAAGCCGCTGGTGAAGCTCAAAGCGTCGGCGGCAGATAGAGATAAAGGTATATTTCCATCCTCGCAGGCGTTGATTTCACTACTGAGACGATCAAACTCGGTGAACTGACCTTGAACATAATGGCTAATTTCATTGGCTCCGAGTGAAACGGAAAGCTGGATAGACTGGTAAATATGGTCAACGGTGAGCTTCTCTCTCGCTTTGTAATAGACGTAGCTAAAGATCAGCAAAGAGATCGCAAGAGGCAGAAGAATGATGAAAATTTTTACGCTAAGTTTGTTCATTACCTAAGGTCTTTGATCCTCTGGTTTAATCGTTCCTAATCGCTCCACCACTTTCAGTTGTCCGTTAGTAAATTGGCCTAGATACATAGGTAATTCAAAGTGGTGGTCGTCTCTGAGTTTAATCGCCAACTCTCTTTCGTACAAAGTTAGCCCCGGGAGTTGGTTGATGACAGCTTCTTTATCCACTGAGCCTGATTTTTCTATCGCAGCTTTGAGCAAATAAATGAGGTCGTAGTGAGCTTTACTCGAATAGGTCACCACAACCTCAGAACCGTGGAAGGTTTTGTAGTCATTCACGAATTTTTGTAAAACAGGCTCATCGTTCTGACTAAAAAAGTGAAGAGCAGTGAGTACACCTTCCAAAGCCTCATTGTCCAGATTGGACAAATAGGTTTCATCGGCGGCAAAAGCGACGATTTGAATAGGTCGGCCAAAGTCAAAAGATGTCATCTGTGACAAGAAAGTAAAGCCATCGACACCCGGCAAGATGAGCATCAATGTTTCAGCACCGGAGTTTTTTATATGCTCGAATACGGAGGTGTAGTCTTTGACGCCAAATGGAGTGAATTCAATATCGGTGACGGTTCCCTGATTGAGCTTAACAGACTCAGCTATGCTGTCAGCCATACGATGAGGCCAGATATAGTCATAGCCGAAGATATAAAAGCTCTTACCCACGTTATCGATTAGGTAGGGGACAATAGGTTCAATGTAATGTTCTGGAATAGCGCTGTAGCATATCAGGTAGCGATTAAAATGGTGGCCTTCGTAATCGATACCGTAAAACAACGGAGTCTGGAATGTTTCCGCGACTTCTGCCATGGCATAGCGAGCGGCACTACTCACTGGACCAAACAGCGCGAATACGTCACTTTGCTGGACTAACTCACGGCTGTACTTTACGGTTTTCGCTGGGTCGGTCTGGTTGTCACGGATGATGAGTTCAATCTGCCTATTCAGCACCCCTCCATCAGTATTAATCTGATCGACAGCAAGCTGAACGCCCTTTAGTGCCTGTTGTCCATAAATGGCAAAAGTCCCTGTTAAAGGTAAAATCACACCGAGTTTTATATTGGGTTGTCGTGGAAGGCAGCTAGCCGTGAGCATCAAAACCGATACGACGAAGACGTGTTTCACGATAGGCCAAATCGATATCACCATAAGCTACCTAGAGAATCCTTTCTCACATTCTATTAATAAAAGTTTAAAAAGCGCATTTAGTAAAGGGCGCTTGCGGCGTACAGGCGACACTGAATGTGTCCAGTCATGGCACAGCCTTAATTAGCCTTTGCTGGTTTACGCCCTCTTGATGTCGATCTGCGTCGCTTCATCAAATACATGTTTTTATCCGCACGGGTAATCGCGGAAAACAGTTCACCTTTGGCACTTCCTGAAACACCATAGCTAAATTCAATTTCTGAGTTTGCAACGTAAGAGAGTAAACGTTCAATAAAATCACTGCTTCGTCCTGGCTGTACATAGGCGATAAATTCATCACCTCCGTATCGAACTAAATATTCGTTTTTGAGAATACAATGTGACAAATATCGCGCAAATAGGACGAGTAATGCGTCGCCATAATCATGGCCAAGTGTATCGTTGATCGATTTAAAATTATCAATATCCAGATAGATAACGTCGTAATCTTTTTCTGGAATCTTGCGCATGAACTTTCGATTATGAAGTTGAGTCAGATGATCTTTTTCTGATTCTTCTTTGAGTTTGAAATATAACGATGATACGCCAGATAGCATCAAAATATGAGCAATTAGCAGCGTTGTCGACGAAATTAGCAAAACTTCATCTTTATGAGCAGAACTAATAGCTGGCCATGATAGCTGACAATAGTTGATAAGTAGCTCAATGATCATCGAAATCATAGCTAATAAACATCCATACAGTATTTTATTGCTCACCTGGTGGCGCAATAACAGATAGGATATGTAGAGAAGAATTATTATTTTTGTCAGTTGTATGGCGAGGTCGAGTTCAGAAATCATTGTCATGTCTATCCAAAACAGCAAAGATGCTAACTTATTGTTTTTGAATTCCTTCTAGTATTTTAAGAATATCAAGCTTTGTTGTTTCACTGTGGCTGGAAGCTTCTATTATGATATTTGCCAATGTGTCGTCATCACAGTAGAAGTAAGCGACGGTTATCTCTAGTGCCGCAGATATGCGTTTTACAGTCGTGTAATCAGGAGCATGTTTACCAGTTTCGTATTGACTAATTCTAGCGCTTGCGCTTCCTGATTCCATCCCTAGTTTTTGCCCCAGCTCTTCCTGAGTGATACCTCTTTTCTTTCTTATGTCTCTTAGCCTTCTAGGTAATGGGCTAGTCATGCAGTGAGTACCTCCACTAACAAAGTAGAGTCATTTTAACCTTATAGTATTAGATATATTACTAAGGAATTTTTAGATTCTAAGTTTTTGGGTATATCTATCTAAAAAAGAAATGACTTTTTCACTGGTATCGACAGCTGTTCCATGAACTTTAGAATAATATTTTGTTAATTCGGGTTGTGGCTTAAGAGAGGGCTTATTATAGATGCTTTTCTTATTATTTATCCTAGCACTTTATTACTATTACCAATCTAGTTAATTGTGACTATTTTGATTGATAGGTAGGCAAAAATGCTCGCTTTAAAGCTGCGTTTATTTAAAGCGAGATTATATATTTGGAAGGAATATATTATTTTTTATGATCGGTTAAGCCTAAAGTACCAGATTGGTAAATTAAGCCATCGGGAATGTCTGAGCCGAGCAGTATTGGTCCGTCCAAGTCAACAATCTCCGCTCTCGTTGCGATGGGTAAGGCAGCCTTCATTGCCAACGAGGTTCCGAGCATACAGCCCACCATAATAGAAAATCCTTTCGCTCTGGCTTCTTGCTCCAACGCCAGTGCTTCTGTTAGGCCGCCCGATTTATCAAGTTTAATATTTATCATCTCATAGCATCCATCTAGGTTGGATAGGTCACTACGAACGTGGCAGCTTTCGTCGGCGCAGATAGGAATCGGATGTGGAACCTTCTTCAGTAGAGCATCGGAACCTTTGGGTACGGGCTGCTCTATCATAGTAATATCAAGCTGGTCTAACGATGAAAAAAAGCTCGTCGAGATCTTCATTGTGCCAGGCTTCATTGGCATCTAGGATAATTTTGCAACCAGGAACGGCAGCTCTGACGCCAGTTACCCTAGATACAATATCTTCGTGATCCAGTTTAACCTTGAGCAGAGTCGCCCCCTGAGCCACATAATCAGAAGCTTGTTGAGCCATCCTTGCAGGTGTGTCTATCGAGACCGTCATTGCAGTCTCTATTTTTGAGCGAATATCAAAGTAGGGGTATGGAAAGAGTAATCCGTCCGTCTTGGCGATCATGTCCCACAAAGCACAATCTAGCGCGTTTCTCGCTGCTCCAGCTGGCATTGCTTGCAGCGTCATTTTTGCTTCAGCGGGAGAAAGCGCCTGCAGTGTAGGAACCATTTGAGCGATTTGTTCCAATACCGATTCTACACTTTCGCCATATCTTGGATAAGGTGTACATTCTCCGATCGCAACATGGGAAAGATGGCGAATTTCGACTCGAACCACGTCACAATGTGTCCTTACTCCTCGCGAAATGGCAAAAGGCCTAGCGAGCGGAATAGACTGGCTGAATGCTATTATGTCCATGTTTGGCCTCACAGAGCTTTAATATGTGTGCAATGGCGTCAATACCGAATCTGACTGGGTCAGTGACCGGAACCTGATATTGCTCTTGCCAATCAGCACAAAGTGTCATGGCATCTTCTTCACTAAGTGCAGCGGTATTTAGGCTAATACCAGCCAGTTGAGTATTGGGATTGGTCAGTTGTGCAGCCGCGAGGTTAGCGTTTATTGTTGCTTCAATGGTCGGTAATTCACAATGGGGTAGATGGCGAATGTGAGGGCGGCCAATTTCGTGGCATAGCACCAAAGCATCTGCCTGCGCGCCGTGCAGTAAGCCGAGACTAACCCCTGCAAAAGAAGGATTGAACAGTGAACCTTGCCCTTCGATGATATCCCATTCGTGATCGGTAAATTCAGGACTGATTTTCTCTACTGCGCCGGAAATGAAATCTGCTACAACTGCATCAATCGAGATACCTTGTCCGTCGATCAAGATACCGGTTTGGCCTGTTGCTTTAAATTGTGCCGAGACATCAATTTTGTGTAGTGCTCTCTCCAACGCCAATGCGGTAAACATTTTACCGACAGAGCAATCCGTACCAACGGTTAAGAGACGTTTGCCTTTGCGTGGGGCACCATTGCCAACTTCTAGGTTTTGGTCAAAGTGGCGAACATCGTGAAGTTTAGTGATACCTTGTTTTTCAAGCTCAGCCAGCTTAGGGATATCTTTCAGTCGTTGATGCATGCCGGATGCTATTTCAAATCCCAGCTCTGCCGCCTGAATCAGACAAGCCCGCCAGTTCTCTGGTATGAGGCCGCCGGCATTGGCTGTGCCAATGACAAGTGTTTTTGCTCCCCTGTTTTTGGCTTCTTCTAGCGTGAGGTTCGTTAAGTTAAGAGTGACGGCGTCACATGATAAGCGCAATTCACCAATACAGTGTTCAGGTCGCCAAAGTGCAATACCTCGGCCCGTTTTGGCTGAAATAGGGTCAGTAACGTCGCCTAGAAAGAGTAAGTAAGGTTGAGCAATCGACATAAGCATCCTTGAATATCAGAGTGAGCAGATAAATACACTCTATTGAACTCAATGCCCGTTGCCGAATACCTATTTGTTGTTGAGGTATAACGTTAAGCTATACCCCTTGTTGAGCTGCCTGTTGAAGACGATCAGCGAACCACTTGGCAGAAACCGAAAGCGGATGATGCTGACAGTAAATCAGGGAGACATTGACCGGGAGCGATGGCATTAATGATGTGCATTGGATTTGCGGATACGATTGGTAATGCATGGCAGTCCAAGGGTCGATAATCGCATTTGCGGCACCATGCACGACCATTTCTGCAGCCACGTTATAGCTTCTAACGCTCACTTTAGGGAGAAAGTCTGGGGCGACGGAGTGAATGGACTGATGCAGTTGAAATCCAAGTGGGTCTCGGGTGTCGAGTCCAACCAGTGGTAGCGGGCTCTCTAGTAATTCCTCAATGGTGACCGAGTGCTGAATCGTCGTCTCTGCAGGGAGCAGTGCTTTCATTTCAGTATTGAGTATAGTTTCTTGGATAATGGACGAAACGCTCTCTTCTCCAAAACAAACCGCCACATCCAGCTCGTTTTTTATTAGACCATCAATCAGCTCATCTCGATTTGCAGTGCATACTTCTAAGGTGTAGTCGGTATTATTGCACACCTGAGCTATGATCGGAGCAAGAAAACCAGAAGCAAGTATCGGCGGCGATCCAATACGAAGGTGGTGCTGACCATGTTTGAGTTTGCTGGTTAGACTGCGAAACTGACCGAGCTGCTGGTATATCTTTTCTGCTTCCGCTATGAGTGACTGCGCTTCCTGAGTTGGAACCAGTCGACCTTTGATTCGATCAAATAGCATGAAACCCAATTGCTGTTCAGTATGAGCCAATACTCGGGTGATATTGGGCTGTGAAACATGAAGCTGCTTGGCTGCCCCCGACACTGTGCCTGCCTGCATGATGGCATAAAACACTTCTATCTGGCGTAGATTCACTTCCTTGCTTACCTGAGTAAATGAACAGATAGCGACTACTTTAAAGCAAATGGCTGAAGTTAAAAAGAATTAACCTAACTGGGTTGACCTGCCTATTTGTCTAGGCTTTACTGTGCGGCCCGATTTTGGCAGACAATAAAGAGGTGATGGATGGCGATTGGATTCGATTATGGAACGGCAAATTGTTCGGTAGCAGAGTTGAACAATGGTGCGATTAGACAAATTCCTCTGGACGGTGAAAGTTACTATGTTGCGTCAACGTTATCTGCCCCGACTGCGGAAGTCGTTTCTGAATATTTATTTCGCTGTCTTGATGTTGCTCCAGGAAGTGATATCAGTGAAAGTGTTTTGCGCCGGGCGATTAAGCTTAACCGAGAGGAAGGGCTAGAAGTTTGTTCTGATGACGTTCGATTTGGGCAGCAAGCTTTAGAGTCATATCTGGAAGACCCGAAGGATGTATATTACGTTAAATCACCAAAATCGTTTCTTGGTGTGACTGGCTTACGTGATATGCAGTTAGCTTTCTTCGAAGATTTGGTCTGTGCCATGATGGCCAATATTAGGGCTCGAGCAGAAATTACACTTAAAAAAGAGGTGTCGCAGACGGTCATTGGTCGCCCGATTAATTTTCTCGGGCGAGGGGGAAATGATTCGAATATACAAGCTGAAGGTATATTGCGCCGTGCTGCTCGCCGAGCTGGCTTCAAAGATATTGAGTTTCAGTTTGAGCCTCTGGCGGCAGGCTTAGACTATGAAGCTAGCCTCAAACAAAACAAAAATGTGCTGGTGGTGGATATTGGTGGTGGTACAACAGATTGCTCGTTTGTTCAGATGGGCCCAAGTTGGCGTGGAAAACAAGATAGAAGTGGCTCTTTGATTGCGCACTCTGGACAACGAATTGGCGGGAATGATCTAGACATTTTCACTGCCTTTAAATGCTTTATGCAGGAGTTTGGTATGGGGTCAACCAACCATTCAGGCTTAGATATACCCACCACTCAATTTTGGAACCCGATTGCAATCAATGATGTTCAGGCGCAGCGCAAGTTCTACGCACATGAAAACCTTAAGCAGCTCCGAACATTGCTGAAGGAAGCTCGTGAGCCAGAAAAACTGTCTCGACTCGTGCAGATGCACCTAGAAACTCTTGGTTACTCTGTGATCCGGGAAGCGGAGAAAACTAAGATAGCATTGGCTGATGCGCAGGTGTATGAAGCAAACTTGGATCTGCTTTCTGAAGTGTTTCCACTATCTGTGACTCGTGAGCAGATGGAAGAGGCCATTTTCAACCCAACTGAGAAAATCAAAGCGCTGGTCATCGAAGCGATTCAGCAAAGCAGCATCAAGCCTGATGTGATCTACATGACAGGGGGATCTGCCCGCTCACCGATCTTGGTGAATGCCGTTAGGTCAGTATTGCCTGAAACCCCTTTAGCCAGTGGAAATCATTTCGGCTCAGTGACCGCTGGTCTCGCTCGTTGGGCGGAAACGATATTCAGGTAAATGGAGTGTGCTGTCCATTGGATTGGTTGCATGTTGCATTTTTACTAGTGTTTATCCTGTCAATTCAACTGGAATTGACCTCAAAAACACTCTATTGATAGAGGTGTTTTTACGTTTTTCAAAATAGTTCCCTTTAAATTTCAAAAATTGTGACATTGATCGTGCCTATAGTGAATGCCTCGATTGCTATTGAAAATAGTAGCACTTTCATAGGGTTAAAATTTGTTCATATTTTTGTTGTTTGAGCAAATCCTAATAAATTGTATCGCTAAGCGTTTGGTTGCACTTCATTTTTAAATATTTCGTACTACGTTTTAATTGTTCGTGAAGCGTTGGCTGCAGTGGCCATGCACGAACAAAAGGTTACAACCCTAAACGGACGTTAAGTTATGAAAATTAAATTATTAGTCGCAGCTATTGCGGCAACAGCATGTGGTACTAACGCTTTCGCTGCAGAAATCTATAGCGGTGAAGGATCAACAATTTCTCTCGGTGGCTACGTAGATGTAGGTATCGGTGAGTATGACTCGGCGGATGAAGTTGAGGTACATGACGTATCACCTCGAATCAATATCGCAGGTACGCAAGATATCGGTCACGGTTTCACTGTTGATGCCAAAGGTGAATGGGCGTTGGACTACCTTGATGGTGGTGACACTTCTTTCACCACCCGTCTGGGCTACATTGGTGCAACACACGAACAATTTGGACGATTTGTTGTTGGTACGCAATGGTCACCATATTATGATATCGCTGGCGTTGCAGATTTACCTATCGCATTTGCCAACGACTTCTTGTATGAGGATCATAACAATCTTGGCACAGCACGTGGCGAAGACATGGTCAGTTACCGAAAAGCGATTGAGCTTGGTGACATGGGCAGTCTAAATCTTGGTTTGGCTTGGCAAGGTGAACACACAGATTCTGCAAATAGCAAGCTGTATGATGCACGCGGTCAGATTGCTCTATCAATGAATGTTTATGGTTTTAATTTAGGCTATTCATACAATGGTGGTGATGTTGCCAATGTAGACAGTCATTCTCACGTATTCGCTTTTAGCTCAGGATCTTATGGTGACGGCCTGTACTCTGCAGTTGTTTATGCGATGAACGAAAATATGAACCCAAGTAGTTCGCCACTTGCGGAAAGCGATCAGTATGAGATTTTACTTGCATACGCTCTTGGGAATGGTTGGAACTTAAGTGCTAACTACGAAGCAGTGGTTGATGATAAAGCAAGTAAAACTCAATACAGTCAGTCTGCTTTACAAGCTGAATACACCTTTACTCCTAAGTTTATGGGTTTCGCAGGTTATCAGTTTGATTTAGGTAATGACATTAATGTGAAAGAGGAAGATAAGTGGACTATCGGTGCGCGATACTTCCTGTAAATCAATAAAATCTACTGCCTCAACACGTACTTGTGTTAGCGCCTATCCAGTATTGAATAGGCGTTTTTCTGTTCTTTAGGCGACGAGCGTATCAAATATGGGGATTAGATCTTAGTTTCGATAAACGATGGGTTAACTCATCAACCTGTTGAATTAATATTGGAATTTTTATCAATGATCAGGGAAAGAGGCATGAATTCGGTTAAAGTTGGTGATAAAAGTATCTATCCAAGCAAAGTGATTTGCGTAGGGCGCAATTATCTTGAACACATCAAAGAGCTCAATAATTCAGTACCGGATGAAATGGTTGTGTTCAACAAACCGTCTTCTTCTATCTCTTCTCAGTTAATATCGCACCACGGTGAAACCTTACATTACGAGGGTGAGATCTGCTTTATCGTTCGTGAAGGTCAATTGAACGCAGTTGGGCTCGGATTGGACCTAACCAAACGCGAGTTGCAATCCAAACTTAAGAATAAAGGGTTGCCATGGGAGCGCGCGAAAGCGTTTGACGGCTCAGCGGTATTTAGCCGCTTTATTTCTTTAGATGGTATTGCCATTGAATCTCTGGAGATTGAACTGTTTATTAACTGTGTTCGTGTTCAAAAGGGTGCTGTCACCCAAATGATGTATCCGCCCTATACCATTCTTGAAGAGCTCAGAACGTATACCACTTTAAATGATGGCGATATCGTGATGACTGGCACCCCGCAAGGTGTTGGTGAAGTGCATACTGGTGATGTGTTCCTTGGGCGATTAAAAGCTGAAGGTAAAACGCTGATCGAAATTGAATGGTTAGCTCAATAACCCTTTACCTTTCCCCAAGGGAAAGGAGTAACCTCTGAATTTTGGTTAACTCAGAGGTCATTATTATGGGATGTTGTAATCAAGCACCAAAAGGCGGCACTACCCAGCTAGGTGTACTGGTCAAATGGGTCATGATACTAGGATGCGGTGTTTTGTTATTGGCTTTGATATTTGGCTAAAACAGCCGTAGGCCAACAAACACCAACATACTGGCTAAGGTCGTCAGTAACACATTGTTAGTTTTCCAAGCCAAGATTGCCGCCAATATTGCAGAAAGTAGGTACGGGTTATCTGGCGTAAGCCAAAGCTGTTTCTCAGGCATAAATACAATAGGAGCCCAGATTGCAGTCAAGACCGCAGGGCTTGAATAGTTGAGCAGTCGATGCGTTTTAGGGCTTAATCGCAACGGTAGTTTAGGCTCAAGAAATACATACCGGCTCAGAAAAACCAGTACTGTCATCGCTAGAATAGAGAGCATAACCATTATTTCGCTCCTCTTATTGTTTCGCAAATATAGCCCGCCACCATTCCGCACAGGCTGGCAATCATTAGCCCCGATTCAATGTTCAAATAGCTGCAGACTACTGAGACGAAAAGCGAGGTTAACACCGCCATTAATGTAGGTAAGTTTTTGATGTTTGGTGTGACAATGGCAATGAATGTCGCGGCGACCGCAAATTCCAATCCGAGCTCATTCATTGCTGGGATTTGACTGCCAGCAATGATACCCGCCAAGGTGGCGAGGTTCCAGCAAAGGTAAAAGCTGAGACCAGCACCGAGTGCGTACCAGCGGTTGAACTGCTGTTCAGATTGTTGCCCACATAACGCGAATAACTCATCCGTGAGCAGAAAACCTAACCCTAATCGCCATTTGAGTGGTAATGGGCTGACTTTACTGCGCATAGAAACGCTATATAAGAAATGGCGTGAAGTAATAAAGAAGGTGGCCAGCAGCATGGTGGTGAGTCCTGCTCCCACTTTTAACATACCAGTAGCCACAAGCTGTGCTGATCCTGCGAAAAGAATCGCTGATAGTGCTTGGCTTTCAGCAATGCTTAGCCCTGCATCAATGGCAAACGATCCTGCAAGTAGGCCCCAAGGAATAACGGCAATGCTCAGAGGCATCATCGCGAATACTCCTTGCATGAATAATCGTTGTTTACTTGGTATGTCAGTCGAATTCAAAGTCGTGCTACTCATAAAAATTTGATTGGTTGTTAAACTTGTCATCATTAATACACATGTCAAATCGTGTGCCTTGTATAAAATTGCGCTGTTAAATGCCTTTGGCATACTGCTTGGGTGTGACTCCTATCGCTCGTTTGAAGTGGCGATGAAAGTGGCTTTGATCGTGAAATCCGGATTCTTGGGCAACATCGGAGATCTTCATTCCCTGACGCAAGAGGCGTTTCGCGAATCGAAGTCGAGATTGGATTTGATAGGAATGTGGTGGCAACCCATATGCTTTCTGAAAGCTTCTCACAAGGTGGAATGGGCTTAATCCAGCAAGCTTGGACAGATCTTCCAATGTCACATTCGCCTGTGGAAAGTCATCGAGAAACTCCTTAACGATACCAATTTGTGTAGAGCCAGACGTTATCAAATCGCTTGATTGTCGGCTTTTGCTATGGCGAGCGATAAGTTTAACCAGCGTGCCGTAAACCAAGGTTTCTCTAAGTAGTTTATTGTCTGATTTTTCTAGTACTTCAAACACCAACCTTAACTGTTGTGCCATTTCAGGGTCGTATACAACAGGCTCTGGGAAGTAAGGGACAGATAACGAAGGGGTTAAGCCTGACGTTATCTGAGAGAATTGTTCTGGAAGAGGGTACATGGCCTTGTATTCCCATCCACCTTCAGTCGCCGTCTGGCCATTATGCACTTCATCCGCATTGACTAAAATAATGCTGTCTTGAGGCGCAATATGATTGCCTCCGGTTCGATAGAACTTTTGAGCGCCTTTTTCTATAACACCAATGGTAAAGCCTTCATGGCTGTGGCGAGAAAAGTTTTGGTGAGTGTATTTGGCGTCGAGTAATTCTAGACCACCAAGCTCAGACGCCAGATGAAAATGTACCGATTCTTTGCTTTTCTTTGTCACTGCTGCGACGTCCTGTTGTAAACACTCTCAGCAGTCTAGCTTATTAGTTTCAATTATTTTTGTACAAAATTGCTTTCTCTTTGAGAGACAGGAATGAATGTCATTTAGTTATATCTTTTGATTTATTCTCCTTCATTTGATTGATGCATCTAGTTATAGATCTCAAATTGCTATAAAATCCCGCACTTTCTCATTTGTTTAATATAATAAATATGATTGATATTTCGGTGCTTCCTGTTTATCTGACAGCGGTGGTGGCACTTTTATTACTGCCTGGGCCAGACATGCTGCTGATTGCCAGTTCGAGCATGAGCTATGGGCGTCGAGTGGGTGTGTTTGCCAGTTTGGGTAACGCGACATCCGGTGTAATTTTAACGCTGCTAGCTGCCGCAGGCGTCTCAGCCTTGGTGGCTATGAGCCCTTTAGCGCTCAAAGCGCTTCATCTTCTTGGCGGCGCGTACTTGTTAAAAATGGGCTGGGATTGTCTACGAGCGAATGACAGTGGGAATTCTGATTTGGAGCTGTCAAATACCGTCGCTGGGACTTTCTATCAGAGAGCACTGGTCAGTAATCTGCTTAACCCTAAAGCTTTGGTCTTTTTTGTTATGTTCTTACCTCAGTTTGTCTCGGTAAACATAGACGCATCATCTGGAGAACAAATGTTGGCATTGGGGTTGCTGCTCAATGTGCTAGGGCTGGCTTTCAACTTCTTGTTGGTGGCATTGGTGGGTACCTTGGGTAAACCACTGCTTGAAAACGCCAAATTCCGGACTTATCAGCATAAGTTTATGGGGCTGGTTTTTGCCATTCTGGCATTGTGGATGCTAAGCTCGTTTATCGCAGAGTTGTAACATGAGGCCAGCCATTGCTGGCCTTATTGGTTAAGAGGAAAGGAAACCGATGCACATAAGTTTTATGTTGAACCCGCCAAAGAACATTAAAGATGTTATCTACAATGGTCTGAAATCATTTAATCTCAAGCATTTCCCTGATGAAGAAATCGTGTCGCTGGCGTGCATTGCTGAGAATCAACAAGGTGATTTTGTCGGCGGATTAACGGGTGAAATTTTTACCAACACACTTTTTGTTGAATTTTTATGGGTAGATGAAGCCAATCGCTCTGCAGGCACGGGTTCTAGCTTAATGGCTAGAGTCGAACAAGAAGCCAAAGCTTATGGTGTAACGGATATTTATTTGGATACCTACTCGTTTCAGGCTGCGGAATTTTATCTCAAGCTTGGTTTTAAAGAAGTTGGACGTTACCAAGGTTTCCCAACGGCAGGCGTTGATAAGATTTTTTTACAAAAGAAAATTGTATCGTGAAGTTCTGACATTACACTAACATTTACTTTTGCCGCATACCCATAATGGAGCGGTTTTAATCCTCGGGTTTTACAGAGTTAATGATCAAGCGTTTAAAATCTGCAGTGATGGCAAGAATTACCCTACTTTTAGTTGGGTGGGTTTTTGCTGTCTGCTTTATGCAGAACACCAGCATCATTAGCATCTGCTCGTTTAAGCAGTCTGCTCTTACCGAGACCATTCAGCTCACCGACGACAGTGGTGGCATTCAAAAACAATGTGACCTGACAGAAAAACTGCTCAGCAGTGCCAAGGTGAATCTTGATAACATGATGGTACCGATGTTTTTGTTCATTGTGGTCATCGTTGCCTGGCTGGTTCGAAGTCGACCAGAAGCCCCATCCTTTACCGAACCTATCGTCCCCAAATCTAGGGTTCACCTCACATTGTGTGTTTTCAGAGAATAAATTCAGTTATGTGTTTCTGACTTCGGTCAGAGGATTTAATACGTCTTTTATATCAACCATTTTAAAATGGTGACTATTTTGGAAATACACATGAGAAGTTTATTAAAAGGCATGGCCATGAGTGCAATCTCTCTATGGTTTGCATTGAGTACCTTGCTATTTACAAGCCAAGCCTTTGCAGAAGTCGATACTGGCTGGATGACCAAACAGGAACATCCGCCGCTCAAAACTCGCTTTGTTCTAACGGGTCAGGCTGATGCAGCGAGTAAAACCGTTGAAGGTTATCTAGAAGTTGAACTGGATGGCGACTGGAAGACCTACTGGCGCAGCCCAGGAGAAGGTGGCATTGCCCCCTCTATTGATTGGGGAGAGTCGACCAATCTTGAAAACGTAGAGTGGCATTGGCCTTACCCGGAACAGTTCAGTTTGCTTGGCATTCATACACTGGGCTACAAAGATAAAACCGTGATTCCTATGACGTTGGCAGTCAAGGATTTTGCTCAACCAGTGGTATTGGATGCCAAGCTAACGATGTCGTCCTGTACCACGATTTGCGTGCTCACGGATTACCCATTTTCACTCGCTTTCACCCCTAGTGAGCTGATGATCAATCAAGACGCACTTTATACGCATGCTCAAGCCATCAGTCAGGTGCCTAAGTCTTCGCCTTTGCTGTCGAATGCAAAAGCAACTTGGGATGCGAATACCAATGTTCTTCAAGTTCAGTTGACCAAAGCGCTTGGTTGGCAGGAACCAGAATTTATTGTCGATGGGCATTCGGATGATGCAAAGGAATACAGCTACAAACTGACTGGCTATAGTGTCGATGGAGATACAGTTACGGCAACGTTTGATGTGTCGAGTTGGTTAGGCGACATCAGCTTCATTGATCAGAGTATTTTCGTCACGGTTCAAGACAACAACTTTCTGGCTGAACACGATGTTACGGTCTCAAATGGGATAGTGACCAAGACCGATATATCTTTATTGCAGATGATTGGCTTTGCTCTGTTTGGCGGTTTGATTCTCAACGTCATGCCGTGTGTTCTACCTGTCTTGGGGATGAAGCTCAGCAGTATTGTGGCAGTTCAAGGTGTTGAACGACGCCAAATTCGCTGGCAATTTCTCGCGTCTTCGGCCGGTATTCTGACTTCATTCTGGTTGCTGGCTGGTTTCCTGCTGATACTTAAGCTGACCGGAAATGCAGTGGGTTGGGGGATTCAGTTCCAAAGCGGTTGGTTTATTGCCATTATGGTGCTGGTCACCAGTCTGTTCGGTGCCAATATGTTGGGACTGTTCGAGATCCGCCTGTCTTCAAAAACCAATACTTGGGCTGCATCAAAAGGCGACAATTCCTATGCCGGACACTTTACCCAAGGTATGTTTGCTACCTTGCTTGCCACTCCGTGTTCTGCCCCGTTCTTAGGAACGGCAGTCGCTTTTGCATTGGCCGCTAGCTCACTGGAGCTATTTACGATCTTTACTGCCTTAGCTGTAGGGATGGCGTTTCCTTGGATTGGTGTGGCACTTTTCCCAAGTATTGCAAAACGGCTGCCGAAACCAGGCGCATGGATGAATAAGCTCAAACTCTTATTTGGCGTCATGATGCTGGCGACTAGTATTTGGCTACTCACATTACTCAATAACCACATTCCTCCCTTCTGGACGCTGCTTATTGCCTTAGTGGCATTTGTTGCCCTACTGATCCGTGTGAAAAAGGTGTATGGCGATAAAGCCATGGCGATTTCAGGTGGTGGAACTGTGCTCTTGATAGCGGGCGGTTTTGCTTTAGCGAGTATGACGACAGATCACTGGGCCACCCCCTTGCCAGATGATTTGGTTTGGGAGCGCTTATCTAATGAGCGCATTGAGCAAGCTGTGAGTCAAGGCCAAACGGTGTTTGTTAACGTGACGGCAGATTGGTGTGTCACTTGTAAAGCGAACAAAATTGGCGTCATTCTTCAGGATCCTGTCTATTCGGCACTGAAGCCCCCATCGGTCACTCTGATTGAAGGGGATTGGACGCATCCAGATGGCTTAGTCACGGATTACCTGCGCGCTAATGGCCGATTTGGTGTGCCGTTTAATATTGTCTATGGGCCAAGTGCTCCTGAAGGCATTCCATTGCCTATTATCTTATCAAGTGAGGCTGTAATGGAAGCTATTGTAACCGCTGGGGGAGGGAACAGTTAGTGAAACGTTCTCTGCGTTACTGGCTTAAAGAGATTTTGATTCTGGTGATATTGGCCATTGCGATTTCTGTGGCGATGGATTGGTTTCGTAGCCAGAGCTTACCGACTGAATCGGCGCCACCTATCACGGGTGTCACTCTTGATGGAGAGTCGGTGGATGTGATTGCCATGAGCTATGAGCAGCCAGTGATGGTCTATTTCTGGGCGACTTGGTGTCCTGCGTGTAAGTTTGTCAGCCCAACGGTTGACTGGTTGAGTCAGTACTATCCGGTCATCGGTGTCGCTGGCTCGTCAGGAACTTCCGCTCGAGTTCGCCAGTTTATGCAGGCTCAAGAGTATCAATTTAGCAATATTAATGATGAAAGAGGGGAGATATTCCATCGTTGGAATATCTCCGTAACCCCAACCATTTTCATAATCAAAGATGGCAAGGTGGAAAGCATTACAACAGGCATCATCACACCACCTGGTATGTTAGCCAGACTTTGGTTAAATCAGTAGGAACGATACAGTGATTAAGAAATTAACAATAGCATTGGCGATGGGCGTTATGGCGTTATCGCCTCTGGCTCAAGCTCAAAATCAGGACGAGAAAATCAACGAAATTGTCGAGATGCTAAAAGCCAATCCAAGTATCGTCGATGGACTTCATGAAAGTTTGGGCATGTACGTTAAGCAACAGCAACAATTTGATCAGTTGCTATCGAGCAGCCAAGCGTATATCAACGACCCTAAGCACACCTCTATTGGGGCAGAAAATGCGGAATTAACCTTGGTTAACGTGACGGATTACAGCTGTCCTTATTGTAAGAAGCTAGATCTTGAATTGCAGAAGTTGGTAAAGGACTACCCGAAAATCAAAGTCGTTAACTTGTATGTTCCGCTGAAAGAAGGTTCTTCGAGTGTTAACTCGGCGGGTTATGCTTTGAATGTGTGGCAAAATGCACGTGACAAGTACCCTCAAGTTCACGAGTTGTTAGTGGCGAAACCAGGGACCCACGATGCGATTTCTCTGGCTAAAATTGCCAAGAAAACAGGTACAGAACAGTACCTGAACAACCCTGAAGACATTGCAAAGCAGTTGGAAAACAATTACGCGTTGTTCAATGGCTTCGGTTTGCGTGGAACGCCTGCTTTGATTGTTGGCGAGAGCGTGATCCCAGGTTATGTGCCTTACGATAAACTGGAAGAAATCGTCGAAAAACAATTGTAATGAAAAAGGAACACTCCCTCATTGCGAGGGAGTGTTCGCTTACTCGCTAGTCATCTGAGCGTTTACGTTTTACGGCAGGGATAGCAAAAGCCCAGTGAGCGATGAGTAGACAAAGTAAGAAATAGATAGTCGTTGCTGGTGCTTGTAGTGGGAAATCAACGCTCATGTGGATCAGCATCCCCAATATAGCCATAAAAGCCCCGAGCCCCGCTCCTTTCATCTGACGGCTGCGTCGATTTCGAAAAGCTTGCATTGACTTAAGCAGAGCGGCGACAACAGCCACTGCCAGTATTGATGTACCAATCAGACCATACTCGAAGACAAACTGGATATAGTCATTGTGGGCGTGATCGTAAAAGAGTTGAATTTTTCCGTTATTGTAGGCCTGAAACGACGAGTAAAAACTGCCACCACCTAAGCCAACCCAGGGCTGTTGTTGGATGGCTTCAAAAGCTGCATATATCACATCATCTCTTGATTCATTACTCAGACTAGTCTCGACTAAACGTTGTTTCACTTTGTCTAAGCCAAACCATGTGCTGACAATCAAAGTATCAATCGCAAACAGGCTGGCAATAAGTACATACATGCTTTTGGGTTTGTTTTTAAAAAGCAGCAGTAGAAGCAAGCAGCCCGTAGTCAGAGCGATAAAAAATGCCACATTTCCCATCCGAGAGCGGGTTAAAACCAGAGCGATAACCATAATGATCAAGCCCAAACGAATGAAAGCTTTGTCAGATAGGAACACGGCAAAAAACCGTTGCGCAGAAAGACGAATACTTTGTTTCTGATTATCTTGCAATTGTGAGATCAGTAGTCCAAAGCCAATGCACAGGTTGATCAGCAGGAAGTTGGCCAAGTGGTTATGGTAAACAAAGCTCCCCGAAGCTCTGTGACCGACGGGTAAATCCAATATAGGAGACAGAGGGAGATCGAGCAGTTGAATAACACCCGCGTAAAAACCCTGACATACACCACTGCTCACCATGACGAGAGTCAGGGCTTTGAGTCGCGACATACTAGTTATGACAACCGATGCAACTAAACACAACTGTAAATAATGTAGCGTTTTAACCGATGAGACGATCGCCAGTCCAGTGTCCTCAAAAGAGCCAAAAGGAAGTAGAGGCTGGATAAAACTCCACAGAGTAAAAAGAGCTAATGGCACTATCACCCATCGGGTTCGTTTTAAATAATGCAGCCAATGATCACTGGAGTAACTAATCACGCAGAGAAGCAACAACGCAGCGATAAGGAATTCATTGATCGACCAGGCCCATGGACGGTTTCCGCCTAAAGGGATAGGGAGCCAAAACACAAACAGAAGGAAAAAAGGGTAAATCAGTCTTTCAAGCAAACTTGTCATAAAAAGCACAAAAAAAAGGGCAGGCTCAAGGCCTGCCTTAGTCAAATATCCACAACTTAATTCGGAGAGGCTGTACCACCGCCACTACCATTGCCAGTTCCCAATGCGGTCGTTGCGCCTGGGTTAACCGCTAAAGGTGGAGCAGTGGCAATACCCGCTGCGGTTGGTTCACTGATCAAGGCCGGGTCAGCGCCACCTGAAATAGCTGCAATCAGAATATCGGTCGGGTCGAGAAGGCCGAGCTTTGCAACTTCATCAACAATATCTTGCGCGTGCTCTGGAGCAGCGAGAACCGCTTGTTGGATAAGCTGATCGTAGGCCTCGGGATTTGCGTGGCTGACGACAATAGCGGTTGCTTTAGCCATTTGCTCCGGTGCCAATACTTGACTGGCAGCGTCGAGTACAGCGAGGCTCTCATTGGAATGTGCTTGTGATGCGATAGAGAGTATATCGGTTGACTGATCAGGACAGCTAGAAAGTAAGCTGACTAGTGTCGACGTGACGTCAGTAGCGTTTTCTATTGATGCTTGAATGGCATCTGCATCTGAACAAGTAACATCAGGTGCTTTCTCAGCCATACTGTGTGCTGAAAACACTATGCTGGTTATCAATACCCATGCTTTGTAATTCATTATGTTAGTTCCCGAATACTCTTAATGAGCCCATAGTACTGCCAGTATATGGACTGGTTTAGATTTATCGATAAATATTATCTTAACATTCTGTTTTTCTTAAAAATGATTCAACGCTGCGCTCATATCTGAAACACTTATACCTTGAGGTAGCGACATGAGCCGATAGAAGCGTAATCGATATCGGGCATTTGCTTCATTATGATACAAGCGAAACGAAATTTACTGCTTTTTGTTAGGTAGTCACGGAATGATTGTCGGACATCTTTATGCTTGATCGCTCTGTAAATGTGGGGCATCGCAAGCTTACGTTCTTGGGGCGTAAACTGTTGCCAATGGGATAAGGCCAAAGTCGCGATTTTCAAGTTGACCTGAGGTACGAAAGGGCCTTTTTGATCAGCTTTGCGTAGGTAGAGTTCACGGCTTTCACCTTGCATTTGAGTTTCTAGCGTTGCCAAGTTGACCCAAGTGTTCGGCCAGTTTGGCCTCAGTTCTGCGCTGTTAAGATAGGCGCTTTTCGCTAACTTCAAGTAAGCCTCTTTATCGAGGCTATCACTAATGTAAGCTTTCCACTCGTACACTTTTCCTTGTAAGTCGAAATAGTGCGGATGCGATGGATGATGTGTGAGGCCTGCGCTGATAAGTTTTTCAGCACTTTCTATGTCGCTGAATGAGGGCTTTTTGTTGGACGCATTCCATTGCTCAATCTGGTTCGATACCGCTTTGGCGTAGAGTGACGCTACGCCAAAGTGATACGATAGGTAAAGAACACAGATGGCGGAAAATGCCAGTCCTAGTTTGAATAATGAAGCTGCTGCTCGCTTTCTCATTACACGTTCTCGACCCCGTAATAAGACTGATATTGTTTGTAGCCGCTGTACGCTGATGCCTTCTTTACGTTAAGTTTGTTGAGAATGACACCGTCGATTCTAGTCCCTTGCTGGGCCAGCTTTCCTACCACATCGCGTACCGTCTTGGTTCGGGTATGAGACGCATTAATCACGATAACCGCAGAATCAACATAGCGAGACAGCATAAATGCGTCGCTAACCGCGAGACAAGGAGGGGTATCGATGATGATACGATCGTATTTCGTTTTTAGCTGCTCAATAAAATCGGTGAACCCTGAAGAGGAAATCAGTTCAAGAGGATTATTGGTGTATGTGCCAGCAGCAAGTACATCCAGCTCTGATTCTTCATCCCGATATATGCAATCCTCTATGACGTGAGTTTTGGTTAGGACATTTGTGACTCCAGGCTGTGCTGACGGTAGACCAAAGCGGCGAGCAACAGCGGGTTTCCTCAAATCGCAGTCGATTAACAACGTCTTTTCCATCTGGGCAAGAGAAAGAGCAAGGTTGAGCGCCGATGTTGTTTTGCCTTCGTCAGGTTGTGATGAAGTCACCATGAGGACAGAGCTCGATTTATTCGAGTTTGCTAGCAAGTACCCAGTACGGACTGTTCGTATGGCTTCTGTTAACTGGCGATTGCGCTCATCGAAATAGGCTTTGCCATCTAACGGTCGCTTAGTTTTTAGTGACGGTACAATACCAAGGATCTCCAGAGAGAGCTGTTTAGAGACTTGCTTAATATCTGTGAACGTATCGTTCACCGCATCAGCGACAAACGCCATCACACAACCAAAACTTAGCGATGCCAAAAAGGCCAGGATTACAATCATCTTGCGATTTGGCTTACTTGGCGCAAGTGGAGGGCTAGCATAGTCAGTAAAGCGCGCAATATTGGCATTAAAATCACTCGATGCACTGGTTTCTTTCTGACGACTTAAGAATAAATCAAACAGCTCTCGGTTGGTTTGTACTTCCCGTTTAAGCTCTGAATACTTGGCGTTTTTAACCGTCAGGTCCTGAAACTCAACTTTGCGGTTTTCGAGCTCGCTGCGGATCGTCTTTTCGGCTTGTTTTGCTGCTTTGAGTTCATTGTTGATGCCGTTTAGAAGCTGGTTTAACTCCGAACTGAGATTTTTCTTCACAGACTCTAACTCAGCCATCGCCGCTTTGAGTTTTGGGTGCTTAGGGCCGTAACGTTTCGAAAGCTCGGAGACTTTCCGCTCTGCTTGAACTTCCGCTACTTTAACATCACGAATCGTCGGGTGATTGGAAATCTCCGGGACGGAAGCGAGGGCAGAGAGTTGACTGGAGTCAGATTTATAGTTTCTGGCTACCTGATACAAGGTTTCCGCGGCGACACGTCTATCACGGGCTTTGTTAAGCTGAGAGGTGAGTTCTGCCAGCTCTTGAGAAGCAAGGCTTTCAACGCCTTGAATATCAACCAATCCTTCGGCTTGTAAGAAAGCTTGCAGTTGTGCTTCGGATTGACGTAATTTTTCGCGTAAATCGCCAATACGCTCATTTAGCCAGCTTGACGCCTGCTGAGTGACCTCAATTTTCGCTTCAATATTGCTGTCCATGAAAACGCGTCCGATTTCATTGGCAATTTGCGCAGATAGCTCAGGGTCTTTGCTGGTATAAGAGATTTGTACTAGCTGAGTTTTTCGAATTGGATTGATGGCCAAACCACGTTTGAATTTGTATAAAACCAGCTTGTTTCGCGCGTATTCAGACTTGCCAATATCTTGTTCTGGAAGGGACTTCCTAAATGCTTGCAACACAGGAAACCACTCAATTAAACGGTCTTTTAAAGAAGCTTCAGTCTTCTCTTTAGAGCGAGGATCAAATTCTGGATGGTTGGCGAGGTCCAAACGACGGATGACTTCTTCAGAGACGCGATCAGATTTGAGAATCTCAATCTGTGTTAAATAATATTCTTGGCTTTTGGTATCCAAGCCGTAAAAGTCTTCTATCGAGATAATATTGGCTTGTTGGGACTCAATCAACAAAGTCGCTCTGGCGGTATATTTTGACGGCAGAGACAAGACAACCAGCACTGTGATGGCCGTTACCAATAAAGCGAAAATAGCAATACGCCACTTATAGTTAAGTAGCACTTTGAAATATTGGCGGATATCAATGAGCTCTTCTTTGCTCACCGGAGGATTCTGGGTATTTTCCATAATATTCAATTAAAAGAAGCTTTCTTCCACAGTGATGATGTCACCTGGTTGGATTCGATGAAGTAGGGAAACACGGGCCGGTTTTGCGTTAGGCTGATCGCTGGACGAAACAAAAATTTTGGTTTTTGAAGCGCGCTCAGTAAAACCTCCAGCTATGGTAATCGCTTGATTGACCGTTAGCCCGGGATGAAATGGATAGCCGCCTGAAGTCATGACTTCACCATTGATAAAGTAAGGACGATACTCAACCACACTGACGTAAACATTTGGATTGACTAAATAGCCATCCAGTAAACCATCATGGATCGATTCCTTTACCTCTCGAAGCGTACGGCCCTTGAGTGCAATACTGCCTAAGAAAGGATAATCCATTGAACCGCTGTCGCTAACGCGAGTTTCGAGTGACAGTTCAGGTTCATCATAAACCTGAACTTTGATCAGATCGCCAACACCAAGATGATACAGATCATCATTAGCGATAACTTGAAATGAAAGGCACAGCAGAAGAATTGAAAATAGACACTTCATGAGCTTACATCACACCTTCGACCGAGAAATAATACACGGATTGGTTATAGCTAAAGTTGGTTAGATTTGAGTCACGTGATTCGTAAGACACACCGCCTTTGAATGTCAGCCAGCGGCGAAAGTCATAATCGAGGTAAACACTGGCTTTCGACGTGTCGTCTTTTCGCACGCTGTCTGTATAGTCCTCAGACAGATAGGAAAGTTCTGCGTGGGTAGAGACAATTTGTGACCAGTTATGTGACCAATTTGCATTGTAAATAGAGTTGTCGATCGCACCGCCCAAGCCATTCGGGTCTGTCGACTTACGACTGGTTTTAAACTCCACAGCTGAATAGCTTCTCAACATATAAGCAACGTCAATATCCCAAGAGAATGAGTTAAAACTCTCTCGTTGTGGTGCGTCAAAATCCTTGTTCTGATAGCCCAGTTTAACGCTCCCACGAAGTTTACCTGTCGCATCCCATGATGTACCTAGATAAATGAAATGGTGCAGGCTATCACGTTCGCTAGAGCCCAATGCGACTTCGTTGTAGCTTCGGTCATTGACGGCGTATTGAGCTAATAAAGCAGTTTTTGGCAACGCCTTGTAGAAGAATGCGGTGCTGAATCGACCTTCATCCCAATCCTGATAGCGAGTGACGTCTCGGTTATTTTTGTACGACAAATCACCCCAGCCCAAATTGGTCTCAATTTGGCCTTTTGCTTCAGTGCTGCCATAGCGATAGCCAATATTGAACGAGTTTGAGACATATTTGTTGTAGTCGAGGTTGGTTGTCGTGTCATTATCACCACGATTTTCGTGCGTTTTGGCTACGCTATAGCGTAGGTCGAGTGCATTTCTCGAATTGACTTCCCAATAACTCGTAAGATCAAGAAAATGATCGGTATAGTTGTCACGTTGAGAGCTGAAGAATTCACCGCGTTGAATGCGATAGCCTAAGTTGTGTTTTTGCTTGCCATTTTCCAGTTCAAAGCCCACGCCAGGTTCATAGACTGCAAACCAAGAGCTGGTTTCATTGAACTCTTCTTTAGCGACGTTGTTGTTATGGCCGCTGTAGAGGTTCAGATAAGGTACGATTGCGATGCCTGATTCGGTTTCAATCGGCACGGGTGTTGGGGCCGCATGGGCTGAATAAGCAACCACAAGCGTCAGCACTGAGCTAGTGGATGAGATGAATGTGTTGAATCTATTCATAATAAAATCATGTCCATGACTTAATAGGCATTTTTGCCAACAAAACCTTTGAAAACAGTGAGGAAAACGATCTTAAGGTCGAACCATAGTGACCATCTGTGGATATAGTCGAGATCGAATTGGACACGCTTTTCCATCTTGTCGATGGTGTTAGTTTCACCACGCCAACCATTAACCTGAGCCCAGCCTGTGATGCCAGGTTTTACCTTGTGACGTAACATGTAACGGTTAACAATTGTTCGGTATTCTTCGTTGTGCGCCACTGCGTGAGGACGCGGTCCAACGATAGACATTCGGCCTTGGAGTACGTTAATAAACTGTGGCAATTCATCCAGTGATGTTCGACGTATAAAGGCACCAAATTTGGTCACTCTAGGGTCATTCTTTGTGGCTTGAGCAACTTTTTCACCGTTATCCATCACCTTCATACTGCGAAACTTCCACACTTTGATTGGCTTGCCATCCAGGCCATATCTGAGCTGTTTGAATACAATCGGTCCTGGAGAAGAGATTTTAACTCCGATAGCAACAGCAAGAAGTATTGGGCTTATCAAGAGGAGTATCAGGCTGCTTAGAACAAGATCCTCTAAACGCTTAAGCCAGGTAGATAAACCATTAAATGGCGTGTCGAATATGCTGAAAGCGTTTACATCACCAATGGTATACCAGCGAGAATGAAGCAAGTTAAAGGTAAAAAAGTCTGGTACAACGTAGGTATTAACAGTGCTGTCCGAAAAGGCTTCTAAGATATCTGAAATACGCTTTTGTGCCTGCATAGGTAACGCGATATAGATGTTTTGCACTTCACCGTTTTTGGCCAACGCGATTGCATCTTTAATTGTGCCCAATATAGGTAGGTCGCTGGACAGTCTTTTCGGTTCTCTATCATCATAAAAACCAGTGAGTTGTATCCCCAACTCTGGATGGCTATTCAAGTTTTTTGATAATTCTAAACCTTGAGGAGTTAAGCCAATGATCGCTGCTTTCTTTGTATGCACACCGCGTTGATGAAGATAATACAGGGCCATAAACGCAAAAGCCCGCCATATAAGTAAGGCGGCAAAAGTGGAAACGATCCAACACCCTATGATCAGTCTGGAGAAGTCTGGACCCGTTTTTGAAAAATAACTGAGTAACGTAAGTCCGCCAACGGTCGAGAACCAACAGAACGAAGTGTAAAGCGCAAGTGAACGAAGTTTTGCGGTACGCCAGTGGCTGTATATATCTAAGCTTTCAGCGATGAAAGAGTAGATGATGACCCCCATCAATCCCGCAGAGACGTAACCTAAGGTAACAGTATGGGCGTTGGCTTTTATCGCGATATACAACGCACCCAATATTACCAAACAGTCAATCAAACGATAAAAGATTTTACCGTGATAATTGGTAATACGTATCCTTCCTCGTTCACTCATTGTGAGCTCCTGAAATACATGTAATTCCCGTAAGGTTTTATTTGAAAATAGCAAGGCGCATTTTTATAACATCTTTATATAGGTTGCAATGATATAAGGTGGCTCAATATTAAGACTGGTGGCGTATTTTCTGTGAACAAGAGAATTTCTAAATTATTCTTAATAAATAGAGACTTAGATAGGGAGTAGATTGTTTGTTTGATGGCGTATTATTTGTACTATTGAATAGATTTATCTCATTTATATTTTCTATTTATCTGGTTTTCTCAAAATAGAAACAGTCGATGGTTTTGGGTTTCTTATATATAAGAACGCTCAGTGTTTGCTATTTACTTTACTTTCTCATTGTGATTGGCTTTGAGGTGGCTGACAAGAGTCCAAGAAGACGTTAGGTAGACAAGGGCTCTTGTGAGTGCCCTTGTCTGAAGGAAAGCTATTTTTTTTGATGTCTGGCCACAAAGGTGTAAGCAGCATATTCAACAGTGGATTTTAGTTGTTCGTTACTTGCCGGTGGTTGGTGACCTAACAATTGTGGCCAAAATACGATCGCCTTGATGCTGCCTATAAATTGCTCGATGGCCATCGGTATATCGTCGATTTCAAGCACACCGGCATCAATCCCTTCTTGAGCCCATTGATTCAAACCGTAGGAATCTTCGATAGCGGCAAACTGCTTCATCAACAGTTGTGACGTATGAGAACAACGAATGCACTCGGCCATAACCAAGCGCGCAGTCATTTGGAAATCTTCTGTGTTGATGTAACCCATTTTATTGACTGTGATATCAACGAGCTGTTCTGCAACTGAAACAGAAGGTTCAAATTTAAGCTCACATTGTTCATCAAAGCGACACAGTAGCTTTCCTACAATGACTTCAAATAGTGCATCCTTGTTTGGGTAGTATTTGTATAACGTGCGTTTGGAAACTCCCGCATGTTTGGAAATACCTTCCATACTGGCTTGCTCAAAGCCTTTTTGAGAAAAAAACTTCAATGGCGGATCTGATGATATCTTCTTGTTTTATATCGCTTCGTTTAATCATGCACGTATCTCAAAGTACTTAAAGTAAACGATTGTGTTTACTTTTAATGCTGCAGTGACTAAAGTATACACCATCGTTTACTTTCTTGGGTAGCCAGTAGGTCATGAAAATGAGCAATATGATCAAAGCATCGGTAATTTCAGCACTCGGTGTTATGGGGTTTAGTCAGCTTCTTAAAGCAAAGAGTGACGTTGAGTTGCAACAAAGCGAAAGCTTAAGAGCTGAACGCATTGTAAACTCAAATCAGTTTCAGGACGGTAAGGCCATAGTTCGAATGCCTAACGTGCCAAGCCCCGAAAGTATGTCTGCGGTAATGTGGAAGTTTTTCTTTGAAAGAAAATCATTAAAGCCCAGTTCTAGCTTGCCTCATGCGTCTATTGATACTGAGAAGTTGGCTCGGCGTAGCGAAGAAATACGGGTGACCTGGCTAGGCCATTCAAGCCTGTTCATTGATATCGATCGTACACGAATTCTGATTGATCCTGTGTTTGAATATGCTTCACCTTGGATTGCGAAGAAACTATTTTCTCGCAACGTCAAAGCGCCGGTCGAGCGTAATGAATTGCCTCTTCCAGATGCCATCGTTATCTCTCATGATCACTACGATCATTTGGAAGAATCGACTATCCGCTATTATGCCGATAAAGAGGTGGTGTTTATGGTGCCACTCGCAGTCGGTAGGCACCTTGAACGCTGGGGAGTGAGCCCGGATAAAATTAAAGAACTTGATTGGTGGGAATCGACATCTCTCAATGGTGTGATATTAACTGCAACTCCTGCTAATCATAACTCCGGAAGAACCGGCTTTGATTCAAATAGCACGCTTTGGGCTTCTTGGTCTATTAAGGGGCAATCTGGAGCGCTTTTTTACAGTGGAGATTCTGCTTATGATTCACACTTTAAAGAAATAGGTGACAGACTGGGGCCTTTTGACATGGCATTTATTGAAGTTGCGGCGAATGTGAAGAATGGCAGCGGTTTCCCAGTTGAGAACTGGGGTCACATGCAAGCTCGTCATACGATGCAAGCCTTTATTGATCTAGGAGCGGAAAAGCTCTTCCCAGTGCATTGGTCTACTTTTGAATTGTTTGCTCACAAGTGGGACGAGCCGATGACGGATCTTATCGAAGAAGCGAATGGTCAAGGCACAAATTTAGTTACTCCCATGGTTGGAGAGACATTAGAGCTTAATCACGACATCAGTACATCATTCTGGTGGGAAAACTATGAAGAAAGGGGCGCTAAAATGGGCTTTAGTTTGCAAAATAACACGCTATAACTATCTAAATATTATCGCTATTTAAATGAGAGCCCACAGATTATGGGCTTTTTTATTAATTGTATAACTAACACTGTCTTTCGGGTTGAAAACTCATATACTTGATCGAACACATATGCAACAGGCCGATCAGTTAAGGAGTGTGCCAATGGGCAAAGAACAGAGTCTATTTCAATGGGAAAGGGTTAAGCGTTTCAACTTTTCTGTATGGACGGTCCTGATTGGTGTACTTATCGCGAGAACCAGTTACTTTATGGCTTGGCCATTTTTGATTGTTTTCCTTTATCGGGATTATGGTACCTCCGCGATCGAAGTAGGCTCAATGCTTGCGGCTTCAGCTTTAATAGGTTCGATTACTGGCCTCTATTCAGGGTATCTTTCAGATAAGTTTGGTCGAAAGTGGTTGATGTCGATTGGCTGTATCATTGCTTTTTTTGCATACAATGGCATTGCGTTAGCCAGTGACGTTTGGCATTTCTACATTTTGATTCTGTTCACAGGTCTCATGCAGCCACTGATTGATGGACCTGCTAAAGCGGTATTAGGGGATTCTCTGGATGATTTAAAAGACAGAGAACTTGCGCTCAATGCGCGTTATTTCTTACTCAATATTGGTGGTGCGATAGGGCCGCTTGCCGGAGTGACTTTAGCGCTATCCAACCCTCAAAACCTGTTTATGGTGACGGGTTTTACTCATCTAGTTTACTGCTTTTGGATTCTATTCGGTATTGAAAGAAAAGGTAAATTTAAACAACCGGATCGTTCTCAGTTACCTAACTTTCGTCAAACCCTTAAAGTGATCAGCCAGGATAGAATCTTTGTGTTACTGATGGTAGCGAATTTGATGTTGATGTTTGTATACGCACAGCTAGAATCGTCAGTACCTCAAGTGATAGTGAGAAGTGGCATTGAGGATTCGGCTACTTTGATCGCTATGCTGCTGTTTATCAATACAGCAACGATTGTTCTGTTTCAGTTTCCTTTGCTTAAACTGATGGAGAAACTACCGCTTTTTACACGTACTCGTATAGGGATGATTCTGATAGCGATTGGGCAATTGGCTTTCATTGTGTCACCAAAAGATGTCGCTATGGGTTGGGCTGTCGCTAGTTTTATCATCAGTTTAGGAGAAGTGGTGACCTTTCCAACCATCAACGTTCAAATTGACCGCCTTGCGCCATCACATTTACGTGGCTCGTATTTTGGTGCAACCGCCCTGTATACATTAGGTTTTGCTTTTGGGCCTTTACTTGGTGGTATGATGATCGAATGGTTAGGCGCTAATTGGTTGTTTGGCTTCTGCTTTATCGTATGTATCTCAATGATCTGGCTCTATTGGTACGCAGAGCATGCTAACGATCCCATCGAAAGGGAGCCCATAGTTCAATCATGATGAAAAAATACCCCTCACTGTGTGAGGGGTAGCCGTCATCATTAACGAGAATACTAATTGGCTTAAATACAACGCCTTACGAGAGCTGCTGTCCAATAACAATACAAAAATTATGGCTTAATGGTTACCCTATAATTAGGGTTGATTTAGATAACTAGTGACGTAAACAGTAAGTGGATTGAGAAAATGTTATCGAGTTCAAATAATGACCTCTCAATTAAAAGAGACTCAGATATAAAATCCGATTTTGAGTATTTGAAGAGAGCGGTCAATATCGATCTGTTTAGCTTATATATTGAAACTCGTTCAAGTGTTTCAGTGATGTCAAATTTACCTTACTACGTCAAAGAGAGTTATCGCAATGAAGGTTGGTCAGATTTAGACCCTATGATTAACAATCATCATCACGGCCTTTTCATGTGTAGAGAAACAAGAAATGCCAAAGAAACGGCTTTTAATGATGTAATTAATGATAAGTTTGGTATTAATAATTTGTATGCAAGAGCGTCTACACTCGGGTCAGTGAAAATATCCTATGTGGTGGGCAGCTTTAGTCAAAGAGATACCTTTATATATCATAATGCTATTGATGATAAAGTAATTGGTTTTTCGAAGGAAATGATTAATAAATATATATCAGATTTATCATTAACCAACGATGATATAAAATTTTCAGGCATGGTTTTGAACCCAATGGCGGTTCAAAAGACACTTTTTAGCGACAAACAGATTCAAAAGCCGAACTATGGTGAGTTAGCATGCTTGTCGTTGGCTAAAGATGGACTGAGTGCAGAAGAAATATCAAAGCTAACAGGATACAAGCTATCAACAGTTCATAGTAACCTAAAGAATGTAAGAGAAAAACTTATTGCTAACAAGACTATTGACGCCGCCGTGAAAGCAATAAGCTTGGGTTGGATATCTTAGTGTCTATCTAGGTCTATCTTTTTAACCACTTTAATCTTTTTGAAATCTTCTAATATACTTTGTATGCCATTGAGGCTTACCTCTCGGAACTGCTCAAAGTGCTTTTGATTGTCAATCGGCTTCCAAGGAACTGTAACAATACAGGAAATAAGCTTACTGTCAGATACAAAAGAAAAACAAAATAAATTGTAAAAGCCGTGTGATTCCATTTTCGCAATATACTTTGAATAATAATCACCAAGGAAATTAGGGAAGCGAACCTTTGTCTGTTCAACCTCTGCATAGTCAAAGGTATCGTCTATATGTTGATATTCCTTAGAGTAATAAATTTCTTTATATTTATCCGGCATATTCGATATGACATCACTAGTCTTGCTATCATTAATTCGAATAGAAATATAGATATCCTCAATACCCAATGAAGCATTAATCTGCTCGGTTATCGTCATAGTCATGATCGTCTCTAGTAAATGGTGACCACAGTGATTTGTATAACTTAGGTTATCAAGTCATAGGTTAAACATCAGTGTGTGAATCTTCGCCTGCAATTGGTGGCTCAAACTTTAGAGTTTGAGTCGGGTACGCGATGTCAGCGTCATGCTTGTGAATGATAGACATTATTTTTAATAGAACATCTTCTTTGACTTCATGGTAGCGAATCCAGTTAACAGTTTTGGTAAAGGTATACACCATCATTTGAAGTGATGATGGGCCAAACGCATTGAAATTGACGATAAGAGTCTGTTTAGTGTCAATATCTGGGTGATTTCTCAACATTGCTTTAATCTCTTTTACGATTTGAGCAACCTTTTCGCCATCATCGTAGCGAACGCCTATGGTCTCTTTAATTCTTCGGTTTAGCATTCGTGATGGGTTTTCAACGACTATGCTACTAAAGACTGAGTTAGGGACATATAACGGACGTTTGTCAAACGTACGGATAATCGTCATTCGCCACCCGATGCGTTCTACTGTGCCTTCTATCTGGCGATCTGGAGAGCGGATCCAGTCTCCGACTTTAAACGGGCGGTCGAAGTAAATCATCATACCGCCAAAGAAGTTGGAGAGAAGGTCTTTGGCGGCTAAACCGACAACCAAGCCACCAACACCACCAAAGGTGAGTAAGCCTGATAGACTGAGGCCAAAGGCCTGCATGATGGTCAGAACACCTATGATGATAAAGAATAATCTTGAGACTTTAGCGATGGCCTGAACGGTGGTTTCATCACGAGATTTCTGCTTTAAAACATACTCTTCCACATTGTTAATCAGTCGCATAGTGATCCAGACAAAGATCGCGATCACTAGCAGAAGTTTTAGCGTACCCAGCCAGTTCTGCTTAGAGCCCATGTAGTCTTGTAAGATGAACCCGAGCGAAATTGTCGCGGGCCAACACCAAATCAATGTACTGACGGGTGTTTTGAGGGCGTGTAAAGTCAGATCGTCCCAGTAGAACTGGGTTTTGTTGACGAGAATCTCTAGCCGGCCGTAGATAATGCGCCACGCGATCCAAGCAACCAAACTTGCGGCAGTGATGAACAGAACGTTGGTATCCCAGCTTTGCAGGGCAGTGACAAGGTTCTGTGGCAGTAAAGCAACTAACTCATTCATTTATTGGGTCTTACTGTTGAAATTATGGAGATAAGTATAAGGGCTTGTCGGCATGCAAACTACCGACATTGTCGTATAAGCTTGATTTGTCTTCACGACTAGATGACTACGAAGTCGTTAATCGAGTAATGCCTGTTTATTTTTTGCTACTGAAGTGTTCAGACAACGCAGCTCGACGATTTTTGGCGGAGCCGCCACCCCCCATATCTACGGTGTCTTCGTAACCTGCTTTGATAAAGCGCTGAGTTGGGCTGTTAGGCTCCAAGCGGCGAAGTTGCGGTGATTTAAACGTACCAGCGATTTGGTAAATCGAAATACCCCCGCCAGTGGTTACAGTGATGACCTTGCCATCAAAATCGAAAGTGGTCGTGATCAGACGGTCATTTCGATAGACGCCTCTTTCGTTAAAGGTAAGAACCTCCGTATTGTATCCGGGCGTACCTATCTCTATCCAGCGTCCATAGACATTTTTAGGATGAACGTAATCGTTATAGCTGAAGAAAAGAAGGGCCGCGAAAGCGACCGCCAATGTCACGAATAGCGTTGCGAAGGACAGTTTTAGAAAAGCTTCTTTTTGCATGTAAGAGCGCTTTCTCAACTTAGGTGCATTGGTCGTTTTATTTAACGCCACATTAAACTGCTCTGATCAGCGAAACCAATACTAAAGTTTACCTTTATTTCGTCCGCTATGGTGTAAGAGTTTGGTTATTGATCTTCATTATCAATGATAAATTTGATCTTCAGTCCAAAAAATGCACGGTCAATTTGAGTTAATGTAAGGCTTCACCAGTGCCTTAACATTCACTCTCGTATTCAATCTTGCCGCTAGTAAGTATAGCCCGCCAATCTTACGATGGAGAAACAGTGCGTCTGCTGGAGGGGTATGCCAGTAGTTTTCTTCCATGCTTAACACGGTTCCAGCTTCCCTCAATCGCATTGACAAATCACTATTGCCAAAATCGTAATCACCCTCATATAACATCGGCTCGCAAGCCTGTGTGACTAGATTCAGAATGGCATTTTTTTGTTCAGTTTTGATGTCTTGGCTAAAGAAGCCAATTTGTGCCAGCGCGGAGTCCAGCGCTTGATTGTCTCCTTGGATCACGGCTTTAAAGGCGTGACGGTATCCCTCGCTGATGACGTTGCTGTATGTTCTGGTTGCCCCAAAGTCCAGTAAGGCAATTTGCTTACTCTCAGAGAGATACAAGTAGTTAGCGAAATTGGGGTCGGTCTGAACAAGCTTGAACTCAAACAGCTCACGAAACAAGAGAGACAGCAAAGCGGTCATGGCTTCGTCGCGAGTGGTTTGGCTGTGTTCAGAGAGTGTCTCGATAGGCTGACCCTCAAGGTACGACATCGCCAGTATGGTTTCGGAGCTGATGTCTTGGTAAACCCTAGGGACAACAAAACGGCAATCATCGGCGAGATGATGTCGATACGTTTCGAGCAGCATTGCCTCCCGAGTATAATTGGCTTCGTCGTGTAACTGGGCCTTTGCTTGGGTTAATAGGCCATCTATATCGACATTTTTGGGTATTAGGCCAACCACGTTGAGCAGTGTGGCGACATTATCGACATCGCTATCAATGCTTTGTTTAATGCCTGGGTACTGAACTTTGACAGCCAGCGGCTCACCTGCGTCTGTATGTGCAAAGTGAACTTGTCCGATGGAGGCACTGGCTATCGGTTTAAAATTGAAAGAGAGAAATTGAGATTTCCAATCGCTACCTAAGCCGTCAGTCATGACTTGACCGAGTTGTTTTGCCAACATGGGATTCGCGTCAGAACGCAGACGAGCTAAGATATCAGCCAATTCTGGCGACAGGATATCACCTGCATCCATTGACAACATTTGGCCTACTTTCATTGCGGCACCTCGAAGGTGAGCAAGTTGATCGGCCAAGCGCTTAATGTTTTTAGGTGTCAGCAGCAGCTCCTGCTTGGTGAGTTTATTGCCTTTCAACCACTGTTTTGTTCCCTCGGCAACGACATTGGAACCAATTTTTGTTGCCAGTGACGCTATCTGACCAAAACGAGATATTCTGTTGGTAGGGATCTTGGATTCTTCCTTAGACATCGAGCATTCTCCTAGCTTTTGGATGTTTATACGGCAACCCACTGTTTTTATATCACTTTGTAAATGCATCGCCTAGCATGTAAAACCGTTCAGGACTTGATTGGGCCGAATCAATCCGATAAAAACAACAACTAGATAACGAAAACAACGCGCAATTTTCATGGAGGATACATGATTCAAGCAAACTGCTATTTTGAAGGAAATGTTCAGTCGTTAGGTTTTGAGCAGCAAGGCGATAAATCAAGTGTAGGTGTGATGGCCCCTGGTGAGTACACTTTTGAAACAGCTGCACCAGAATGTATGACGGTAGTGAAAGGCAACTTGACGGTTAAACGTGCAGGCGATGAGGTTTGGACGACCTATTCGCAAGGAGAGTCGTTTGACGTTGCAGGAGACTCCTCTTTTGATCTCCAAGTATCGGTCGCTACTGCGTATCTGTGTGAGTATTTATAGACCCCGATTTCACCCGACTGTGGCGTGTACAGGGTGTACACGTCATAGCCACCATCGCCAAGTGAGATGTGAATTGGGCTCGGATCGTTACTGCTCTCGTTTGTTATCGGTTACAGCGTCTTTTTTCATTGAGTACCATTTTGCCTGAAAACTGGGTAGCCAACCCTAAAACTTGGCAAACACTTTGCTTAAATTAATCATTGAAATGCGGTAAATCTCAGCTGATTTTATAGCTTAGCAGATAAATGGTTCGGAAATCCCGAATGATTGCTAAGTAATAAATAAATTTATCATTTACATGGTTGACTATACTTAAGCTATGGCAGAACCGCTTCGAGAGGAGGTCGATGATGGCTGTTGTACCCAAACAGAGAGACCCAAATGCTCGTTACGATCCAAATCAAGAGCTTACTGCTGAGCAGTTACACAGATTTGGTAAAGTAGCGAATAAAGCGCAAGCTCGGCGTGACCAAATGGCACAGCGCCGAACACTGTCTACCGCTGCGAGAGCGGCCAAAGACGCCGCGATGAAACCAATTGTTGTGCCAAAGAAAGACAAACCGAATTCTGCTCGTTATGCTGCTTGGATGCTAGTTGTGATGGCTTTCTGTCTATGGCTCATGTTCATGAGCCGCTAAACTTATTTATCGGTGTCACCTTCTCGGTGTCGGTGACCGCAGTGGGGCGTTCACGTTGATAATATCGATACTGGTTTTTCCCACCGTGTTTCGCTGCGTACATTGCTTTATCTGCACAACGAGTTAATTCTGGCAGTGAATCACCATCCTCAGGGAAAATGGCTACGCCGACACTAACCGTCAGTTTATTGATCCTTTCTGTGCTTTGATAACTATCTTCGAATAGATGGCAGATACGATCTAAAATGCCGTTAAGGTCTTTAGTGCTACGCACATCATAAAGTAACAAAACGAATTCATCTCCAGCGTAGCGAGCGATAGAATAATCGTGTTTCTCTGTTTTTCTATCTTTAGAGCGAATGTTGTTTTTCAACCGCTTGGCAAAGTGTTGAAGCACACGGTCGCCCACCTCATGACCATAGGTATCATTGATGGTTTTGAAGTTGTCGATATCAAGAAACACCATTGCGGTAATCGCTTGGCTATCACTCACTTCAGTCAGTTTTTCCAAAGCCCAGCTTTCAAAGCTCCAGCGATTCGCAAGGCCAGTCAGTTGATCTCGATAAGCAAGGTCTTCGATCCCTTCTTTGTAAAGAGATTGAATGTAATTGACCACGTTGGCGTAAAAATAGGACGATGTATTGCAAAGCAAGCAAAGCGCAAACAGGCTCAGCAGAAACCGATCGACCGACAGATTTACGGGGATTGGGATAACGTTGGTGAACAGGCAGGCTATCGCAGTCAGGACGTAAAACGTTCCGCTGAGTAATAGACCTGCGCGGAACTCGCAGACAAAAATCACTGCGGTTAAGATGGGATACAGCCACAGAAGGCGATCTGATATGTTACCTCCATACAGCAGCAGCATCGTGGCGTGAAACAATAAAACGCCTGAAAGTATAAGTTCAGATACATTTGTTGTCGGATTAAGTTTCAAATACCACAGATTGGCGCTCAAGATACCCACACAAAGTAGGTTTAGCGCAGCGAACCAGTAGTTTTGGTCAGCAATATGGGCGACCCCGTAGTAGACCAGCACAACCAACGAAATGAGCGAACATAGAAGTACCGCTTTGCTCTTGCGAGCTGAGCGTAGGTCGGCCATCTCTTCTAAATGTTGTCCTGCAAATCTCGCCATTTATCCCTTTGCCTCAAGATTTATAATTAGGCTATTAAAGTCTAGAAGAAAAAATACAGGCTGGACTAAGGTATTAGAAAAAGAAATTTAGCAATATCAATCAATTATATGTGTTTTATTGCTTATGTAAGCAACGGCAACTCGCTGTGTTTGAATGTAGGTGCTTAGATAAGTTATTGTAATTAATAATCAAACCTTGTTTTTGTTAATTGTTTTATCATTTTAACCTTATGAGTAATTTGACAAAAATAATGTTTCTCAAGCAATCCTTATAATAAAACGTTCTATAAAACGACTAACAGCTGAACTCTTTGCGTAGCCAGTTTCGCAGAGTAAGAACGTGTTCATTTTTGAGTTTTTCTCGCTGACACGCGAAATAAAAATCTTGATGTGGATTCAGGACGGGGTCTCCAACTTCGACCAATGAGCCATGCAATACATCGTCACGGATGAACTGGCGGTGAGTGACAAAAACACCCAGTTTGCGGATAGTGGCTTGGACTGCCTGTATAGAGGCCGAAAAACGCAGATTGTTTACCGAGTTGGGTTCTGGCAATTGGAGGCTCTGACACCAAACCTGCCAATCGTACTTTCGCCTGTCATTGGCGGCAATAATGGCGGGATAGTGTTCGAGAAGATACTCTGGTGTGGTGTCTGTATCCACCAGATCTGGGCTAGCCACCATCACGAGTTCATCACGCGCCAACAGTTCACAATAGTAGTCTGGCCAGTCATCGGTTTTACCATGAATAATGGCCACATCGACTCCTTCGCTTTCCATCACAAAACTGCCAATCAAATTCGAAATTCGAATATCCAGATGAGGCGCAAATAGATTGAAGCGATTCACTCGCGGGATCCACCAATGCATCGCCAATGAGTTGACCATGTTGAGAGTCAATCGCTGGCTTTGTTTCTCATCAATGAGCTGTTGTGTTGCTGTGACGATTTGTTCTATCGCTGGAGCCACTTGTTTGTAATACCTCCGGCCTGCAGCGTTAAGAACGACGCTACGTCCAGCTCGTAGAAACAGAGCCTGACCAATTTGGGCTTCGAGTGATTTAATCGCTTGGCTAACAGCGGAGTGACTGACGCTCAACTGATGGGCGGCTTCCGTCATACTGCCTGTTTCGGCGACAGCAATGAAGGAGTAGATGGATTTGAGTGGTGCTAGTTTCTTCATATGTAAGTTTTTCTTACTCAATCTGTAAATATTACTCGTTTTTTATTTCAGCGTCGAACTCCTACACTGAGTGACAAATAGGGAGGAGTTATGCCAAATCAGTTGTACCCAGTTTTATTCATGTTGTCTTCAACATTCAGTTTGTCACTAACGGGACTGTTTTCCAAATTTCTCAGCGAGCATTTTGATGCTAACTTGCTCAGCTTTCTGCGTTTTATTCTGCCTGCTATGGTGCTTATTTTGATGTTTATTGGCAAGGAAGTAAGATGGCCTGATCGAAGCGAACAAGTGCCTTTGTGGATAAGAGCTCTGTGTATCGGTGCGTGCCAGATCTGTTTTATCTACTCACTTCAACATCTGACACTGGTAGAAAGTGTGGTGTTGTTTGGCACGGGGCCACTGTTTATTCCCGTGTTAGAAAAGCTAATGTTTTCAACTCGAATTCGCCCGGTAAACGTTCTCGGACTGTTGAGTACGTTTGTTGGTGTAGTTTTACTCGCTGGGGACGTCAGTGGTTTTAGTTTCAGGAGTGAATTGTTAGTGGGTCTTGCCGCTGGTGTTTTTAATGCCGGCTCTCAACTCAGCCTCTATCGTATTAGTAAAAGTCGGCTGAATGCATTTGAAATCAATTTGTGGACGTTTCTTTTCGCCTCAGTTGTTATCATGCCTTTGCTCGCGTTTAGTTTGGTGAACGACTATGTTATGTACCAGGCGTCAAACACAAATCCTTGGCTTATCGTTACTGTTCTTGGGATTTTGGCCTTACTGATTATTAATACGCAAGTGTTTCGCTCCAAAGCTTATAAGCTTGCTGAATCAGGCTCCCAACTAGCGCCTTTGATTTTTACCAACCTACTTTTCACCGCAGTTTGGCAGGTGATGTTTTATGACGAACGATACAGTGCATACCAAGTTCTTGGCTTGAGCTTGATTATTGTGGCCAACATTGTCTGTGTACTGCTGCCTAAGTGGTTACAAAGCAAAAGCTTTAAAGTTGCCTGAATAATCAGTAAATCATCCTGAAAGTCAGGTTAATCCTCTCATCTTTTTGTTGGCGTGTTTTAGGTATACTGTGTTTCCAGTAGTGCTGCATTTCACCGGCCATGATCAGCAAGCTACCGTGAGATAGCTCTAGTTTATGGTTTTGACCTGTTTGGTTATGTTTGAGTATGAATCTGCGTGTAGCACCTAAGCTAAGTGATGCGATAGTAGGGTTGGGTCCGAGCTCGGGCTCATTGTCTTGATGTGCACCCATGGAGTCTTGTCCGTCACGGTACAAGTTGATCAGCACCGAGTTGAACGTTTGGTTGGCTATTTTTTCACATCGAGATTTGATCGCGTTCAGCCTACTATCCATTGGCATTGGCGGCATGGTTAGGCCGGAGTAAGTGTATGATTTGTCGCCATACCACGCCTGTAGACGTGGTTGCATCACTGCTCGACCAAACAGTTGGATTTGTTGTTGTGACCAAGGCGTATTTTGCTTGAGGCTTAACATTAAAGCGTCCGCTTCTGCCCGCGACATGAAATCTTGGATCCACAGCAAACGACCGTTAGGCAGGTCTATCCATCTCTGATCACAAGGTAAGGCGTCAAACAAATCCAATATTCACCTTCTTATTGATTGTTTTAACTTTAATCGATAAAAATTCAGTTAAGTTAATGTAGTTTTTATATAAATGCTAAAATAGCAGCCATAATGACAATTATATACCTCTAACAAGTTAGGTATAGACGTATAAATGCTCATCGGTCTTGCAAACGTGATCTTTTCGATGAGCTTATGTGGGGGTGGAATGAAATATCGCTTTGGCAATCGGTGGTCAGTGTTCTTGCTGGCTTTTACAATGTTATCTTTCGCTGTCGGACTTATCGAGTCGATTGACCGTAGTCAGAAGAGTTTTTTGAGAGATAGCTTGTTGGACCGTGCTAAGGAAGAGTTGTCTATTGTTCGCTCAGAGCTGGAATCCGCCATCGTGTACGACATCTTTGCTGTTGATGATATATCGGCGTTGGTCGCGTCCAATCCGAATTTCGAATATTCAGGTTGGGATTTACTTGCATCCAGCATTATGCGTAAAGCAAATCACGTGACTGTTATCGGTTTAGCCCCTGACGATGTCATCAAATACATCTACCCATTGGAGGGTAATGAGAAAGCACTCGGTCTTGATTACCGGACTGTACCTAGCCAATGGCGGACGATAAAAAAAGCGCGTGCGGTGCAGGAAATCTTTATCGCAGGCCCTGTCAATTTGGTTCAGGGGGAAGGGCACTGGTAGCGCGTATACCGATATTTACCGATCCGCTCTATAATCGCGATTACTGGGGAGTCTGTAGCGTCGTCATCTCATTAGAAACCTTGCTTGCAGACGCAGGTGTTGAAGCGTTTTCTTTAAAATACAATTTAGCGATGCGCGGAACCAACAGCTCCGGGGTGAATGGATCGGTTTTCTACGGGTTACAGAAGACCTTTGATGAGGCTTTCGCAACCGAAACCGTGCATTTTCCATACGGCAGTTGGATAATCGCGGCTTCTACCAAGGATGATTTACTGCAACACGGTGAGTGGTACAGAGTTCATGCCGTTCGTTTGCTCGGTTATCCGATGGTCATTGTTCTACTGATGGCTTTTTTGGCCATTTTCCGTCTCTATCAAGCGGCCGATCGGCTTGCCCTTCATGACGAGTTAACGTCGTTACCTAACCGACGTTATTTCATGTATACCCTTCAAGCGCATTTTGATGCTATCTCAGATTCTTTCAAAGGTGAGGCATTTGCGATCCTCAATGTTGACCTTGATAAGTTTAAGTTAATCAATGATACCTATGGGCACGCGGCAGGAGACAAGGTATTAATCGCCGTAGCTGAGAGGATTAAAAGCGTACTCCGAGCGTCGGATGTCATAGCCCGAATTGGCGGAGATGAATTTTTAATTATGCTGCCAAGAATGTCCTCTAGCGAAGAGGTTGATGTAATAAACATTGAATTGCAGAAAGCCATTTGCCATGCGCCGGTCATCTTTGAACAGCACCTGATCGATATTCACGTCAGCATTGGTTTTGCCTTATACAGCCGAGAGTTTAAAGATGTTGATGAGATGCTCAAGCTCGCGGATATCAGAATGTACGAAGAGAAACGGCAACAAGCTTAGCGCAGCGGACCTTAGTCACGGATCTTTAAATGTGTCTCGGCGCTTATTCACGTTTCGTGCTATAGACAATATTATAAGGTCATGATTCAGAGGGATAAAGATGCGGGATTTGAGCCAATGGTTAAGCGATTATGGCGAAAGCCATCAAAATCCAGTCAATCAGAAAATCCATAAAGTGGCGGTACCGGGCATTTTTCTATCCATTGTCGGCTTAATTTGGTCAATTCCACCGATATCTTTGTTGGGTTATACCCTCAACTGGGTGTGGGTTGCTATGTTACCTGTCATGGTTTTCTACTTTAAACTGTCGCTGAGTGTGTTTCTTATGATGCTCGGTTTTACACTCGCGTGTATTTCTTTGATTTGGTCGTTGGAGATCCTTCAAGCCCCCGTTTTGCTCGTCTCGCTCGTCTTGTTTGCCGTATTGTGGATGCTACAGTTCATTGGGCATAAGATCGAAGGCAAAAAACCGTCGTTCTTTGACGATCTTTTCTTTCTTCTGATTGGCCCTGTCTGGGTATTTCGCCAGAAATAGCATGTCTCTCACCGAACTGAATTGGGTGACATCCCTCATCGAGCACTAGCTATTCATTTCACTGCGAAATTCAATGTGATTAGTGTACCGAAGCCATCTTTAGCAACTCACTATTTGCTGAAGGGGGGCGGGGAGGGGAATCGGCGATGGCGCCCGCGGTTTATTAAGACGATACTCGCCGACTAAAGCGACTGAATTCAGTGGAGAAATCGTCATAAATTTGCAAATTGCAATGGATTGATTTTTTCATTTTGCAATTAAGTGCAATTTAAAAATGGATTATGCGTGTAGTTTTCATGCATCTGGTGCAGAAATGAGCAAAAACAAGCGTTTTTATTGATAAATAAAGTTGGCACACTTAATGCTTTATAGAAATTGACCCTTAATAAGCCGAGGGTCACCTAGCCAACTGACGTTGTTAGTGAACCTTATTTTTGTTCACATTCATATATAGCCAATCACGCTCATTGTGATTGGCTTTTTTTCTTTTTAGGTTGTGAAAATTACATCGGCACCTTGTCCTGACAGCCGTTGTAGCAGCTCGGTTTTCTCGGGCATACCGCTCCTCTTGAACAGATAACTCTGGCATCACTTTGAATACCACGCTCTATCCAATTAATGTTCAAAATTTTTGCTATTGTGGTGAACTCTTTCTGTATATGTCTAGGAATAGACGCACTGCCTCCGTTATCGACACATAAAGACTTGAGTTCCTCAGCAATATGTCGAGAGTCTCCCCCTGAGCATCGATCGCTGGGTTTAAATCGATGCCAGCACAGAGAACCCGGTTATTCCCCGCAGGATCTGTCATGTTGACGGATTCACAGCAGTAGATCCTTGGTTCATCACCGACGTTAAGGATGGAGATTTGCGCTGAGCTGCCACTCTGCGGCTCCGACAGTCTCCTAAACACTGCCCAGTGCTGACAAGGGTCGTTCACTTTGCGCATGTTTCCCCACGGCAGCGGGATCCCATTGCCTCGATATACGGCTTTTAACTTGTTCTGGCCATAGGCATCAAAGTAGTGCCAGTGCGGGTAAGGTGAGACCACAGTCATGCGGCGCATGGCAACAGAAGGTGAAACGCCCGCCTTGAGGTGAACATCAATCTCATAGCCACTGCGATCGAGAAGCTGCCTGAATGGCACTTTTGGACACAAAAGAGCACCAGCGAAAAAACTGGATTCAAAATCTCGCCAAGCTTGCAATATATCCTGAGAATTCAGATCTGAGCTGGGGGCGGTTTGGTGATGTTCTTCCCAGCTATTGGTGTGGCCAACCGATAGGACGCTCTTTAATCCCTCTTTACTGTGCAGGACACAGTGGCCTATATAGACAGCCAAATCGTATTTTAAGCGGGTTGGGTATTGTTTTAAAATCTCATTTAAATAGATAAAGCCAGGCGGTTCGAAGAAAGAAGTTACGATTTGTTTAGCACTCACGCCCAGTTCATCGACAATATCTTGCGGTGGACGTGACACCCAGCGAATGGTTAACCCCATGCTGCGGGCAATATCCATCAGATCTTCAGCAGATAAGTTGAGCCGCTTTAATCCCACTTCTTCTGCCGCACGTTCCAGATCAGGAAAATGGTTTTGGTTGCTTTCCTGATGGGCACGGATCAATAAATGGGCAAACTGGCGTCCAGTAATTCCGGTCTGAGAGAGCATTTCTGGAATGGCGATTTGTAAAATCTCATTCGAGAATAGAAAGCTGGGTTCAAGGGCCATTCCACTGATGCCACCTCTGTTTCCTTTATCGGGCGTGATATCGGCTTGCTCGGGCTCATCATCCAGAAACCAGGTCGGGTCTTTCTGGAATACTTCGGCAATGACTTCCAACATATCAATGCTTGGTACACGCTTGCCCCGCTCAATCATAGATAGGTAGGAAACGGAAGGAGCGTATTCTGGGTTGACCCGAATGCATCGCGCTGACAGATCTTCCATTGTCAGGTGGTTGCGTTTCCTCAGGTTTCGAATCTTAGTCCCTAAAAAATGGGACTGACGGATTAGACTTTTCGACAGCATCATTTTGTAAAATTCACATTGTAAAATTTTTGTTGTGAAATTGTAGTAAAAAATTCACTAGTATACCAAGTAAGCAAAGTCACAAACCTGCAATCAGTTAAACGCAAGTTTGAAATATTTGCTCTAGGACAGGAAAGTTGTGAAATATCCGCGAGGGAAACACTATGAATATGCTTACTTTCGATAAAACAGACATCCAAAAACAAGACAAGCCATTTATCGCTGAAGCAGTCTTCGCGGTAGAAAAGATGAACGCTAATCACACCATTGAAAAGCAAGTAAAGGCGAAACAATTGTTAGATCGCTTGTTCCCGCTTGAGAGTGGATCACACAAAGACGTGACCGCCTACGTTATCGACTATCGCCACGTGATGGCGTATTTCAAAGATGGCAGCCACAGTGGTTTGAAACATCCTAAACATTTTGTTGCTTACACTGGTGAAAAAGAGAACCCAGAATCCATCCTATTCCGAGATGGTACAGGTAGCCATGTTGAGCTGACATTTGGTAAGCACAAAGGGACAGGCTGTGTCGAGCTGGTAGACATTGAAGATATCCAACTGGAAACCTGCACCATGTTTCCCCAAGACAGCAGTGAGATTTCTGCAATGCGCCACTGGATCAGCTTGGTCAAAGGGGATGAAAAAGGCAAACCTCGTGCCTGTACAGAGCAGAAAGAGTACACCGCGAAAAATGGTGACGACTATGACTTAGAGTGTTGCTATACGCTAACTCGCTAATCTGACTATAATTAATTCTATTGACAAGGGCTCCGCGTTAGGCGGGGCCCTTATTGTATCTGACGTTCTGTAAATTTATGAAATAAAAAGGAAAAATATGACTGAGTGTCACGTATGAATAATGATAGAAATGTGTCATCTTTTTTATTGCACAAAAATATCATTAGTCACTATCTTATTGTTTTTCTGGTTACAAATTGATCGCTTGTTCGTTATTCATAAATTTAATGAGTGTTTTGTGTGAATTTTTGTTGCCACTACTCGGATACTATTTTTGTATGTGACTTGCTTGATTGCACTGTCATCATCCATGTTATTGATGCGAGCTATCGCAGTGACACTTCCTATTGAGTCGTTGGGGAGAAGGATTTTTATACCAATAACAGGAAAGTATGATGAAACAACGTCAAATGCTCTGGCTGATTGCCGCTGGATTAGGAGCTAGCCTACCAGTGACGGCCGCAGAGATGGTTAAAGTAGACAGTGATGCATTACTACAACAAGCACTTAAAGCTCAGTCAAACAGCGTCGTTCCGTTGGAAACTGGCTTCGCTGAAGTAAAACGCGTCGTTTTACCGAATGGTAAAGTCAAAGTTCGTTATCAACAGACACACATGGGTCTGCCAGTGTTTAACACCTCTGTGGTTGCCACTCAGACCAAAAGCAGCCAGAGTGAAGTTTACGGCGTCATGGCCCAGGGAATCAGTGGTGACTTGTCAACTGTCGCTCCCGCTCTGGATGAGAAACAAGCGATCGCAGCAGCGAAAAATGCGTTTAAGAAGCACTCTCTTGGCGCTTCTGATGCACCGTTCGAAAATTCTAAAACCAAGCTGATGGTGTGGCTTGATGACTCTCAAACCGCCAAAGTCGTCTACATGGTAGACTTCTTTGTTGCAGCAAAAGTACCAAGACGCCCATTCTACTTGGTTGATGCCACTACAGGCGAAGTACTGAAACATTGGGAAGGCATAAACCACGCTCAAGCGACAGGTACAGGCCCTGGTGGTAACGAAAAGACGGGTCAATACAACTACGGTACGGATTTCCCAGGGTTTATCGTCGATAAATCAGGCACTACTTGTACGATGAACATTTCAGCGGTCAAAACCGTTGATTTGAAGGGAGGAACGTCAGGCAGTACCCCATTCAGCTACCCATGTAGTGATGATACCAACTACAACGACAATAGATTTACTAATGGCGCGTATTCGCCTCTAAACGACGCGCATTACTTTGGTAAAGTTGTGTTTGATATGTTCCAAGATTGGATGAACACATCGCCGCTGACTTTCCAGCTCACCATGCGTGTTCACTATGGTACCGACTACGAAAACGCATTCTGGAACGGTTCATCAATGACGTTCGGTGATGGTAAGAACAGGTTCTATCCGCTGGTGGATATCAACGTCAGTGCGCATGAAGTGAGCCATGGCTTTACTGAGCAAAACTCAGGGTTAGTGTATTCCAATATGTCCGGTGGTATGAACGAAGCGTACTCTGATATTGCTGGTGAAGCGGCGGAATTCTACATGAAAGGTTCTGTTGACTGGATTGTTGGTGCCGATATCTTTAAGTCTTCCGGTGGTTTACGCTACTTCGATCTTCCGTCCAAAGATGGCCGCTCAATCGACCACGCTTCTCAGTACTACAATGGCCTGAACGTCCACTACTCAAGTGGTGTATACAACCGTGCGTTCTACTTGTTGGCGAACAAAACAGGTTGGGATGTGCGTAAAGGTTTCGAAATCTTTACTTTGGCAAACCAACTTTACTGGACAGCAAACAGCACGTTCGATGCAGGTGCTTGTGGTGTAGCAAAAGCCGCCGCTGATATGGGTTACAAAGTAGCGGACGTGGAAGATGCGTTCAACACAGTCGGCGTCAATGCGTCTTGTGGTACAACGCCTCCACCAACTGGTGATGTATTGGTAAAAGGTACGCCAGTAACTAACCTATCTGGCGCGAGTTCCTCTGAGGTTTACTACACCTTTACTGTCGACTCAGCGTCTAGCGTTGTGGTGTCTATCTCTGGTGGTACGGGCGATGCGGACCTTTACCTAAAAGCAGGCAGCAAACCCACAACAGGTAGCTATGATTGTCGTCCATACCGTTATGGTAACAGCGAACAGTGCAGCCTATCAGCCACACCGGGTACCACTTACCACGTGATGCTAAGAGGCTACTCTAGCTACTCTGGTGTAACACTAAGACTCGATTAATAAAACAAAACACAACATCCTATATTAAAGGGCTCCTTCGGGAGCCCTTTGTTTTTGTCTAAAGCCTCAAGCACTAACCTCGATCATCGAATGGATTCTGGTAAAGCACCATCAGCCAGCAATCAGTGCCCTTTGAGAGTAACGGCTATACCGAAAGCATCGGTGACACACCGTAATGTTCTCCAGCCATCAGCAACACACCAAACACCATCAGAATTAAGCCACCAAACAGTTGTAGATAGGCGCCAGCAAGAGCCCAGCCTCTACTTTTACTATCGGTGTTAGTCAGGTAGCGCTTAACCACATGTTTACCCGTCAATGTCATGATGGCAATCAAAGAGGTAGTCAACGCAGTGCCCGCTGCCATTAGGATCGCACTCACAACGCCCATCCAATACAAATTGGCAACATTGGCAAAAAGCAGCACCATAATTGCCCCTGTGCAAGGTCGTATGCCAATAGCACTGATAATGGCAAGGTACTCGCGCCATGTAGAAGCCTGATTAATGGCATCGGCCTGAACGACATGGTTATGACCACACCCACAAGTATGCCCATGCTGATGGACGTTTGGAGCTAGGCTGAGAGAAGGTCGGCCGGTTGCGCTGCCATCAATCAGTGAGGTTTTTGCTGAGGAAAGTGCCTCTATGGGTCTAACCGAATGAACGCGAATCTGAGGTTTGCGCATCGACTGATAAATCTTTTTCACGGCTTTGAACAGAATTAAACCACCGAATAACGCGACTAGGCCAAAACTGATGGTGACAAACAGCGAAGCTTGCTGGTTGACGACCCGCATGGAGGCACTGAAACCCCAGACTAAGACGGTGACCAATCCAATCGCGACTATAGCTTGAACCATGGCGGACACCACAGTGATCACCAAGCTGGCTTTCACCTTAGTAGGGTGAGTGGCTAAATAGGTGGTCACAATCACTTTCCCATGCCCTGGACCAAGGGAGTGCAGCATGCCGTACAAAAAGCTAAACCCAATCAGATAACCTCCGGCAACCATCGTATTTTGTTTGGCGTCATAGAGTAAGTCTGCCAGTTGAGTATTGACCTCCCGTTGCCAATGCAGTGTGTTTACGACCAGTGTCGGCCACGCCAGCCAGAGTTGGTAAAGTCCTGTCGCCAGTATAGCGGCGACAGCAAAGGCGACAAACCAAGCCTGATAAGGGCGAGAAGAGGTGCATTCTTGACGCGCCTGAGTGTTAATCATCAGCGTTTTCATATCGATACTCGTACATTCATTATTCAACGGAAGGAAGGCTGGCACAGTGGATCTTGACCGTCTGGGTAAACAACTGGCCGAGTGCATTGTCCGGGTCGGCATCCGCAGAGAGAGACATGGCGTAGCTCATTTGTTCAGACGTTGGGTTCGGTTCTATCAGCTCTAGATGACAGTGCTGAGCCAAATCGGCGGACAAGGTCACGTCATTGGAGGATGGCCACGTCATGCCGACATAATAGCTGGGTTCAAAAATCAGCAAGCGCAGCGAGTCACTAGTGATCGGGTGTGGTGTGGCAAGAGGCAGTTCGAAGCTTAGCACCAGTTTTGCCCGTTCTCGGCGCAGTGTGCCATTGTGAGCCGTTTTGTACTTAATCGGCGTTTCGCCATCGTAGAAATAGGTAAAGTAGTGCTCATACAACATATTGTCGAGTACCGAAGCGGAGACCGCCTGCAAAGAGGCTTGCTGATTTTCAGCGCTCATATCTTTTCCATCCAGCAGGTAAGCGGAGGTCATAGCGTCAAATGTCCATTCCATTTTTAAACCAGTGATCATGCCATTTTGGCCTTGAATATCGGTCTTCAAGTTAATCCAAGAGTGGGGGTGAGCTTGTACAGAAGCAGTCATCATCATGGCGATCAAAAGCCAGCACTGACGACACCAAGGAAGTTGAAAACAAACCCAGTGGGCCAAGGATAAGCCACGCACTGTGGTGTGAACATCAGTGGTCGGCTTTATCTGGTTCAACCATTGCTTGAGGATGTGTTCGAGTGTATTCATGCTGATGAAATAGGCTTTATTGTTATGTTATAACGTATGATGCATGAAGAATGGAAAAGTTCAATACGGGACATTTTATAAATTGTCACAATTGGGACGGGATAGACTTAAATCGAACACCGAGCTGATTTATTCATCATTGAGCGTGGTCAAGCTCTACAGCGGTGAATTTTTGTTCGTGGGGGAATGTTTGCTTCCGTGGGAAGGGGCCAATCGTGAAGAGTAATATCCCACTCAAGTCGATATAGGTTGTGCGCGTAGTTTCATATAGTTCGCTTCGTTTACTAATTTAGATAAAAACACTAAACATTCCGACGTTTTACCTACAGATTATGGGCAACAAATCGCATAAAATGCCTCTCAACTTTTGATTGAGAGTATTGGCATTGTGAGTAAACCATCCGACCTGTTTAAAACACGAAGACCTCATATGAGTGCGGGCTACAAGCCTATCATTGAAGAGAAACCGATTGGCCCGATGCCGGCCATGTGTCCAATCGAAGAGAAGGAGCCGGCTTTCGCTTACGCGGTCGAATACGCGTGCGAACAAAGTTTGTACAGCAAAGGGGTCGAGCCGCATATAGGTGGCCTTATAGGTAGGACCGAGCAAGAAGGCCCGCTCTCTCAATGGCTCAATGTCGCCAATGGACCCCATACTCGCAGTATTCTCTCGATAGAAAAGCAAGAAGCCAAACGATTGTGGGTCGGATGGAATGCACCGCTTCAGGCCGACGTCCGTTGGTCAGACATCACACCTCAAGACAAAGATAACCTCATTATCGAATACGCGTTTGTGCCGATTCGCCCCGCGATCCAAAGTGGCGAAATGCTCGGCCTACCGACCGAAGGCTATTTGTACCATTTTATTGATGGTGAACTGCTGCATGAATACCGCTTCCAAGGGGAAACTAAGTATCACTTTTTGATCACGAAGAGCACAGCGGGGGCCATGAATCCAGAGCCCGCAACCAAGTTTGGCATCGACTTTGTCTTGGCCCTGTGGAAGCGAGAGGGGCAGGTAGTGGCCGACCAACACTTGCTGTTTAGTCGAAAAGCTATGGATGACCAAGCCATGTCGGCGGTAGACGCGGCCTTTTTAAATGAGCATGGCGTCAAGCTCGATATGGACGCCATCATCCCTTTAACGGAAGAGGGGAGCCAGCGAGCATCTCATAAGGCGGCTCAAGGGGAAACCCTAGAGCAGATTGCTCAGCAGCACGGCGTCTCTCTTGAGACCTTGCAAGACTTAAATTCAACCTTGCCATTATCGCCACTGGACAAAGGGGCAGTCATCTACACCGAGCCAGTAGGAGTTTACAACCATGCTCTGGACGTTGGCTACCCGGCATTCAGTGCCCTGCTCAGTGAAGGGCTGCTATCGATTGGCCGCATCGCCCGTGAGAAACCGATTCCCGTGGTGAAGGTCGCCAGTTCAAACAAGAGCGCCTATGCCGCTTTGGCTCCGGTGCGCTATGCCATCGACAACCGAAACTTAGACACCCTCAATGATGAGGTGGTTAAAGGGCTCAACCCCATCACTGACACCAAGCTCTTCCCGGGAGGGGTGCTGCGCTCAGACAAAATACCTTATACCTTACGGCAGCTGCGCGATGGTTGGCTCTACGCCCTAAGCCAAGATCCCGAGACCGACGCCTGGTCTGTGGCCGAATACCAAGTAATCAAAGGAGAGTTCTACCGTTTTGTCGGTGACCTTGCCGAAACGCGATATAACGCGGTAGCAGAAAAGCCGCAGGCTTATGTGCTTTATCAAACTGACCGGCCTTATTTTGTTGGTTATGCGAGCCAGCGCTGGACACAAAACCTGCAAGATTTCTATACAGGCGATACTCCAGAGAGCCAACAAGCGAGACAAGAGTGGCTGCGCGATATCACCGCCTCAACGCACCGCCTGCCGATTGAAAAAATCTCAAAAGAGGTGGCCGATGTCGGCAATGAAGACTTAAGCGCGTTTTATTGGACCTGCGCGTCACCCTCGGTCATCGAAGTTGATGAACAAGGGCTTATCACCCCACTGCAGCCCGCGTACCTTACCAGCTACCAGTATCAAGTGCCGATATTATGCGCTCATCATTTTGTCGCTCTGGATGACCCTTTGGCTGACTTCACCGACCTGCACCTGCGCCTGTCGCAATCGGTATTGCCTTTGTTGCAAGACGACCACACGCAGCGAAAAACTGTGGTGGCGGAAGCCATTCGGAGCTTGGTGCGTGTTTCACTACCACCGGGCACCTTAGACAATATCCCGGTAGACAAGGTGGTTGAGGTCGAGCAAAACCTAGATACCTGTTTGGAGTACCACTACTATCAAGCGCGATTGAAGAAAGTCAATACTGTCAGTAATGCGGGCGCCGCCCTCGCTCAAGAAGCACAACCTGTGATCGCCGCCTACCCAGAAGCTAGAGCCAAACTGAATGAATACGGTATTGCGCCAGCTCTACTGGAGTCACGCTTTAAGGAGTATGCTGAGCGACGCAAAGCACACCGCCAAGTCAACTGGGCAGACTTAGACACCTTCTACAAAGGCTACCTAAGTACCCTTCATCACTGCGTGCCGATGATAAAGCAAGACGCGCCACACGTGATAGAGGCCATCGCCGCCTTAGGCACCGACCCACGGCGCTTTGGTCTCGACGTCGGCGAGCATGACCACCACCTGGTTCTAAGCACCCTGATGGATGCGGTACTCAATGATTTAGAGTTGAGTGTCCAGCACGTGGCTGAGTTGAGCGACAGCATTGATGAGTTGCTCACCGATCCGGATAACTTGTTAGGCTTGGCCTCTTACGGCTTCTCGTCGGAGATATATGTCGCCACTAATCAACTGTTCACGGACCTGACCTTTTCTGACTTTACCAATGAAACGCGTATTCCACTGAGTGGGTTCATCTCGGCGTTTAACGACGTGATTGGGTTCAGCGACTCTAATTCGGCCTTGTTTACGGCGACGAAGAACCTACTCATCCCCCTTGAAAGGCAAATCAATCAGGCCAAACAAGCGGTCACGGATAAAGGGGATAAAGCGGTGCGCAGCATGCAAACGCTGCGTTTTCGTATCATTAACCGTGTGATGAAACTGCCCGGTTTGTCGGCGCGCCGCGCCATGGCGATGTCGCTGTGGGGGCAAGCCCAAATGAGCAGTGGTAAGGTGCTTCTCAATGAGGGCCTGAGTGCGAAAATGCAAACCGCCAATGGCCGTTACCACCAGTTGTTAATGGAAGCGCACAGTACCAATACAGCCTTGTCCAAGCTCCCGGCTGAATCGCCGGAACATCGCCGAATGTCGAAGTCGTTACGTCAGATAAACAAACAGATCAGCCGCTATGTGGAATCTATCCCACCGGTGTTCAGCGAATACCAGAGCCAATCCGTGAGCAAATACACCTTCAGTAACGCCGCAAGCGAGGTTAATGGTGCCTTTAATCGCATCGGAGGCATGGATTTGGTGGTCGCGGCCTTAAACCTGATTAACTTCGCTTCACAAATGCAAACCTTGCAAGAGATGGAAAAGTCGGCCCCTTACCCGGATACGCGCAAACAACAAATGACCGTGACTTACAGTGTCGCGTGGTTTATTAATAACACGGGTGCGGTGGTAAAAGGGCTATCGTTAAGTAAGATCCAAGGCAAGTCCCTTATAATGGATAATTCGCTCAAGTCGCTCAAAACTGGCAGTGTTCAAGGCGTCAAAAGTGCAGGTATTCTCAACGCTCAGCGCTACCTAGCTCACTCGCTGATTGCCGGAGTTGCTGGGGTGATCGCCGCAGGGCTTGAAGGTTGGCAAGTCGCCGAAGATATCTCTGAATCAAAAAACTCGTTAGAAAGAGCGTTATTGATTGGCAAAGCGGGTGCTCTCGGAATGCAGACTATAAGTTGGGGCGGCTTGATCTATAACTCGCTGAGAAGTCGTTTTGGAGCCCTTGCTATTGGTAGCGTGCTCAATGGTTGGATGTTAGCCCTTAACTTCTGGGGCGCGGCTCTCTATGCAGTGGTAACCGTGCTCCTGCTGCTGACCAAAAGAACCGAGTTGGAAACCTGGCTGCGCCATTCAATATGGGGCAAAGAGCCTGACCTTAGCCGCAGCGCCGCAGATGAGTACCACGATTTATTAACCCTGATTAACCAGCCGTCAATCATGTTTCGTACCACTAAACGCGAGATTGATAGAGCGGATTCGCCAAATAGCGTGACTGTCAACTTTACAAAGGAGATCACTATTCTCCTGCCTAACGCTTATGACAATGAAGTGGTAAGCTTGTGTATCGAGACTGGCTTTAAACCATCGGATTATCAAAGCCTGACCACTCACACCTTATTCAGTGGCAAAGTGACACGTGATAAAAATGAGCCTACACTGTGCCGCTACCACTTACCCTTACCTAAACCGCTGCAACACCTAGTGGCGCAAGGGCAAGGCACGGTCAGGCAAGAGCAGGTCAACGTGTTTGTTGGTCGCCATGCCAATAATCCGTATGATAACAGCCATGCACTGGTTAGCGTTTACCAAGCGCAATCCTTAGCGGAGGTCGTGGATGGTAACGGCAAGTACAGACCTATGGTAGAGCTAGCGGAGTCAAAGCTATCACTGATGCCAACCCATCAGGCCCAACTGCGTATGCCGCCAATGCCAACCCAAACAGAGCCTAGTGTGGGTGAACCAGCCTAAAACCAAGGTAAAGAGGAATAGCCTTATGCTCTCACAAATTAAAACCTATCAGGTACAAGTGGAGGTGCCTAACTGATGTATGTATCTGTAGACTCGTTACCGGAGCTAACCCCAGAGTATCGACAAGCCCAGCAGCAAGCGGTACAAGATGCCAAGGTAGTCTATCAATTTGAAGTAGTAAAAGTGCCGCCTACCGATTATGGGGCAATCTTACTATGGCTAGTGTTAGTGGGCTTTATTTTGTGGTTAGGTACCCTATTAGGGTGGCTTGGAATGACGGTTTTTACCTTGCTTGCTTTTGCTTTGGCTAGCTACTTATATTACGCTGGCAACCCAGATACACAGCAAACAGTAACCCTAACCGAAAAAGGGATGATAGTCACAGACCTGACTCTCGTCCCTGACGCCTGCTTTGCCGCCTTACGTTACTCTGGCTATGTCGGTATTGCTATTTCGATTATTGGTGTGGTGCTGGTCGGGCCGATGATGTTTGTTGGCGCCGGCGCTGGGCTATTAATGTCGTTTAAAATGGCCGGAGTAGTCAATAGACCTCGGCAGCGAGTGTTGCCGTTTAATTCTTTGCTTAACTATCAATTCTACATTGCAGGCATCCAATATAAAAACAACCTTGTTCATTGGCATATGTTACCAATGATCGAAATGGATGATAATGACGATGACAGTGAAGAAGACCTTTATAACGCCAATGTAAACTTTTACTTGTCAAGTTATGCCGCCTCCCACGAGGAGCAAGCTCAAATCGTAAAACACCTAGCCCCCTTTATTACTGTTGTCGAGGAAGAATAAGCATTCACAGGTTTCCTAAACTGCAAGCCTGTGTTTGCTGGCGGTGTAATTGGGTTCGGCGAGCTAGAGAGTGCGCTAAACACGAAGTAACAGCTATCAGGTACAAGTGGAGGTGCCTAACTAATGGATGTGTCTGTAGACTCGTTACCGGAGCTAACCCCAGAGTATCGACAAGCCCAGATTCAAGCGGTACAAGAGGCCAAGGTGGTCTATCAATTTGAAGAGGTGATAGTTCCTGCTACTGATTACTGGACAATTTCTTTATGGTCGTTGTTTGGGGCAGGTTCTTTATGGCTTGTGTGGTGTGCTGTATCTGATGGCCTCTGGACGCTCGCTGTCATTATTTTATGTTTGACTGCCGGTATACTGTCGTACTTATATTACGCTGGTAACCCAGATACACAGCAAACAGTAACCCTAACCGAAAAAGGGATGATAGTCACAGACCTGACTCTCGTCCCTGATGCCTGCTTTGCCGCCTTACGTTACTCTGGCTATGCCGGTATTGCTATTTCGCTTATTGGTGTGGTGCTGGTCGGGCCGATGATGTTTGTTGGCGCCGGTGCTGGGCTATTAATGTCGTTTAAAATGGCTGGTGTAGTCAATAGACCTCGGCAGCGAGTATTGCCATTTAACTCTATGCTTAATTACAAATTTTTTATTGCACCTGCCATAAAATATAAACATGGACTTGTTCAGTGGCATATGTCTCCAATGATCGAAATGGATGATACTGATAGTTATGAGGACGGTGAAGAAGACCCCTATCACACTCAACGAAACTTTTACTTTTTAAGTTATGCCGCCTCCCATGAGGAGCAAGCTAAAATCGTAAAACACTTAGCCCCCTTTATTACTGTTGTCGAGGAAGAGTAAGTATTTACAGGCTTTCTAAACAGCAAGCCTGTGTTTGCTGGCGGTGTAATTGGGTTTGGCGAGCTAGAGAGTGCGTGCTAAACACGAAGTAACAGCTATCAGGTACAAGTGGAGGTGCCTAACTGATGTATGTGTCTGTAGACTCGTTACCGGAGCTAACCCCAGAGTATCGACAAGCCCAGCTTCAAGCGGTACAAGATGCCAAGGTGGTCTATCAATTTGAAGAGGTGATAGTTCCTGCTACTGATTACTGGACAATTTCTTTATGGTCGTTGTTTGGGGCAGGTTCTTTATGGCTTGTGTGGTGTGCTGTATCTGATGGCCTCTGGACGCTCGCTGTCATTATTTTATGTTTGACTGCCGGTATACTGTCGTACTTATATTACGCTGGTAACCCAGATACACAGCAAACAGTAACCTTAACCGAAAAAGGGATGATAGTCACCGAGCTGACTCTCGTCCCTGACGCCTGCTTTGCCGCCCTACGTTACTCTGGCTATGCCGGTATTGCTATTTCGCTTATCGGTGTGGTGCTGGTCGGGCCGATGATGTTTGTTGGCGCCGGCGCCGGGCTGTTAATGTCGTTTAAAATGGCTGGGGTAGTCAATAGACCTAGGCAGCGAGTGTTGCCGTTTAACTCTCTACTTAACTATGAGTTTTACATTGCAGCCATCCAATATAAAAACAACCTTGTTCAATGGCATATGTCACCAATGATCGAAATGGATTACGGTGATGATGAGAAAGCAAGAGATCTGTACAACTTCAAACGAAACTTTTACTTTTTAAGTTATGCCGCCTCCCATGAGGAGCAAGCTAAAATCGTAAAACACTTAGCCCCCTTTATTACTGTTGTCGAGGAAGAGTAAGCATTTACAGGTTTCCTAAACTGCATTTTATATTTAGGACACACACCATTTTAATTTTATATTTAGGACACACACCAATAAATCGCACACCAATAAATCGTTTTTTTATATTTAGGACACACACCAATAAATCGCACACCAATAAATCGTTTTTCAGACATCAAATTTAAGCCAAAACAGCAGTGTTGCCCGGGCTTGGAGCCTGTGCTTGAAACACAATGGGGCATATCCGCACTAGCCGACTAAAAGGCTTAGGGCGAACCACCTCCTCCAAACCTGTATGGTTTGTTACCTGCCCATTGAAAAACAGTAAATTCAGGACACACACCAAAAGTGTTTTCTCTTGGTGTGTCCTGAATTTACTCTCTGAATTTACTCTGAATTTACTATATCTCTGATGCCTGTCACCAAAATCGTACTTGATGGTATTGACCTGACACTACCCCCAAATTAGAATTGGGCGAGCTCTCGACACTGATACAAAATCTCATAACGCACCGGAAGGGTTAGTTATAATTAAAACTATCATCAATAAAGACTTAAAGTATGGTCTTTGTTATAAATATTGAAAAATACGACCTTGGATTGTTAATTTTTCTGTACATTTAATATTTTTAATTAACGAGAAAAAGTATGGGCGTTCTATCTTATTGTAAAATTGATGACATGGTTATCAGCCGCAATATGCAAAACCATTTGAATTAAATCGAATCAAAAGTGGCGCTTGGTAACTTGCTGGCCACATCGGTTGCATCATCACAATTTGTACAAATTTTCTCTGGGCGTATGAGTGCTGGGAAAAGATTAAAAACGATTTATGAGCACGATTGGGAAAAATTCGGTCAAGCGATGGCGAGTAGTCACTTTGTAACAAAAGAGCTAGTTAATCGTATTGCTGACAAGGCGAGATTGACCTCCAGCGGTAAAGAACAAATTTTTGGAAATGTGTATATGATGCGACTCGCAATTAGTTTACTCCTGCTATCTTCGAGCGCGTTAGCAGGCGTGCAAACCTCATACGACAACCTAAACGCTATGTTTTCCACGTGTTCTGCCACTGAGCCGATAAAGGGGAATATGCGTGATAAATGGCTTGAGAGTCAGTCTGAAGCGGTTATCAAAACGATGCTATTAACGCTAAAACATCGTGCTTTTCAGCAATGCATAGCAGAAGCCGACAAGGAGTATTTGTATCAATCTTTCCTTGTTTATATTAATACAGGAAATAGAGAGTTACTAGACATCTACCTTTCATTGCGAGAAAACGATGTATTACAGAGCCAAAAGCAGTATATAGACGCCGAGTTTCTAGACAATGCCGATCGGCTAGCCAAGTTGAGCGTATTCTCGACCAACTTCGATACCTTGCAAGCGTACGAAGAATTTAAGAGACAAGCCAATAACTCGTTATAGAGCTGGATCATATAGTGAGGAGAGAAAACGTCGAAAGCTACCAAAAACAATCTTGCTTATTGCTTAAATTTGTCAAAGATGAGCGATCTCACTCGCTTTTTTTTATACCCTATTCAAATATCACCCAGCCTTTTTTTGCCATATGAATAGCCACTTCATACTCTGAAATGATAATAAACGACTTTCACTACGAAGAAATGATGAGCAGTAATTGCGAAATAAGTGTAAATCGTCAAGCAGCTTACTCCTCCTTGGAAATTTGTTGCTTTCTTATACTTACCTCTGTTTAAAAGTAACGTTTTGCACTTGTTATATGATTCGATGCTTAACAAGGATAAGAAACATGTCATACAGAACACGAGTAATCATTCCAATACTGTTTTTGGCTGGGTATGGTCAAGCGCTGGCTTCTCATACTGAGCAATCAAATTCAACCGTAACGTTTGCCGAACAAATGCTGGCTGCTGTGAATGAGGCACGGTCACGCCCACAACGATGTGGTTCGACAAGGATGCCTGCGGTTAAACCACTTACCTGGGATTATCGGTTAGAACGCGCTGCAGAGAGGCACTCAAGTGATATGGCTAATAATGATTTTGTCAGTCACACGGGATCTGATGGCAGCTCCTTTATCGATAGGATCAACCAAACTGGTTATACATGGCGCCGTGCTGGTGAGAATGTAGCAGGGGGGCAGCGTTCTATTGAAGCGGTAATGAGATCATGGATGTCTAGCAGAGGCCACTGCCGCAGCATAATGAACGCTAATTTTGAGCAAATGGGCGCTTCATTGGTGGAAAACTCATCAGCAAGATACCATTTCTATTGGACCCAGGTCTTTGCCACGCCCAGTCGATAATAATTACATGCAACTCTAAGTACCGAATATGGTGGCCCGAGAATAAGTTATGATCAACTTTGTTACAACTTGGGCACCAAATATCGTAATCACTTTAATACTGAGGGATCCCCTGATTTTATCATGATCCCTACAAAATGTGGGACACACACTATAAATTCAGGACACACACCAGAAGGTGTTCACCAGAAGGTGTTGTTTATTATGATGAAAATTTGGGACACGAAAATGTCGAAAATGTGGGACACACACCAACAAAGCTCACACCAATACCAATAAATCGAAAGCTAAGTTCTCCAAACCATCTTGAGAGTTATAGAGGAATATTGTCGCCGACTTGGACTTGAGGAAGGTATTTTATTGAATATCGCTACGTTTATTTCAACGCCATGTCAGCTATCAAGCTGTGGGGGAATATCTAAAAGCTTTCGAGTAACGCTTACTCAAAGGTGAGTAAATGAAGCTTTTTCTTATTCAGCGCTGCTTTGGCGATGATAGCCTTGGCTTGACTGCCTACCGCCGTGACGTGAAATTTCTCCAATTGAGTACACACCTTGAGCCAGTTATTGCTGTCTCCTCCAAGCCTATCTAATATCGGGGGCAGGCTGGTATTCATCGATGCTTTGTTGGGCCGAATTTGACGGGCTGTCCAGTCGACTAATTCAAGATAATCCATCAATCGAAAAGGAATGCCGTCTCTTTTTAAGTGGCTCTCGTGACCGATAAATGGATGAAGGCAAGGGGCTGTAGATTGCTGTTGGTTTAAGGCGTCGATTCGAGCTTTGATGGAAGTGAATTCTGAGTCTTCGGGTTTAGTGGCAATGCCTGCTCGAATAGGATTGAGGTCTACGTACGCCATCGCAGCGGCAAGGGCTTTTTCATCAAGCAAAGCTTGGCTTTTAAATCGACTTTCCCAGAAATGCCCAGTGCAGCTATCTTCTTTGTTCGCTTTGCAAGAAATATCGTAGTTAAGCTCCTTCATATACCAGCTTAAATCCCACAGACGTCCTCGCCAACGTTCAATGATCTCGATACATTTTTCCTGTTCCATTGGGTGAGTAAGCTGGCCATCAAGCCAGCGCTGAACAATAGGGGGTAACTTATGCGCCATCCCCCAGCGCTCAACAACCTGATGATGTGATAAGCCCAAGGCTCTCTCTCGATTGATATTGACGACTAAGTGGTAGTGATTACTCATGATGGCGTAAGCACAAATATCGATGCAGTAGAGCTCAGCAAGCGAGTGCATTTTGTTGACAATCCACTCTCGGCGATGCTCATAACTCACTAGGGTTTGTGGGTCTTCACCACATAAAAAGCTGCGCCTCACACACCGAGAAACGCAGTGATAATAGGATGTGGCTTCAATAGAGATAAGTTGCTTGCGCGCAGTTGTCATCAATGTGTCTCCTTGTCGAACAATAAGAAGTTAGCAATCATTCAAACCAGAGTTTGTAATCAGTCCCTCGAAAAGGGGGAAATCATACTTATTTAGTCCTTTTGGTGTGTGTCCCCGAATTCATGTGTTTGGTGTGTGTCCCCGAATTCACGCCCGAATTCACCCGAATTCATGTGCCGAATTCTTCGAATTCCTCCCGACCTTTTGGAGTGAAAACTGAATATAAGCCGATGTTTAATGAATTGTAGCTCTGCTGGTGCTGCGTGTAGAAAGTTAAAGTGTCTGTCTAAATTGTTACCGATAAGAGAGGACGATATGGACTTTGGACACGATCCGATAAAACGCTTATTTTTCAAATTATACTGGCCAACATTAACGGGAATGCTCACCATGGCAGCTTACCAACTGGCTGATGGCATCATTGTTGGGTATGGCGTGGGTACCATGGCATTAGCTGGTATAAGTATGAGTTTTCCACTTTTGTTTGTTGCAATCTCGCTTGCTATGTTAATTGGCGTAGGTAGCAGCATGGTTATTGCAATTAAACTGGGAGAAAACCAATCTGCGGTCGCCAATCGTGTTTTTCACTACAGTTGTAGCATTTCTTTATTGGTTTCTGTTGCGTTAGCTTGTGTATTGCTGGTGTTTACAGATACATGGGTTGGCCTACTTGGTGCCAGTGCTGATATCCAACCATACTTAAAAGAATACTTAATATACTGGACGTTATTTTTGCCTACGCTTTTCCTCCGGTTTAGTTTTAGCTTCTTTGTTAATAATGACAAATCTCCCCATATTTCACGTAATGCAAACATTGTATCCAGTCTTTTGAACGTCTTGCTCGATCTCCTGTTCGTCCTTGTTTTAGAGTGGGGAATAAAGGGTGCTGCTATTGCTACGGGTATCTCTCAAGCGCTTGCTGTTATTTATATGGCTTATCATTTCTACCTCGGTGAAAAGCATCTTTCATTTAAAAACTATGCATTTAAGATACGCGACCGCGAACAAAAGCGAGTGATAGGTCTAGGCTTTCCTATTTTCATCTCAGAAATTTCGGGCGCTTTGGCTTTCGCAATGCTGAACAAAGCTGCAATTTCACATGGAGGAAGTGAAGCCGGTGCGGCATTGGCAACCGTTAATTTCACGCTATTTTTTGTGATGAAGTTTCTTGTTGGCGCAGCTTTCTCGGTACAACCAGTGTTTGGTTTTAATCATGGAGCAAAAAATCATCATCGCATCGAAGCGCTACTCAACTTTTCACTGAAATTCGTCTTTGTGATAGGTGTATTAGCTTATGTCCTCATCTATTTGTTCGCTGAGCAGCTCGTCACTCTATTCAATGTTGTGAACCCTAAAGAGGTCCAATTAGCGATTCAAGCTCTTTTGTTGTTCTACCCTGCTACCGCGTTTATGGGAGCAAACTTGATATTCGGAGCCTACTTTCAATCAGTCGAAAAAGTAAAGGTAGCAACTAACTTAGCGTTAATTCGTGGCATGGTTTTAGTCGCGTTTTTTTTAATGGTGTTACCAGACATCTTTGGTTTGGTAGGAGTGTGGCTGGCGATGCCATTGGCCGAATTCATCGCCTTTTTGTTAACGCTTCCTTTGCTCTATTTTAAGAAGGAAGAGCAGTTAGTGTAGTGGTTACATAAACTATCGAATTGTGCTTTCAGTGATTGGAATTTGTGGCTTGCTTTTTTCGCCACTGAGCAGGGGTTTGCCCTGTCACCTTTTTGAATTGGCGGATAAAATGCGTAACATCTTTCCAATCTAACTCGGTGGCAATGGTCTGAACAGAGAGTGAGCTGTGAGTCAACCGATAGGACGCTTTCTGTATTCTGGCCTGACAGATCCATTCTCCAACCGTAAAGCCAGTTTCTTTTTTTACTATGGTTGCCACATGAGAAGATACGCGGTGCACTGCCGCTGCCACTTCTTTCAGTGAAATTGCATTGTGGCAATTCTGATGAATGAATTTCAGTGACTCTGATGCTAATTGACTGATGGGTTTTTGGCTGTGTTTAAAGCTCATCCCTCGGTATACATCACCTAAGATGATTGAGAGATAGGAGCTCAACAAGTGGGGGATTCAACACTTGATTGCTGACTTTCATCGCCTAAAGCTTCTAGAATTCGAATCAAAAAAGGCAGTCGCTCTTGGTCTACCGGAACGTTAGGTAAGGCCCCAGCGGTCACTTGCTGAAAAGGCTGCATCAATAAGCTTTCTGCATCCACCCCTAAACAGCCAATGCAAAAAGACACTAAATACATATCAATGTTTTCGGCCCTTAAGGCTTTGTGGGGTACACCAGGAGGAATGATGACGATAGCAGGAGCAACAACTTTTAAATTGGAACCATAGACCATCTCGACAACACCTTTGGTTAGCAATGCCAAGCGATGTTCTGGGTGGTGAGCTGTCTGATTATGCCCGTCAAAAGAGACACCAACCAAGTGTTCGATTTCAACATTGTGGGTGTGCTGCATCAATGATTCCTTCGGCTATGTACCATAGTATTAGCCGATTTTACCTTATAATAGAGGTTATAGATCAAGTTTGTCTTATTCAGCGTAGCGGACTTGGCGTTGTGCACGACCTTAACAAGCTGAATTTTTACCTGCGGCACCTTCTAACTCGAAAGTGCCGCCCTATGTACTACCGTGAATACTATGTGCTGTTCAATGAAAAGGGGACCTATAACCTTGTTAAGAAGCCCGTTTTCAAATGCTTGAGGCCTTGTTTAGTATGGTGTCGCCAATATTATTTTGCGCAGAATGGTTGGCTTTTATTAATGTTAGTGCAAGGCTGGGTTTCTGGTCCGTTTGGGTTGCGACCTAGCTCAACCACTTTTTTACCATTAACATCAAACATTGCGAAGTCGTATTGCTCAATTTGATCAGTGTCCCAACGGTCTAACTTAAGTGTTTTGTTCTTTAAGTCTACTTGAGAAACCCATAGAGTCGGGAAGTTCATATCATACGCTACGTCCCACTTTGTATAGCCGCTACGCATTTCATGAGCAACACCTTCAATAATATTGCCTAGTTGTTTATTGTCGCGGATACCAAAACGTTCTTCATACGCTTTAACTTCCTCCAGTGCATATTGAGCTCGGTGACGACGATCCAAAGAGTTAATCGACGCCGTTGGGAAGCGCTTCTCACCCATTAGCTCTTTGTCGATTTCCGCCATAGTGTCGAAGGTTGGGTTGTTAGAGATGACGTCTAAGGAACCAGCTCCTCGATAAAATCTTTTTCGCCATTGACCATTTCAACAAGGATGGTCTCACCAGAATTATCAGCAAAAATGAAGTGAGCAAGGAAACGGTCTACAGCTGCATTCGCATCATACAGTCCAGGTACACCACCAAGTTTTTGGTCGCGTATATTGGTGTTTTTGATAATAGACTGCACTTCATCAAGGTTTTTTGCATTCGCAACAACGTATTGAACAAATTGCTGACCATCGATGTTTGTATTGCCTTTTTCTAACGCTTTTTCTTCTTGCCAGTCGGTATTGAGATAATGAATCTGACCAAGCACACCATGCTCGTTGATGGCTTCGGTGACAAACTCTGCGTCGAAGCTTGCAATTTCAATCATGGCATATTTTGACTTGTAAGCTTGGTTGGCAACCCCTGATTTGTTGAGGTCAACCCCGTATACTTTTGGTGCGCGTGTATCAAGGACAGTCCCTCTTGGGATACCGCGAACAACAGCTTGATCGTATCCTTCCCAATCCATAGAGCGTGTGACCATTGTCGTATCTAACGCGTCTGAGTGGTATAAAGCTCGCGTACAAGCCTCTGCTGCGCTAGAAATGGTTCCCATTGTTGTTGCAGTTAAGGTGAGCGCTAATAATTGTTGATTCATAATCTAAATATTCCAAAAGAGAAGTTTTTATCTGTGAATTGCTAGAAGCCGCAAGTAAAAGACCAAGAATGTGCCAAAGGCAGATAGAGTGGTTTTGTGTCTGGCTATCTTCAGCTTTCCACTTTTTAGAAGACGTATAATGTTTGGTTATTGAATTTGTATCATTTACGCGCTGGAATTATGCATTAAGTTTTATATTCATTCAACGAGTAATCAACAGGTTAAGATGAAGATATGGACAGTAAGGGCAAAATTAGGGACACACACTATAAGTAGATTGCTGCTTATGGCTTCTTCGCTCGAAAGTGGCACTTCTGGGTAACTCATATCGTAAAGTGACCAGCGGCATCTAAATTAGATGCCGTGTCTACCAACCCAGCCAAGCTCCTGCTCTAGAGGCGTTTGTTCCTATTACCTTGTGCTCTTCCTTGCCGCCATCTGCAAATCACTGAACAGTCTATCTAGGCAGGATACGAGTCAATATTGAATCTGCATCAGTCAAATACCACACCGGATATAAAAAACCGCCAGACATAAGACTGGCGGCTTTACGCAGATTTTTGCTTATTGCTGTAACTTGGATTTTGCTTCTTCGACTTTGGAAAAGTCTAGGCCAAGCTCTTCAACGGCTTCTTTGATTAGCGCTGGGTTTTGCATTACTTGGCCCATAAGAAGTTGTAGCTTCTCTTGTGGTAGACCAAGTTGGCTGATGGTTGCCATGGCTGCTAGAGGATTCTGTGTCAACGTTTGAAACAGCTCGTTGATTTGCTCGTCGCTGATGTTGTTCTCTTTCAACGTCTCTAGAATGGGGTTCATCGAATTACCTTTTAACCACTAAATGAAATAGGTACCCAGTCTAACATTAAGCCAGCTAAGGTTGTACTAACGCTAGCCGACTTGAGTGAAGAATATTTCATTGAAATGAGGGTTTTCGACCAAAGCGGTCATGGATACCAAGCTTTCCGTTGGCACATGCACCTCGCCTGCTGAAGAATCGATGACAATCGATTCTCTGCGATGCTCATCGTAACGGGTGGTTTTGGCTTTTCCCTCTACGATTTGACCTGACTCTACAACCAGACGTACAGGGATATGGTAGAGGCAAGCTATCTCGATGTAATCGTATTGGTTACAAGATATCATACTCAGTCCTCGTAAAATATCGCTAGCCAGATGGTTTCTTCATCTGGCGTGGTGTAGCTGACTCTATGCTTAGTATGGGCCGGAATCTGGATATGGTCACCTGTTTTTAACTCGATTTCTTCGCCGGATTGGTACTGAAGGCGGGCGCCCCCCGCCAGCAACAAGACCCATTCATGTTCGTCCTGATCATACCAAAAATCAGGTTCTGAACATTGCCCCTTTGAGACGATACGCTCTAGACGAAAATGACGTCCAGAGAGTAAGTCTTCAAACACTTCCTGTGATAAATCTTCGGGAATGGATTGTAAAAGGTTCATCGCGTTATACCGTGTAATCAAACACTACAATGTCTTCGAGGATTGGTCTGAAGATCTCTTTTAAAGCATCATGTTCTGGGTGGGGGAGGTAACGGTCGCGACCTGCTTCATCAGCAAACGTCATCATTACACTATGGGTATAGTGCTTATTTTTCCCTTCTGGGCTGTCATTGAGGCCCCATTCTACGCTTTCGACCCCACCAACCTTGTCCGGCATAGATAAAAATGAAGCTTTTAGGGCGTCAATCTGCTGTGATGAAGCATTCGGTTTAAATTGAATAAGTAGAATATGTCTGATCATGATTGTTCCTGAATGAGTGTCGTCTGAACGTGTTGCCAGATGGTCATCATTTCTTCACCAAAAAGGTAAAACTGAATGTCCAGCTGAGCAAATTCGCTCTCTGTGCATACCGTTAACGCAATCTCTGCGGCTTCCTGTAATGGATAACCATAAACGCCGCAAGAAATTGCTGGTAAGGCAATGCTTAGGCACTGATGAGCGAGTGCTAGTTTGAGTGATTCCCGATAGGCAGATTGCAATATTTGCTCTGGATTAGCAACTTGATGATAAATAGGGCCGACAGCATGAATAACATGTTTTGCTCTTAGTTTACCTGCGGTGGTTATTCTTGCTTGGCCTGAAGGACAGCGCACACCATCAACGGCTTTTACTTGCTGACAGGCTTTCAGGAGATCTGAACCTGCCGCTCTATGGATTGCACCATCGACGCCTCCGCCACCCAGCATCTTCGGGTTAGCCGCATTGACGATAGCATCTACTTTAGCTTGTGTGATATCTCCGTTAATGAGCGTGATCATGACCATTACTCCAGAATATAGGCGTTAGCGATATTGCTATAGTCACCTTTCGCGAAGGAGAGGATGTTGTCAAAGGCGTGTTGAAAGTAGAGCTCATAACTGCCTTGCTCTACGTAGCCTAAATGTGGTGTTGCAACTACGTTGGGTAAACTCAGTAGAGGTTCGTTGTCTTTTGCGGCGGGCTCATAGTCAAAAACATCCACGGCGGCTTGTTTGGTTGGAGCCTTAGCCAGTGTTTGATAGAGCGCATCTGGCTCAATGAGCTCAGCCCGACTGATGTTAACCAGCAACGAATCCGGCTTCATTGCGTCTAGATCTTTCTGAGTGACAATGTGGCGTGTTGCATCGTTAAGTCTCAGGTGCAGTGAAATCACATCGCAATGTTCAAAAAACGTTTCTCGACTGCTTGCGGCTTGGTAACCCATCTCTAGAGCATTTTGTCTGGAGGATTCACTACCCCAGATTATCACCTGCATTCCGAACGCTTCAGCGTATTTAGCAATGCGTTGTCCGATTTTACCAAAACCCCAAATGCCTAGGGTTTGTCCATTGAGAGTTTTCCCCAATCTAGGTTGACCGGATTGCTGCCACTGTCCTTGTTTGAACCGTTCTAGGTATGCAGGAATATGGCGGCTGGCTGCCATAATTAATGCCCAACACAACTCAGACGGAGCAATAGGGGAACCAATGCCTTCGGCAACGGCCACCTGATGTTGATCGCAATCCGTTAGATTAAGGTGATTGCTGATTTTTCCTGTCTGGCTGATGAGTTTTAGGTTTGGTAGGTTTTTAAGTAGATTGGGTGTGATGATGGTGCGTTCTCGAATCAGCACCAATATCTCAAACGGTTGTAGCTGTTCGATCAATTGATTCTCGTTTGAAGGGATGCCAGAAAAAACAGTGACCTCATGGCCATTCAGTTTTTTATAACAGTCTAAGTGACGAACTTGATCTTGATAGTCATCCAATATTGCAATACGCACAGTACAGTCCTTTTAACCAATGAGATGCATACATTAAAAGAGATGATCGAAGAAATGTAGCGATAGTGTTAGGTCAATGTTTGCGCTTTGAGCTCGACCACATTTCCTTCTGGATCATGAATATATATTGAGCGACCAAAGCCTTGAGCACCGTAGCGTTCTGCAAAGGGTTCATAGATGAGGCCGGATTGATCGAGATAGTTGAGCAGAGCGTTTTCTTCTAACGGAACGATTTGAAGACAGAAGTGATCGACATTGCGGCCATTCTGACTGGGCGCTTTGCCTCCTAATTTGCCTAGCTCACTGTCGACGACAACCAAGTCTATAAGGGCGTCGCCTGCGCGAAGCTGTGTCAAGCCCAGCTCTGGAAGCTCCCGTTCGATAGGGCAGTGTAGTATGTCTCGATAGAAGTGGAGCATAGCTTGGATGTTGCCTGTTCGCAGAACGATATGATCAAGTCCTTTTACTTCAATCATAATGATAACTCCCTTAAGTCAGAAAACTAAGTTATACGCTAACACAAGCATGATGATTCCGATGATTGCTTCGAGTATTTTCCATGAGCGAGCATGGCGGAAAGCTGGAATCAGGCGCTTAGCCCCATATCCAAGGCTGAAAAAGAATACAAATGAGGCACTGACAGCGCCAAGAGCAAACTGCAATTTATTCGGTTCGTATTGGGTAGAGATGGAGCCAAGCAATACGACGGTATCCAGATAGACATGCATCCGCAGATAGCCCTCCTAACACGCCAGCTTGCATCGAGTCACCACTCCTCTTGTTGCGTAATATCGATGAAACGCTCCACTTAAATCTTCTATATGCTATTCACTCGGTGAGCCATTACAGCTTGCTTGCACAATAGAACCATCAACTGCAAGCTCTATCACTACGCGATTTTCATTCAGTTCTTTCATTTCAACACTACTGCCATGGGAAGAAATAGATAGCATTTCACCTTCATAGTTGTGCCTTACTAAATAAAATATAGTAATTTCTGAAAACTTATCTAAACCTGTAAGCCTCTGGTAATGAAACGATGAGTTCACAAGCTCCTCGACAATTTCGGCGTTATCATAGTTACTTTCTAACTTTGAATCAGTCATATTTTCAAATTCGATAAGTATATTGTGAGTAAGTGAAGAATAAATATTTCTATCTAACTTCTCGATATCATCAGGGATATTCCATCTACACCCCATCGAATCATAGTTTTGTGCGCTAACCCAAAAAGAAATAAAAAACAGCGATAAAATGTGAATCTGTTTTAATAGTAAAAACCTTTTCATTACTCATATCCCATAACTTCACAAGTAATACCTTGGCAGTCGTAGTCAAATGTTAATGTTGGCTCATATATCATCGGTTCAGCCCAATCTCGAATACCAATGAAACTCAAAAAGGTAGAGAAGATACCTACACGGCCGCTAATTGCTCCCCAAGCACCTACAGCCCCTTCTAGACCATATTGTGTCGGATCTGTTTGTGAAATCTTGTTCACCAGCCCTTCTATAGCAAGCCCTTCTAGTTTTTTGTCTAAATCCAACTGGCTCAAGTTCGCCTCAGTTCTACTCTCCCCATCGTACCCAAACATTTTCATTTCATTTGAATACCCTTTCCACCCCAAAGATCTCAATCTCTTCCTCTCTTTATTCACTGCCCATGTAAAGTTATGATCTCCCTGAGTTTTACCTAACTCATTAAACAAATAAACTGTAATCACACTAACAGCAGAACGCATCACTGCATCTCGGCTATTGGCACCACTGGCTGCTGCGGCAATCCCAGAGACAATCACCATACCTCCGGCTTGAAGTACCTGCGTTTGGACATTGGCATGAACAATGCCACCGCCAAGCTTGCCAATCACACCACTGATAAAGCCTTGCTTGAAGCTGCCACCTTGCAGTTCCACACCATGAGCGACGGGCAAAGCGGCACCAAACGGACTCGTTCCCCCCAGTCGCGCCATGCGCTTCCGTAAGTGATCCCCACAGAAGGACCTGATGCAGCATAATTACTGCTGTAACGAGTAACATTTGAGTCTGGGTTTGAGTTGGTAGAGCTGCTACTATCTCCGCCGCCACAGTCTATATCTGCCAATGGTAACAATGATATTGAGTACAATTTCATTCTATTTTAATTAATGTTTTTTTCACTTGAGATAATACTCTTTGTTGCCACATTCAATGGTCTTTACTGTTTGATATTCATTAAAAACCAAACTTTCGTTGCGAAAATAAATTACATCACACCTAACATCACTTATATACTTTAAACTCTCTAGCCGTTCGTAATTACCTCTAATAGTCCTAGCCTCTAACTTTACTCCACCTTCGGTCACATAATAATAATAGGTTCCCGATGAGCGCATACTCTTCTCGCCTATAAATTCCAGTGTTGTATTAACCTTTACTAGCTCCCCTTCTGTTCCAGATATAGTAAAAAAATACCATACCAACGCTACCATAAGAGTCGTAGCTAAACCTCTAATGCTTATGACTTTGCTCATATGTAAAGACCCCAACACCTATAGCATCTGCAGTATCATCAATAGATCTAGAACCTTGTATAAAGTTGCCTGTACCTTTAACTGATAACAAAACGCCAATTCCATCTGAAACCATATCAGCTCTTGGTACATTCAACTGTGTAAGACCTTGTTCAACAATATGCGGTTGCTGATTGAACCTAGCATCAATATTTGCCGCAGCCCATAACGCAGGCCCACACCCCACTTTGGAACCTGCTACACAGTCAATACCACCAGCAACGACTGTCGCGGCATCAATGCACAGTCCTATTCCTTCCTTTTTGAAAAATCTTACTGTCGCCTCATGTGCCCTAGAATTTATTTGATCCACCCTAGACTGAGCTTCGCTCATTTGAGCAACTCCATGCATTCCATTCCAGATATCATTGTATAAGTAAATCGTAATACTACTAACAGCAGAACGCATCACTGCATCTTGGCTGTTGGCACCACTGGCTGCTGCCGCAATACCGGACACAATCACCATACCTCCGGCTTGAAGTACCTGCGTTTGAACATTGGCATGAACAATGCCACCGCCAAGCTTGCCAATCACACCACTGATAAAGCCTTGCTTGAAGCTGCCACCTTGCAGTTCATGGAAGCCGCCTTGCACCACACCATGAGCGACGGGCAAAGCCGATCCTAACGGACTCGTTCCCCCCAGTCGCGCCATGCGCTTCCGTAAGTGATCCCCACAGAAGGACCTGATGCAGCATAATTACTGCTGTAACGAGTAACATTTGAGTCTGGGTTTGAGTTGGTAGAGCTGCTACTATCTCCGCCGCCACAGCCCGCAAGTGTGGCTAAAGCTGATGCAAAACATAGTTTAACAGAATAGTGTTTAACATTAGTCATTATACAAATACCTCTCGTCGTCACCACAACGAATAGAATTAGCAACATTGATGTCATTATTAATTAGGCTATCGTTTTCAAAATACACAACGTCACACTTAAAATCTTGGCGAAGATATTCCGTCAAAAAGAAGCTATTCTCTTTATTATTATCAGGAGCACGAATTTTAACTCCGTTATCTAACAAATAAAAATAGTTCCTTGTAGGATCTCGGCCGACGTAACCTATATCAATAAATTTCAAAGCTGTTGACTTCACCTCTACTTTTTCCCAATCTCATTAGCAATATCTGCCCATACTAGTGCACAAAATACAAATAATACAAACGTACCAACCTTAGTTCTCATTGTCATTTCTGTAATAACGCTCATAACTCCAGACTCCGATACCTATAATATCACCAACATTACTCTTCAAGGGTTCACCCATAATTCCCACTCGCACAGCGCCAGGGACAGATAAACCTAATCCAATAGTATTGTTAATTTTTCTAGCATGCCCCTCACTAAAACCAAGACCAATCATTCCATCAACAAGCAAATGGTTTTTATTCCCTAATCGACTATCAATGCTCGCGGCGGCCCAAGATGCGGAAGCCGAACATAGTACTCCAATACTTTGATAGCACGCATATGCTGCGGCCCCAACAGTTAATCCATCCGCCATCAAACCTGGACCTTCTTCTTTTACAAACTCTACTGTTTGCTCTGTCGCTACAGCGTCAGCGTCTTGCATTATGCTTTTAGCTTCGCTCATTTGAGCAACTCCATGCATTCCATTCCAGATATCATTGTAAAAGTAAATCGTAATACTACTAACAGCAGAACGCATCACTGCATCTCGGCTATTGGCACCACTGGCTGCCGCCGCAATACCGGACACAATCACCATACCTCCGGCTTGAAGTAGCTGCGTTTGAACATTGGCATGAACAATGCCACCGCCAAGCTTGCCAATCACACCACTGATAAAGCCTTGCTTGAAGCTGCCACCTTGCAGTTCATGGAAGCCGCCTTGCACCACACCATGAGCGACGGGCAAAGCGGCGCCAAACGGACTTGCGCCACCCGCAGCACCATGAGCTACCCCATAGGTGACACCCGCAGATAGCCCTCCTAACACGCCAGCTTGCATCGAGTCACCAAAGTCACCGGTCGTGATATAAGTCGTAGAAAATGACACGGTTGCTCCGCTCGCCGCCGCTTGCGCGGCGGGTTGTAATCCCGTATACAACCCGGAGGTGGCGTACCCCATTGCGATAGCGCCAACCACCATCCCTGCCATTTGTATCGCCGGGTTTTCAAAGGTTTGACTTGCCACAAAAAAGGCCATGGCCGCGGCCCACCACACCCAATGCCCCGTCGGATCTGTATATTTCAATGGGTTGTTATAAACGTATGCGTAGCGGTTGTAACTTTGGCTAAAGCTTGGTTCTGGTACAAACGTATCCGCACTGAGGAATCGACCAATGACTGGGTCGTAAAGTCGCGCGTTCATGTTGATAAGACCGCTGCTGTTACCGACATTTTCATGCCCAGTGAAGCCGCGCATTTCAGCGTTGGTAAACATCGGTGTGGCTTGTAACTCAGCAGAGGCCAGTAGCTCACCAAACGGCGTATAACCGCGCTCAATTTGCACTTGCCCATTCGGGTCGGTGATTAAATCTGCCGTCCCTAACGCATCTCGATGGAAATAGGCGGTTCGGTCAATTTGCTTTTCACTGCCGATTAACGTTTTGACATGCTCAGCGACGGCTTGGTTATCCGCAAGGAAGCGGTGACGCATGGTTGTCACGGTCTTACCGCTGTTATCCATTGATAATTCAAGCTGATATTCAGGACTAATGTAGTATGTCGTCACACCATCAGAGGTTTGTTTCACACGTTCACGCTCACTACCATACTCATATTGCACGATGTTGCCATTGTCGTTGATATGTCTAGCTTTGTTAAACGAGTTCCACGCAAGCGTACGGCCACGACCTGTCAGCATGTTGCCGTTGGCATCATACGTGTAATCACCAACCAGTTGCCCGTTGGCATTAACATTAAACTGGCCCTGTCCGGTTTTATACGTCAAGTTACCATACACATCATAACGGTAATCGCGCTCGACCTGAGCAACGCTACGGTTATCGCTGTAGTGCCATTGTGTTAAGCGGTCAAAGTCATCATACTGGTAGTACTCTTGTTGATTTCGGACCGCGCTGATTTTGCTCAGAACATTGCCACGCTCATCGTAAGTATAATGAATGTCTCGAAGGTAGTTATCTCCCATCCCTGTCGTAATGCGTTGAACCGTACCGCGAGAGCGGTCAATATCACGCCTTGTCAGCATCCCATTACCAAAGAGCTCACCACCAATTCGTCCAAAGTTATCACGACTGGTCGCTACCCAGACAATTTCCGCCGTATCATCGTCTAGACGCTGGTCCATTATCTCTTGAAGCTCAGCCTCCGCGACCACCAAATCATCAAGTTCATCGGTTAAGTTAGACAGTAAGTCAGTTTCTTGTCTGGCTAACGCGGCATTTTGTTGCGCTTGAGCAATCAATTCATTTGCGCGACGCTCTGCATTATCAGAGGCCGCTTGATAGTGGTTCGCCTGATTCCGCTTTTGGTAGGCCTGAGCACGTTGACGATTCGCAATGGCTTGATAGTGGTTTGCCCATTGCTTATAAACTTGCGTTAAGTTAATACTGGCCCTTGCGCCATTGTAGCAACCAAGCGATGCGAACTTTCCTGTAAAACAGCGACGCGTCTGAACCATCCATAGTGGTACTTTAGCGGTAAAATATTCTTTCTTTTTACAATTTCCTTTCCAATCTTTCTTGGTACATCGGTCATATTTGTAATACGCGTATCCATTTTGTGTTTTGTAGTTACTGAACACTCGATTACCAAAAGCGCGCCAGTAATATTGTGCGCTACGACGATAACTCGCGGCGCGGTTAGCATTAATATTGGCACTTCGAAATAACGAACTCGCGCTGGCGCTGAGTGTGTTAGCGGTATGTTGGTAACTATTACTTTTGGCAAACAACTGCGCTGCCGCTTGACGCAAACGCTCAGACTCCTCGATATAAAATTGCGCACTTTTCTCAAGTTCATAAGCCTGCATCTCGAGTTCAACAATGCGCTCTGAGGTGGCTTTTAACGCTTCCTCAATTTGCAGGTATTGGCTATCCCAAATATCAGGATAAGGGATACTCATTCGCTTAATCAGACCATTCACATCGTAATCTTTATCTAAGTTCATCCCCGACGGGAAGGTAACCCGGCTGAGACGACCTTCTTCATTATACTCGTAGTAGGTCGTGTACTCTGAGCCATCAATGGATAGGGTCATCGATTGAGTGCGCCCCAACGCATCGTACGTATAACGACGTTGGCTACTGTCACTGCTGGAGGCATCCAGTCTGCCTTTCAACGATTGGTCATATTGCCATTGATTGATTTCATCTGGGCGAATTTCATTGACTTTACGACCGAGTGCATCATAAGTGAACGTGGTGCGCTGTCCTTTCGCATCCTGTTGCCAAACCAGCTCTCCCCACGCGTTGTGACCATACGTCCAAGTACCCATCGCAGGGTCAATCATCTTGGTTTTATAACCACGTTGGTCATAACTCAGTTCCGTTACCAGTCCATTGGTATCGGTTTGGGTGAGATTACCGAATGCATCATAGGTATAGCGTAGGGTTGACTGACCATTTTCTACGATTTGGACCGTTTGCCCCAAACCATTAGTCTGCTCAATCTTCTCAAATGTACCGGGGCCCGTTATTGTTGCGGTTAGTCCCTGATAATACGTTGTGGATACTAAGTCCCCAACATCTTCTGTTGGTTGAGTTTGAGTTGTAGGTCGACCTAACCCGTCATAAGTGGTTTGTAACCAGTACGTCGCATCGCCAGCGAAGTACCCCTCAAAATAAGGCACGGTTTCCCCAACGAGCTGGCCTATTGCATTGTAAACCTTATCAACCATCACGGTTTTACCATCACCGTTCAATTGCTTGGTGCGCACTTCACGTCCCAACTTGTCAAAATACGTAGTCGATAAACCGCCCTGAGAGGTTTGCGTGGTCACCATGAAGACGCTGCGGTCACCCAGCGTCAATCCGTGTTGGTCTAAGCCAGCATCCGCGCCATCACTCCATTCATAGATTTGTTCAACCCAGTTACCATCCGGCAAGGTTTTCTTAATTTCTCGACAATAATCGTCATAAGCAAACCGGGTCGTCAACCCATTAGCATCGGTGACGGTATCGGGTGAACCACAGGAGTTGTTATAAGTGGTCGTGACAAAGTGACCAAGGGCGTTAGTATGCTTCGTCACTCGACCTAAAGCATCGTACAGGGTTGTCGATTGACGCGTTTCACCACTGCCAGTCGTACGCTCTAAGGTGCGAAATCCGCTGGCATTGTAGTCAAATTGCGTCGTTAACGAGAGTGCATGTCCAGGCTCGACGGTTTGCTTAACCAAAGCCCCGGTATTCGCATCATAAGAGAAGGTCGTGTTTCTCGTTTGAGAGTCATGACCATTGGATTTGGTCACAGACACATCAAGAGGTTTGCCGATTAACCAACGCTGCGTATCATGCTGATAACGCGTGCTCGTTTTTTCAACAAATCGTTCACCATTACCATCCTCGACCGTTCGAGTGATGGTATCGGGGAAATTAAGCGCGTCGTAACCTTGATATTGCGTAACCGTATGGGTCAAAAGGTTTCCTGATGTATCCCACGCCGATTGACGGCTTTCAATCATTTGTGGCCAAGACTGCCCAGCGATAGGAGACGTCACCTCTCTATAATCAAATTCGCTTTGAGCAATCTTTTGGTTATTGATTCGCGTTTGCGTACGCTCAACATAAGGTGTCCAATCACTGCGATAGCCGGTTACGGTGGAGGTGAGGGTATGACTCGCTAAATCTTTGGTTTGTATTTCCCCAAATCCGAGCAGGCCCTTATCAGGGTGAGCGTGATACCCTTTATAAAAGTACTCAGTACGGTTCATACCTCCTATGCCATTACTGCGCTTAAGTGCCTTGACCACTTTAAAATTTGGCTCAAGCGCAATGAGTCCTGAAGGCGCAAGCGCCCCTTGAAACACAGAGGCATTTCCTGTTAATCCATACTCAAACTCACTTTTCACCCCTAACCCTGACGTCACCGATTTGAGTAAAGCCAGCGGCTCGAACTCATAAGAGAGGCAGGTTAACCCATCGATAGAGCGATAACAGTCGCCGATTAAGCCGTCGCCATTGGCGTCGACGCCTTTTTTGAACGGCCCGTAAACGTTATTCACAGCCATAGAGTAAATCGTGGTTTTAATACCAAAGAATTTTTGAATCTTATTCCCAGATAACGACATTTTGTCTTTAAGCAAATCAAGGTCGGCATTTAACGTGGCTAACACGGTCGGCGAATTAAAATGCTTACCGTCGCCATAAGCACAATAAACGCGCTCTCCAGCGATATAGCACAAGTCGGACAACCCATCATTGTTTCGGTCAGACAGCATGATGGATGCTTCAACCTGTGACACGTTATTTTCATTGCCAGTGTCGATTCTAAAATGGTCTTGTCCAAGCGGTAACCATGTTTTCGCGGCATCAAAACCTTGCCCTGTATTTTGATGGCAAACAAAATCGTTCCCTTGTCGGTAACATAGCTCGGCCAATCCGTCACCGGTAACATCGACAAGGTTCATGGTACGTTGCAATTGCTCAACTACCTTGATGTCTTGCTCATGGGTATCATGATTCGGTGATTGTGAAACGGTGTTTTTTAACCCAATGGGCAATTGACTTGCCCAGCGTTGAGGCAATTGAAAAGAAAGCGTACGGCTGCTGGATTTTCGACCCAAAGAGCAATAAAAATGACCATCAAGCTTCACGCCACATAAATCAGCAAAGCCATCTTGGTTAATATCAATAAATTGGCTTTGTGGCAGATTCACGGGGTCGAAATCAACACTTCCAACACCAAAGGAGATTGACTGATACGTTTTCTCTAACGGGTAACCTTGGTCCATTAAGACATAATCGGCGCTAAGTCCTCGCCCTGTATTGTTGGCGCAAACCACTCGGTTGGAGTCAACTCGGCAAACATCCGCCAAACCATCGTTGTTTGCATCCAACAGTCTTACTGCATCATCAATGGTGTAATTTCGACTCCAGTAACGCCCCGAATTAAACGAACGTCCTTGATTATTCAACGCGCAGAAAAAACCGGTTTCATTGAATGCACACAGGTCTTGAAAGCTGTCTTCATTAATATCAATTAAGCTCAACGACGCGTAGTTTTGAGCGTCCTCCCATGCACTGCCTTGAAAGTCGTGACTCCACTTTGTCGCTGAGGCGTAGTTCCCTTGCCCCTGGTTAATTCCGCAATAAAGCCCATCGTCAAGGTAGCACATGTCACTGAGACCATCTCGGTTGATATCACCCGCAACAAACCCTTTCAATTCATCGAGAGAGTACAATGTTTTTTGCTCAGGCTCTCCCTCTGCGTATGGGTTACTTTCCCATTCAAAAGTATGCGCAGGCATGCAATTGCTACCAGAGCCGCACACTCGCAGACTCTCCATTCGACTGAATTCAATGCCTTGAGAATTGACTTTACCGTATGCAAATTCAATGCGACGAAGCCCATGACCACCGCGATTAATTTGGATATGGTCGAGCCTTTGTCCCAGTGTCTGCTTGTGACCAAAACGATAGGCAGTAAGCACGTCAGGGCGGTTCGTATAGTTAAAAGCCAGGTTCACGTCGGCATATTGAATATTATCGAGGTAGCGCTGACCTTGATGAGTGCGATAGCGAAAGTCGATACCATTTTCAAATCGGTCGGATTGTCTCGAGATGAACCACTCAAGGCCATGACCATCAATGGTTAATTGAGCATCCTCTCTTGAGCCATAACGCGTCACGTAACCATCAGACGAATAAATCGTCCAGCTTTCTGGTCCAGAAGATAATTGACCGTTTGCGACAATCTTGGTCTGCCATCCCCCTTTCGTTCGATATTCGCTCCCCCTTGGCCTTCGCTACCAGACACTAAAAAGAGACGTTGACCGTCTAAGCAATACACATCGGTCTCATCAAATCGTATCCCACTATTGAAGCCATCGTCTTGTTTGTTACGACTACAGCGAGTAATACTCGACAGGCCATTCAAGGTCATTCCAAGCCCTAACGGACCATTGGCAGAGCCTTGCTGATATTGAACTGATAACGCGGGAACTAAGTCGTTGACGCCACTAGGCAGTTGCAAATCAACCTGATACCCAGATTTGCCTTGAGAAACCAAAGCGCGTCCACTGAGCTCGCCAACCGAAGCGGCAACCGTCGGCAATGAGACGCTAACTAACATAAGTAATGCAGCGCTCACTTTCATGACACTCATCGTTTTCATCATAACGACTCCTTATTATTGCCGAGGTTATTGAATCTTTTTTCAATATCAATCAGGTCAGTTTCTACGTCGACCACTTGCTGTTCAATGGCTTGTATCGTGGGTGAAACGGCGTCTGGCGTTAAAAGTGTAGGGTCATAATTCAACACAATGCCTTCACTCTCTAACTCAGACAAAATGACACTGGCCCTTGCCAAAACCAATTCCGGAGACTCCTCCATTGATTGCGCTTCGACCGTGTCTTGGTCTAACCTGACTTTTTCATCGGCAATGTCTTGATTAAGCGTCTCCAGCTCTGACAACATCTGAGCTTCAATGCGTTCACTTTGAGATTCAAATGGCTGTTGTGATGCTACCTGTTGGTTTTCAAACCCAGTGGACAGGTGATTATCAGAGCTAGAGCTCCGCCCCAAGTCTACTGGGGGCGCTGAATGACCGATGCGTTGAGTTTGAATTGAATTTTCGTAATTGAGAGCAATAACGCCTACTCCGAGCGTCAGGGTGATAAGTACCCCAATCGTTAGCCAACGATATACCATGACGTATCCTTGTATTATTGCGCTCTAAATAGGCGCTTTTGATTAAGAGAGTATGTGTTAATGGGGTGCATACGGTTAGCAAGGTGAATAAGTAGAAGTACGCCACCAGAAAGCCACAATAGCCACTGATGTCCATACTGCGTGTAAAGCGTTTGGCGCGTATTCAAAGGCACCAAGACATCCATCACCTGCGTTGCTTGGTTTTCCACTTGACGAAGAACCGCCCCATCAGGGCCAATTAAGCTGGTTTTTCCTTGATTGGTGGCATAGACGACAGACTTGCCCACTTCAGCCGCCCTAACACGACTAAGCTTCAATAAGAATTGTTTCACCCAAGGGGTATCAGTCCACTCAACATCACTTAATAAAAAGGCGACGTTGCCAGCGTGCAATTTAGAGGTGAAAACATCGGAATAGAGCGCTTCATAACACACAGCGAGCACCGCTCGAAGAGAGCCAAACTCATGCTGGTCAATCGAATTAGAAGCGACCTGAATATCGCCGCCTCGAGAAAGTGTCACTTGCTCAACCCAATCGATGAACCAAGCGGGGCGATATTCACCGAAAGGAACTAATCGTTGTTTAAAGTAAATCGGTGAGGGTTGATCACTTCGGTAAATCACATTCTGTAAATGTTGACCGTTTCTAGCTTGTCCGCCCCATACCACCACAACACTCTTTTGTTTCAGCTTGTCTAAACTGTCCTTCACGAATGGCTGTATCTCTTCATAAGGTAAGGACATAGAGGATTCTGGCCACACAACGATATCGGCCTTAGGGGCTTGTAGAGATAGGGAGACGTAACGTTGCATGCGCTCAATAACATCGTTCTTAGAAAGCTTATGCGGCCCCGTGAAGTTACTATGTAAAATACGAACAGAAGTGTTCGATTGACTTTGCTCAGAGAGCTGGGGCAATAAGAGCGCCTGATTACCCACCCATAAACTCACTAATATCGTTGAGAACAACGCAAAAGACTTAAGACGACTTGATTTGTTAGATATCAGCCAAGCACATGAGCTGGCCAGTAGATAAACAAGAAAGCTCCCACCCAATGCGCCAATAACACTTAGCCAACCGGAAAACCCAACATCTAGCAACAAGAGCCCTGGGTGTAACCAAGCAAAAAGAAAAGACAGTGTGCTCTCTTAATATATCCAGAGACACCAAAACAAAAGGAAGCGCTACGAGCGTGCGAGAATCAGTCAGAGTGGCTAAAAGACAAGGAATAATGAGAAAACTGGATGATAGAATAATGACTAAAAGAGGCCAAAGCCCCCACCGAATCCAGCTTGCATCCCCATACTCTTGAGCCAAATAACCATTTACCCAAAATAAGCTGGTCGTGTAATAAGCAAGGCCAAATAGGAACCAAAGTGCGCTTTTAGAACGAACGGTTTTTAAGTTAACATAAACGACAAAGGCCAACGCCAAAGCCGCCACCGAGACACCAACTCCGAAAGAATCGACTCGATAAGACATTGCACTTAAAGCACCAGCAATCCCCCAAAAAGGCTACCACGCAATATAGAATTCAACACTAATAACCTTATAATAAAAGCCATAATGTCAAAAACTTCTAACATAAAAATAAACCTCCCATTATTAAATAATGTTAAATAAGTTTTACGTTTGACTACTTTTGAGTGATAAAATAGGGAGTGGTAGGGAGGTTTATCGAAAGTATTTATTAGAAAGCGTCATAGGGAATAACCCACGTCTCCTTACTAGTAATTAAGGTTAGGCAGCAGATTACTGGTTCTGTTTAAGAGCGCATGAAACGACCTTCTGAAGGTGCCCCAAAAACTCCAGCGCTATAAAATACATTTATCTTTAAATAACGAAGAATAAGTGTGATTTTATTTTTACTCTCAGCATTGATTAATATCTACGCTTTAATTTTGAATATTTTACTCACTACGATTAAAAGTAGAGAGCCTTTCCAACCTTGTCTTTCCAGAACTTATATCGGTACTTCCTTTCGAACAAGGGATTCCACTTCCCTATCTGCAAGATAAGGCACGATCTGAAGACGAAAGGCACTTTCGTTCTTTTTCACAGTGTCAGGTTTCCAATGAGGAGGATACCGCTTGAAAAACTTTTGGCCGAAAGCCTGTAGCGTTATGGAGGGCAAGGTTTCCATTTTTGGGCTGCGCAGACCGTACCAGAGCAAAAATAGGCCACCGCCATAACGAGCGACGAGTTCAATCAAAGGAAATTTCGCTACGATTAAACCAAACCCTGCAACACCAGCAGAAATCAGGATGGCGTCTGAAAGTGAGCAAATCAAACAGACCAACAACACGTGGTGCTGTTTGATTCCTTGCTTAAGGACAAACGCATTCTGAGCGCCGATGGCCAAGATTAATGAAAGACCGAGTGTAAAACCGGCGAAAAACGTACTCATTATCGAAGTTAGAAGCTAGAGTCTGGCTGAGTTAGAAATTCAACTTCTTCGGCAGTACTTTCTCTTGCTAGTATTTCGTTTCGGTGCGGATAGCGACCGAATCGCTCAATGATAACCTTATGTTTGATCTCGAATTCGTAGTTATTTTCCATGCCTGGAGCTTTGAACAATTCAACGGCACGCTCATGAATCAGCAGAGACTCACTGTGCATAAACGGCATATAAAGGAAAGACCGCTGCGTTGGTGAAAGCTCGGCATCTTTACTTAAAGCGATGGCCTCTTGTGCCAGCGCCAGTGCCAATGGGTCCTGTGCGAACGCTTTGGGCGTATTACGATACACATTACGTGAAAACTGGTCGAGTACAATGACTTCCGCCAGTCGACCGAGAGCGTTGGTACGCCAGCTGTAAAGCTCAGATTGCGCCGCACGTTGTAATAGGTCACCGAAACGTTGCGTGATCGTATTATCTAGCTGTTCGCTACTTACAAACCAGTCTTTAGGTTCTAACTCTTCAAACCAAAAGGACAGGACTTCTTGCGCAGTGATGGCAGTCATGGTGATATCATCCTTGTATGTAATGGGTTTTCCGTCGAATCTAATATACGAGAGTGACGGAGAAATTTAAATGTTTAATCAGAGAGTTATATCAGGGTCTGTGTAGATTCGATAACTTGTTGGTGAATCAGTTTAGCCAATAGTTCGATGCCTTGATGCCACTCCGAAGTATCTTCAAAGTTAGCGGTACTCAGACGGATACAGTGGCGAAATTGATCCGCGGTTGCAAATACAGTTCCCGGTAGGATGCTGATCTTATGCCTATTGCATTCTTTATAGAGAGTGAAGCTGTCAACCGACTCGGGCAAGGTAAGCCAAACTAAAAAAAGAACCTTGTGGTTGAGATAGGTGGTAACTATTACAGAGCTCTGTATAGCGGTTTAACGCTGTTGTAAGCAGTAGGCTGAAACGACGGTTGTTTTGTTGATAGGTACGCTGCATCTTATTGATATGCTGTCGATATTTTCCTGTCGATAGAAATTCGCCTACAGCGGATTGCATCAGGTTCAAGCTGCCCATATTGTCACAAATCAGATATTTCTCGATCTCTGAACGATATTTTCCAGAAAGAATCCAACCGATTCGTAATCTGGAATCGAGCATCTTTGATAGTGAATTTACGTAGATCACCCGATCTTGGCTATCGAGTGTTTTCAGTGGTAATACGCCACGATCAAATGCCAGTGCGCCAAAAACGTCGTCTTCGATAATTGGGATATCTTTAGACACGTTGAGTAGTTCAATTCGCCTTTCTTCCGGCATCCGTGACCCTGTTGGATTAGTGAAGTTTGGCGTTATCAGGATCACAGCGATGGGCCATTCCTTAATCGCATTTTCGAGCGCTTTAGGGTCGATACCATTGCGGATGCAACTCGGGATCTCGACCACTTTTAGCCCAAGCGACTCCATCAAAAGCAGATTGCCAAAGTAACAGGGCGACTCCACGGCGACGATGTCTCCGGGTGTGGTTAGAGCGCGAAGTGCAAGACTGATCCCCTGTTGAGCTCCGTGAGTGATAGCTAAATCATTCGGATTGGCTTTGACACCAAGGTCACGGCTGATTTTTGCCAACTGCTTAATGAGTCTATCATTGCCTGGAGGCAGTTGATAATGACTCGGCATGTGGCTTTGCATTCTGCTGTGACGGCCTATTTCCGCATACAGCGATTTGATGGCTGGAGTCTGAATGTTTGGATGGGCAGAGCCAGTTGGTAACAACTCTTTCTCCTCTGGATAGCTGAGGATTTCTTTCGAAACAGATAGCAAATCAATCGACTGAGGTGGTTGCTGCTGCAACTCCCTTGGCTGTGTCGCTTTAACGCGATAACCTGATTTGGGTACAGCATAAATGAGCTCTTCGGCTTCCATCTCCTGATAGGCTCGAATGACGGTATTTTTGCTGACCTTCAAGTCGATAACCAGTTGGCGGATCGATGGCAGTTTGTCTTCAGGTTGATAAATACCATTGTTAATCGCCTGACGAATGTAGTGCTCTACTTGAACAAACTTGTTGTCGGCTAATGAATCTGTACCCATTAAAATAACTCTATCTGTGTCTTTTTGATTTATCTGTCCCTTATTAAAGTAGCGCCAATTAGAGAGAAAAAGCCAGAGGAAATGACATGTTGGTGAGGTTAATCCCGTTTGTATTTGTGGTGCTTTGGGCATCGGGCTTTGTAGGAGCTAGGTTTGGTCTACAGTATACGGAGCCCGTGACATTGCTCACTATTCGCATGCTGGCCAATGTAGGGTTGTTTTTATTGCTGATCGCTTTACTGCGTCGCTCGATACCCCAAGGCAAGCTGTTTTGGCATAGCTGCGTGGTCGGGGTTTTGATTCATGGCTTCTACCTAGGTGGTACCTATATTGCGATTGATTTAGGAATGCCAGCTGGGTTGAGCTCGCTTCTGGTCGGCATTCAGCCGATATTAACCGCCATCTTATTGGTGGTGTTCAGTCGTGAACAATTCAAAGTGTCGCAGTGGGTAGGCTTAGCTTTGGGGTTTGTCGGTATTGGTTTAGTCTTGATTGGCAAAACTCAATGGCAAGAGGAAGCGCATAAGTTTGCCGCCATCGCTCTGTGTGTGCTGTCGCTGATCGGGATCACTCTCGGCACTTTATATCAAAAACGTTTTTGCCAAGGTGCGGATATGGTCGGCAGTGCGATGGTTCAGTATTTGGCTGCAGCTTGCTTATTCTTGCCTTATGCGATGCATTTTGAGTCAATGGAAGTTGATTGGACCGTCGAGTTTGTACTTACTCTTATCTGGCTGGTTGTTGTGCTGTCCTGCGTCGCGATTCTTTTATTGCTTTATATGGTGGAACATGGCGCATCGTCGAAAGTGGCTTCGGTTTTTTATCTTGTGCCTCCGACCACTGCAATCCAAGCGTGGCTTGTTTTTGGTGAGTCTTTTGATGGTCTTGGTATGCTGGGGTTTGGTTTCGCTGCGACCGCTGTCTACTTGGTGGTTAAGGCACCAAGTGGTCCCTCAACGAGAATACGACGCTCCAAGCCAATGATCAGTCGCTCTTAATAGCGCGGTACTCAGGTTCTCGGGGGAATACAGTTTGTCGGAGTGGCATTACAAGCGCTTGGTTTTAATCCGCTATTTTTTCTTTAGAACTCCCGTTGTGTGGACTAAGTTTATAGAGAACTCACTAACTGGTAATTTGTCATGAAGCGAACACCTGCTCTTCTGTCACCATTGATTGGATTGGTGCTCTCTTTTTTATCGGTGTCTGCGGCGGGAAACTCTGACGACCTGCGTCAACTGTCGTTCTTTACGGAGTCATATCCCCCTGCTAATTACATGAAAGACGATAAAATCTCGGGCTATGCGGTGGAAATTCTCGTTGCTGCAAGCAAGTTGGTTGGAGAAGAGATTGATATTTCTCAGGTGACATTACAACCTTGGGCACGTTCATATCGAACTGTCTTAACGCAAGATAGCTCAGTGCTCTTTTCTACCACACGCTCAGAGCACAGAGAAACTCTGTTTAACTGGGTTGGCCCTATTGCTGATATAAAAATCGTTGTCATGGCACGAAAAGATGCAGGCATTACGATTGAGAAACCGATGGATATGGCCAAATACCGGATCGGGGTGATTAGAGATGATATCGGTGAGCAAACCCTGTTGGCGATGGGCTTGCCAAGAGACTCAATGCAAGAAGCCAATTATGTAACGACACTTGCAGAACAGCTTATGAAAAAACGTATCGATCTTTTGGTTTATGCTCACCGTGCTGCGATATGGTGGTCAAAGCAAGCTGAACTGGATACGGATTTGTTTGAAGCGGTTTATGTGGTGAGGGAAGGTTTTGTCTATTATGCCTTTAACGTGGACGTTAAACCGGAAGTGACCGCTAAACTTCAAAAGGGTATTGACTTGCTGAAGAGTACTCAAGGTCAGTCGGGTAAGTCCTTGTATCAGGAAATTATGGATAAATACGAACGATAAATAAGCAGCTCTCTAGCTACTTATTTAGGCGTCTAAACTTTGGCTTTTTTAACAAAGTATGGGTTATCAAACTTTTTCTCTGGGCCAAGTTCTGATTTGACCAGTCGGTTCCAAAGTGCTCTATCGAACTCACCTTTTGGAATCGAAGGGTATAGGGTCTCTTCCTCTTCACGGGCGTAACGGAGAAACTCTTTTTTCTTTATCTGGTTATATTTACGCGCGATATGATTATGCTTTGAGATCCATTCCTGCTTGAATTTTTCTAGCGCAGGCTCAGCTTGTTCAATCGGCAGACGTGTAAGATAGATACGTTTGTAAGAGACTTTACGATCTACCATCGTTCTCATCGCGGTTTGGATGTATTTACCGTGATTGGTGATTGAAATATCTTCTTTGTCGAACAGATTCACGCTCCAACCTGTTGGAAAGAAATTTGGTTTACGATATTGCTTATTCCGCACTTCTATCGCCTGGTGGATCACCAAGTCCGACGTACCGTTGAATGTCTGTTGCCATTTGGCTATGCGAATTTGAGTCGCAGTGGGCAAACGATAGATATGAGTAAACTTATCTTGGTCCATAAATGAATACACAAATTGCTTTTAGTTACGAGAAAGCCTATTTCAAAGGTAAGTGCTCAATAATAGGAACTTCGAAATAGGAATAGTGGGATAGGGATAGGCCCACAACAGACTAATTCTAGTGAAAACTTCAACAGGCTGCCACACTTTATTGGTCAATTTTTGGTAAAGAGCTGTTACGGCTTAAATATGCGTTTTAACAATGACTCTTCTTGTGTGTCACAGTTAAAAGGTATCGACTACGCTTACAGATAATCAGCAAATTATAACTCAAAAGGTAAGTATGGCTGGGACAGATACTGTGTCTCTTCTATGGTTGTTGGTTTGCACGTGTATTGCTTTCTTTATGCAAGCTGGTTTTACTTTAGTTGAAACAGGCAGCGTTCGCGCAAAGAATTCCGTCAACGTTGCCATGAAGAATATGGCTGACTTCCTTGTTGTGTCGGTCGTGTATGTGCTGGTGGGCTTCCATCTTGCTCAGGGAAGTTCACTGCTGTCATTTGATACCCTGCCAATCAGAAGTGAGCACCTGCCTGTTGTTATGTTTAATCTTATGTTTGTCGCGACGGCGGCTACTATAGTGTCAGGCTGTGTTGCAGAAAGGATGAGTTTTCGTGGGTATGTGTACAGTTCTGCTTTTATTGGCATTCTGATTTACCCGGTGGCCTCTTACTGGACTTGGAATCCCAACTCTTGGTTACATACGTTAGGCTTTTATGATTTTGCTGGAGGGGTGACAGTACATGTCGTTGGAGGCATGTGTGGCTTGGTGGCCACCATGGTTATCGGCCCACGTAAAGAGCGCTTCATGGCGAAACAAGAAGTGAACGAGATCCCTTCCTATAACCACACCTTGGTCACTTTAGGCGTATTCCTCATGGTATTTGCCTGGATGGGCTTCAATGGCGGAAGCTTCTATCAGTTCGATACACGTGTTCCGGTTGTGCTGTTTAACACCCTTCTGTGTGCCACTGTAGCGGGTTTCGTGACGCTTATTCTTGTTCATCGCTCTCGACATGTTCCAGTTTTTGTCACACTCAATAGCGTATTAGGGGGTTGGTCATCGTAACGGCAGGTGCAGACCTATTCAGTACATTTGAAGTTGTGTTACTTGGGGTATTGGCATCATTTACCGTTTACTACGGTGAGAAAGCACTGATTGCCATGCGTATTGATGACCCAGTTGGTGCGATTCCAGTTCATCTCTTCTGTGGCATTTTGGGAGGTGTCTATAGCGGATATACACTCAGTTTGACCTCGAATGGCGACTTAGTGTGGGATGTCGGCGTGCAACTTATAGGTATATTGGCGATTTTACTTTGGTCTGGTACAAGTTCTTACATGTGTTTCCAAGTGCTGAGGTATTTTCACCTTGAGCGTGTCTCCCCTGATGATGAAAAACTTGGACTGAACATTACAGAGCATGGCGTTCAGATGAGTTGGTTGGAGACGCTTAGAGTGATTGAAAATATCAGCAGGAATGGAGATTATTCTAAACGCGTACCTGTTGAACTGGGTACAGAAGCTGGAGACGTAGCGATTTCTTTCAATCACTTAATGGACAGGCTCGAATCCAACATTGACGTTCTGCATAACGTCGCAAAAGGTAATCTTGTTGACGTCGACATTAAGCCAAGTAGTGACAAAGACATCATGGCTAACTCACTTCATTCGATGATTGTCAGTTTACGTTCCTTGATCGACGAAGTTGAGGATGAAATCCAAAATCAGGCAAAACAGATTGAAACTAGTGAGCACTCTATTCAAGCCCTGATTGAGAAGTTCAAGCGTACACAAGACCAATTGATGGAGGCCGAGAAAATGTCGGCCCTGACTGGGATGGTCGTCGGTGTCGCTCATGAGCTTAATACTCCACTCGGAATCACAGTGACCAGTTTGTCTGTCCTTAGCGACAAACTGGATGAGGTCGCAAAGAAATTTTCTGAACGGACTATTACCACTGAGGATTTAAATCGATTTTTGACGGTCGCAAATGAGTGTGTCGAAATGGTGGTAAACAATATCGAACGCTCTGTCGCGATAGTCAGTAAATTGAAGCAAATTAACCAGAAGATGGCATCAGAAGAACCTAAAAGGGTGGCTCTAAGGCAAATGCTGGATGAGGCAGTGTTGCATGTGAATGAGACGCTGACGCAGAAATCGATCAATGTGGAAATACAGTGCGAAGCGTCTCTTGATGTCTTTTTGCCGCCGATCTCGCTGCAATGTGTGATAGAAGAATTACTCAATAACAGCGCGCTTCATGGATTTACCACAGATGACCACCACTCGCAACGAGTGATTGTAGTGAAAGTCAAAGAGGCGAGTGGACGCATTGATATTATTGTTGAAGACAATGGAGTAGGCATACCGCCAGAGAATCAGAAAAAAATTTTTCAACCTTTCTTTACGACGTTACGCGCCAAAGGGGGTACCGGTCTAGGCTTACATATGGTTTACAACATCTGCACGCAAAAAGCTTGCTGGTGAGATCGACATGCAGAGTGAAATTAACAAAGGTACTCGTTTTGTCCTCTCATTGGAGTCTTTCGCTGACGCTTAACGAGGTATTTACTGAGCGCCAGTGCGACAAAATAACGTGTAAAAATATTGCCGCAAAACCTTAAGCGTCTTGTCACTTTTTGCCAAGAAACTGGGGAGCAGTGAGTTAACATGCTGGTGCGGTGATGAATGTAGCAATTTTTGGTAGTGGTTATGTCGGGCTTGTCCAGGCAGCGGTGTTGAGTGATGCAGGACATAACGTTTGCTGCATTGATGTTGATGCTGAGCGAGTAGCAAAGCTGAAAAAAGGCATTGTGCCCATCTACGAACCAGGGCTTGAAAAGCTGGTGGAAGAAAACGTGTTGGCAGGCCGGCTCGCTTTCATGACACAAGCTGAAGAGGCCCTCAATCAAGTCGAATTAATTTTCATTGCAGTTGGTACACCTCAAGACGAAGATGGCTCTGCGGATCTTCGTCATGTTCTCGCGGTCGCGTCAGAGATAGGTAAATACATTAACAAAGATATGATTGTGGTTAATAAATCCACAGTGCCTGTTGGGACAGCGCGAGCCGTCGAAGGTGAAATCCAACGACAGCTAGCTCAACGTGGACAGCCAGCGCTTGATATTGCTGTGCTGTCTAATCCAGAGTTTCTCAAAGAAGGTAGTGCGGTGGTGGATTGTATGCGTCCGGATAGAATTGTTATTGGTCTGGATAAAAATCATCGGCGCTACCAGCAGCTTAAAGATGTGATACGCGAGCTCTATGCTCCTTTCAATCGAAATCATGAAAAACTGATTTATATGGATGTTGAATCGGCGGAACTAACGAAATACGCAGCAAATAGTATGTTGGCGACCAAAATCAGTTTCATGAACGAAATGGCCAATATTGCTGAGCACGTTGGCGCTAATATTGAGGATGTCCGTAAGGGCATAGGTAGTGATGAGCGCATAGGTTATCACTTTATCTACCCCGGTTGTGGCTATGGCGGTTCATGCTTTCCTAAAGATATACAGGCCTTGATTAAGACCGCCGAACGCTGTGGTTACAGCAGTGAAATATTGAAAGCGGTCGAGAACGTCAACTTCTATCAAAAGCACAAACTGTATGACTTAGTGCAAACCCATTTTGGGGGCAGAGAACAGTTGCGAAACAAGACGTTGGCATTGTGGGGCTTGGCGTTTAAACCGCGTACCGATGATATGCGTGAAGCGCCCAGTCGTGTATTGATAGAGGCCCTATGGCAAGCGGGGGCGAAGGTTCAGGCTTTCGACCCTAAAGCAATGGAAGAGGCACAGCGAATCTATGGCCCACGTGCAGATTTGTGTTTGATGGGGACGAAAGAGGCCACATTGAGGGGGGCCGATGGGCTTATCATTTGCACCGAATGGCAGAATTTCAAGGCGCCAGATTTTGATTTTATTAAACAGGCCTTGAATCAGGCTGTAATCTTTGATGGGCGGAACCTGTATGAGCCTGAACGCCTTTCTAGCAAAGGTATTCAGTACTACTCTATTGGCCGCCAAACCTAATTCGTAAAAGAGGGGCAAAGTGCCCCTCGTCAAGTTAGCCTAAAAACTCTGCCTGTTTGGTGTGTTCAACGACTCTACGAACTACCACAGTATTGGCAATTAAGTCATGCCAGCCTTGTTTTTTGCTACTAAAAGCGATCCAAATGAAACCAAGGCATAGTGGGATGGCGCTGACGTAATAAGCGAAATAACGAAGAACGGACTTTGAAAATGTCAGTCGATGACCGCTATCTGCGTCGAGGACTTCGAGTTTCAGAGCCATTTTTCCGGGGGTTGCTGAACGATAAACCCAGAATGCAACTGTAGCGATTAGAGGACAGACCCAGTTAAGGAGCAGATCCCACCCGCCCAATAGAAAATCATCCGAGTTCCAATAGACTTCACCATAAATCCAGTGCATTAATGGCGTAATGAGCAGAAAGAGCAGTACCGTATCGATCAGTGACGCCGCAAAACGGATCCAAAAGCCCGCGTACTCGGTTAATTTATCGTTCATTTTTACCTTCTAGCCAGTTGAGCAGCCCTTTTATCGCAAGGCTTGGTTGTGTTGAGGTGCATAGTAATAAGAGCAATATATCAGAAGCTGAAGGTTAATTGCTTTCTTTGCAGTGAATCTAACCAAATAATGACGGCAATCATACCATTAGGTGAAGAGTGGCGTTGTACTTAGAGATTAAAGAATGCAATGTTTGGCGTAGCTGGTAGCTTCGTTGGCTGTCCAGTCGCCTTTCGGTTTATCAGCTAAGTCCTGGCACCAAGCTTCGCTACCGACCGTATTTTGAAAGACACAGTGCTTGGCAAAGTCGAGCGCTCCCTGAGCATTCCATTCGCTCTTCGGTTTATCTTGCATATTGTCACACCATTCCTGTGTGCCGATGTCTTCTTGGCACGCGCTCAGTGCTATCGCTGTGGCAAGAACGAAAACTATTTTTTTCATCGTTTCTCTCAATGTTTTGTTTGCGCCACTATACCCAAATTTGTGTCGCAAGTGTGTAATTTACGGCTGAATCAAGGGCCTGATACGTGAATAAATCCATCAAATTTGGTGAATGATGTCACTTTTTGGCGCTGTCAAAACCATCAATTAAGGATCCGTTTCACACTCTAAAGATGAGTGACTCGCAAAACTGAAGTCAGCGATTATGATTTCATCGAAACGTTTCGATGAGTTTTTTGTTAATAGCAAGACCGGTGTGAAATAGAAACTCAAGGCAGTTTGAACGTGTAATCGATAGGTCGATGAAATGAAAAAAAGTACCCTGATAAACTCTGAACTTTCTTACCTCGTGGCGACACTAGGCCATACTGATGAAATCACGATATGTGATGCAGGTTTACCGATCCCCGAGCAAGTACAGCGTATAGATCTCGCGTTGACTCATGGCGTGCCGGGCTTTCTGGAAACAGTGCGAGTGATTCTTTCGGAGTCGCAAATAGAAGGAGTGATCATTGCTGAAGAGTTTGCCTCCGTCAGTCCAGCGCATCATGAAACTTTGATTGCTGAGCTGCGTGCTGAACAAGCGCAGACAGGAAAAACTATTTCAGTGGTTTATGTATCACATGAAGAATTCAAAACGCGCACGCACCAAAGTCGTGCCGTCGTGAGAACGGGTGAATGTACGCCTTACGCCAATGTGATTTTCCAAGCTGGTGTTGTGTTTTAAGCCGTTTGAGACTGAGGACCCATTATGACTCAAGCTATTCTACAACTGAGTGAGATTGAGAAAGCTTTTCCCGGCGTCAAAGCCTTGGATAAAGCGAGTTTGAACGTTTATCCCGGTAAAGTGATGGCTTTGATGGGGGAAAACGGTGCGGGCAAGTCAACCTTGATGAAAGTGTTGACGGGAATTTACAGCAAAGATTCAGGTAGCATTCATTACCAAGGCCAACCAGCAGTGTTTAAAGGCCCGCGTGATTCGCAGCAAGCGGGAATCAGCATTATTCACCAAGAGCTAAACCTGATCCCGGAACTCACGATTGCAGAGAATATCTTCCTTGGCCGAGAGTTTACAAGCGCAATGGGTCGAATTCAGTGGGACAAAATGTATGCTGAAGCGGACAAATTGTTAGCAAGACTGAACGTAAAGCACAGTGCTAAACAACTGTTAGGCGAGCTTAGCCTCGGTGAACAGCAGATGGTTGAGATTGCTAAAGCTCTGTCGTTTGAGTCGAAAGTCATCATTATGGATGAGCCGACCGATGCACTGACGGATACCGAAACCGAGTCTTTGTTTGCCGTGATTCGAGAATTACGTGAGCAAGGCTGCGGCATTGTTTATATCTCTCACCGTCTGAAAGAGATTTTTGAAATCTGCGATGACATCACAGTGCTCCGTGACGGAAAGTTCATTGGCGAGTGCTCTGTAGCGTCTACCGACGAAGATGGACTGATCGAGATGATGGTTGGTCGTAAGCTAGAAGAGCAATACCCACGCATTGACGTTCAACATGGCGACATTTGCCTTGAAGTGATTGGATTGACGGGCTCTGGGGTTCACGATATCAGTTTTAAACTCCAGCGCGGTGAAATACTCGGTGTCTCGGGTTTGATGGGCGCTGGTCGAACTGAATTGATGAAAGTTATCTATGGCGCTCTACCTAGTGAGCGTGGCGTAATCAATCTGAATAACAAAACCATCAACCCTGTGAGTCCACAAGATGGCCTTGCAAACGGTATTGCTTATATTTCTGAAGATCGTAAGGGCGATGGCTTAGTCTTGGGTTTGTCAGTCAAAGAGAACATGTCGCTTTGCGCTCTGGATAAGTTAACCAAAGGTGGTCGAATTCAGCATGGCGATGAAGTGGTTGCCGTCGAAGACTTTATTAAACTCTTTAACATTAAGACGCCAACTCGCGATCAGATCATTGGCAATCTATCTGGTGGTAACCAGCAGAAGGTGGCGATAGCGAAAGGTCTGATGACTAAACCTAAAGTACTGATCCTTGACGAGCCCACTCGTGGTGTCGATGTCGGTGCAAAGAAAGAAATTTACCAGCTCATCAATAAATTCAAGGCCGAAGGCATGAGTATCATTCTGGTCTCTTCAGAAATGCCGGAAGTATTGGGAATGAGCGACCGCATTATTGTGATGCATGAAGGCCGCATTAGTGGTGAGTTTGATGCCAAAGACGCCGATCAGGAGAAGTTGTTGGCGTGTGCAGTAGGCAAAGAAATAAACGAGGAAGCAGCATGAGTACGAATACCATGAGCAAACCAAATCAAGCGGGCAGCAAAAAACTGTTCAGCAAAGAGTGGCTGATTGAACAAAAGTCGCTCATTGCACTTATCTTCCTGATTGTTGTTGTATCGTTCCTTAACCCCAACTTTTTTACGGTCGACAACATTCTTAACATTCTGCGTCAAACGTCGATAAACGCAATTATTGCAGTAGGTATGACCTTGGTTATCCTAACCGCAGGTATTGATCTGAGCGTTGGCTCCGTTCTGGCTTTATGTGGTGCGTTTGCGGCAAGCTTGATCGCTTTGGAAGTGCCAGTTTTGGTCGCGGTTCCAACGGCTTTATTTGCTGGGGCAGCACTGGGTGCTATCAGCGGCATCATTATCGCCAAAGGTAAGGTGCAAGCATTTATCGCAACACTGGTCACCATGACCTTGTTACGTGGTGTTACTATGGTGTACACCGATGGTCGTCCAATTTCGACAGGCTTTACCGATACCGCTGATGCTTTCGCATGGTTTGGTACAGGTTACGCTTTGGGTATTCCTGTTCCAGTCTGGTTGATGGTTATCGTGTTCGCTGCGGCTTGGTATTTGCTTAATCACACACGCTTTGGTCGCTATGTGTATGCATTAGGCGGCAATGAATCTGCGACACGCCTATCTGGCATCAACGTCGATCGCGTTAAGATTGGTGTTTACGCTATATGTGGTCTGCTGTCTGCACTAGCGGGCATCATTATCACATCTCGTCTTTCTTCTGCTCAGCCAACCGCTGGTATGGGCTATGAACTGGATGCCATTGCAGCCGTTGTACTCGGTGGTACCAGTCTGATGGGCGGTAAGGGTCGAATTATGGGCACATTAATTGGTGCGCTCATCATCGGCTTCCTAAACAACGCTCTTAACTTGCTCGACGTGTCATCTTATTACCAGATGATCGCTAAAGCCGTGGTTATTCTGCTAGCGGTATTGGTCGACAACAAGAACAAGTAATTCAAAAAAGGCTTAGAGGTAAGTACTCCGAGCCACCCTACACAAGGACTAAACACAATGAAAAAACTCGCAACTCTTATCTCCGCTGCACTGCTTTCATCCACCGTTTCTATTTCAGCACAGGCGCAAGACACGGTCGCTATCGTACTGTCGACGCTGAACAACCCATTCTTCGTTACGATGAAAGATGGCGCACAAGCAAAAGCCAAAGAGCTGGGCTATGACCTGATTGTTCTGGACTCACAAAATGACCCAAGTAAAGAGCTGTCTAACGTCGAAGACCTGACAGTTCGAGGTGTAAAAGCGATTCTGATCAACCCAACCGATTCTGATGCAGTTTCAAATGCAATCCGCATGGCAAACCGCTCTGATATTCCTGTACTGACTTTAGACCGTGGTGCAAGCCGTGGTGATGTGGTAAGCCACATCGCTTCAGATAACGTAGTCGGTGGTGAAATGGCGGGTCATTTCATTATGGAAAAAGTGGGTGAAAAGGCGAAGGTTATTCAGCTTGAAGGCATCGCAGGTACGTCAGCGGCGCGTGAGCGCGGTGAAGGCTTCATGAACGCCGTCAACGGTGGAGAGATGGAACTGCTAGCAAGCCAACCGGCTGACTTCGACCGCACTAAAGGTCTCAACGTAATGGAAAACTTGCTCGCTGCCAATCCAAATGTACAAGCGGTTTTTGCTCAAAATGATGAAATGGCGCTAGGCGCACTGCGCGCGGTTCAAGCATCAGGCAAAGACGTGATGATTGTTGGTTTCGATGGTACTGATGATGGTATCGCTGCCGTTAACCGCGGTAAATTGGCTGCGACAGTGGCACAGCAGCCAGATCTCATCGGTTCATTAGGTATCGAAACGGCAGACAAAGTACTGAAAGGTGAGTCTGTTGAAGAGTACATCCCAGTCCCTCTGAAAGTGATCACAAAGTAATGTGAATTTTGCCCTTCTTCCCATTTTAATCTGTCGTTTGGCGGAGGAGGGTAAATAAGTTTGCGCTTTTGCGAGAGCGCAAACTTATAACTCCCGTTGCAAATTAGTCAGGTTCAATTGAACCGAGGATAACCGTATGAATAAGTTAGTGGTATTAGGTAGTGTTAACGCTGACCATGTTCTCCAAGTGCCTTCTTTTCCTCGTCCAGGCGAGACATTACATGGTCGCAATTATCAAGTTATCCCAGGTGGTAAAGGAGCAAATCAAGCCGTAGCGGCTGCGCGATTAAACGCAGACACCGGATTCATCGCCTGTGTTGGTGATGATGCGTTTGGTATCAATATTCGTGAAAACTTTAAAATGGACAACATCAATATTGCAGGGGTCAAAATGCAGCCGAATTGTCCAACTGGCATTGCCATGATTCAGGTAGCTGAAAGTGGTGAAAACAGTATATGTATCTCCGCGGAGGCAAATGCAAAGCTAACTGAAGATGCGATCGAGGTCGATTTAGAGCGAATCCGACAGGCCGACTATCTGCTTATGCAGTTGGAAACGCCGATGTGCGGCATTGAAAAAGCTGCGCAAGTCGCGAAAGCGTCGAGAACCAACGTTATCCTTAATCCAGCGCCAGCGCGTGAGTTATCGGATGAGTTGCTGGCATGTATTGATGTGATTACGCCCAATGAAACCGAAGCTGAAGTGCTTACTGGTATTACGTTAACGGACAACCAGTCAGCGCAAGAAGCGGCAAATGCGCTTCACCGTAAGGGAATTGAGGTCGTCTTGATAACACTCGGCGCTAAAGGGGTATGGCTAAGTCAGAATGGACGTGGTGAACTAATCCCAGGCTTCCGAGTCGAAGCAACAGATACTACAGCTGCAGGTGATACCTTTAATGGAGCCTTGGTCACTGGTTTATTAGACGATTTACCTCTAAAATCTGCGATAAAGTTTGCTCACGCTGCGGCAGCCATTTCCGTGACACGTTTTGGCGCTCAGACTTCAATTCCTAGCCGAGAGGAAGTGGATACTTTTCTCGAGCAACACAGTTAGTCAAAGGTAAGGAGATAGTGACATGGCTACAATGAAAGATATTGCCCGGCTCGCCGGGGTTTCCACTTCAACGGTCAGCCATGTCATTAATCAGTCTCGTTATGTGAGCGAAGAAATCTCTGAGCGTGTCAATAAGGCGGCTCAAGAACTCAACTACACGCCTTCCGCGCTTGCCCGTAGCCTCAAGATCAATCGCACTAACACCATCGGTATGTTAGTAACGACCTCGACAAACCCCTTCTTTGGCGAAGTGGTTAAGGGGGTAGAACGCAGTTGCTATCAACAAGGTTATAACCTTATTTTATGCAACACCGAAGGGGACAACGAACGTATGCGTGAGTCGATTAACACCCTGTTGCAAAAGCGCGTTGATGGTTTGATTCTTATGTGTTCTTCTTTAGAAGGGGAACGCATCGATGTGTTCGAGAAATACCCTGATATTCCAGTCGTTGTGATGGACTGGGGTCCGATGCTGTTTACCAGTGATAAAATTCAGGACAATTCCTTACGGGGCGGCTACATGGCGGCGAAGCACTTGATTGAATCGGGCCACACAGAGATAGGTTGTATAACGGGACCTTTAGCCAAACACCAGGCACAGATGCGTTATGAAGGTTATAAACGCGCTTTGATAGAAGCTGGGATAGAATTCAATCCAAATTGGATTATTGAATCTGACTTCGAATGTGAAGGCGGCTATGAGGCGCTGAACAAGATGCACGCCAAAGGTTCGTTACCCAGTTCGATTTTCGTCTGCAATGATATGATGTCGATGGGCGTGATTAATGCCGCTCATGAGAAAGGGATTCGAGTTCCAGAGGAACTTTCCATTATCGGTTACGATGACATCCATATCTCCAAGTTTATGACCCCGGCCCTGACGACTATCCACCAACCTAAATACCGTTTAGGTAAAGCTGCTGTGGAAGCCGTATTGAAAAAGTTAGAAGGTGGAGAGACGGAACCACAAGTCGTTCAGTTGGAGCCCACTCTGGTTGAACGAAAAACGGTTCGTGCAATGAATTGATGTGCCGAGATTGACTATACCCATAATCTTAATGTGGTTAAATATTTCCACCAAATGGCGGAATGAAGCTGCATATTGAATGCCATTTACACTTTTTCTATAAGTTTGTGCTAAAACTTAAGATAGGGAAATAGAATTAGGGGGTTAGACAAGAAATGGAATTGTTTGCGGACCATCGACAGTCACAACAACCTGAGGTCGAAGGCAGTAGTAATGCTGAAAGTTTGGCCACTCCTTGGAAAGTGCTACTTATCGATGATGATGAGCAGATGCATCAGGTTACCAAGCTGGCCCTATCTGATTTTGAATTTGAAGGAAGACACTTAGAGTTGATCTCTGCTCACTCAGCAGAGGAAGCGAAAGGTATTTTCCAGAGCGCAGATGATATCGCTCTCGCGCTTGTTGATGTGGTGATGGAAACCGAACACGCAGGCTTGGAGCTGGTTAAATATGTTCGTGCAGAGCTAGGTAACAGCTTAGTTCGTCTCGTTCTTCGAACCGGGCAGGCAGGGCAGGCGCCAGAAGATACCGTCATTCGTGAATATGAAATCGACGACTACAAAGAAAAAACCGAACTGACTACGCAAAAACTCAAAACGTTACTTTATTCCATGCTTCGTTCGTATCGCGATCTTTGTTTGATTGAACATCAAAAGAAGGGGCTTAGCAAAGTCATTGAAGCGTCAGCGTATGTTCAAAATACCAACACGCTTCAGACCTATGCCACTAGCGTTCTTGAACAACTGACCTCGTTACTTAAACTGGACAAATCTGCTTTGTACTGCATTGTTCAACCAAGACCGAATGGCGAAGAGTCGCGTGCTTTAACGCTCGCTGCGACGGGTAACTTTGTTGATTTCTACAGCGAATGTGCATTTGAAAAGTTACCTAAAGAAGTATCAGAACGGTGTAAACGAGTCTTTGAGACTCAGAAGTCAGAAAATTTTGGCGACGCCTATGTATTGTATACGCATGATGAGCAAGGGGTTGACTGTATTCTGTATGTCAATGTTGCCCGTGTACTGACCGAGCTCGACATGCAGCTACTCGAAATCTATATGCAAAATATAGGGCTGACCTTTGAAAATCTGAGCTTGATGCTCGATATCCGAGAAACATCGAAAGAGCTGGTTTACAACTTGGCTAATGCGGTTGAAGCGCGGAGTAAAGAAACAGGGGCGCATGTACAGCGAGTGTCTTTGTTCAGTGAAAAGCTGGCTCAGCTTTATGGTTTGAGTGAGTATGATGCATCAATGATCAAACATGCGTCGCCTCTTCATGATGTTGGGAAGGTCGCGGTGCCGGATTCTATCCTTCACAAACCCGGCAAACTCAATGCAGAAGAGTGGGAGATCATGAAGAAGCATGTTGATTATGGCGTAGATATTTTGAGCAAATCTAAGCGTCGCTTGATTACCGTTGCTAAGGAAATCGCTGGTTATCATCACGAAAAGTGGGATGGTACTGGCTACCCAAATGGCTTATCGGGTCTGGACATCCCTGTCACGGGTCGAATTACCGCTTTAGCCGATGTGTTTGATGCATTAGGATCGAAACGCAGCTACAAAGAGCCTTGGAGCGATGAAGACATTATGGTTGAACTGGTTGCACAAAAAGGTAAGCACTTTGAACCAGAGTTGGTCGAGCTCCTTATTCAGCACTGGGACGAATTTATCGAAATTCGTAACTCACTCCCTGATTAATCTTGTTGTTCATCCAAAGGAAGCTCTTTGGGGAACGTGAGTATAAACACTACTCCTTCCCCTGGTTGAGAGTTGAATTTCAGCTCTCCTTGGAGTTTCTGTTTCACTAAATTAAACACTAAGTTAAGCCCCAATCCTGAACCACCCAAACCGCGTTTACTGGTATAGAATGGTTCAAAAATCTTCTGATGCAACGACTCTTCAACGCCACTGCCATTGTCCCGGTATTCAAATACTACTGAGTCATCAACGGCATAAAAATGTATCTCAATCTCAGCATCAGGCTGGTCCTCAAACGCGTGGTTAATACTGTTCATCACTAGATTAGAAATGATCTGAGTGAGCACACCCGGTAAGCTAGTCATCACGATCGTTGAGTCGCCACTCAGGCGCGGCGCTACAGGTACTTTACGCGTTTCCGGGTGCAGACTGGCGAGTAGGGCTTCTAGCACCTGAAGGACGTTAAACGGCGAGCGAGCTTCGGACACTTGATCAACGGCGGTTTGTTTGAAATCTTTCACCAGTTTTGCAGCACGACTGAGGTTATGTTCAAGCATTTGGCTGCTATCAGACATACGTTTCATCAGCGTCTCAAACTGGGTACTGGTCAGAGTCTGGGCGGCAAAAGCGGCGTTGAGTTCACTGGTTACGTCCCTTATCACTGAGGTTGCTGTGACCGCAATGCCAAGTGGCGTATTTACTTCATGAGCGACACCAGCTACCAGCCCCCCTAAGGCTGCGAGTTTTTCTGATTCAACCAGCTTGTCATGAGCCTCTTGCAGTTGTTCCATGCTTTGTTTTAAGTCCAAGGTTCTTGAAGCCACCAAGCGTTCAAGATTTTGATTGAGTTCTTCAAGTTCAATCTGCGTCAGCTTGAGTTCGGTAATGTTGATAGCGGTGCCTCTAAAGCCCAAAAACTGACTATTTTCATAGCGCGCTTTGGCTTGGAATAAAAGATGTGAAGTCATGCTATTGATGGTGACACTTTCTTCAATTTGTGTGAAATCATTGCGCCGAGAAATGGCCTGATGTAGGCCTGTCGCGTCGCGCAAACCTTGGATTTCAGTAAAGCTGATGTGAATCACTGCGGTCAATCCCAGCGTCTCTTTCATTGTTTCTGAGCAATAAACAAGTCGACCTAGATCATCGGTTTCCCATAACCAATCTGAAGATACATGGGTAAAATCAGCCAATCGTTCCTGTTCTTCTTTGATGCTGTTATAGAGCAGAGTAATGTTACTACTGATTTTATTCGCACCCTCACCGAGCCAATCCAGTTCGTCGTCTTTCTCTTGGATCCAGCGCTGTCTTTGTAACACTAAGGGCTCGCTAGGGTGGCGAGGGTTAAAGGCCCGAAGGTACTGTGCAATTTGAAATATGCGACGATTGACACTGGCGTGGAAGATAAACAGCATAATGGAGCAGACAAGCATTGTCTTGAAGGCATTGAGTAACAAGGTGGAAATAAACTGTTGAATGAGATAGTCGTAGATTTCTTGTGCATTGGATTCGACATTGATGGTGCCAATGTCTTCAGTATGACCATCTTCTGGGTCACGATAGGTCAGCAAGTAGGTGGCTTTGACGACATTGCCTTTGACTTTTTTACCTGAGTTGAAGGTGTAGTTTCCGGAATGAACTTCAAGGTAATCAATTTTGGGTAAGTTGACCAATCCGTCGAGCCTTTCCTGCAGAACGACTAAATCAAAAGACCATAGGGAAGAGGCTAACAAGCCAGCATGCACGTCACGTATCTCAATGTGCCTTTGCTCGACATCATTGAACTCTTTTTCATAATCCCAAGACAGCTGCAACACAGTGGTAAGCAGTGTCACCACGCTACTCAATGTCACCATGAGTAATATAATCCGACGACCAATCCTGCTATACAAGGGGTTGTTTATGCTTTCTTCTACTTTTTTACTGCGGCTCATAGGACTCTAACGTCGTGTTTTTACTTGAGTATAGACTGCACTGGTTGACTTTTATAACGTGCTATTCATACCAACGATGGTTTTTAATCCTAAACTAAAGCATGAGTTTTATTTTTTGAGATGGTCTATGAGAGTATTGACGCTTTGGTTATTGCTTTACTGTGGCTTTTCTCAAGCTGAGAAAGTGCTGCTTATAGAAAGCTATCACGCTGAATATCCATGGGACGCCAGCTATGTCAAAGGGATTGAGTCGGTCTTAACCGATTCCGCGCAGCTTTATCGGTTTCAAATGGACACTAAACGCCTACCGGCCAAAGAATTCGAGTCTAGAGCCGACGAAGCGCTGTCGTACTATTACAGCTTACAGCCAGACGTTGTTATTCTGGGGGATGATAACGCGTTAAATTACATGCTACCTAGGCTTTATAAGGAACCGATTTCCATTGTGTTCTTAGGGATTAACGCTAACCCTCGTTATCTTTTGTTCCAATATCGGGGACAAGCCAAGGTTACAGGAGTATTAGAGCTTCCTTTGTACGTCAAAAACCTTGGCGATCTCAGTCTTATTTATCCTGAGCGCTATTTTAAAGTGCGCGTGATGTTTGATTCGGGGGTAACGTCCAAAATTGCTGCGAAGTACATTCAACGGCAATACGAGATGATCAAAGAAAATCTAGGTATTGAAACAGAAATTCTGCTGCTGTCGACCCGCAATGAATGGGAAAGGGCAATTGTGGGCGCTAAAGCCGACAATGTGGCGATGATCATTATAGGCTTATACCATACATTGATTGATGACGGAGGTGAGAGTGTACCTTCAGAGCAGATGTTGCAGTGGACCAATGAACATGCCACAACACCATTGTTTGCTTTCTGGGATTTCGCAGTGGGAACGGGCAAAGCGAGCGGAGGTGTCGTCTTATTTGGCGAAAGTCAAGGTAAGCAGGCAGGTACTATGGTCAACCGGATCATAGCGGGTGAAATCGCCGATCAAATCCCTATTGCTATTGGTGAACAAGGTAGAGCCATTTACTCGCCGACGGAGATGGAACGTTGGGGTTTGAAGCCTCCCTCTCATTGGCAGCCCATTGATTAACCGTAGATAACAAAAAGCCCCACGAGCTGAGCTGGTGGGGCTTTTTTAATTTATGCTATTTAAGCTTCGCTGCGACGGTCACGGCTATGTCCGCGTTCACCACGATGGTTGCCACGGTGGTCACCACCACGGTTACGGTCAAAGCGACGTTCGCCATCACGACGGCCACCGTCGCGATTACCACGGCCACCTTCTCGGTTACCACGATAGCCACCTTCACGGTTTCCGTCACGATTACCACGGTAACCGCCATCACGGCGACCACCATCGCGACGTCCACCGTCACGACGACCACGAGGTTCACGGAAATCATCAAAGTCACACACTACCGCACCCACTTCTTTCTGACGAATGCGTAGTTTGCGCAGCTTGTTCGCTGTCTCAGAAGACATCGCTTTTGGCAGCTGAACGTAAGTCTCGCCCTGTGCTAGTTTAATCGCACCGATAGAGCCTTTAACGAGGCCAAGCTCGTTTGCTAGTGCGCCAACGATATCTTTAACTTGAACACCTTGATCACGACCAACCTGAAGCTGGTAAGTATCCCAGTCTTGGTTATTGAAGTTACGATCACGACCACGACCGTCACGACCACCTTCGCGACGCTCTTTACGGCGTTGCTTGTCACGTTCAATTGCTTCAATCATTGGATCTTCGCCAATGTAGAACAGTGGGCGCTTACCTTGCTGGCGTTTAAGTAGGATTGCTGCAAGTGTTGCTGCGTCAATCTCTAGCGTACCTTGTAGCTTTTCTACAAGCTCACCGAACTTCTCAAGAGACTTGTGTTCTTTCTCTTGCTCAAGCTCTGCACCAAGTTTAACTAAACGAGCTTCTGCTACCTTGTCACGAAGTGGAAGTTGAATTTCTTCCATTGAAGACTTAGTCACGCGCTCGATGGTACGAAGCATACGAATTTGGTTAGTGCGAACTAGAAGGATCGCTTTACCTTTACGTCCAGCACGACCTGTACGGCCGATACGGTGGATGTAAGACTCGACATCAAATGGGATGTCGTAGTTAAATACGTGTGTGATACGTGGAACGTCAAGGCCACGTGCTACAACGTCAGTTGCAACTAGGATGTCGATAACACCTTGTTTGATGTGATCAACAGTACGCTCACGTAGAGACTGAGGAATGTCACCGTGCAGGGCAGACGCTTTGAAGCCGCGAGCACATAGCCAATCAGCAAGACGCTCAGTATCTTGACGAGTACGTACGAATACGATTGATGCATCAGTCTCTTCTGTTTCTAGAAGGCGAGACATAGCTTCGTCTTTCTCTACACCTTTAACAACCCAGAACTGCTGCTCTACTTTATCAACCGTGTGGTTTTTACCCGCCACGTCGATAGTGATAGGATCGCGCAGGAAACGCTCAACAATGTTTTTCAGCATTGGCGGCATAGTGGCAGAAAATAGCACACGTTGCGCTGACGCAGGAGCATGCTCCATGATTTCAGTTACGTCATCAACGAAGCCCATGTTTAGCATCTCATCCGCCTCATCAAGAACGAATGTGTGAACTTCGTCTAGATGCAGACGTTCACGATTGATAAGATCTTGAACACGGCCTGGTGTACCGACCACGATATGAGCACCGCTCTTGAGGGCACGCATTTGGTCAACGATTGAAGCACCACCGTAGATCTCAAGTACCTTAAGGCCAGAGATGTTTTGGCCGAGGTTTTTCATTTCTGCCGCAACCTGAATCGCTAGTTCACGAGTCGGTGCTAGAACGATAGCTTGAGGCTTACGCTGAGACAGGTTGATTTTGTTCAGAAGAGGTAAAGAGAAGGCAGCAGTTTTACCAGTACCAGTTTGAGCTTTACCTAGTGCGTCTGTACCTTCCATTAGGTGCGGGATAGCCGCAGCCTGAATTGGAGTTGGTGAAACGAAACCCATTCCGTCAAGTGCAGAAAGGATAGAGTCGTTAAGCGCTAAGTCGCTAAACTGAATTACAGAATCTGTCATTGGGATCCTACTATATTAATGTAAACAAAAGGTCCCACGAGCTCTACCAATTCCATTACCAATCCAGTTCTTTGCTGAATCCGTTCAGATGCGGATAAGTCGTAAATCGCATCAAGCCGCTAGGGACATATCTAAGGGGGCGGAATTATTCCTTAAATACACAAAAAAAGCCAGAAAAAATTGAATTACATCACATATTTTTCTCACTATTGATTAAAGCGAGTGTTCAATGACCAAAAATAGTGAATATATGAATCTATTAGCGCGCAAAATAGTCGCTGTTAATTTTCGAGACGGATAGGTAAATCAATGGATAGGAGAAGCTTTGCTAAACTTTGCGGTTTGCTCGGCATTAGCGCTGCATTCCCGGTAAGTGCAGCGCTCAATCCACAACTGAAGAACATAAGAGCGCAACGTATCGCTTGCCGTCTAAGTTGTTTAAGCCTGTGAAAGACAAAGTGTTCTTTGCCGGAGAAGCCTACCACCCCGATGAAGAGGATTGGGGAGGAGTACATAATGCTACGCGGGCGGCGCGAAATGTGGTTGAGATGATCACTAGACACAAGTTCAATTGAGGCTGTTTTCTGTGGCAATGGAACAAAGCGTTGTCATTGTGGCTTTAGTATGAACAATCAATGATAAAACGCTTCTTCAATATACTTTCAGTACATTAACTAGTACCATGTGCGCAATAGATTGATGCCCCAAATAGGCTTGCCATTAGCTTGTGCGGCAAGCTTATAAACTTGGGGCCCATATAGCGCCGCATGCATTTGTCATTCGGAATAAAGAACGAATTAGTTAGAAATTAAAATGTTCCAAGATAACCCTCTACTGGCTCAACTTAAGCAGCAAATTCAGGAAAACCTTCCTAAAAAGGAAGGTACGATCAAAGCGACTGAAAAAGGCTTCGGCTTTTTAGAAGTCGACAGCAAGACCAGCTTCTTTATTCCGCCGCCATACATGAAAAAATGTATGCATGGTGACAAAGTGAAAGCCATTATCCGCACAGAAAAAGAACGCGAAGTAGCAGAGCCAGAAGAACTGGTTGAACAAGGTGTAAACCGTTTTATTGGGCGCATCAAACTCTTCAAAGGCAAGTTGAATGTTGCACCTGATCATCCTCAGCTTAAGAAACTCTCTTTGAAAGCAAAGGTGAGAAAAGGCTTAAAAAGTGATGAATTCAAAGAGGGGGACTGGGTGGTGGCTCATCTCACCCAGCATCCTTTGAAAGGCGACAATGGTTTCTTTGTCGAGATCTCAGAGAAAATCACCGACGCTGACGACAAGATTGCCCCTTGGTGGGTAACGTTAGCGCAAAATGATTTGCCAAATAGTGAGCCTGCAGGTATCGACAACTGGGCAATCAAAGATGACGCTGATTTAGCGCGTATCGACATGACGCACATACCGTTTGTGACCATAGATGGTGAGTCAACCAAAGATATGGACGATGCGTTGTACGCGAAGAAGACAGAAACCGGTGATTTTGAACTGACAATTGCGATTGCCGATCCAACGGCCTATATCACGCCAGACAGCGATATGGACAAGGTTGCCCGAGAGCGTGGCTTTACCATTTACCTGCCGGGTCGTAACATCCCGATGCTACCGCGTGATTTGGCTGATGAACTCTGTTCTCTTATCGAAAATGAAGAACGTCCAGCACTTTGCTGTACCGTAACAATCAGCAAAGATGGTGTGATTGGCGATGACGTTAAGTTCTTTGCTGCGAACATTAAATCCCACGCGCGTCTCGCTTATGATCATGTATCTGATTGGCTTGAAACAGGGCAATCTGAATCGTGGCAGCCTACGGAAGACATTGCTGAAATTGTTCGTGACTTGTACGAGTTTTCTCAAGCTCGCGCAGAGTGGCGCGAGACCAACGCGGTGGTTTTCCCAGACCGACCAGATTATCGCTTTGAGTTAAGCGAAGATAACGACGTAGTCGCCATTCATTCAGATAGGCGTCGCTGTGCGAATCGCTTGGTTGAAGAGTCGATGATTACGGCAAACATCTGTGCAGGTAAAGCGCTGAAGGCAAGCTTTGATTCAGGTGTATTTAATACTCACGCAGGTTTTAAACCAGAAAAGATCGCTGACGTGATTGAGTTGGTTAACCCTGAAGGTGAGTTGCCGTTTAATGCAGAAAGTGTGGTGACCCTAGAAGGATTTGCGGAACTCCGTCGTTGGTTGGCAACACAAGAGACGAGCTACCTAGACAATCGTATCCGTAAGTACCAAGCTTACAGCGAAATTGGTAACCAACCTTTGCCCCACTATGCAATGGGCTTAGAGCTGTACGCTACGTGGACCTCTCCAATTCGTAAGTACGGCGACATGATTAACCATCGTATGCTTAAAGCTCATATTTTGGGTAAAGAGCCCGTTCAAATCGCAGATGAATCTGTGGGTGAAGAATTGGCCTTGCATCGTAAGCATCATAAGATGGCAGAACGCAGTGTGAGTGATTGGTTGTATGCTCGCACGCTAGCTGAAGAACCAGCAAAAGGCACCGTCTTTAATGGAGAAATCTTTGATGTATCTCGGGCTGGTGTTCGAGTACGACTAATCGAAAATGGTGCGGCGGCGTTCATCCCTGGCTCTCTGATTTTGGCGAATAAAGAGCGATTAGAGTGTAATAGTGACCTTGGTACGGTTTCGATTGATAAACAAGTGATTTACCGTTTGGGCGATGTACTTGAGTTAGTCCTGAGTGACGTTAACCAAGAAACGCGCAGTATTGTAGCTAAGCCGACTCAGGTTTTTGACGATGTCAAAGCAGCTGAAACGAGCACAGATTAGCCACGACATTTAATCGAATAAATAAGGGCGCTGAAAGCGCCCTCTTATTCACGTAACGTTTGCCTAAACTTAGTCGTCCCAAAATACCGACTTAGGATCCTTGTCTACTTCGCGCATGATCGCCGTCAAGTCATGGCTTTGTGCTAGGTAAGGGTAGGGCAGCCACCTTTCTTCTTTCGACTCGTCAGGCATAGATAACAACCATGCACTGCGCTCATCGTCCCATTGGACTTTGGCCACAGGCAGCATATAGTCACAGTGCGTGGAATCGAGCAAAAAGTGTTGCTTGATAAATACCACTCCGTTATCCGTTACCTCATAAGTCGCTTTGCCCAATTCAGCGGGTAAGCTCCTATTACGTTGCTCACATATAATCCGTGCACGACTTTCGATTTGTTTTTGCAGCAAACTGACCAGTTCCATACCGGCTCCATAGTTAATGCCCACCTACTCATAGTATGTACAAGAATATGACGAGTCTGCCTAGGTTTTCACAAAAATGTCATGTAATCGAAATATGATAGCGCCAGTTTACTTATCCGCATCAGATTGGAGATTACTATGATTCGTGTAGCGCTGGCGGCAATATTGTCCTCTTCTTTACTTACATTCTCTACGCTAGCGAGTGAAGTCAATGTGTCTGGTTCAACGTCCGTGGCACGTGTTATGGATGTGTTGGCAGAAAACTTCAACACAGCTCACCCAAAAACTTACATTGCAGTCCAAGGCGTCGGCTCGACGGCAGGCATCACTTTGTTAAAGAAAGGTGTGGCAGATATCGGTATGAGTTCACGATACCTCACAGAGAGTGAGCAGGATGAATCACTGACGGTCATGCCACTCGCGTTTGATGGTTTGGCCGTTGTTGTGAACAAGTCGAATTCGGTTCAGAATGTTAGCCGCGAGCAGTTGTATGATATCTATAAAGGTAAAATAACCAACTGGAAAGAGGTTGGCGGTGCCGACCAGAAAATTGCAGTGGTAACCCGTGAAGCGTCTTCAGGTTCGCGTTATAGTTTCGAGAGCTTGCTGGGGTTGACTAAGATCGTCAATGGTCGTCAGGTCTCTGACATCAACCCAGACAACTTGGTGGTTAATAGCAACAGTATGGTTAAGACCATCGTTAACCACAATAAACAAGCAATAGGATTTATTTCAACGGGTTCTGTCGACAGCTCAATTAAGGCGATTCAATTTGAAGGGGTAGATGCGAACAGCCAGTCAATTGCCAACCGCAAGTATGAGCTTGCACGTCCATTCCTTGTGTTGTACAAAAAATCAGAACTAGGTAAAGAGGCTGAGTCGTTTATCCAGTACCTGAAAGGCAAACAGGCTAGAGCTCTGATCAGCGAGTATGGTTATACGCCAGTGGATAAATAATAGCGATAAAAAAGGAGAGCTTTTGACTCTCCTTTTTTAAATAAGTGGCTACTTAAAAGTGCAATTGAATCACGGATACCACCACAGCACCTGGGCGACGAACCCCTTCAATTTCTACTTTGATTTCACGCTCGATTTCTAAACCTTTGCGAATGGGCGTTATTTTCGAGAGTCGACTTATCGCACGAACTCGGCTGTTGGCTTTAACCGGATAAGGAAAACGAACCTGATTAAGACCAATATTGACCACCATTTTTGCGGTTGGAAATAATGTATGGTCTGGGTTAACACTGTCTGTTAACTTTGGCAGCATTGCGAGTGTCAGAAAGCCATGAGCAATCGTTGTCTTGAACGGAGATTCGTTTTCAGCACGCTCAGGATCGGTGTGGATCCACTGCATATCTTCCGTTACTTGACCGAACTGGTTAATGCGCTCTTGAGACATATCAAGCCAGTCACCGGTGTGAATGATTTCACCTAGCTTGCTTTGTAGCTCATCATAGAGCTTTTGTGCTTCTGGCTTTAGCTCAATAGGTTTTGGCTCGGATTTCGCCGGCACGACGGTTGTCGGTACTTCATCGTTGACCGCTGGGCGTTGCAAATCTCTTAGACGAGTAAATAGTTGGCGGTTGTTTGTTTTGTGCAAAAACTCGCCCCAATATTCACGTACAGCAGGAGATACCCATTGCATGAGCTCTGAGTGCTGCTTATCACCACGATGTTTAAATAGGTCAGCGACTTTCATAAAAACCTCAGAAATCTAGTATTGATAAAGGTCAACCCGCTAATTTTGAAATACTTCACAATTGTGTGCAATGACTTTCGGGCGTACAGGTGTTTTCCCAAAGTGCTATTTTTTATTTAAATCAGTAACTTGCTAATAAAACATTATTTTATTAGAAAATGATTTTTAGAGTATTTGCTCTCTAGAATCGGCTTGTATTATTGCTTTTTCGGTAAAAACGACAATAAACAGGTGGTTAGTTTATCGTCACTTAAGCTCGTTGGCGCAAATTAACGCTTTACAAAACTCGTGCCAAAATCTAGTATACTTCCCGCAACGGAGAGATGGCTGAGTGGTTGAAAGCACCGGTCTTGAAAACCGGCATACGTTAATAGCGTATCTAGGGTTCAAATCCCTATCTCTCCGCCACTTTTAAAAAAGCCGTTGATATTCAACGGCTTTTTTACTTTCTGTATGTGCCTGCTTAATCAAATCTCCTTTTGGCAGCTAAGACACTCGTCTTTGTCATAGAATCTTTTATTAATGCTTTGGAATCGTCACACGCTTAGCGTGGAAAAATGGTTTTGTAGCCTCTATCACAGGTTCAATTTCAACAATGGGTTTCAAGAGAGTCAAAACGCGCAGGCGCTACATAAAGGTTTGAAGTTTATCAACGAGAGTGACCGTGTGGCTTTCTTGCATCATGCATCACTTAAATATCCAAACATCACTTTAGACATAGAGCATGATTTTAAACGAGCGCTGCAACGGTTTATTCAGCACAACGTTACGTCGTGGGAATTTGCGTTTGCTCACGAGCTAGGAACCCTTTGTCTGTATGTGGGTGAGGGCGAAAAAGTGCCGGCTAAACTGCGCAAACCTGTGATCGTCGATGACAACACCGTACATGATAAGCCTTGCCATATGGATGGCATGAGCAGGCTTGCTAGTACAGTGGTGCAGAAACAAGGTGATCAATATGTTGTGCTTATGGCTGACAATGAAGTGCCGCTCGAGATTTACCGCAGCGGTCTGCCGAGTGGAATGTTAGTGATTGTTGATGAGGCCCTTGAGCCTCATGCGCTGCTAACGCGTATTGCTGAACTGCAACAAACATCACAACGTATTACGTATCTAGTCGAGCAAACTTTAGCCTACCTTGCTGGGAGTATCGATTACCCGACTATTTCCGCATTGTATCGTGCGCAAATAGCAACAGAGAACTTGCGTCCAAGTCTGGATGAATACAGCCTCTACAGCTTGGGACAATTAATGTGGATGCTTGAAAAACCTGAGCGTGACAAGTTTGCCAAACTTATGTTCAACCATGACTATCGCGGCTTTAAATTTATCGAGCAACAACAAGAAAAAGCTTGGCTAATGCATCAACTTTCCCACAGTGAGATTGATTTCGATAGCTACTTGGAGGAAGAGAGGGAAGCAGAAGTTTCTGAGCAGGGCATGCAGTTTTTACTCAATTGGATGTTGCAATTAGAGATTGATACCGCCCACATGACGTTATTCTGTATTAAACACGCTGAGTTTCAAGCTTGCAGTGAGTTTATTCAAGCCCATGCTCGTGGGCAATATGGCGACTTTAAACGCACGCTGAAATATCTATACGCAGGCAGGCGTGCACAACTTCCAGAGATCTTAAGCCAAGTGAATGATGCGACGCAATTGATGGCGCCGTTAACAAAAGACCGCTCACGCGTTGTGAAAGAGGCGGTGGCTAAGTGCCTACTGTTAGCCTGAGCCCTCCGCGCTAATCTTGCGAATTAATCAAACACCCTTGGCCATACCAAGGGTGTTTAGTGACTATACCAAAGCCCAAAAGTCATCCACACACGACTGCTTAGCGCTGTCGTTCCACTGTATACCAACAGATAACATATAGTATTGGTGCTGGTCGTACGAGTACACACCGTTCGAAGTTTTTGGCGAACAAAACTTGGGATTAGGAACAACTCTAGCCCACTTCATCAATGTCCTGACGCTTGTAATGAGTGGTCCCGAATTGCCAACGTTGCTGAATCGAATGCTATGCGTCTGCCGCGACGAGTTCATTCTTCGCCGCTACTTTGTCATCAAATCTGGCCATTCTAACCGTAAACGCTTGGGACATACTCTTCGGAATGGAGGTCGCAAGGGGCAGGTTGGCTTTCATTGGATCGACCGCTTTGTTTCGCACCAACACTTCGAAATGAAGATGTGGCCCGGTCAGGCGTCCCGTTGCGCCAGAGAGTGCAATTTTCTGGCCTCGCTTTACGTGTTGCCCTTTCTTAACAAGAAAGCGGCTAAGGTGAAGGTAGCGTGTTGTATAAACACTGTTGTGCTCGATAACCAGATACTTACCTGCATAGGGGTGATTTCTGATCGCAATCACTTTACCGTCGCCCGTCGAATAGATAGGTGTTCCGACTGGCGTTGCGAAATCGGTGCCGTTGTGGGGAGATATTCGGCCCGTAACGGGATGTTTTCTTTTCGGGTTAAAAGGTGAGGTGATTCTTCGATAGGCGCGTGTGACTGGGAATCGGTCAAAGGCCTGCTCTAGGCTATTGCCTTGCCTGTCATAGAAGCGGCCATCTGGTGCGAGAAACGCAGCGACTTCTTTGCCTCTTATTGTTAATGACATGCCTTCAATTTCGGTATTGCCGGTTTTATGTGTCGCCAAATACTGTTCATTGACCAGAATGTTAAAGGAATCGCCGACGCGCAGATCGCGCGCGAAGTTGACTTTGTCTCTCAAGACGCGAGTGATGTTAGCGATCTGTGTGGTCGTTAAGCCTAGTTTGTGAGCTGTCAGCGAGAAACTGCCCTTAATGTTGCCGGAATAGAGCGTTGAACGCCACTGTCCGGGTTGTTCTTCAAAGCGGTAGCTGAATTGCCCGTTGGTCTCTTTTTCATAAATGGCTTGCTCAACCAGGCTTTGGTGGAAAATGAGTGACTTTAGTTGTCGAGAATCTGCGTCTATGACAAATTCCAGATGGTCACCGGGCTTTATCGTATCGAGCTTGAGCGAAGTAAGGTCAGCCTCCAGTACCTTCTGCAAGGTATGATAAGAGAGGTTCCAGGATGAGAAGATCGAGCTCAACGTATCGCCGACTTTCACTATGTAGTGCACCTTTATGGGATGATTGGGTGGGGGGACCACCCCCGGTAGTGAATGATAAGAGACTGTCGTTACCGAGGCTGGGGTTGATTGGGCTTTTTCGTTGTGCTCAATTTCAATCAGTGCAGCGATGGAGAAACAGGTGAGAGCAATCAAGATCAGCAATGAGCGGTTAAATGGCATGGTGCGTTCGGCATTATGGTTGTTTTAAAATGTTATAACATAACACTTAACGGGTTTGTAGTGTTGACATTTATGATGTTCAGGCCGGATTAGTATGGTTTAAATTGCTTACGAAACGCTGAAGGAGTGATGTTTTTCATTGCTTTGAATTGACGGTTAAAGTTAGACAGGTTGTGAAACCCCGCCAGTTCTGCGACGAGCGCGACTGGCTTGTCTGAGCTTGCCAGTAGTTCACAGGCTTTGCCGATACGATATTGTTTGAGGTGTTGTGAAAAGCTCACACCATAGTGTTTTTCGTACATGCGATAGATGGCGCTTTCGCTCATATGGAGAAGCTGACACAAGTTATCCATTTTGAGCGGCTGATGGTAATGCTGTTCTATGTACTTCCGAGCTTCTTCAATTCGCAAGTACGACTCTTTGTCGTCTTTAAATTGATGCAAGTAATACGGAGACGCGGATAACCTGCGCCTTGTGCTGTCATCGGTGAGCAAAAGTATTATCTCGACAATGCGCAATGCTTGGCGTTGAGGGTTTAGATCATCAAAGCTCTCGACCAGATCACGGACATTCTGGGCGACTGGTTGACTGAACTCGACGCCATAGGCAGAGTCAGTTAACAATCGTTGTAACTGGCGAGCTTCTGGGATCAGTTCTTGTATCTGCTCAAGCCATTGATGTTTCAACCATATAACGATCGTATGGTGGGATTTTTCTCCTTCTCCGGATAAACGCCCTGTCAACATATGGGGTAACCCAGGGCCGTACAAAAACATCGACAGATTATGAATTGTTCCAATGCCATCGCCAGCAAAGTAATTGCCTTCGAAGACTTGATCAGGGTCGAGATAAATCACCAGTTCGTATTCAGCATGATAGTGCCATGGGCAGGCGTATTCCTGCTTTGGAACTGGGCAGTGAAAGTGTTTCATCAACCAGTTGAAGCTGGCTTGGTGACTGATATTTTCGATAAACGGTTTCAATGTAACATCCTTTACTGAGGCGATACTAGGCTAAATAGACTAGGCGAAAGCTGTCAATGAAAATGCAGTTCTTGAAGGCAAAGTATTAGATATAGGTCGAATACCATTAATTTGGCAGTTATTGATTGATTAGACTTAAGCGAATCAAACCTCGGCATTATTTCGTCTATTTGCTACAAAGAGCAGGCACATGTTTAAAGATAAAATCGCGATGTTGTTCATTGTTACCGCTTTCATCTCCGGCTTATGCGGAGCATTTTTTTACCCTCTTTCCAGTTTGTTTATGGTTGAAGCCATAGGGGCGTCTCCCATGATGTTGTCAGTTTACATGGTGGTGGCCGTGGTCAGTTCTGTGATGGTTTCGCAGATGATCGCTCGTTATTCTGATCAAGGCTGGCAGAGAAAAAGAATACTGATGGTTTCTTTGGGCTGCTACCTAGTGACCGTGGTGAGTTTTATTTTCATTCGCGAGTTCTGGTTGGCGATCCTGGTGGTGACTTTGTTTGGGAGTGTTAGCGGGGCTGCCTTTGGTCAGTTGTTTGCCCTTGGAAGAGAGTACGGCGATAGTCAATTCGAAGACAGCACGAGCTTTTTATCTATTATGAGAGCGGGTATTGCTATTGCGTGGGTGTTCGGTCCTCCGATCGCCTTTGTCCTCAAAGCACAGTTCGGATTCAGTGCGTCTTTCATGACTTCCGCCGTCATAGTGAGCGTCGCGATTGCGGTAATTGGTTTTTACCTGCCAGGGAGTGCGGTGAAGCCTCTAAAGGAACAAAATGAAACAGCGTCGCAGGGTTCTTCGTTGAACTTAATGATCGTTATCTATGCTGGTGTGCTTGTATGTGCTTTTACTGCTAACAACTTGTATATCGTTAGTATGCCTTTGTACCTATCACAAGAGCTCAGCGTAGACGCCAATTGGCTGGGGGTCTTGTTCGGTGTTGCCGCACTGTGTGAGATCCCCATTATGCTCTACGCTGGGAAGTTGGCTGCCAGATATAGCGCTGTGCGAGTGATCTGTGTTGGCTTGATGAGTGGTTGTGTGTTTTTTCTGATCATGCTGACGGCGGCAGATAAAATGACGTTGATCGTCGCTCAGATATTCAATGGTGTCTTCATTGGCACTTGCGCTACATTGGGAATGGTTGTGTTACAAAACATGATGCGTGACAGGTTAGGAACGGCATCGACGCTGTTTTCCAACTTACTCAATGTGAGTATGTTGATTGCCAGCCTAGCCGTTGGTGTGGTGGGTGAGCTTTACAGTTATTACAGCGCTCTCTATGTTTGTTTATGCGCTGTGTCCTCTGCTTTGTTGTTGCTGATACTGTTTTCGTCCAAGGCCAAAAGTGCTGTGATGCAGAGACTAAACTCACAACATCGTGTAGGGGTGTGATGAAAGAGGAGCACGGTTGCGCTCCTCTTTGCTAGGCGGCGGGATAGACCATGGGGAAGTCCATCGTCGGATGTTTGTTGATGATCGAGGCGTAACCATACACCGACGCGATCATTTCTGGTGTCAGCGCTTGCCATGGTGGCGCGTCACAGACCACATCACCGTTGTGCAGCACAACTAAGCGATCAGAATACTGCGCTGCCAGATTCAGATCATGCAATACAATCACGACCGCCGTGTTGTGTTGATCCGCTAATTGGCGCGCAATCTTTAAAGTATTGTGTTGATGAGCCAAGTCGAGTGCGGACGTCGGTTCATCGAGCATTAGGATTTTATTGTCACCTGAATGGGCTAACTGAACCAGTACACGAGCCAGATGTAAGCGCTGTTTTTCTCCCCCAGATAAAGAAGGGTAGAGCCGTTGTGCCAGATGTTCGACATCGGTCATCTTCATGCAAGCTTTGGCAAGTGTTTGCGTCTCTTTATTGGCCAAATTAAGCGGTATCGCGCCGAGTTCGACGACCTCATGCGCCAAAAATGGAAAGCTTAATGTGCTGTGCTGAGGAAGCATACCTAGGTGTTTCGCCAAGGTGCTTGCTGCCCATTTTTCCTTATGTTGACCAAAGTAGTGAATTTCGTTATTAGACGGGATTTCACCGCAAAGCAATTTAAGCAACGTGCTTTTGCCCGCGCCATTGGGGCCCAATAAGGCCGTGACTTCCCCTGATTTGATCTCGATATCAATCTTGTCTAGAACCTGACGCTGACCAAAGCTCATCGAGATGTTCTTTGCGGATAGTACAACTTCACCCATTACAAAATCTTGCCTTTTTGTTTAAACAACAGATAGATAAAGAACGGCGCACCAATAATGGCGGTGACGATACCTACGGGGAGTTCAGCAGGCGCGAAAGCGACTCGAGAGAACATATCAGCGCAGGTAAGCAACAGCGCGCCCATTAGAGCAGAGATGGGCAGTAAACGGCGGTGATCTGGTCCAGAAAGCATTCTTCCCAAATGAGGGATCACCAAGCCTATAAAGCCGATCATCCCTGATACACTGACGGTGACTCCGACGCCTACGGCCGTCAGCAATATCAACTGACGCTTGAGCTTCTGAACCGGGACACCAAGATGATTCGCTTCGGCTTCGCCAAGCAGTAATGCGTTGAGTGGCATCGCTTTACGCATAAACACCACCAGCAGAATCAGCAAAGTCACAGCACAAAGAGCGATACTGGTCCAGTTTGCTCCGGCCAGAGAGCCCATTTGCCACAAGGATAGATCACGCAGCATTTGGTCATTGGCGACGAAGCTCATAAAGCCGATGCCCGCACCGGAAAGGGCACTAATAGCGACACCTGCGAGCAGCATGATGGTCACAGAAGTGCCCATTTTATTGGTACCCAGTCGGTAGACCATGATGGTCGTCAGGGCTCCACCGAAAAAAGCAAACAGAGGCACGGCTGCGAAGTTCATCAGCTGTGGGTAGTCAAGGCTGAACGTGGCAAACATGACGAAAGCAAACGCAGCGCCGAGTGATGCGCCCGCAGAGACACCAATAATGCCCGGTTCAGCCAATGGATTGCGAAACAGGCCCTGCATGACAGTGCCACAAATCGCGAGTATTGCACCGACTAACATACAGAGAACGGTTCGAGGGAAGCGAATCTCGTGGATAACCATATTGATGTGCGGTGCAAGCTGATTGGAACGTAAGATAAGGCTGTAGACGCTGTCCATAAAGCTAATCTTCATTGGGCCAACGGTTACCGATGCCAGTGCTGTCAGCGTCAGAACAGAGCCAAACAGCAAAAGCGTTGCAGATAAAGGGGTACGACGTAACCACATAAGCGAATGCTATTCCACACCAGCGAGAATGTGACTGATACGTTCAGCTTCAGAAAGACTCTTCAAACCAAGGCCGCCGACCAACGCATGGCCGTCAACTTTGATAATGTTTTTTGATTGCCCAGCAGGTGTGGCGGCCAAGAGTGGCATCTTGGCCAGAATGGCGTCGGCACCCCCCATCTTCTCATAACTCCGGCCACTGACCAGAATGACATCAGGTTGCATCTCAACCATGGCTTCGGTTGACAGAGGTTTATAAGAATCCAGCTTATCAGCTGCGGGGTTAATGCCTCCGGCTAGCTCAATGATCGCGTTGGGGGTTGTGCTTGCCCCAGCGACGTTGGCTGAGCGTCCTTCATGGAGCAGCAGAAACAGAACTTTTTTGGCTTGCTTGGTCTTCGCTTTATTTTTCTCAAGGCTTGAGATCTGCTGGTTGACCTCTGCTTTCAGTGCTTGAGCGTTTTTCTGGCTATCGGTTAGAGCGGCAATTTCATCAATACGTGCCAGCAAGCCTTCAGGGGTTGGTAAGGTATTGACGATATCGACTTCAACACCAGCGGTTCTTAGTTGATTCAGACTGGTTTCTGGCCCCATTTCATCTGAACCAATCAAGCGTGTTGGGTTAAGTGCCATCAAGCCCTCGGGCGATAAACGGCGATGATACCCAATCTTTGGCAGAGTAAGGTCTTGTGGCAGTTCGCTGGTGACATCAACAGCAATCAGTTGGTTTTGTTGCTCCAAAGCAAGAATAAGTTCTGTCACTGCGCTACCCGCGCTGATAATACGTTCATTGGCGATGGCGCTAGCCGCAATCGCAGAAAGAGAAAGGGCGACCAATCCGTTGATCAATTTTTTGTTAAGCATAATAGACTCTATTTTATCGACTCTTCTGTAAGTAACTGTGTGGCCTGAATACCATTTTCTTGTAAAAAGGCGAGCAGCTTGACGAGGTGTTGCACGTCAGCGGTTTTTTCTGCGCCAATCACTATCGGTTGGTTATTTGATTTGTGCTGTTCGAGTAGCGCGAGCGTGAAATTCTCCCAGTCAATGTATTCTTTGCCATTGATTGCCCAGTAAGGCTCATGGTTTATAATATTGACGGTGATCGATGTGTTATCCACCTCTGAAACGGCTTGCGAGTCGGTGACTGGCAAGTCGACTTCGAGCGAATCTAGCTTGACGGCCGCGGTGAGCATTAGGAACACCATGACGATGAAAATAATATCCAGTAGAGGAGTGAGATCAGGGGTAAGACCGAAGTCACTCTTCTGTTGTGATACTTTAATCATGACGACGCCTCGTCAACGGGTATAGAAGTTTGCTGAGAAACGCGAGGAGAAACGTGTTGCAGGCTGATACCTTCCAACCACAAGTTAACGTAATTGAGGGTGTGTTCTAGTTTGGCCATCACTTTATCAGCCCACAGGCCAAGCAATTGAGCCCCGGCGATAGCTGGTAGGGCAATCAGTAGGCCAGCAGCCGTGGTACGCATAGCCAAACCTAGGCCGTCAGCAAGGTCATTGGGCGTAATATTACCCGTTGATGCAGCCACGCCCTGAAACATGTCAATCAGGCCAAGTACTGTTCCCAGCAGACCAATCAATGGGCTGATCACTCCGATGAGTGTTAGCAAGCGCAGACCGGAATTAAGTTGATGACGCTTTTCCTGAAGCCACATGCCTGCCGCATCTTCACGCAAAACTTTGGAAAATGAATGGTGAGCTAACAGCATTGCCACACCTTTATAGAGAAGCGGGCGACGCGGAGAAAGCGTCTCGGCTAGGGCTTCTAGTTGCTGTTTGTCGCTAGGGGAGATTTGGTTGAGTTGATGGCGAATGGCGCGTTTACCTACGCCAAGACTGATCATGACTTGAAACAATCGCTCGGTGATGATCATAACGGTCAATGCTGAACAAATGATCAGTGGCCAAGTCATTAAGCCAAGCTGCTGTTGTAATTGATGTAGTTGTTCCATGGTTAATCCAATTTGAAACGGACAGGTAGTCTGACTCGATAAGCCATTTTTTGACCGTTAACGATGTTTGGGGAAAATTCCCATTGTTTAATGGCTTTCAGAGCAGAGTTATCCAAAATAGTGGCTCCGGAAGAAGAAATAAGGACTTGTTTTACCTGATTGCCATTCTCATCCAGCCAGACTTCGTACATAGCGACCCCCTCTATGTGGCGTTTTTGTGCCAATCTAGGATATGAAGGACGAGAAGGTGGTGAGCGAAAACTTGGCTTCTTGATTAAAACGGGCTCGCGACTCGCGCCCTGATTGACTTCAGCGGGTTTGGACGTTTCTGCTTTCTCCTGCTGGTCTTTAACATCAGGTTCCTTATCGATGGTCTTTTGTTCAGGTTTCTCAACGTTCTGAGCGACCTGTTTCTCAACCACTTTTTTCTGCTTAGGCGCTGGCTTTTTTACCACCGGCTTCTCTTTTTATCGGTGGTGATTCTTTCACTGGCTTTGAAGGTTTAGGGTCTGGTAAAGGTTGAGCAACGGCTGGTGGTTGCGGAGTGGATACGGCTCTGAAATTAAGCGTGACCGAGGAAGACTGAGCGCCAGCTGGCATCGCATAAAGCTTTGGCTCATCAGCGACAAAGAGAACAGCGGTATGAAGAGCGAGTGAAACGCCTCCTGCTATCGCATATCTTTTTAGGTTCACTACCAGCCTCACGAATGAATCATTTTTTACAACACGGAGTGAGATTATTACTTACAATCGAAATAAGATCAATTATCAATTGCATTATCATTTCTACCCTTTTATGATCATCGCCATTGATGGGGCATTTATCGTCAGCCCTTATACCAGAAGCGTTGAGAGATGTTATGTGATGTTGGTAATTGATAAATTTGTTCAATCAATTTGGGCGAAGGATAGGCCACTAGCAATGATATCAGACAAGGCCTTGAGGTATGAACTGGCATCAAAATGACCTTTAGCAACATGGACTGGACGCGTTTGTCTACGTCCAAAACGGCGTTTAAACAAAGTGAAGTCAGCCGCCATCAACTACTTTTACTAACAGGTCAAGTTATGCTTGGTTGGCAGAAGGACCATGTGCAAAAACTCATTCTGAAGCAATCGCGTCACACAATGTGACACTCTAAGTGGAATTATTATGGAAGCATTAAAACAACAAGTTGCTCAACTTATCGAGCAAGAACCCACACTTCTCCCCGCTGCAATTGCAGAGCGTCTGGACGTTTCTGAATTTGAAGCGGTAGCGGCTCTGCCAGAAGAGATGATCGCTTTGGCTCCGGGAGAGCAAGCACAGTCTTTCTTGGAAAACTTGGTTGGTTTTGGCCCAGTGACCACCATAATGCATTCATTTGGTTCCATCTTCGAAGTGAAAGCGCCATTCCCGAAAGGCAAAGTGGCCCGAGGTTATTACAACTTAATGGGTAAAGACGGTGAACTCCATGGTCACCTTAAGTTAGACAATGTGAAAAATATCGCTTTGGTTAGCAAGCCCTTCATGGGGCGTGAAAGCCACTACTTTGGCTTCTTCTGTGAACAAGGCAATAACATTTTTAAGATTTACCTTGGCCGTAATGAAAAGCGTGAGCTGATCGCCGAACAGGTAGAAACATTCAAGCAGTGGCAGCAAGAGCTACGCAAATAAATAGGAGCACCGGCATGAAAGACTGTGTCGGATGCCAAGATGAATAGAAATAAAACGTATTGAAAATTCAGGAGTTCACAATGGATCCACAAGTAAAACAAGAGCGTCTTCAAGGTCGTCTTGGTCCAGAAATCAAAGAGTTTCGTCAAGAGCGTCGCACGCTTCAACTCGCCACCGTTGATGCAGATGGTCAACCAAACGTGAGCTACGCGCCATTTGTTCAAAACCAAGAGGGTTACTTCGTATTGATTTCTGAGATCGCGCGTCACGCTCGCAACCTGCAAGTCAATCCTAATGTCTCTATTATGATGATTGAAGACGAAGACACGTCAAAGCAGCTATTTGCGCGTAAGCGACTGACGTTCGACGCGGTCGCGACAATCGTGGAGCGTGAATCAGACCAGTGGCAGCAGGTGGTGAGTCAGATGAAAGACCGCTTTGGTGAGATCATTGATGGCCTGAGCCAACTACAAGATTTTGTTCTTTTCAACCTCAAAGCGGAAAAAGGTCTGTTTGTAAAAGGCTTTGGTCAGGCTTATCAGGTATCGGCTGATGATCTGGTTGATTTTGTCCACCTTGAAGAAGGCCATAAGCGGGTTGAAAGCGCTTAATTTGGGTCGCAAACGAGCTGAGAGGGAGCCGCATTGGCTCCCTTTATTGTATCTGCACCAATTTGTTAGCCAATGCCCAAATAGTATCAAGTCATGGAAATAAAAACGCCCGGCATTGAGCCGAGCGTAGTTATAATCGCTTGTCGATTACTCTTCGAAATCGACACCTGCCTCTTTGTATAAGCGACGGCAAGCCTTGCCGTCACTGTGGAATAAGTGACAACGGTGTGCTGGAATACCGACCATTAGTTTATCGCCAGCTTCGACTGCAAGTGTATCTGGCTGGCGATAGATCATATCGGCATCCGCCGCGTCAATGTGCATGTAAACCTGAGTCTCGTTGCCTAGCTTTTCAACGATATTGATTTCACCTTCGATGGCGGCATCCCCTTGATCGGCGGGAAGCAAGTGCTCAGGGCGAACCCCCAATGACATGCGCTCGCCTCGGGTCACCGTGCGGCCATCCACTGGAATCCAAAAAGCGGTACCGTTGGCGAGTTGAACCATGACGCGATCGTCTTCTACGGCTTCGATAAAGACACTCATAAAGTTCATTTTAGGTGAGCCGATAAAACCCGCCACAAAGCGGTTTTGTGGGTAATGATAAAGCTCAAGTGGTTTACCAACCTGCGCCACATAGCCTGCATCTAACACGACGATCTTGTCGGCCATGGTCATCGCTTCTACCTGATCGTGAGTCACGTAAATCATGGTACAACCGAGTTTACGCTGAAGCTTAGTGATTTCAGAACGCATCTGAACACGTAAGGCCGCATCTAGGTTTGACAGTGGCTCGTCGAGAAGGAAAACATTCGGTTGCGATACGAGAGTACGCCCGATCGCAACACGCTGACGTTGTCCACCTGAAAGGGCTTTGGGTTGACGATCCAACAGGTGACTAAGTTGAAGAATATCCGCAGCGTGTTCTACACGCTTGTCGATTTCACCCTTATCGGCTTTCGCCAGCTTAAGTCCAAACGACATGTTGTCGTACAGGTTTAGGTGTGGGTACAACGCATAAGATTGGAAAACCATACCGACGCCGCGCTGAGAAGGCTCAACATCGTTCATGCGTTCTTTACCGATATAAAGGTCACCGGAAGTAATATCTTCTAGACCAGCAATACAACGTAGCAAGGTTGATTTACCACAGCCTGATGGACCGACGAAGACAACAAACTCGCCTTCGTCAATGTCCAGATCGACGTTCTTTGAAATTAAAACGTCTCCATAAGCTTTACATACATTTTTTAACGTGACACTCGCCATCTAGCTCGCCCTCGATCAATATTTTTATTTTACTGCCCATCATTATATGAATTATTGCGCGAGCAGTAAGAGTAGGAATTCGGTAAGGTGAATTGAAGTGTAAGAAAATAAGGGTGATGGATTCAATCGCATCACCCGTCAAAGCCAAAAAAAGTTCGCTTCCCCCGTATGAAAGTAACTGTCTCCCCCGTTGAATCCAAACTGGTAATGACACCAGAATCACTAAGAACATCTACTTCATAACAGCGAACCCCGCGGCATTGCAAACCAGCTTCAGTTAATGACTGAACACACTGGAAAGGGTTCTTACCATCCACTCTTGGATGACTATAGTTTGGCTTTATTGCATGGTGACTACATCCTCCTGATGGTTTTTTTTAAAGGGGTAGTAGACGGGGAGTAGGGAGAGGAGCGCTCACTGCACGGAGTTAGATCGAGTTCAAAGAAATCTGGGGTCTGATGGTGAAGCCGATCACGTTAAGCATCATTTTTGTGATTTCTGTCGCCCAGGGTGACAGATGATGATCACGAAAATAGGCCATAATACCGAGGGCGTAGGGAGTAGGAGGATGAGCTAATTGACAGTTTAGCTAAAAATGTATGTCGAAATACGGTGAAACCTCCCAGCGGTGGAGCCCTACAATACAAATATAAAAAGGATATGAACATGAAAAATGCCCTAAGCACAGTGGCACTAGGGACCCTAGTTGCTCTTGGCTCATTTGGTGCAAATGCTGCTATCGAAGAAGGTCAATTAACTATCTGGATAAACGGCGATAAAGGTTACAATGGACTGGCTGAAGTAGGTAAACAGTTTGAAGAAGAGACTGGCATCAAAGTGACAGTGGCTCACCCGGATGCGCTACAAGATAAGTTTCCTCAAACAGCAGCGACTGGCGACGGTCCTGATATTGTGTTCTGGGCTCACGACCGTTTTGGCGGATACGCAGAAGCGGGTCTTCTGAGTGAGGTTAAGCCGTCTAAAGAAGTCAAAGAAGGCATCGTAGACTTTGCTTGGGATGCGGTGAAATACAACGGCAAAATCATTGGTTACCCAGTGGCGGTTGAATCACTTTCTCTGATCTACAACAAAGACCTTGTCCCAAACCCACCAAAGAGCTGGGAAGAAGTCGAAGCACTTGACACTAAACTAAAGAAAGAAGGCAAGTCTGCCATTATGTGGAACCTGAAAGAACCATACTTCACATGGCCGTTAATGGCTGCTGACGGTGGTTACGCATTCAAATATGGTGCGGAAGGTTATGACGTTAAAGATGCGGGTATTGCCAATGAAGGCGTGAAAGACGCGATGGACTTTGTAAAAGGTCTGGTAGACAAAGGCGTGATCTCTTCTGACATGGATTACTCGGTTTCTGAGTCTGCATTTAACCAAGGCAACACAGCGATGACCATTAACGGTCCGTGGGCGTGGGGCAACATCGAGAAATCTGGCATCAACTACGGTGTCACCACTTTACCTAAATTTAATGGCCAATCTTCTAAACCATTCGTTGGTGTTTTGACAGCAGGTATCAGCACTGCGTCGCCAAACAAAGACCTAGCGGTTGAGTTCATTGAAAACTACCTTCTAACTAACGATGGCCTACGCAAAATAAATAATGACAAGCCATTAGGGGCGGTTGCGCTAAACTCTTTCCAGCGTGAGCTAGACTCAGATAAGCGTATTGCAGCGACAATGGACAACGCGATGAATGGTGAAATCATGCCAAACATCCCACAAATGAACGCGTTCTGGGGCAGTGCTAAGAACGCCATCATCAACATTGTTGATGGTCGTCAGTCTGTAGATGCAGCATTGGCTGACGCAGAAAAACAAATGACAAAATAATTGTCGACCTTTTTAAGGAGGGGGTAACCCCTCCTTCGTTTCTTTGTTTTATTATCGCTAGCAGGTTCTTTTATGCAGTCAGTTCAAGGTACAGATGCTATGACATCACCAACAACGAGCTTGCCTTCAAGTAAAAATGTATTCATAAAGTGGGCGCTTCTTGGCTCAGTCGGTATTCTTAATGGCTACGCGACGATTCTAATGTATTCACGTGGTGAGATTGCGTTCGCACTTCTTACCCTTATCGTAACCGCACTTGCTCTTTATATCTTTGGTAGTAAAAAGACTTACGCACATCGCTACATATATCCAGGCATCGCAGGCATGATTTTATTCATCCTGTTTCCACTGGCGTATACCGTTGGTCTTGCCTTCACTAACTACAGTGCGAAAAACCAGCTTTCTTTTGAACGTGCTCAGTCTGTTCTGCTTGATCGTACTTATCAAAGTGGTGATAGCTACCCGTTCTCTCTTATCAAGACAGACAATGGCCATCGTATCTCAGTCAAAAAAAAGGTGACCAGCTATTCGCAACGGAAGAATTCAACCTCGCTACGTTACCAGGTGATATGTCGTTGTCTCCTGTGGAGCAAGTAGCAGGCGAAAAAGAGAAAATTAAAACCATCATCAAGAACAAATCCGTTCTTGGTTCGGTAGACCTGCACATGCCATCCGGTGAAGACATCCGCATGAGTGGTTTACGCAAGTTTGCTGCTGTGGTGCCATTGTACACTTTGCAAGCCGATGGAGAATCACTCTACAACAATGAGACGCAAGAGACCCTGCGTCCTAACAACGACGTTGGCTTTTACCAACCTGTTGATAACAATGGCCAATTTGTGGGTTCAACGGTGTCACCTGGTTTCATCGTCACAATTGGCACAGATAACTTTGAACGTGTTTGGAAAGACGACGGGATTAAAGAACCCTTTATCAGTATTTTCATTTGGACGATTGTGTTTTCAGCCGTCAGTGTCGCGCTAACCGTACTGATTGGATTAATTCTGGCAAGCGTCGTGCAGTGGGAAGCGCTGAAAGGGCGTGCGATGTATCGCGTTCTATTGATTCTGCCTTACGCGGTACCTGCGTTTATCTCGATTCTGATCTTCAAAGGTTTGTTCAACCAGAGCTTTGGTGAAGTAAACATGGTATTGGAAGCGATGTTTGGTATCAGCCCAACTTGGTTCTCTGATCCCTTCTTAGCAAAACTGATGATCATCATCGTCAATACTTGGTTGGGCTTCCCTTACATGATGATTCTGTGTATGGGCCTACTAAAAGCGATTCCGGAAGATTTGTATGAAGCATCAGCGATTGATGGGGCAAACTTTATCGACAATTTCCGTCGTATCACGCTGCCACTGATGCTCAAACCACTGACGCCACTACTGATTGCGAGCTTTGCTTTTAACTTCAACAACTTCGTATTGATTCAATTGTTGACACAAGGCGGCCCGAACATGATTGGCACGTCAGAACCTGCAGGTTATACAGACCTTCTGGTTAACTACACATACCGCATCGCATTTGAAGGTGCTGGTGGTCAAGACTTTGGTTTGGCAAGTGCCATCGCAACGCTAATCTTCCTGTTGGTTGGTGCGCTAGCACTGTTAAACCTTCGTGTCACAAAAGTAGCTCAGGACTAAGGAGAAACACAATGGCAATGGTACAAGGTAAGTCATTAAAATACCGTGTTTGGGCTACTCATATTGCAATGTGGGCGTTCCTGGCACTGATCATCTTCCCTTTGTTGATGATCATCGCAATTTCATTCCGTGAAGGTAACTTCGCAACGGGGAGTCTTATTCCGGAAAATCCCTCTTTAGAGCACTGGAAACTGGCATTAGGCTTCTCAGTCACTCATGCGGATGGGTCGGTAACGCCACCACCATTCCCTGTTCTAACATGGCTATGGAACTCGGTGAAAGTAGCGGGTATTAGTTCGATTCTCATCGTGTCACTGTCTACCACTTCGGCGTATGCGTTTGCCCGCATGAAGTTCAAAGGCAAAAACACCATCCTAAAAGCAATGATGATTTTCCAGATGTTCCCAGCTGTGCTGGCTTTGGTCGCCATCTATGCGTTGTTCGATAAACTCGGTCAGTATATTCCGTTCCTAGGTCTCAATACTCATGGAGGTTTGATCTTCTCTTACCTCGGTGGTATCGCGCTTCACGTGTGGACGATTAAGGGATACTTCGAGACGATTGACAACTCGTTGGAAGAAGCGGCAGCATTGGATGGCGCGACACCTTGGCAGGCGTTCCGATTGGTTCTACTTCCCCTATCAGTGCCTATTCTGGCCGTAGTGTTTATTTTGTCATTCATTATGGTGGTCGGTGAAGTTCCAGTGGCATCTTTGCTACTTTCTGATGTAGACTCGTACACATTAGCGGTTGGTATGCAGCAGTACCTATACCCTCAGAACTATCTCTGGGGTGATTTCGCGGCAGCAGCCGTCTTGTCTGCATTACCAATTACCATCGTCTTCTTACTTGCACAGCGCTGGTTGGTTGGAGGTTTAACCGCCGGTGGTGTGAAAGGCTAATAAGAAAGATAAGGGCGACCGCAGGGTCGCCCATTTTGTTTCTCGACTTAACACTTTTGGTTTGGCCGCTGATCAGTTAAGAAGAGGGCAAAACTGGCGTTACGCATAGCTGGCTGTTAGCTTAGATTCCTTACTATTTCACAACTAACAGTTTTTGTAACCAAAGCCCGGGTTGACCCGGGCTTTTTTATGTCTGCGAATCCGCCATTGTGGTCTCATCGTGGTGTGGTGAGTAAAAAATATCATTGGTTTTTATGTAACCATAAATACTGATAAGCCTTGTTTTTGGTTGGTTGATTTACCCCATTTACCTATTGTGAATTTATCCTAAATTATGTGATCTCCATTCATGGTTGATCAAAATTTGATCAATTTAATTCAGTTGTTTTTTAAATGCTTTAATTTAATTTGGTGCCATTTATAGGTAATTGACCTATATATGTGTTCCTTTTTTTGGTGATTTTATCGGTTAAAGCCAGTTGTTATGACAGTTTTTGTCCAGAGGGGCTGATGGTAGGTTGAGGGTAAGTTCATAACCATCACGGAGAGGCAACAACATGACTTACTTAAATGACACAAACGGAAAACTACTCGCACGCTTTGGTCGTATCCTTGAAGCGGACTCTGAGCATAACAAGGTGAGTGTGGATTTTGACGGTAACCCGATGGGGGTGCCGATTTGGGCGGCGATAGGTCATGCATTTACCTCCGCCGAGATACATATGGCGATAGATAATCAATTGACATGCAAAATTGAATTTATTGCCAACGACCTCGCTCAACCTATCTTGACCGATATCTATTTTTCCCTGTTAGGCGAAGAAACGCTGGTCATTAAAGCCAATAAGATAACCCTAGAAGGAACGGAAAGCCTGACATTAATGAGTCAACAGGCGTCGACTCACTACGATGCTCGGTCAGGTCGCATTACGTCGAAAGCAGACTATATCGCTTCAAGAGCAGAAAAGCTGCAAACACTTCAAGCGCAAAAAATCGACCTTAACTAATGTGACCTAATTGTGAGGGAACACAACATGGCAGTGACGATTAATGCAAATGGGTTAAGTATTGTTCACAAAGGATCCGGTGGTGAAGCTAACGCGACACTCCCCGATGTGTGCTTAACGACAGTAGGCCCAGCTGTCGTGCCTATTCCTTATGGCAATAATGCCAAATCAGAAGACTTAGTCGATGGCACCACCACGGTCAGCGCGGATGGTGGAAACAGCATTGCGATACAAGGCAGTAAGTTTGCCAAAAGTACCGGCGATGCGGGCGGTGATAAAAAAGGCATCGCCTCCGGTACTATCGAGGCGCAAGCGGAGTTCATCACCGCTTCACCGACGGTCTTGATTGAAGGCAAAGGGGTGGCTCGCCTCAGCGATCAGATGACCATGAACAACGCCAACACCATGTGCCTGGCTGGTGTGCAAAACCCAAGTGTGACCGTCGACCCCGATCTCGATATCCCAAATAGTGTTGCCATCAAAGCTCGCTACCCCAATGGACAGCTATTGAAGAATGCGCCATATACGCTCACCAATCAGAGTGGTCAGCCAATGGCAGACGGCGTATTGAGTGGCAAAGGCGAGTCATACATCAGAGACTTGAAGTCCGACAACGTGAAAATCACCGTCGAAGAAAGCCAAGATCCTTTTGTGATTAAGCCAATTCGACGCCCTAACCCACACCATAACCCAGACATTTCACAAGAGGATTTCTTTACACAAGCGATTGGCCGTCATCAGGGATTCTGGCAAGCCGCGCGAGTCGAAACCAACATGATGCCATGGGGCTGCCTAGGTCATGAGCTGAGCAGTGACCGCTACTTTCACGACATGCTTAAGGTTGAGGCGCGGCTGCACTTTAGCCATCTCCACCCAGAAAGCCCCTTTGCCTTAGACCATTTCTGTGAGGCGGTGGTAGGCAACCTCAACCAGCCACTGCCCCATACCACAGAAACCTTATTGGCTTACTGCATGCCACAGGTACTCGAAGAGGGCGAAATACTCTCGGTATTATTACGCCTTGCCCCGTATGAAACCACCGATAGAATGTTGGCGTACATGCGTGCCCGTGGTCAGGGCAACCCGCAGCGTTACCTGCGAGAGTATGACTGGTCGGCGGCAAAGAAAGCGGTCAGTGACAACCTCGAGTCGCTGCTGAGCAAACTTCAGTCTCGACTGGAATTTCTCCACGACCAAGCCACTAAGCTGCGATACGCCTACTTATCAGATGAAGTGTTTGACAAGCACATCTCCACCATGAAAGCCTACATCAAAGGCTTACCCGACTTGATGGCAGGCGTGTTCAGCAAAATGGAACTAAGGGCCTCCAACCTGCTGAGTCATCTCGACAACGTCAACGTTATCAAGGCCAGTGAGAGTGTCTTTGCCACCGAGGGTGAAATCGCTGAAGTTGTCGTTAATACCACACAATCGATCGATGTGGTCGAACCCTTTATGAACGAAGTCGCGGGCAAGATAGCCAATGTGCTACCCATTTACCCCGTGCGCTATGGTTATGCCAACTTCTTTGACACCATTATGCCCGCTCAAGCGCCGCCTACCTTGCCAGACATGGCCAGTGCGTCTGGCCTTAATGACACTGGCGGCTATCTTTTGCGCCTGCTGCGTGAAGGCTGGATTTACATCAAAGAGGAAGGGGGTCAAGCCGATAATCAGCAAATTCATATCTTCCGTTACGCGCAAACGGAAACCGCCACCGGCGTGCTGGAAAAGTTTGAGAAATACTATTTCACCAACCAAGAAAACGCCCAAGATGGCCTCACACTCGATACCTCCTCTGGTGCGACCTTTTACCCGTTTGCGTTTGTCACCCATGGCACGCAAAAAATCTCGATCGTTTACTCAGAGCACGAATGGGCCGCTGAAATCATCGATAAGATGAACAGCGACCAAGAGTGGCGTACCCAAGCCATGCAGCAAGTCGACATGACTGCCAGCGATGACTTTAGCGACACCGCCAGCCAAGAGACGTTAAGCGCTTTGGTCGAAGACTACCGCAGCCCAGATACCAAATGGTTGGCAGATAAGAACAAAGACAAACCCAGTCAATACGGTTTGGATGTGTTTACCACAGCCAACAATTATCACCTTGCTGCTGATGAGCTGGCTGAAACCATGCAAAAAAGCCACAGCGAGAAAAAAAGACGGCACTTTAGTGGTGTTATTTGACCCGGTTGGGCGTCAGGCAGATATTGCATTATCACTATCAATGCTGTTTCTCGCAGAGAAAGCCTTTGAAGCAAGTCGAGTCTATCCAAAGACTATTGGCGATATTATTTTACAATTACAAAAAAACGGCAGTGGAGCAGTCAAAGAATCTATTAATGAAAATGTTGACCTTACGGAACTAAATAACTTTTACCAAGATAACTCTTTTGTTAAAGAGAAAGCGACATCGCAAAGGACAAAAATCTTAGACCTCTATTCCTCTTTTGCTTATAAGGATCTTGCTGATAACTCCTTAGGTTCTTTAAACGCTTATTTCGACCTTTATTTTTATTCTCTATCACCAAAGGATAAAGTGAAAGAGCTTGAAAAGCTCAGTAAAGTGATGCAAACCACGTTGGATGGAATAGAAGGGACCGAAGAAGGCCAAAAAGTTGTCTTTTATATGGTGAGTGACGAGGCTGCAGAAGATTCTGCCTACGTAACGTACCAACGGCATTTAGAAGCAATTCTACTTCAATGTCAGGATGGTGTTGATTGGAGTGATGTGACCCAAGCACTGATTAAAAACACAGCGAATATTTTAGAGTTTGTTTATTGTTGGATCTGTTCATCTGCAAAATATGTACAAAAAGGTACGATAACGTCAGCACTAATTTTAAGACCGCTCGCTTTCACCAAGCTATTAAACTTCATCCCTATCTTCTTTGAAAAAGGGTTCGGTATCAAAGAACTCGACGGAAATGTAAGAATCACTCTGGATAAACTGGCAGAAGTGCTAGCCAAAAACATTGATTCTGTTGGGAAAAACGACAGCCCTCTAAATAGAGTACTTACTGCTCATCATAATGGTAAGAAAATGATTAATTGGGCAAATAGTCAATGGAAGAACCGAATCCCTGAAATGGAATCAAGTGCCAAAAGTGCACAATGGCCGGAACTTGAAATTCCAAAGTTTGGTGGGCGCCACTCTAATTTTACTGCTGAGTCATCATTGGAGCTACTGGGTAAAGGAGGAGATGGCGTTATCGCTATGGTTTCATTACGCGCCAATATCGATGTACTTATTCAGCTACTGCAAAATAGTGCATTCGAGAACGCCGATCCTCTCAAACGTGGAACAGAAACGGATTCGATGCTCAACTATGCAAAATTAGTCGCAGCTTTGTCTGCGGGCATTACCGATTATGTGAGTGTTTCCCGTGCAAATCTACTCCTGCAAAAGAGATTGATAAATTCAAATCGCGTTTATTATGCATTGAGGTCTGGTTTGCCCCAGTTATTCGCGGTAACGACCATTGGAGCAAGGAACGCGATAACGGCGAAGATGGATTCAATTATTGGAGGCTTAGAGAAAATTTCAACTGGAAAAGCGGTTTCTAAGCTAGTTGTGATTTCTAACTTGGCAGTCATGGCTTCATCTGGCTATGGAGCTTATGATGCCTATCAAACGGGCAATCGAGAATTATTTAATGGCCACATTTACACAATACTGAGTTCAGCCTTTTTCTTAGCGGGGCCTGTTATCGCGTTAAAAAATATGGCGACGATAAGGTATGGTAATGCCTATTTCTTCCTTTTTGGCATGGTATTTTTGCTTGCGGCAGATATGGCAAAAAAAATGGGCCTTAAGTCAGATTTTGATAACTTATTGTATCGTGGGTTTTGGGGGAAAAGTGACAAATATTCGTTCTGGTATTTTGAAAAAGGTGGAAAGATTACGATCCCAGATCGCTTATTGGGTGCTGCTAAAAATTATCATGATGAAAAATATCAGCTTGCATTGCAAATTGAACAACAAGAGTTTTTAAATTATTTTTACCAGCCACGAATGCTTGTGGAGGTCTCCGAGATATCTAAAACCAAAAAGTGTTATCAATACGAGTTTAGACTACCGAGCTTTACGCTTGGTCAATCAAATCTCATTGCAGCGGTTTACAGCAAAAGAGTGATCAATTTAGGGCACACTTATCCAGCAACTAATGGTATGCAAATAAAGGCTTCTTTAAATCGAGAAGCCACGCAAGCTTTTAGAAAAGCATTCTCTGAGGCGGAGACCGACTTAGAAAGGTTTCCACAGTATACCGCGTCTGAGCTCTGTCAAAATTTCAATATCTACTTTTCGGTCATAATGGAGAGTGAACCTGGAGAAACACTGGAAGTTCGCTGGTATTATGAGCAAAGCCCGGGTGTCACAGTACCCAAGCGTATGGTCACAAATGATGGCAATTTAGTCACAACCTACCACGGCATGATTGATAGTAAGCATAGCAATATTGAACAGGATTAATCGATGAGCAGAGTCAATACCCAAGAAACCCTGGTTAGGTTTCGGTATGCACAAAAGTTGATGGATGGGCGAGATGAATTTGTCAATCAGAAAGTTATACCGCCTACTGATCAACCACCAGAGCCATTTATGCAGGTGACTGACGATATTATATCTATTCGCGATGCAAGGCATACTATTCGCTCCGTTTACCTTGTTCCTGTTGTGGTGGTAGTGTGGTTTCTCTTTATTGTTATACTCAGTGATTTCGGCTTAAATTCAGCCTCCATATCTCATGGGAAAGAGAAATTGAGTCGCTACCAAGAAGAAGAACAAAAAGGAGCTTATTTTGATGACTATGACCGAAGGGAGTATTCATTTTATCAAACAGTGTTTGCTAATAATGGTGATTATTCATTGGTCAATTATATTCGAGCTGTCTACAAATATGGTCGTGAAGGATCACGTAAGGGCTTAGAAAAAGAATTAAAAGCTACAGGTGTGTCGGCTTTGATCGTTCTTCTTGTGAGTGTGTTTTTCATAACAACGTTAAGGCCAACTGATATTTTCTTTGATCGAAAACGCGGGATTGTTTATACGTGGTTCTATGGCCGTGTGGCCGCTTGTCGATTTGAACATTTGGGGTTCTTGGAGAAAAGTACAGGTATTGTTCTCTACTTATACGCTGAAAATAGAAAGGGTAAAGATGGTTACGATATGGTTCCGATCAGAATTCAACCGACGGGTAAAATAATTCTTAATACTGCTCGAGACAATAATGACTTCTTCCAACAAATCTTCAACTTTATGGAAAATGGCAAAAGTGCCGTCATTACCGGTGAGAAGTTTTACCGCCCTCAACCTAAAACATATTTTATGATTGATAAAAGACCAGAGCCTTTCGAAGCACGATTGGAAAAGCTTTTGCAACAAGAACACGTTCTTCCTAAATTGTATCGGTATTTACAAGAGTAGTAGGGCCCACCCACAGGCCACACGATACCGTCCCGAAGGATAGATAGACGTGAAAAGGGATTAATCGATGAGCAGAGCCAATACCCAAGAAACCCTGGTTAGGTTTCGGTATGCACAAAAGTTGATGGATGGGCGAGATGAATTTGTCAATCAGAAAGTTATACCGCCTACTGATCAACCACCAGAGCCATTTATGCAGGTGACTGACGATATTATATCCATTCGCGATGCAAGGCATACTATTCGCTCCGTTTATCTTGTTCCTGTTGTGGTGGTAGTGTGGTTTCTCTTTATTTTTATACTCAGTGATTTGGGCTTAAATTCAGCTTCTATATCTCATGGGAAAGAGCTATTGAGTCGCTATCAAGAAAAAGAACAAAAAGGAGGCTATTTTAATGAATTTCAATCGTGGGAGTATTCATATTATCAAATGATTTTTGCTGATAATGGTGATTATTCACTAATCAATTATATTCTAGCTGTACATAAACTGGGTCATGAAGGTGCACGTAGGGGCTTAGGAAAAGAGTTAAAAGCTACAGGTGTGTCGGCTTTGATCGTTCTTCTTGTGAGTGTGTTTTTCATAACAACATTAAGGCCTACTGATATTTTCTTTGATCGAAAACGCGGGATTGTATATACGTGGTTCTATGGCCGTGTGGCCGCTTGTCGATTTGAACATTTGGGGTTCTTAGAGAAAAGTACGGGTATTGTTCTCTACTTATACGCTGAAAATAGAAAGGGTAAAGATGGCTACGATATGGTGCCGATCAGAATTCAACCGACGGGTAAAATAATTCTTAATACTGCTCGAGACAATAATGACTTCTTCCAACAAATCTTCAACTTTATGGAAAATGGCAAAAGTGCCGTCATTACCGGTGAGAAGTTTTACCGCCCTCAACCTAAAACATATTTTATGATTGATAAAAGACCAGAGCCTTTCGAAGCACGATTGGAAAAGCTTTTGCAACAAGAACACGTTCTTCCTAAATTGTATCGGTATTTACAAGAGTAGTAGGGCCCACGGGCCATGCGATATAGCGGTGATAGCAAAATGGAGCGTTGATGTATTTAAGCCATTGGCTCCGATGTTTTTGGCTAGTAAAAAGCAAAAACTAAGCAAAGCCAATGACGTCTTAATTGCTAACCTTGGATCTAATCAACTAATCGGCAAGCAAACAGTCTGCAAACTGTTCCATGTCACCATCGACTTGCTTTAGTTTACCTTCGGCGAGACAGGCTAAATAGAAAGTATCATATCGTTTAAGCTGTTCTAGCGTATTACCGACACGATACTGAAAAACCTGATGCGTCTGCTTTAGTGCTTTGGCTTTGCAGTCTCTCTCGAAAGGAACAAGTGTTTGATGGCAAGCTTGCGCCGATTCTATATTCAGGCATTGATAGAAACGTTCGTCATGACACAACATATTGGTTCCATCGATGACGCTATCGAATAGTTTAAATGGTTCATCACGCTGAGCGGCGTCGACGAACACTGACTCATCGTCGGTTTGTACAACAAAATTATGCTCTGCCAATACCCGCTGTTGGTAAATGATCTCAAAGGTCCATACGCCTGCAACCAATTCCTCTGGACTGGAAAATTGCCATAACGCCTGATTACGATCATGCTCGAACATGGTATCCGGCCAACTGCTCACAGTGAACGTTTTCTGATTGCCTGTTGACTTAATCGGCGGATGAGTGACTCGGACCGTAATAGGAAAGGTTTCTGACCTACCATGATTGCTATTGGTGGTAACTTTATATTGAAATCCGATAAAGTCACCCAATTCAGGGGCAATGATTTGGCTATATAGCGGCCTAAAGCCATCTTTGATGGATGGCTTCTTGCCACCTTTCAGCACCGTTACCGTCGGAATGACGGCTCCTAATGCATCGCCCTCAAAGTGAGCTTTAGCCACGGGTGTACCCTCAATCGATAGGTATTTGATCTCTTGGTCGTCGTCTCGTGTAAAGCTTACCAAAGGGTTGTTGAATGCCAGCAAGCGTGTCAGTTGTTTGTTGTACTGAACATCTAACTGACTAATATTATTGTTGTTTAATTCTGCATCATGAAGTAGAGGAAGTGCTGATAAATTGATAGCCGAGAGTTGGTTGAAGCTGGCAATCACTCTATTGACCCTGCCAACGCCTGAAAGGTTGATGTCTTGCAACTGGTTGTTGCGTACATTGAGCATAACCAACTGAGGATGTGTCTTGAGTATTATCTGTTTGAGCTGGTTGTTCGGCAATTCCAAATGCCTGAGGCGAGTTAAATGAGAGACGTCCAACTCCTTTAAATTCGCCCCAGTGACAATCAATTCTTCAAGCTTATGGCTTTGGCGTAGGTCAAGCTCGGTTAGCTGACTTTGGCTGACACCAAGACGCTTCAGCTCAGTAAGATGTCCTAGCTCCAGTTCTTCAAGCTGAGTTTGATAGGCATATAAGCCCGTTAGTTTGCGGTTATTGCTCAGGTCGAGCTCGGTCACCGCGTTTCTGGAGATATTAATAAACTCAAGTTGAGGGTTGGAACTGACATCGATGGTCGTTAAGCCATTCCCTGATACCGTTAAACGCTTAAGTTGTGGAAGTGAAGACAGATCAATACGCTCAATATTGTTTTCAACAAACTCAACATCTTGAGCCTGGGTAAAATAACCCAGTTCACTGACGTCTTGGATATCACTGTAATTACAGATGATATGGGTGACCTGAGCGATTTCTTCAACATCAAGCTTTTTAATACAGCGCTCGAAAGCACTGTCTTTAAACTTGATCTCATTGATCAGTACGGGCTTAGGTGTGCTGCTGCAGCCTGATAAGCTCAATAACAGGCTAAGCAGCGAAATAAGGGGCTTCATTGGTTTCCTAAAAATAATTATTTAACAATGGGTTATTGATGAATTCTATAGTATGCAGATGTCATATGCGACCATAAGCATCACAAAATGCGTTAAGGAGAGCGAATACACTGTTGACGAAAGCCCACATCGCCAGAGCGTTCTTATAGAGTTAGGTTTTGCCTATTGCGTATCATCTACGTTGGATGTTTTAGGGGCGGCAAAGGATCACTCTATATGGTTTGGTCCAAATTATATGGTCTTTGCACTCGCTAGCGCGCAAAGAAGGAGAATGATGACCTGATGTCATGCCTCACTGAGTGGCATTTGTTATGGAAAGCGGTGAAGTCTGTCAAAACTCACGGTTAGAAGGGGCACAGCCCAGATATTGAAGAAGCACGTAGATACTTTCCTGAGAAAGCGCGACTCTACGAAACAGATCAGCGAAGGTGTCATCACCACCAAAACAGGTTTGAATGTAATGGTTGATCTCATGTTCTGCATAGCCTTCTACATACATGGTACGAACCCATTGGTACTCGACTGCTTTTGGGTTAGACAGTGTTGTTTCGCTAAGTGTTGTGTGGGTGAGGTTCACACCATCTCCTTCCTTCTACCTAATCGATTGCGGATTTAATCAAATAAAGATGAAGGAAAAATGACAGGTTAGCCGTGTTGGCATAAATTTGACGAATAAAGGCCAAAAAGAGGCATTTAGCCTCTTTTTTACACAGAATGATTATTTCAAATACTTTACATGCGCTTCCATTTCTTCACCTATTTGTTTGCGCATGTTCATCAATCGAATCGCAGAATCCCGCAGATTAATGTCGTCCTCGGTTTCAGGAACCCATTCTGGGACAGGTGAAGGTTGTCCTTCTCCATCCACCGCCACCATGATGACAATACAATGCGTCGTTAGGCGATTTTTCAGCTCTTTTGGATCACTCGCTTGGACATCAATGGCAATGTGCATTGATGTTTTTCCGGTGTAAATGACCTTGGCGCTGACCTCAACCAAGTTCCCGACATGTATCGGCGCAACAAAGCGGATACCCCCGCATAAGCGGTGATACAGTACTTGCCACTCCAAGCAGCAGCATTCGCATAAGCGGCCAAGTCAATCCATTTCATGACGGCGCCACCGTGGACTTTACCACCGAAATTGACATCCCCAGGTTCAGCTAGAAAGCGTAGTGTTATATCGCGTTGACCATTGCTCATCTGTCAATCCTTCGTTTTTATGTGTTTGTTAAAACTATTAACAAACACTTCAATAAACTGCAATCAATAATTCCAGCTTAGTCGAAAAAACGTAGGAGCCCCAGAAATAAAGGGGTGTTTACCTATCCTGATACGTCAGAAGAGGGGAGCTGGTGATCAAATTCGAGAAGCCATAACAGAGTCCATGATTTGCATGCTCTCATCGAAGTAAGGGTTGTATGTTAGACGCGCATGAACCTTGCCTGATTCATTGTAGCCCCAAGCCGAGTACCAAACGGGTTCTCCTTGTGCACACTTTTCTGCCTGGGCTTGTTCCTGACCATTGGAACAGATGACGTTCGTGCCGTTCACGCCATAGTTAGGGTTCTCCGGAGAGAACAGGAGTCCCATGTGAGAGCCATTGGAAATTCGTTGCTCTGGTAGCTTCATGCTAAAACGTGTCGAACGCGGTTCCGGAAGATCTTGCTCGCCTTGCCAAACCAAACGATTGTTAGGGTTGTGCATTCGGTGGGAGAAGATGTCAATCGAATACTGAGTGTTGATCACACGATCGCCTTCACTCATGAGCATAAAAACGGGTTTGCTGTAGTGGGTGGTAGCGAGCTGCTCTCTCACGACGGCAGACGTTTGATAGTAGACGGCCGCTGCATTCATTGGCAAGGAGTTATAACGTAATGGATTATCTTCAGGATCTTGGTCTGCCCAGGTAACGAAGTAGCTTGCTAACTCAGCAAACTTAACGGTAGACGAACCGGGTTCAAAAGCGGGAGAAAAAAGCAGAATACCGTTGATGTCTTGGTCGTTCAAAGCTTCAGAGGTTACAAGGTTTGCCCCTGTTGAGTAACCCCCCACCCAGATGGAATCGGTCTGTTTTTTTAGGAGATCAATATGATGCTTTACAACGCCTTGCCAATCGGCAAGCCTAGGTAACTGAAGGTCACCAACTTTGCTTGCATGTCCGGGAAGCAAAATGGTTCTGACTAGATAACCCTGTTGCGCGAGGTGAGTCGCGATGTCAGTGAAAGAATAAGGTGAATCCCCTAAGCCATGAACCAAGAGTACACCTTGGCCGTTCGGCGAGGCTGGGTGATATTCGTGTGGTAGGACTTGTGCCAATTCCTCTTGATGATCCGCTGTCATAAACAAGCGGTTGTCCATCAGCCATGCTTTTGTGTCCGCTACATAGCTTTCAAAGCTTGTCTGTTGGTAGCTGGGTAGTGTGTCCGCCTTTTCATACGCTGGGTCTTTGGACGGCGTACTGCAGCCAACCAGTCCTGCTGTGACTGCGGCTGCAACATAAAAGACCAAGGCAATTTTTTTACGCATCATGTATTCAAGTTTGTCTGTTTTACTTTGATACGTCTTCATACTCTCCCTCCAGCACTGAACCTTTTGATTGTTGCTGAGCCGTGTTGGCGTTTTTCTTAATCGCCCTCTCAATCTTCTTTCCAGTAATCAGTGCTGCGATAGTCAGGGGTATCGCGAGAATCAGGCCAATGATAATGGTAAAGAAGCCAATAAACAGCGCAAGTACGCTCGACATCACTCTATTCATAATGGATACCTCTCTTTTAATACAAATACTAAACAATCGGAAATGAATGAAAGATGAATGAAACACTCTTAAACAAAAAAAGCCGTTTTCAGATGAAAACGGCAAGTACGGGGGTATATCGTTATAGTTGTGTTGTGGAGGTTTGCCCCTGATTGAACTCAGGGGCGATATTCGGTTATTTGGATGGGTAAGTTTTGTAACGAACACCCATCATTTGTTCCATACAGTGGATAACTTGGCAGCTGTAGCCGAATTCGTTGTCATACCAAATGTACAAAACACAGCGGTTGTCTTGAGCGATAGTCGCAGCACCATCAACCACACCAGCAAAACGTGAGCCGACTAAGTCGGTAGAAACGACTTCTGTTGACTCTGTGTAATCAATTTGTGCAGACAGCTCAGACGCCAGCGCCATTTCACGCAGGTAAGCGTTCAGTTCTTCTTTGTCTGTGCCTTTGTCTAGGTTTAGGTTAGCGATCGCCATGGACACGTTTGGTGTTGGGACACGAATCGCATTACCCGTCAACTTACCAGCCAGTTCAGGGAGCGCTTTTGCTACTGCTTTTGCAGCACCTGTTTCGGTGAGTACCATATTCAGAGAGGCACTACGTCCGCGGCGTTCACCTGAGTGGAAGTTATCGATTAGGTTCTGGTCATTGGTGAATGAGTGAACCGTTTCGATATGACCAGAGACAACGCCATACTTATCGTTCATTGCTTTCAGAATGGGCGTAATGGCATTAGTGGTGCAACTTGCCGCAGATATGATGGTATCTTCGGCGTCGATCACCTTGTCGTTAACACCGAATACAACGTTCTTGATGTCACCTTTGCCCGGAGCAGTAAGAAGGACTTTCTCTGCACCGTTACACTCAAGGTGTTGGCTTAGCCCTTCTGCGTCACGCCAAACGCCTGTGTTGTCGACAACCAGCGCGTTGTGTATGCCATAGCTTGAGTAGTCGACGTCTTCCGGTTTGTTGGCGTAAATAAATTGAATGTAGTTGCCGTTAGCAATGATCGCTTTGCGTTCTTCGTCGACGACGATGCTGCCATTGAACTGGCCATGCACTGAGTCACGGCGAAGTAGGCTTGCACGTTTTTCTAGGTCACCTTTTTTACCGCCGCGTACTACGACAGCGCGGAGGCGCAATGGGTAGCCTGGGCCACTTTTTTTCGACTAATAGGCGAGTAAGCAAACGGCCAATACGACCAAAACCATAAAGTACGACATCGCGAGGCTCAGTGACGGTTTCACCGTTCATTGCGCCCATCAGAGAAGAATGCAGGAAGTCTTTCACACCGTGTTCGTCATCGCGACCTTTCCAGAATTGGTGCGCTAATTGGCCCACATCAACACGACATGGCGATAGCTCCATTTCTGATAGTGCTTTGATCAGCGGTAATGTTTGCTCCGCTGAAAGTGGCGTTCCTGTATAGCGACGAGCAAGACGATGCGTTTTGATAATGTCTATGGTCGCTGCATTCACCAGAGTTTTACCAAACAGTAGAACTTCGACGCCTTTTTCGCGATAAAGTTGACCAAGTAGGGGAGAGATAGTTTCCGCAATCGTTTGGCTAGTTTGCCAGTCAAGGAGGTGTTTCTCTGGACTCATTGTTTGTTTGGACCTTTCACGTTTTGGGGACTGACTCTACTTCACTGTGTAGGGGAGTGAGTAGAGATAAAAAAGTGTTTTATTTTTGTAATTTTTATGCGGCAGGATTGTAATGCCTAACATCTTATTCTGCTAGAAAAATTAATTACAGAGTAAATCGCTAACATCGTGGTCCAGAATACGTAAATTACGCTTAAATTAACCTATTGACATTTTTTAAATCTATTACTTAATTTTCGTAGAAAAATACTTGAAGCTCAAAAATAATGAAAATTTTTAAAATTGAACATTAAATAATTTGAATTAGAACATGTTAACAACTGAAAAAGTAAACAAAAGTCTGGTGAAATGAATTTAACTAGTTAAGCAAACGTTTCACTTGTTTTGTGAGGCAGTGTGCATTGACTGTTGATCACGTTTTTTGACCTGCTTCCCTTTGCTCCTCAATAGATTTATTAATTTAATGCGTGAAATAATACTCGCCGGGCACTTTTCAGGCTGATCGGCTTTGACGCGTGAAGTAACCCCTTTGTACTGGGTTGACAATTTGTCTTAAAAATACCGCTCGATATACCACGGCATGCTAGAGATGGAAAACAAAGAACTGTGTAGGACAGCGAACATTTGCGCAAAAAGATCCTGTGCCGATCGAAAAATTCTCTCGATTTTGGTCTGGATAATAAGAACCAAATTTAATATCAACTAGTATTAACAGTCTAGTGGTTCAAAAAATGATTCGAAGGAACGAGTCTCCATGCTCCTCACTAACATATCAATCAAAAGCCGGTTGTTGATTTTATGTCTGATACCGACATTGGTGATCCTGATATTCACCGTGAATACGGTGACTCGTATTCAGGAGAGACTTTACAGCTACGCTGTCATTAGTGAGAAAAATCAGACAGTCAGACATTTATCTGATTTTTCCAGATATGTGTATGAAGCGTTGGCCTATCGAATTAAAGGTGAGAGTGCGGTGGTCGCGCTTGACATGGCGCAGCAATCTCTGAATTCAGCCGCAGAGGCGGCGCATACATCAGAACACGTACATTATGGTGTCAATGCCTCCAATAGAACGTTGAGTTACATTGAAAAGCTCAACGCATTGCTGCCACAACTGAAAACAGTGAGTTCCCGTGAAAGCTTAGCGTTAGGACGGCTTATCTATGCGGCTTTGTATCAGTTATATAACGAGGTTCAATCGATAGAAAACCACAACCTTGAGCGCAAAGTACATCAGTTGGATCTTGTCTTGAGTGACCTGAACTGGCTGTATTTTTGGATGGAGCAGGAAGCTTGGCTCGCTCAGGAAATAAGAAGTGTTCGTCTCTCATATGCGGGCTATGCGGCGGACTATTTTAAGATCAGCGAGCGTCAGCAATTTCACCTAGATAAGCTTATTGATTTGGGCGATGATTCCGATCAAATCCATAGGTTACTCGATGTTTTTACCAGTCGCGATTTTCAGCGTGGTAGTCATTACAAGCAGCATATGTTGCTTACTCCTGGGAGTAAGGACAGGTTGGAGGATTTCGCGTTAGCGATTGAGCAGCGTAACGCGTTAGTGGAAAAACAACTTGCTGTGTTTTCCGCTGAGCTTCATGAAGAACTCCAAATGAACATTAAAAGAGGCGAAAATGCGCTCTTGTCTTTAGCCATCGGTGGCTTCTCGGTGTTAGCCGTGATGTTTTTCTGGGGGACGAGTACCCTTTACAGAATCAATGCCAAGCTGGAACGGATCCTTGCTGTTATGGGGAGTATGCGCAACCATGGCCGTGCAGAATTTGTCCCAGAGGATGGTAACGATGAGTTTGCTAAGTTTGCTCGCAGCGTCAACTATATGATTCAAGCTCAGCAGGACTATGAGCAGGAGTTGGTTGTAGCCAAGGAGAGTGCCGAGGCGGCCAACCAAGCCAAAAGCGTATTTTTGGCCAACATGTCGCATGAAATTAGAACCCCTTTAAACGGTATCATAGGCATGACGGAGATTTTGTCTGACAGTCATTTAACGCCTTCACAGAAAGAGATTCTGAGCGATATTGATGTGTCTTCACATGCTCTGCTTATCCTTATTAACGATATTCTCGACTTATCGAAGATTGAGTCCGGCAACCTGACCTTATCGCCTAGCCATGCCGATGTTCGCGAATCTGTTTTTGAAGCGATGAATATGGTGAGTACCAAGGCGCTCAAACAACAGGTAGAGCTTAGCGTGATACTTTCTCCCAATATACCGGACAGTCTCTACATTGATGAATTTCGATATAAACAAGTTTTGCTGAACTTATTGAGTAATGCGGTAAAGTTTACTCAAGATGGCGCGGTATCAGTCACCATGACTATGGTGACTGAAGATGGAAAAGCGTATTTGGATTGCGGTATTGCGGATACGGGGGTGGGGTTCAATGAAGATAAGCTAGAAGAGATTTTCCAGCCGTTTACCCAAGAAGATAGCAGTATTACTCGGCGCTATGGTGGCACAGGTTTAGGTTTGGCTATCTGTCGTCAAATTGCAGAGCTGATGGGGGGACGCATCACTGCTAGCACCGCGCTCGGCGTCGGAAGCCGTTTTCATTTTTCTATTCCAGCCCATTCAGCCGTAGAGTCAAGTCGAGATAAAGTGAAAGGCAAAGCGTTGTGTATTACAAATGGCAGCCAATACACCTCTTTAATCGAGAGTGAATCTAAACGTTTCGGTTTGAGCGTCACCACTTTAAACACCACCAATGATGCGCTTGTGTTGGATGAGCCGTTTGATCTTATCTTCTATTGTTATCATGCCCATCATAGCTCTCGACGTGATCTCGCATCGCTCAGAGCGCGGTTTAATTTCTCAGAAATTATTGGTTTTCAGCATCACTTGTTCATGTTGCCTGATTCCGAACCTCTTGTGTCATCTAATCTAACACTTCCTTTTTTGGGTAGCCGTTTTGAGACTGCGATTGACAAAGCACTCAACGGTATTCATGTGAATACCACTCAGATTGAACGGAGGAAAAGTAGAGCGTATCACTCCAGTGAAAGCCGATGTATTTTGATCGTCGAAGATAATCTGATGAACCAAAAAATCGCGAGCTTCTTTCTCAGCCGCGTTGGGGTGGATTACCAAATAGCCAGTAATGGTGCTGAAGCAGTAAGTTTGTTTGAGTCAGGACAACAGTACACAGCGATTCTGATGGATTGTATGATGCCCGTCATGGACGGACTGACCGCAACGCGTCGCATTCGGGCGTTGGAAACGGAACAGGAAATAAGCAGAACACCAATTATTGCTTTGACGGCCAGTGTTCTGCCGGAAGAGATAGACAGCTGTTTTGAGGCTGGAATGGATGCCTATCTGCCTAAGCCATACAAGTCACAACAGCTTTTTGATACTTTTGAGCGACTGCAGGTTGGCCTATAGGTCTTCAAGCGGTAGCCAGTTTACCTTTACGCCAGCTTGAAGGAACATATCTTGGCTGATTTTTATCTTATCACCCCAGCGTGATAGAAAATCTTCACTTTGTTCGGGACAGTGAACGGCTGAGATGCCTGTCTGGATAATTTTTGCTGCGCAGTTTGGGCAAGGGAAGTGCGTTACCCATATTTCACAACCATCCAAATCGCGTTTGGCGAACAAAATAGCATTTTCTTCTGCGTGCAGTGTTTTGAGATATTTCATTTCCCTTTCATCGGTCATTGCACTATCGGAAATGCCGTGTGGATAGCCATTGAAGCCAACAGACACGATGCGATTTTGTTTAGTGATGACAGCACCCACTTGAGTAGAAGGGTCTTTACTCCATGAGCCGACAAGAACAGCCATTTGGTAAAAGCGTTGTGCCCATTTAGAAATCATTCAATCATTCCTCTAGGAAAGAAAACCCGGCATAGGGGACTTATAAAAGTAGTGTGATACAGATCAGCTAATAATATCCTAATTTCCGCGGAGATAGTCCAGTTAAATTCAGGCTTTAGCTATGTTTGATTCAAGCCACTTCTATTTTATTTCGATAAGTCTCACATAGCTTCGTGGCCATCTGGTTTTAGGATGGTCGCAAATGACTATTCTGCTTGTGCGATATCTCTTACAAATGCGTAAGTTTAATGACTGATAATGACATGGAGATTGTTGTTTTTATTTTCTATGTGATTGTATTGTAAATGGTTTTCATTTTTTTTCGCTACGATGGTATGCACTAAGAGAAAAATCCGCCATTGTTAAAATTTGCCACTGGCATAATCTTAAGTTGTCAGCAGGGAGCAGACACGGAACAGGAAAGACCCAAGGATAGGTCATCTTCAGGACGAAGATTCGATTGTTTAGGAAGAACAGTCGGCAAGGAAAGCAAAGGACATTAGCTGGACGCTAGTAACTAGGATGGTTACACCAAGGAAAGTTAATGGACGCTTAACGGACTAAGGCATTTTCTATCAGGATGATAGGTTCAGGGACACCGCTTAAGGAAAAAGCGATGGGAGTTAGCGAGGATAGCTAACGGGCTGGATTGCCGAGGACACCGCTAGGAAGGCGATGATACGGACAGTGCTGAAGGAATCAGCGTACTATCAAGGAATAGATGCAGGGAGCACCTATTAGTAGCCGGATTGCTGCGAGTAAGAATAAGCCCCACTAGGCGAAAGCTTAGTGGGGTTTTCTTTTTTATCACGACAAATAGCGCTAACAGGATTGAGCGATGATATTGCTGCCATCGATAGACAAGGGAAGCTTGCGCCCCCCTATTCAGCAGGCTGGTATTAACGTTGGAAAGTAATCGTTTCTTCGCTCTCCAAGCAAATAGAAGTCGTCGCGGGTTGAGTTTGTGCGATCACCTTACCATGGCGGATCGAGTAACGAACGGGCACTTGGCGTCTGACAGCATCAAAGCCATTGTCGGCAGGTAGGATCAGCAAACTACCCGGTTTACCTTCTTCTAACCCGTATTTATGCTGGATGTTCAAAGTACGTGCCGAGTTGGTGCTGATGAGTTCCAATGAGTTGTTGATTTGGTCATAACCCATCACCTGACAAACATGTAAACCCATATGGAGCACTTGCAGCATGTTTGCCGTCCCTAGTGGGTACCAAGGGTCGAAGACATCATCATGGCCGAAACACACATTGATATTGGCGTTGAGCATCTCTTTGACTCTAGTGACGCCACGGCGTTTCGGATAATCATCGAAGCGACCCTGTAAATGAATGTTGACCAGAGGGTTGGCGACAAAGTTAATCCCCGACATTCTCAACAAACGGAAAAGTCGCGAAGCATAGGCACCGTTGTAAGAACCCATCGCTGTGGTGTGACTGGCTGTAACCTTATCTCCCATCTCATACTTCAGAGCGAGGGCAGCCAAGGTTTCGACAAAACGAGATTGTTCGTCGTCAATTTCATCACAATGTACGTCAATTAAGCGGTCATACTGTCTGGCCAACTCAAAGACATAGTGCAGAGACTCAATGCCATACTCGCGGGTAAACTCAAAATGCGGAATGGCACCGATCACGTCGGCGCCGATCTGCACGGCTTGTTCAAGTAACGCCTTACCGTTCGGGTAGGAGAGGATCCCTTCCTGGGGAAAAGCCACAATTTGAATATCTACCCACTCTTTCATCTCTTCACGCAGTTCGACCATGGCTTTAAGTGCGACAAGGGTCGGGTCCGATACGTCGACATGAGTGCGTACGTGCTGAACACCATTGGCTATTTGCCATTTAAGAGTCTGCTTTGCGCGAGTTTTAACATCTTCCACTGACAGCATTTCTTTACGCTCAGCCCAGCGTTCAATCCCCTCGAAAAGCGTGCCAGAAATATTCCATTTTGGTTCACCTGCTGTTTGCGTGGTGTCTAAGTGAATATGAGGCTCACAAAATGGAGCGACGGCGAGGCCACCTTCTGCGTCTAACACCTGACCACAGTGGTCAATAGCCATGTCGTTATCGATGATCCGTTGAAATTGACCATGTTCAATCAGGATCTGCTTTACCCCTGCTTGGTGTTGTAGTTTGACATTTTTGATCAATAACTGAGTCATTGTGCGTCCTTACGCGATTTCGCGCTGAGTATTGTCTTGTTGAGAAGAGGGTTGAGTACGACGTAGCACAACGCGCTCCTACACTACAGACATCATAGTACTTGAGCGTGCCATGATGCTAGAGGAGCTTAATTGTGCAGCGCAAATGGCATTCTAGTTGGAGGTCCAGATATTGAGCCCAAAAGCGATGATAGCGGGAACATACAGTTTCTGACATTAACTCAAGAGCAAACAAATCAGAGACTCATGAAGCTAATGCCGACAGCTGTGATTAAATCGTGATGTCAGTGATTGGGAAGCTTTTAACGGATTTTTTTACTTTGGAATGATATTTTGCTGAAACTCGTGTTTTTACATTTAAAGCCATTGATTTTTGGCGATAACAAGGAAGTGAAAAAATTCAGCCAGCCTCTGTTGATTTAAGTGAAAATAAGAAATTCATTGAAGTGACACATCAATGTAGCCATCAAGAAAGAAGCTATTTGAGTGAGAGCAGGTAGAAAAAAAGCCAATCTCAATAAGTAAGATTGGCTTAAATAAGTGTGAACAAATTAGGTTCACTAACAACGTCAGTTGGCTAGGTGACCCTCGGCTTAAGAAGGGTCAATATTATATAAGCAGTATATGTGCCAACTTTTATAGCGCGTAATTGCTCAAAATTTGATCGCTAAATGGGGTTTTTCAAGCAACCGATTGCAATATGGAATTGCATTTTGCAAATTACCTCAATTTTGCTAATGATATTTAAGACAATTTGAGTCTTGTGTTATCGTTATTTTTACTTAGCAGTGTTTGGAAAATGCTAGCTAGGCCATATTGGGGCTAAGTTTGAAACCATGGCCGTGTTTCATTTTTAACAAAGCAAGTGCGCTATTAAGTCATGCTAACTAAAGAGTAAGCAAGAGTAATGACTGCACTTCATAGAATAAAACTGGCTGAAATGACCAAACAAGGCGCTATGTGTACTTAAGTGCCCAAAAAGACAACTAACGCGGAGGGTTCTATTTTGGGTAGATAGAATGGAAGCCCAGTTGATTCGGGCTTCCATAGGTTGGGGGGTTAAATAGAGTAGAAGTAATAGAGCTGAGATTTCATTCGAATGATGATACCTCGGATCACGTCAAGAAACGCCATGAAGCTAATCGGCTTCTCCCCGCTGACCCAAGCAAGCCCAACAGAGCCGACAGGGATGTCATACTGGTCTGCTTCTTCAATCTTCAAACGCACAAAGTGATGTTTGTTTTGTAAGTTTTTGCCTGTGGTTGCGCGCACTGAATCATCAAAACCAAGTAGGTTACTTTGGGCTTCACCAGTCGCTTCGACGATGCCTTCTACTTTGGCCGAGAAAATCTTGCCCGGATAAACAGAGGTAGAAAACTCGGCACTTTGGCCCGGTTTAATGTTGCGGATCGCCTGATGGTTAACACGCATCAAGACATACTTTTCATCAGTGTACATTTGCAGTCTTGGCAGCATTGAAACGCGTTGCCCTTCTCGCAATATAAAATTGGTCACAAAGCCATCAGCTGGAGCGTAAACCTTGGTACTGTCTAAATCCCATTTTGCTTTAGCGAGTTGTTCTTGCACTGTCTTCCAATCTGAATGCTTTGACTTGACAGCGAGTTCTGATTTTGCGATCGCCAACTTAGCTTTCTGAGTATCGACTTGCTTGGTTTTGAGTGTCGACTCTAAGGTTGTGACATTGTGCTGTGCTTTGGTGACGGCGGTTTCCTGTTTATCGATATCGCTTGCGGTGATGGTGTTATTCACAACACGATTTTGTTCTGTATAACGGGCCAACATTTTGTTTTGTAGACGGTAATCAGCCTTAGCCGCGGCAAGTTGGCTTTGTGTAGTTTTCAAATCCTGAACCATGGAAGCGTAGGTCGCTTGTGAGATTGAGATGTCCTCAAATGCGACTTCAAGTTCAACCATCGCTGATTCTTCCGCCACTTTCGCTTGGTTATAAGCGATCTGATATTGTGTTGGGTCTATTTCGTAGATCAACTGTCCTTTTTTCACTTTTTGGTTGGGTTCGATGTGAATCTTGTCAACTTTGCCTGTGACGTTAGGCGAATCAGGGCGCAATTGAATATGAGGGGATTGCACGACTGAACCCCCTGATAAATCCATTGGAGTATAGTTAATTAGCCCGACCCAAACGAACATCAGCCAAGCGACCCCACCGAAATAAGCGAACGATTTGGTCACCACATTCCAAGGCATACCAACAAGACGTAACAGGTAGATGAAAAGTGCCCAAACGGCCAAACCTTCTAACATTACAACTCCTCCTGTTGATCTTTCTCGTTTGGCGCGTGACGCCAAGTGTCGCGAAGATTAACGATGGCTTTTTCCATATCGACGAAGGCAAGTATCACTGCCACAACCCAAACCCAGTGCCAAATAAAACCAATCCATGTGAGTGCGGTGATCAAGCCGATTTGATGATGGTCTTTGCTGTGGGCTTTGTTGATGGGTAGTTCGTGAAACTTCCAGAATCCAAACAGTGCTGCACCGACAGTCGCGATTAAGACCACTGTCGCGACAACATGTAACGCGGTGTCTGCACCTGTTCCAACGAACGGGACACTCAATAAACTCATTCAACGCTCCTTTATTTATAAGGTGTTGTATTGTGTGTCAGGTTTGAAAACTTGGATTAAATGTGACAGATTGATTCAAAATACATTCAAAATTGACGTAATTTGCCTATGAATAAAGTGAGGTTTATGCGTGTGCTGGGAATTCGGCACATTCACCAAGAAGCGAGGCGGCGATACCAAATCGGCAATGAAGCGTTGGCGATACCAGAGTCGGCGTTTCGCAATCCGATGACATTGATACCTATGGTCGAAATCAATCGTTGGTTCGAGTCGTTAGAGAAGGCGACGGGTAATCCCGATGTCATTCTTGATATCAATCGTGATGTGGATGTGGGGCAGGTGGGGATGATTTCGCATTGGCTTCTTTCTGGCAGCGATCTGGCCTCGACTATTCGACGGGTGAATTATGGTTTTAGCAGTTTGCAAAGTGGTGCTTTTCTCTCAGCTTCTCTGAATGGCTCCCTGATCAAGTGGGCCTACAGAAATCCCATGGTGGCCTCTGAATGTAAAGTTCACGATAGTGTTCGTATGGCGATGGCATTGATGAAGATCTTGCGTGCTTATCTGGGGCAAGACTTTTCTCCCCTCAGAGTACAGTTATCAGGTTCCCGCCAGAATGCCGCCAAATATCAAGCCTATTTTGGCTGTGAGGTAGCATGGAACCATCCGGCTACAGAAATATGGTTTCATGCGGACCTGCGTCTCGCGACTAAGCAGCAGGCTAGGGTACAAAAAGGGCGTTTGGCGATGAATTTTGCAGACTTAGATGAACTGCTTAATATGCCCGACCCAGAAGATGAAGTGAAAGTCATCTATGAGATACTCAATTACAGTCGTCATTATGGCTTGCCAACGGTCAATAATGTGTCGAACTTACTCGGGCTTTCCGTTCAGCAGTTTCAACGTCGGTTGCGTCATTTAGGTATGAACTTCACCACGGTGAGTGGTTATGTGTTGAGTAACATTGCCGTTGAAATGATGCGTCATGGTATCGAAGTGGCGGACATTGCGCCTCGCCTTGGCTATCAGAATATTGCAAGCTTTAACCGTATGTTTAAAAAGCATCGAGGTTTGACTCCCAATCAGTATGTTCAGCGGTACTACGCCTGATCCTTGCAGCGGATATCTAGTCAATCCACAGTGCGATGGTTCTCGCGCTTGCTCCATAGTTGGAATCGTGATTGTATGGAAGAAATATCATCAATTGAGGGAAGAATATGTGTCGCTGGTTAGCTTATCAGGGAGAGTCAATTTATCTGGATAAACTGGTCTATGAGCCCGAGCATTCGTTGGTGCACCAAAGTCTTGATGCAAGAAAAGCGGTGACGCGTGTTAATGCCGATGGTTTTGGACTCGGTTGGTACACAGAGCGAGATACTCCGGGGCAATTCCACGAAGTTCTGCCGGCATGGGGGGACGAGAACCTACGTTCTCTGACACATCACATACGTTCTCACCGTTTTATGGCGCATGTTCGCTCATCGACGGGGACACAGGTATCTCGCTCGAATTGCCACCCGTTTATCATCGATAATTGGATGTTCTTACATAATGGCCAAATTGGTGAGTTTGAGAAAGTAAAGTATGAGTTGCAAAAGCAGTTACCGGAATCGTTGTTTCTCAAGCGCATGGGCACCACAGACAGTGAACTCATTTTCTTGTTGATGCTCGACAATGGTTTGCGAGAACAACCAGTTGAAGCGATACGCAAAACCATTCTTGATATTAGCCAGTTGCTTCAATCCAAAGGGATTGAAGAACCCTTAAAAGCGTCGATTTGTATTTCTGATGGCGAGCAGTTTTGGGTGGTGCGTTATAGCTCAGATGATGACGCGCCAACGGTTTTTATTCGACAAGATGGCGCAAACATCGCTCTGGCTTCAGAGCCATTAGAGAAAAACGCTGAGTGGAAAAAAGTATCACCACAAAGTATTTTGTCAGTCAAGGGTGACAACGTCACTCGATACGCTCTTTAGCCTGACGTTGCTCTAGAGTTTGTCGCTTTCCCCATGGTAGAGAGAGGAGGGCAAAAACAGCGACAGCATAGAGCATCGACCAACCTAAACAGATGAATACACCAGTACATATGAGCAGTGAGAGGCCTGCTAACCATTGACTGATACCCGTCAGAAGTTTGCAGGCTGAAAGCATCGCTAAAAGGTAAACCAGTACGAAGATGCCATTGGCCAGTTTTAGGAAGAACTCCAGATCCAACCCTGAAATTTCTCCCACTAGACAGGAAAGGATGAGTACCACGCCGACCGCGAGTGTTGCATTCGCTGGCACACCACGAACTGAAACTCTGGCTAGGGCACTTTGAGGCTTGTATTCGCGTGCTTGTGACCAGACCATTCTTGATAGGCTCTGTGTGTACAAATTCACGCTGGCAAAACAGGCAGCAAAACCAAGGACACTGATCAGCAGTTTCAATTGTTCACCAAACAGCATTTCTGATAGCCAAGGTATGGAGGCACTATCGAATTCGCTGCTACCGTAAGCACCAAATTTAAGAATGACCACCGAGCAGGCCCAATAGGCTGCGCCTGCCACAAAACAGCCGATGATGATCGCGATAGGGAAGTCCCGCTGCGGGTTCTTAAACTCTTCGCCCATATGAGCGAATGCTTCAATGCCAACAAAGCACCAAAACATCACGGCTAGTGCAGCCCCAATACTCCAGGTTGATTCAGAGGTGAGCGCTGGCATCGTCAGATCTTGCGAACCCACATCACCTTTCCACCAGAAAGCCGCAACCAGAGTGAAAATACTGAGAGCGATGAGGCTCTGAAGGCGCCCCGATGACTTAGTACCAGCCAAATTAACCGCGATCAGAAGTAACACCGTGAGTAGTTGAGCGAATATAGAAGAGTTCAGCGCTTCAGGCAGTAATTGCTGTAAAAAGCCCGCGGCTAGTGCCACCGCAGCCGGAACGCCAACTGGAATAACACTGACAAACAACCAAGCAACGCTTTTTTCTAGACGCCTATCAAACGCCTGACGAACGAAGTGGGCCGTGCCGCCAGCATTGGGGTAGCGCTTTCCGAGTTGAGCAAAGGTCAGTGCAATGGGACAGATGGCTACAAACAGAATCAGCCACGCCCAAAGTGAGAGTGAGCCGGCAATTCCGGCGGCAATAGCGGGTACCATAAAAAGCCCAGTGCCCAGTAAGGTCGTTGACAGTTGTCCTATGCCCGAGAGTAATGTGATTTCTTGTTTTAGCTGACTCATGGTTTGCCTTTGCTGAAATTTTTTGTGACAGCTTAATCAAACTTATAGAAAAATACAGCAAGCAATGTGTCGTAGTTATATGTCAATTTGGCGGAAGTAAGGGGGGCGAATAGGCAATTTGTACACTTTCGCCGAGCGGAATTTTGTGTCACATTACCTGAAATCAACAGGATAAGTTGAGATATGACAGGAAGTAATATGAATAAGTTCGACGATCAAATTCTCCGTATTTTAAAGCATGACGCCAGAGCCTCGGTCACGGATATTGCTCGGCAGGTCAACTTGTCACGTTCAGCCGTGACGGCCAGAATTCAGAAACTGGAACAGGAAAACGTTATTCTTGGCTATCATGCCAACATTGCACAAGATGAAACGGATCTGATACAGGCTTATATGGCGTTAAAGTTCGACATGTCTGAGTCTTCTCATTATTGTGAATATTATGCTGAGACTATTTGCAACATCGAGGGTGTGAAAGGGTGTCATGCTATCACCGGAGAAACCGACATGATGTTGTTTGTCGAAGTTCCGACCATGACAAGGCTCAATGAGATTCGTGATCAGCTACAAGCAATCCCTGAACTGCGTCATCTAATGACTCACACTGTACTTACGGAGTTCCTCAATACACGCCATGTCTCTTAACCATATCAATCTCAACTTGTTACGTTCGCTACAGGTATTGCTTGAAGAGTGCCATGTCAGTAGAGCTGCAAATAGACTCAACATTACCCAATCAGCTGTCAGCCGCCAGCTTGCTCAGTTAAGAGACTTGTGTGGAGACCCATTATTGGTCCGCGAAGGCAACGCGTTGGTACCGACACCAAGAGCGTTGGTCATGCAGGGGAAACTTAACCTCTTATTGGGTGAATTTGAGCAACTGCTGCATGACAAACCTTTCGATCCACGAACATGGAAGCAAGAGTTTGTGCTCTCTTCCAGTGACTATGTCGCTCAATACATAGTGCCAGATGTGGTCGCGGTGATGGTCGAACAGTCGCCCAACGTCAACCTCGCTTATCGTCTTTGGCAGCCCGAATATCTGCTGAATTTTGGTGAAACCGGTATTCACTTGGCATCGACCATGCAGCCGGAGAAACCCGCTAATGTGACCAGTGTGAAAATTGGTGAAGACAAGTCAGTCTGTCTGATGCGCAAATCTCATCCATTGTCGGCCCTGCAATCTCTGACAGAAGAACAGCTGGTGGGTTACCCGCATTTAAAGGTCACTGGGGGGAGATAAAGACTCAAGCACAGATAATGTTCTCAAATCGCTTGGCTATGAAAGACGAATTGCTTTAAAAGTTCCGTTCTTTTCCGCAGCGGCCAACGCGTTGGTTTCCAGTGATTATCTGATGGTGGTGCCGGAGCATATTGCGTTGAACTTGTCGGCTAACTACCCTCTTGAATACCGCCCTTTACCGTTTGATACTGACGCTCATCAGTATTGGCTGATGTGGCACCCCAAATACGATCAGGATAAAGCGCATCAATGGATGCGTGAGAGGGTACTTCATGCTATGCGAACATCAAGTTACTCTGTGGGTATGATTTGATTTCATAGCCGATATAATAAACTTTGATTTCAAATCATTTATTGGCTGCGATAGTTTAACGATATGGAATCAGCCTCAGGAAACAACAATGACACTCACAATCTGGCTATCACTTTTTACCATTTGTATTTTAGGAGCCATGTCTCCTGGCCCGAGCCTCGCTATGGTTGCCAAACATAGTTTGGCGGGAGGACGAACCAATGGTTTAGCAGCGGCTTGGGCTCATGCTCTGGGGATTGGCATTTACGCCTTTATTACTCTGATCGGCCTAGCGGTTGTGCTACAACAGTCTCCATTGCTTTTCAAAGCGATCAGTTACTCTGGTGCCGCGTATCTGGCGTACCTTGGTTACAATGCACTTCGATCAAAAGGAGGTGTGGCCGCGAAGCTGGAATCGGGAGAGCACACATCGGCTTGGCAGTCGGCTAAGGAAGGGTTTCTTATCTCCATGCTTAGCCCTAAGATTGCGCTGTTCTTTATCGCGCTTTTTAGCCAGTTTGTTGCCGTTGGGGACAGTTTAACCGCCAAAGCCTTGATTGTTCTGACCCCGCTCGTCGTCGATGGCTTGTGGTATACCCTGATAACGTTCTTGTTATCGAGTCCCCGTTTATTGGACAAAATTCGCTCTAAAGCACAACTGATTGACCGTTTATCTGGCGCCGTGCTGATCTTTTTAGCAGTGCGAGTGGTAATGACGGTGTAAGATAGCGAACACGAACAAGAGTACTCTCAAAGGAGCCATTGGCTCCTTTTGTCATGATTGGAGACGAAATAATGATTAGACTTGCTGTGATTGGGACCAACTGGATCACTGATCAGTTCATTGAAGCGGCGTTGAAGACAGAACAATATCTTTTAGCTGGTGTGTATTCTCGCTCTATCGAGAAAGCGAAAGCGTTTGCTGAGAAATACGCATCTCCCGCTCTGTTTGATGATTTTGCAGAGCTAGCGGCGTCGACGTCGATCGATGTTGTTTATATCGCTAGCCCCAACTCGCTGCATGCGCCACAAGCATTGAAATTACTCGAGGCAGGTAAGCATGTTATCTGCGAGAAGCCATTGGCTGCGAATGATACGCTAGCTCAACAGATGTATCAGACTGCGTTGGCGAATGATGTGGTTCTTTTTGAGGCTTTCATGTCGCCACATACACCGAATTTTAAGCGACTGAAAGAGCAAAGTCAGAACATTGGTCAGATCCGAAAAGCCTTGATTACCTACTGCCAATATTCTTCACGTTATCCTAAGTATCTGGCTGGTGAAAACCCAAACACCTTTAACCCTGCCTTCGCCAATGGTTCGATTATGGACATTGGTTACTACTGTGTGGGTTCAGCGGTAGAGTTGTTTGGCGAACCTCTCAGTGTCAAAGCACAGGCTCAGATGCTCGACAGTGGTGTAGATGGTAGCGGGAGCGTCATCCTAGGCTATGACGGTTTTGAAGTGGTGCTTCAGCACTCCAAGACCAGTGACTCTTATTTACCGAGTGAAATTCAGGGTGAAGAAGGAGCGCTGCTGATGGAGATGATTTCAACGGGCAAAAAGCTGACAAAAATCACCCGAGGTGGTGTTGGCGTGGATTTGAGCGTAAAGCAAGACCCAAATCCGATGTATTACGAAGCTCTGGCGTTTGCTAAGCAATTTGAAACGAAAAAAATTGATCAAGCGTGTATGCAGCGCTCGCTGATTGTGGCTAAATTGTTGACAGAAATTCGCAAGCAAACGGGTGTCACATTCCCGACAGACGTATAAGAGAGAAAGATATGCAAGCCGAAGTAAAATGGATCGAAGATTTTAAATTTCTTGGTCACTCTCAATCTGGACATTCCGTAGTGATGGATGGCAATGGCGGTGCCACAGCACCCAGCCCAATGGAAATGGTCTTGATGGCCGCTGGCGGATGTAGCTCAGTTGACGTTGTGGACGGGCTTAAAGAAGCGGCACAAAAGGTCACTAGTTGCACTGCAAAACTCACGACAGAGCGACGTGAAACTGCGCCTCGTATCTTCACCAAACTCAATATTCACTTTGAGGTGTCGGGAGACAATCTGGATACAGACATTGTCGCAAAAGTAACAGCAGACTCTTTGCAAAAGTACTGTTCAGTGTGTCTGATGCTAGGTGCTGGCGTCGAAATGACCCACAGTTGGGAAATCGTTTAGTCTGTTCAATTATGTGGAAAGCCGAGTTTACAACTCGGCTTTTTTGTAAATTAGGGAAAAGATCACCTGCGAGCTTTTCTCTTTTTCCTGCCTTCCATTCGCGTTATTTTATTTATTCTATTCAATCAGTTAATTGGAAAACGTGATGACAGAGTTTGAAAAAATGGTGTCGGGTCAGTTGTTTAACGGCTCTGACGGTAGCGTCAATAAAGTTCGTGAGCAAGCCACTGGTTTATTGCAAGAGTTAAATCACAACACCAGTGATGCGCAGCGTGTCGATCTTTTCCGCCGGCTGCTAAAACGCTTTGGCGAAGCGAGCATGATTCGTTCTCCTTTTCTTTGTGAGTTTGGCCAAACCATATCCATCGGGGACAACACCTTTATCAATATGAACGTCACCATGTTAGATGGCGCTGATATAACTATTGGTAATCATGTGCTGATTGGTCCCAATACGCAATTTTATACGGCAGGCCACCCTTTGGATTATCGTAGCCGACGAGGCTGGGAAACCACTTGCTTGCCAATCATCGTTGAAGATGATGTTTGGATTGGCGGCAATGTGGTGATCAATCAAGGTGTGACGATTGGTGCACGCAGCGTCATTGCCGCCAACTCTGTGGTCACGCGTGATGTTCCACCAGACAGCCTGTATGGTGGAACGCCAGCAAAATTAATAAGACATTTGACAGAGAATGACAGTTAACGCTAGGTTAAGCTCCTTTGTGGTCAAATTGAGAGAGTTGTGTGAGCCAACATAAATTTACCTTGTGCGGTGTGTTAGCCATCCTACTATGGAGCAGTGTGATGGGGCTGGCTCGGACGGTCACCGAATTTTTGGGGCCGATTGGCGGTGCGGCGTCCATTTATACCGTTGCTTCTCTGTTTTTGGTGATGGTCATGGGGCTACCTAGAATCAGAAGCTATTCACTGACCTACGTCATGCTGGGTGGTGGGCTGTTTGTTGCTTACGAAATATGCTTGGCGCTCGCACTTGCTATGGCGAACTCTCGACAACAAGCTGTGGAAATGTTGGTCATTAACTACTTATGGCCTGCTTTGACAGTGTTATTGGCAGTGACGTTTAGTCCGAAGAAAACCAATATCTTGGTTTATCCGGCGATTGCTCTGGCGTTTTTTGGTGTGGCTTGGAGTATCACTGGAGAACAGGGGCTGTCTTTCAACCAAATTGCCGCTAATGTGGCGACCAACCCGCTCACTTACGCGATGGCATTTGTCGGCGCGTTTCTGTGGGCGATCTACTGCAATCTCACTAAGCGAATTTCTAAAGGGCAAAATCCGATCACCTTGTTCTTTATTATGACCGCCGTAACCTTATGGATAAAGTACGCCATTAGTAATGAAACGGGAATGAGTATCGATCTTGAATCTGGTGGTTTGTTGCTCATCACGGGGATTGCGATGGGCAGTGGCTACGCGCTTTGGAACTACGCAATTATTGGCGGTAATATGGTGTTGCTGGCAACCTTGTCTTACTTTACACCTGTACTGTCTACCGTTATTTCTTCCGTGATTCTTGGCCTAGTGCTCACCGAGACGTTTTTGCAGGGGGTGGCGCTGGTGACGATAGGGTCATTGTTGTGCTGGTGGGTGACGAGAGAGAAAAAAGTGACATCGGTTGAACCACAATCGTGTCAGGACTGAGGTTTACCAGCGGATCTCTATGGGTGTTCCTGTTTTCACTAGAGTGAGCAGTTCATCCATTTCTTGGTTAGTAATGGCGATGCAGCCGTTAGTCCAGTCAAAACTCTGTACAAATGTTGCGGGGCGCTGTTCCCCGTTTCTTAATCCATGAATCTTTATGTTTCCTCCAGGGTCGATATTGAGCTGCTCTGCATAGGCAATATCCCGTGGGTTGGGGTAGCTGATATGAATTGAGCGATAGAACTCCGAATCATCAAGCACGAAGTCGAGATAGTAGCGTCCTTCCGGTGTCCGATGATCCCCTTCCTGAGTTTTATGTCCCTTTGGATGCTTGCCAAGGGCAATACGAAATTCTCTAACTACCCGATCATTGTCGATCAGGTACATGCGGCGTTTGGATTTATCGACTTTGACCAAATCAACTTCTGCGATGGCTGCAAAGGTAAAAAACAACGTGCCCAACATCCCGATTGTTTTAGAGGCAGTCCTGTTCATTATTGAATTGTCCGCTTAAAACAGAAAGGCAGCTAAGACGCTGCCTTTCGTGGCTAGATGATTTGATTAGGGAGAGATTGAAAATATATCTTGCTCCGCAAACCCCAGATTTTTAAACGCTTCTATCGCTTCATGACGACTGGTCGCATCGACTTCAAAGGAAGTCATTTGAGATCCATCAAAATAGAGGATCACATAATGAGTACTGGGATCTGGCTTTTCAATTGCCGACATCATTCCTCCAGTTATTCATTAGCGTAATGAATATAAACCTGAACTATGCCTCTATCTTGACTGTACTAAAGCTTCGCTAATCTTTCCTTTGGCTTCTCTGCTGCGCGAGGCATTTTGTCCACCTTGTTTATTAGTTTAAGCAGTTTTGCAGCATTCCAGCCAGTTTCTTGCTGAGAAAAATGACACTTTTGCATTTCATCCAGTTCATTCTGGATCTCGTTAACAAGAGAAGGATCGTTAATTTGTGCTTCTGCCAGCCATTTTGAGGCGCAGTGCTGTGCTTTAAAATGGTCTCCTGCTTTCAACGCCGCTATCAAAGCGTCACTTGATTTGAGGGGGACGTTGATTTGCCTGTTATCGGACTCGATTGTTTGTGGACGTTTTGTTAGCCACAGCACAGTGCTGATTGCCCAAAGGAGAGCAAACAACCCGGTTAGATAGGGCCAGATGCCTGGATCACTGACGGTGACCGTTTTAACGTCGGCTGGCGCTGTGTATGGAGAGGCCGGTACGGGAATGTTCAAGCTCTCACCGGGGCTGACATCCAGTGACAAACCACCCAGACGCGCGGTTTTTTGTTGTTTGTTCTGGCTATCCCACCAGTTGAGATTAACTTCCGGTAGGTCAACCTTGCCCGTTTGTTGAGGAATGAGCACTTGTTTTAGTGTCATACGAGTGAAGCCATTATCCAGTTGCGCGAACTGGGGCTTTTCCTCATAAACGCGAATACCTTGTGGGTAGGTGATTTTCAGATTAGGGAATCGGTCAGACGACAGCCCTTTGATATCAAGCGTCAATTCACGAGTGATCGAGTCTCCAACTTTGGCTTGAGGCGTCGAAGAGGAGGCGATGTTTTCTCCATCGGCCGACGTCCATGTTTGGGCTAAATTAAGCTCAGAGGTTGGCAACCATACCCCCGTGTAGCCTGCTGGCTTGTCTTCGACTTTGATATCAAATGTTTTCACAGGGGTATCCACAGAAATGAGCTTGGTCGTTCCTGTGCGGTCATTTCCATATACAACGGAACCTTTGAAGGCCGCGCTGGTGAGCGTGTATTCCCCCGGCTGGTCTGCCGTGATGAGGTAGTTCTGATCAAGTACCGTGACTTCTACGCCACCCAGCACACTCTGGTACTGATTCGGTTCGCCAATTTGAGTTAAGGTCAGACCGTCGACTCGTGGAGGCACCACATTTGGGTTTTGCAGTCGTCTAGGATCGGCCTTGATAATGAGGCGAGTTTGTAATGAAGCACTCTCATTGGGGTAGAGCGTTGTTTTATCCAGTGAGCTGCGCAGTTCAACGAGATCGGAAACCTTAGGCTCATCTCTGTCCATCGTGACTTGAATCGCGATTGGCTTTGAGCTCGCACCATTGACGGTAAAAGCGGGAATCTTTGCTACGCCGAGTGTCTGAGCGGCTAGTGTTAAGTTCCACTCACTGCGTGTACTGCGATTGCCATTGACGATATTGATCGAAGAGCTAAAGCTAGGTCGACCCACATAGAAGTCTTGGTCCAATCCGCTGAAATCAATGTCGTCGGAAGACACTTTTTCGTCGACCACAACGCGAAGTTGAAAGACCTCGTTCTTGACGACTTTATTCTTGCTGACAGACGCCCAGACGTTAGCCGCCATCGCGGGTTGGCTGAGAAAAGATAACGCCAGCGCCAATAAGCTAATCAGTTTCATTATTTGTCGATTCATAGTTACCACTTCTTACCTGTATTCTGCGGTGGTTGTTTTTGTTGAGCTTGCAACATCATCTGTGCTCGGAGTAAACGGCTAGGGTCGCGCGCGCTTTCGACCTGTTCCAGTTTGCGAAGTGCAGGATCAATGTGTTCTAAATTTTGTTCCTGCTCTGCTGCGCTTTGTGGCGGAGTCGTGGTTTTGTTTTGCTGCTCTGGTGCTTGTTCCGGCTTTGGTGCGCCTTGCGGTTGTTTCTCCTGCTGTTGCTCTTGTTGTTGCTGATCAGAATTGGAACTCGAGGTTTGTTGCTTTTGTTGTTCGCCAGTCTCTTCCGGATTTTGCTCACGTGTTTGAGAGGGCTGTTGATCAGATTGCTTGTCAGAGGATGACTCATTTGACGAAGGATCTTGCTCAGATGGAGAAGAATTCTCTTGCGCTGATGAGCTGTCATCGCCAGACTTTTGTTGCTGTTGCTGTTGCTGTTGCTGTTGCTGTTGCTGTTGCTGTTGCTGTTGCTGTTGCTGTTGCTGTTGCTGTTGCTGCTGTCTGACAATATTCAGGTTGTGCTGTGCATCTTCGTGGTTTGGATCTTGCGTAAGCACATCCTCATAAAGACGAATCGCTTGATCAAACTCTCGGTTCTGAGCATAGGCGTTAGCGAGGTTGTATTTTCCGCGTAGAGTTTGCGAGCCTTTAAGCGCATTGATAGCCGCAGGAAAATTACCCGCCTGATATTGCGCAATGCCTTGCCACTCTTTGCTATCGAACAGATCAGCCGCTTGTTGATATTGCTCGGCATCATAGAGCTGCTTGGCTTGTTGATCCTGATTGAGCCATGCTGAGGCCATTGCAGGTTTCGGTGTCAGAAGCGGGTAAGCTATAATGACCAGAGCAAACAAAAAGCCACGGCGAAACATAAGTAATGCTGGGATAACAAGCAAGGGGACTAACCAGATACCACTATTGACCCGATCGCTGATTTGTTGTGATTGGTTTAACTTACCCGTGCTTTCGATTTGGCTGGTATGATTGGCGATGGCGTCGATGTCACTGTTGTTAAGCTGAATGGGTGTAAAGAAACCACCAAGGGCATTGGTGACACTATTCATATTACTGAAGTTAGATTTAGCGACCACCGTTTGCCCAGCATCGGTTTTAAGCAGAGTGCCGTCACTGAGTTTTATCGGGGCACCTGAGCGGGTACCCACACCCAGAATAGACAGTCGCCAGCGAGTGCCTTCAACCAGATCTTCAATGCCTTGGGCTTCTGCATCATCTAAATCGTCAGTGAAGAGAATAATGTCACCGCGAGATAAACCGGTGTTTTTCATCATATTGATGGCCAAACTGACAGCCTTCACGGCGTCGGCACCCGGGTAGGGCATCAGCTCAGGGCTGAGATTAGGTATCAGGTTTTCGATGGTGCGCGTATCGGAGGTCATCGGACTGACGGTGTACGCATCACCAGCGTAGGCGACAAGCCCTGTCGTCCCTTCTCGCCACTGTTTAAGTAAGTCGCTGGCCTTGTATTTTGTTTGGGTCAGTCGGTTAGGCTTGATGTCGGTCGCGTACATAGACATCGACATATCCATGATCAATACACGTCCACTGTCGTTGCTGAAGCTCGGTCTTTCAGAGCTATTAAAACTTGGCCCAGAGAGAGCAATGATGGCGATCAAACCGCTGGTCGCAATGGCACTCGTGATGGCATTCCGTGCCGATTTTTGCTGTATACCCATTGCTTTGGCTAGATGAGGAGCGATTAACGTCTGGCTACGGCTACGTTTTGAGAGCCAGAAAACCAATCCACATAGTGGAACAAGTACCAGCAGCCACTCTGGGTAGAGGAAGCGAAAATCAGACATGATTCCTCCTAATGATAATCAGTGCAAATAAGCCCGTCAGTGCTATCGCCAGTGGTACCCCGAACCACTCTTGTTGTGGTCGCCAGGTCTGCGTGGCTTGGCTAACAGGTTCTAGGCTATTAATGGTGTCGTAGATGGTGGCCAGTTCTTTGCTGTCACGAGCGCGGAAATATTGTCCACCTGTTAGCTGGGCAATGCTCATCAGAGATTTTTCGTCTAAGTCTTGTGCAGTGTTGACTTTACGTGTCATGAAAAACTCTTTGACCATCATTTCTCCAGCACCGACGCCAACGGTGTAAATGGTGGCGTTGTACTTTTTGGCAATTTCGGCGGCTTCTATCGGATCCAGTACGCCCGCCGTGTTGCTGCCATCGCTGAGTAGTATCATCACTCGTTGCGGCGCATCGCTATCGACGAACGTTTTGGTTGCAAGCCCAATGCCTTCACCAATAGCGGTTTTGGTCCCTACAAGGCGCAATACAGTTTGGTTTAGTTGCTCGGCCACTGTCTGTCTATCTAGGGTTAATGGTGTTTGCAGATAAGCGTGATCGGCAAACAGCACTAAACCCAATCGGTCTCCCTGACGTTTGGATATAAAGTCAGATAAGACGTGTTTGACGGCGCTTAAACGGTCGATGTAATCCCCGTTGAACTGCATGTCTTCTTTACTCATTGAGTAAGACAGATCGACAACCAGCATCATGTCTCTATGCTTGGGTTGGGTCGTGACAGGATCGCCATACCAGACAGGTCTCGCGACTGCTGTAATCACGCCTAGCCAGACTAAGCTCGCCAGAACTTTAGCCAATAAGTTCCTCGGCGCACTGCCGACTGCCGAATCCGGCAAGTAGGGCATATAAACGGGCGATGACTGCTTAACCGGCGGCAGTAAAAAATAAATCAGTATGGGAAGTGGTAGCAACAAAAATGCCCACCACCATACGAATTCGATATTAGCCAACTTTGGCTCTCCTTCTTTTGGGGAAGCGCTTCGTCAACCCATTGGGCGCAATGGGTAATCAGTTCAGCGGCGTTCCCCACAGGCTGTTTTGAGTACAAGGCTTCTTGCCAAAGTTCATAGTTGTTAACGAACACGGGTGACTTCACCTGAGTATCAAGAAACGCGTACCACTCTTTGCCTGTGAGCTGCGCTACCTCTTCTCTTGGGTAGTAACACAGTGCGGCTTGACGCAATAATTCAATGGCTTCAGCCGGTTTGTCACCGGCCTGAATCAGCTTTAGCGCGGTTTTCTTTGGTGCCAAACGCTTTTTATTCCAGCGATAAGTCAACCAAATGATCAATGCGCCAAAGACAATCGCTCCTGCGGTTGCCCACCATCCCCATGCAAGCGGAAACCACGAAGGCACTTCCGGCAGTTGCATTGGATTGAGTGGTAATAGTGAATCCTTGTTATTGGTGCTCATTGATTACGTCCAGATAATTGTTGTAGTAATGACTCTTGGGTAGAGAGACGAGTAAAACTCAAGCCGTGGTGAATCGATAAGTCTTTCAGATCCCGCTGCTTTTGTTCAAAAACAGACTTAATTTGGTCGCGTGCTTTTCGTGAAGAAAAATCCATCCACAAGGTTTGACGCTTGTCGGACACTTGTTCGACGCCACGATAACGAGTGATGCCTGCTTCCAAAGGATCGGAAATATGGACCAGTCGTACGCGGTTATGCGCACGTAATCGAGTGAGTAATGGCTGGTTTGACTCTGAAAAGCGCAGGAAGTCACTGATAATAACCACTTCGCTACCTTTGGGACAAAGTCGATTCAGAGCCTGTAAGGCGTGGCCCATGTCGGTAGCGTGACGCGTACTCGATTGACGCAGTGTGTCCTGATGAAGCGTCACCAAATGCTGCATTAACGCGAGCGGACCTTGATGACGACTGGTTGGCTTGAGTTCAGTCAGTTGGCTGCCAGTATCAATGATGGCACCGATGCGATCTCGCTGAGCGACAGACAACCATGCGATTAGGCTTGCCATATGAGAGGCCAACACCGATTTGAACATCAGCTGAGAACCAAACATCATACTGGCACTGAAATCGACATAAACAATAATGGGTTTCTCTCGTTCTTCCGTGAACAGCTTAGTGTGAGGTTTACCCGTCCGTGCGGTCACTCGCCAATCAATGCTGCGAACATCGTCTCCAGCTTGATACTGACGGACTTCGGCGAAGTCCATACCACGACCGAGTTGCTTACTCTGATGTTGCCCCAGCATCTGAGACCACAAACTTTTGGCAGGAGGTAGCCACTTTATCGCTTGTTGCTTGTAGTAAAGCAGTTCATCAAGGCACAAGTTTACGCCGTCAGAGTGCGGGGATAATTGTTTATCCATCTGTTACCCTTATGCGCTGCCCACCAGAGATAGAAGGCGGTTAACCACCTGATTGGCACTAATACCTTCTGCTTGCGCTTGATAGCTGAGCAGAATACGGTGTCTGAGAACAGGGAAAGCCATCGCCTGCACATCTTCTGGGGAGACATAGTCACGACCCGATAGCCAAGCGTGAGCTCGGGCACAGCGATCTAATGCGATGGTGGCACGAGGGCTAACGCCCATTTCTATCCAGCTGTTTAGCGTATCGTCATATTGCGTTGGCTGTCGTGTTGCCATAACAAGACGGATAATGTAGCTCTCGACGCCTTCAGCCATATGAATATTCAACACTTCTTGACGGGCAGAAAACACCTCTTGTTGTGACAGTACAGGTGGGGTTACTTTGTCTTCACCCCTTGCCTCGCCTCGATTTAGACGCAGGATGTCCAGTTCACTTTCTGCATTCGGATAATCGACCGCTAAATGCAGTAAAAAGCGATCCAATTGGGCTTCAGGAAGCGGGTAGGTACCTTCTTGCTCAATGGGGTTCTGTGTTGCCATCACTAGAAACAATTCAGGAAGCGGGTAGGTTTTTCGACCCGCCGTGATTTGCTTTTCTGCCATGGCTTCAAGCATTGCTGCCTGAACTTTCGCGGGTGCACGGTTGATTTCGTCAGCCAAAATCAATGAGTTAAAGATTGGCCCTGCTTGGAAAGTGAACTCGCCTGTTTCTGGACGGAATATATCAGTACCGGTTAAATCGGCGGGCAGTAAATCAGGGGTGAACTGAATTCGATGAAAATCACCGTCAATACAATCAGCCAAGGACTTTACTGCCCTTGTTTTGGCTAGCCCCGGTGGGCCTTCGACCAAGATGTGACCATCGGCGAGTAACGCGACTAAAAGTTGTTTAACCAGTTCAGCCTGACCAATAACTTGGCTCTCCAAGTATTGCTGAAGGTTGTGAAATGACTGAGAGTTCATTGGTGTCTATCTCCTCACTTTTTCACTTAGTGGTTTAAGCCGTGAAAAAGTTCATCCATTTTGACTTTATTGCGGTTTGGTTGCTGATTTACTCATCAACACAGCAGTGCAATATAAGTGCTATTATTCAGTTATTTACAATATGGGGATTTTGACTCCTCATGCAAGTGTTCAATATCGAAAAATTGGTTTGCAAATCAGTACGAAATTGATGAATTATTCAGTAAAGAAATGTAATTTACATCCGATATAGATAGATGCGTCACTATTGAGCTTGGTTTGGCCCTCTCCGGAGCCAGTCAATCTGTGGCGATGATGAATTTTCATAATGACAAAGCGCTAGAAGGCAACGCGAATGATGAAACTAAACGCGATCAGTATTAAGCAAAAGGTTGTTGCGGGTATTACCTTTGCTGTTCTTGCTTCAACAATTATTGTTGGGGTGATGGCACAGCGTCAGGCACGCGAAGTTCTGGAGCATAGGCTGGTAGATATAGAATTACCCTCGATGCTAGACCAGATCAAGGGACAAATTGACTATGATGTGACTCAGCTACTGCGAGCTGCGGAGCAGATCGCAAACAATGAATTTATCAAAGATGCGATCAGCACGACCAACATCGATCCTCAAGTTGAAGCCAAGTTGGTCAAAGAACTGAATAACGTTCGTAACCAATACAATTTGAATGATGCTTCCGTTGCGAACCGTGAAACGGCGTATTACTGGAACCAAAACGGCTTTTTACGCCAATTGACCCAACAACAAGATGGTTGGTTCTTTGGTTTTACGCGCTCGAATCAGCGCACCATGGTGAGCATGTTCCAAGAGTCGACAGGGGAAGTGAAAATGTTCGCCAACTTCCAGTTTGTTAATGGGCTAAGTATGTCGGGCCTATCTAAGTCGATGGATGATATGGTCAGGATGCTGAATGGTTTTCAAATCGAAGACACAGGTTTTGTCTTTCTGACTGATTCTCAAGGGCAAGTTCAGATCCATCGTGAGAAAGATAAGTCCAGTTCGACGCTCTCTCAGCTCTATGGCAGCGACGCTTCCAAACTTCTCAATAAATCGGATTTCAACCTGATTGAAGCCAGCTACGACGGTGAACAAGTGTTCGTATCAAGCTTGTACATCCCTTCCATGGATTGGTTTGTGATTGGTGTTGCTCCTGTCAATGAAGTCTTCTCCGATTTAAATCAGGTAGCGAAGCAAATGACCATTACGACATTAGTGGTCGCGGCTTTGTTTATCTTTATGGGGCTATTTTTGGCAAACAGCATTGCTCGTCCTATCAGGTCGATCGCAGCACGCTTTACCGATCTTGGCCGAGGCGACGGTGACCTTTCACAACGTATTGAAGTGAAGAGCAGCGATGAGATTGGCCAGCTTTCTGAAGGTTTTAACGGCTTCATTGAGAAAATTCATGAGTCGATGAAAGAAGTGGCGTCAACCAGTGGCGCGCTACAAACCGCCTCTGACAGTGTTTCCCAAAAAGCCAACACGACACACGATAACAGCCAAATTCAGCGCGACCAAACCATTCAAGTCGTCGCGGCGATTAACCAAATGGGCGCAACGATCAGCGAGATTGCATCGAATGCGGCCACTGCCGCAGAAACGGCGAATCAAGCCTCTGATAACACCCAAGTTGGTCAAGATGTTGTCAATAAGGCCAAAGATGCGATCAGTCGTTTGGCTACGGACATAGAGAATACCGGTCAAGTCGTTGAGCAACTGGCATCGACCACACAGGAAATCGGCTCGATTCTGGATGTTATCCGTGATATCTCCGAACAAACCAACCTACTTGCACTCAACGCAGCCATTGAAGCGGCGCGAGCCGGAGAGCAGGGGCGTGGTTTTGCTGTAGTCGCGGATGAAGTACGAAACTTGGCGAGTCGAACCGCAGATTCGACGGAAGAGATCCAGAAGATGATCAACCAGCTACAAAGTGATGCCAAAGATGCGGTAACGGCGATGGAAGCGGGTAAGTCAGTCACTCATGAAGGGGTATCATCATCAGATGAAGCGGTTGGCGTGTTGGTGAGTATTTCCGAGCGCATCCACGACATTTCTGACCGTAATACTCAGGTGGCGACGGCGACAGAAGAGCAATCAACGGTTGTGCATACCATCAACCAAAATATCGAAGAGATCAACGCCATCAATGAAGTGACAACCAGCACAGCAGAAGAACTGGCGGCCGCGAGTTCTGATCTGAAAGAGTTGTCCGAACGTCTGGATCGTATGGTAGGAAGCTTTAAGCTATAAAACCATTCGTAAACTAGAATAACTGGGGTTAAGTGGGTAAACTTAGCCCCAGTTTTTATATTGATTAGGTAAGTAATAGCATGAGTGATTTTGAAAAAGAGCTGGAGCAAATGTCACAGGAAATGAGTGATGAGCCTGAAGTAGCCCTGCCATCACTTGAAGAACAAAAAGCCATCGCGGCAGAACTGAAAAAGCTCGAAGAAGCGGGTGAGTTGACTCCAGAAATCCTAGAACAGTACTTCGGCAAGTTCTATTCAAAAACCGATAAGCCAATTCATTAAGTAAAAGATATTTTTCTAAGTTACTGATATTATTGATTTAAAAGGCCGGAATTCCGGCCTTTTTAATTGCCCATATAACCGTAGTGGCGATGAAGTGGCGGCAGAGCTCTCAGTTTTTTAAAGTGGCGATAGGGTTTTTTGATAGCGCTTCGGACAAGTGTTCTGGAGCAAGTTAGTCTAACACAAGGACTTTAGTCGGTTATGTAGGTATACATAGTAACTAAGTGCTCTTCATCATTCTGAATCAATACATAAAAACCGTTATCTCGATATATATCAATAAGCTTATCCACTTTACCGCATTCTAGTATGATGGCTCTCCCCCAACTAATGCTTGAGCCGCTTCGATAATGGCATAAACCTCTTCTAAAATGTCGGGTAGAGATATTGGATTTTGCGGAATAGTAAAATTTTTACCGATTTGCCCAATAAGATAAGCTCTAACGCTCTCCGAGTGTTTATTAATGCCATCTAGTTTTTTTACTTGATTCTTAGACAGTTCGGCTTGTGTCAGAGAGACTTCTTTAAAGGATATCGAAAAATAGGCGAGAATATCAGCGCTTTCACTATCGAGTATTAGATAAGTGCGAGAATTGTCGCTTTGCTCGAATCGTATGGATTTAGTTTTTAGAAAGATTTCTAGATCTGGATTTTTGGGGCAAGAAAAATCAGAGAAAAGCCGTTGGCAACCTTCTGTACCAACAGCTTCTAACAAGTCGCTGAGTTTGATAACTTCTGTACTAATCGCTGAATACCTTTTTCTTTATCAGACTCATAGTCGCGTTTCTTGACACTGATCTTGCGTGGGTTTTTCGCTGCGTTTTTAAACTTTGCGATAGCCACTTCATCAGTCACAACGAAGTTCTTATCAAATGAAGTAGTAGCCATAGCTAGAACCTCCCTTATAAAACTTATACTCACTTGGAGCTATGAATCACGTAGTAACTAGGCAGCTGCTACGTGTTGATCATGCCTACTTTTTAGCCGTATGTCAATTTGCTAGTATTATGTCGGTTAGTAGCGCGACACCTCGCATTTAGTATAGCGGATAGTACCAGCAATGTGGGTAGCCAGTCTGTTGAGAAGACTAATGTATCATCAGAGTAGTAGGTGCAGTACAGGGCTTGTAACGCCTGTCCTTTAAAAGCTCCCTTGGCATACTAATAGGCCTCGCGTGATTCGAGGTCTTTGATTTTTAGGGCATTCGACTTAAGTTTTTCAATGCCAATAGCCTTGGCCATTAAAAACAGCAGGATCTCTAGGAAGCTTTCTTAGTGTGTATTCATTCTTTAGGTACATTTTTCTAAAGTTTTCCCTTTTAGCCCCCCAAGCTGGCAATCGCTCGAGAATTCGAACAATTCCCTGAATCTCTTCTGATTCGAATGCATATCCTTTAGCTAAAGAGTCGTTAGGAATAGGATAGATATCTTTGTAAATTCGATTGGAACTCTCTTTATTATCCACTCTTTTGTTCATTAGCAATAATAAAGTAGTAAGAGGAGATGACTTACTGACTTCCTTTAATAAAGTTGCGCTCATCTGTAATTACCTTTGCAATATATAAGTTTAACAAAATTTGTAGTGATAATAATGTATAGTAATCACTAGGTATTTCTTGATTTGCATACAAAAATACAGGATACAGCCCTTCCAAAATAGTAATTAAAACAAACCAGACAGCTAACACTTTCCTTACGTTTCTACCTAATAGATCGACACTTTTGAAAGACAAAAATAATGTGATTACAATGGGGTAATTAGTTAATGAGGCTAAAAAACCTATTACTTGTTCGCTAATGCTTGCTACCATCCCCAACGCATACATAAGAGCAGAAACAACGGTTAGTAACAGTAAGAGAATAAAAGGGCTTGATGTGTAAGTATTATCTCTCATTGACCTGAGTCTCATAGTCCTAAAGTGTTAAATCAAAAAATACTATAACGGGGTTTTTTAACTAATGGAATAGATAAATCTCAGGACAAAAATTAAAATTGATAAATAAGTATTATTTATTTCCGAGGGCGATGAAAACCACTTGTTCGTATTATTTCATTTTTTAGATTAAGGTGCATGTCCTTAATGCCCCCTGACGATCGATGAATCATTTATTTGGGTGTGGGCTTAACGACATTGGTTAACCTTCATAATGCTTGATGACGTTGCTGACCATAGCGGCCATATCGATGACTTCGGCACCGCCTAAATCAGCCATGATGTGCAAGAACACCTGTAGGTTCTCTTTGGCCATCGCATCAACGGATTTTTCGCCCCCATAAATAGGTAAGGGGTAAATACCATGACCTCATCTTTACCCACTGGGCCATAGGTTTTGAGTACAGATGGGAACAAGGAGGGCTTGTAAGCCTGTCCTTTTTAAGCGGCCTGTAGTCCAATGTGATCTATTAGTTTGCGTAAGACATCGGTTTAATGAATGTATTGAGGTCGGACTCTTCTCGATTTGATAGCATGAAAGTCAACTAAGAGTCAGGAGATTAGGGTTTGGTAGTTTCGTTAGTATTGAACGGTGTATTATTTGTCGTCTGTTGCTTACTTCTTGCTGATATCAATTTTGGGATAACACACAGTTATATATATTCTGCCGTCATGTTTGTTCTTTCTGGGGCTGCAGTTTGCTCGCTTTTACTTGTACTACCCATAAAGCGCAAAAAGAATAACAAACAACAGATAGAAACGAGTGAATTTAAATTTTATAAACCATTGAAAATTCGATGATATCAAAAACTATCAGCAACAGATGTGGCTTTGTTTTCTTGGATGATACTTACCGTGGCATTTTCTGCTGTCGATAGGTATTTTGAACGAAATGTTCAGGTAGTCTATGACCTGCCCGTACTATCATCAGGGTTAGTGACTATCGGAAGAGGGACACCGGGGGCATATGTCGTTGTTGAAGACAACGGAAGAAAAGTGAGATGCCGTGGTGATTCCTACCATCATCTTGTCAAAAAGGGAAAACCACTCTCTGCTGATTTGATTTATTCCGAGACCTTTATGGGCTTTGAGCAAACTGACTGCAACGTCAGATTGAGTGAGCTTAGTTCATATCATGCAATGAACGCTAGTTAGAAGAACGAGGCAAAATCCGAAGTCGAACTGCGGATTAAGTCAGATAAGCCGGTCACGGTCGACAAAGCCAAGAGCGAGAAGGGTACTGAGCTTAGCCTTGATGTTGGGCGTTTGAGGTACAGTTACAGACGTTCCAGAAACTTAAACATTTACGCATATGTTTAAGGTTTTGTAACGTTGGTGTGTGAGCCGCTATTAGATTACCAGTAATCTGGCTTAGCGATTGGTTTTTTACGGGTTGGAATTTTGTCAGGTAGCAAGCATCTTTCTAACTGATCATGTGTCACAGCATTAATGTTCCAGTCAGTAATATCCCTGAGATATTTACTGGTTGGTCGCTGATCATTTGGAAGCCTAGGAAGGATGATTCCGACTGGAATATTGGTGTCCGCTTTGATAAGTTTTGCCGCAGGTTCCATGTCAGAGTCATTGCTTGCAATAACGACCTGCTCGCACTCTTCTCGGACTGCATCACGATATAAATCTAATGCCATCTGCACATCGGTTAACTTCTCTTCTAACTTCCAGATGCCCACCCGTTTCTCTTTATCTGGGGGACTAAGATACTCGATAGCGTTTTGATACGCTGCTTGATAGTGCCCTTTAATTAACTCGAATCTATCTGGGTGCAAAGTCTGCATTGCTCTCCAATAGCGATCTTGAGAGTTCTGTGCTTGAGTCTTGTTTGTTGCAAACTTAGTTAGAACAGGAGCAGTGAAAAGTTTAACTTTAATTAGCTCAATATTGGGGTCGTGCATAGGCAGCAGCTCTTGTTCAAAGAGTTTGACCAAGTCTAGCCACTTGTACGGAGAATGACGTAGTAAGCCGTAATAGAAGTTAAAGCCGTCAACGTATACGATTGTTTTCATTAGTGGTTGATGTATAAAAAAGCCGCCATATAGGCGGCTTTTAGAATAGGGCCTCGCATCGAGTGTCGAATTTAATCTCGCCCGAAGGAGGGAAGTTGTGATTCAACAATAGGACTTATCGTCCTCAGAGTCAATCAATATCCATCATTATGCGACGCACTTAGAGTGAGTGCTAGAACGAGTCTGTTGGACAGGTTCGATAGTATACATTGTGGACACTTTCTTTAAAAATCATGATAATTACCCACCTACGATATCAGAAAGCTCATCACAGAAAGCCAAAAAAACCACTTAGTGCGAGCTGGACGACATTGGCTAACCTTCATAATGCTTGATGACGTTGCTGACCATAGAGGCCATATCGATGACTTCGGCACCGCCTAAATCAGCCATGATGTGTAAGAACACCTGCAAATTCTCTTTGGCCATCGCATCAACGGATTTTTTACCCCCATAAATAGGTAAGGGGTAAATACCATGACCTCATCTTTACCCACTGGGCCATACGTTTTAAGTACAGATGGGAAGAGGGGCTTTGAACTGGCTTTTATGTCTTTATACTCTTGATCTTGAAAACCGAAAAAGCTTTGAATGGCACTATTAGCCTCGCCTTTAGCAATCTCACTTTCGTTCCCCTGGTTTGTCAGTATCCAATTTAAGTGAGGGGCTATCTCTAGTGACGCGCCAGTGCGCTCTCCCCACAAATAGAGTTGACCATAGCAATTGCGCGCGATCACATGGTAGTTGTCAGAATCGGCAAACTCTGTGTCCTTGAGGAAAGACTCAAGTACATCTTCAAACTCAGCGGGATTAGTGATCCAAAATAGACCATCTTGAAACCCCGAAAAACCCATCTGTTGCCAATATTCCAGCAATCTATCGGGTAAGATCCCACGATAGCGCTCTATTTGCTCTGAGGTGGCGACGACAACTTCTGTCGGGCTACCAAATTTTGACAGGAACAACGCTAAGTATTCATCATTCATCTGGCTGACGTCCATTTTGCAATCCGGTTCATTTATTTGGGTGTGGGCTTAACGATATTGGCTAACCCTCATAATGCTTGATGACGTTGCTGACCATAGCGGCCATATCAATGACTTCGGCACCGCCTAAATCAGCCATGATGTGTAAGAACACCTGCAGATCCTCTTTGGCCATCGCATCAACGGATTTTTTACCGCCCATAAATAGGTAAGGGGTAAAGACCATGACCTCATCTTTACCCACTGGGCCATACGTTTTGAGTACAGATGGGAAGAGGGGTATTGATTCAGTATCCATATCTACATCATCAACCTCTTGAAAACCAAAAAACCTCTCTATAACAGCATTCTCAGAACCTTGCGATATTTGGTTTTCATCCCCTTCGCCAATAATAATCCAATTTAGTGCAGGCAGGATTTCAAGTGATTCACCAGTTCGTTCTCCCCAAAGGTAGAGATCACCATAAGCATTTCGCGCGATGACATGGTAGTTGTCATAATCGGCAAACTCTGTGCCCTTGAGGAAGGACTCAAGCACATCTTCAAACTCGGCGGGATTAGTGATCCAAAATAGGCCATCTTGAAACCCCGAAAAACCCATCTGTTGCCAATATTCCAGCAATCTATCGGGTAAGATCCCGCGATAGCTCTCTATTTGCTCTGTGGTGGCGACGACAACTTCTGTCGGGCTACCAAATTTTGACAGGAAAAACGCTAAGTATTCATCATTCATCTGGCTGACGTCCATTTTGCAATCCGGTTCATTTATTTGGGTGTGGGCTTAACGATATTGGCTAACCCTCATAATGCTTGATGACGTTGCTGACCATAGCGGCCATATCAATGACTTCGGCACCGCCTAAATCAGCCATGATGTGTAAGAACACCTGCAGATTCTCTTTGGCCATCGCATCAACGGATTTTTCGCCCCCCATAAATAGGTAAGGGGTAAATACCATGACTTCGTCTTTACCCACTGGGCCATGTTTTTGATAAACGGAAGGAAACATAAGTGTTTCACCACTTTCAATGTCTGCTGAACTAGGTGATAAAACAGCGAACAGGCGTTGTACAGAAAAGTCAGATTTACCAATTTTAATATCTCGTTCTTTTCCTTTTCGCGTTTTAATCCAGTTAAGATGAGGAACAATATTCAGCGAATCTCCGGTTCTCTCACCCCATAGATAGAGCTCTCCATAGGCACTTCGTGCGATGACATGGTAGTCGTCATAATCGGCAAACTCTGTGTCCTTGAGGAAGGACTCAAGCACATCTTCAAACTCAGCGGGATTGGTAATCCAAAATAGGCCATCTTGAAACCCCGAAAAACCCATCTGTTGCCAATATTCCAGCAATCTATCGGGTAAGATCCCACGATAGCTCTCTATTTGCTCTGAGGTGGCGACGACAACTTCTGTCGGGCTACCAAATTTTGACAGGAAAAACTCTAAGTATTCATCGTTCATCTGGCTGACGTCCATTTTGCAATCGGGCTTATTTATTTGGGTGTGGGCTTAACGACATTGGTTAACCTTCATAATGCTTGATGACGTTGCTGACCATAGCGGCCATATCAATGATTTCGGCACCGCCTAAATCAGCCATGATGTGTAAGAACACCTGCAGATTCTCTTTGGCCATCGCATCAACGGATTTTTTGCCCCCCATAAATAGGTAAGGGGTAAATACCATGACCTCGTCTTTACCCACTGGGCCATACGTTTTAAGTACAGATGGGAAGAGGGGCTTTGAACTGGCGTTTAAGTCTATATATTCTAGATTTTGAAAACCGAAAAAGCTTTGAATGGCACTATTAGCCTCGCCTTTAGCAATCTCACTTTCGTTCCCCTGGTCTGTCAGTATCCAATTTAAGTGGGGGGCTATATCTAGTGACGCGCCAGTGCGCTCTCCCCACAAAAAGAGTTGACCATAGCAATTGCGCGCGATCACATGGTAGTTGTCATAATCGGCAAACTCTGTGCCCTTGAGGAAGGACTCAAGCACATCTTCAAACTCAGCGGGATTAGTGATCCAAAATAGGCCATCTTGAAACCCCGAAAAACCCATCTGTTGCCAATATTCCAGTAATTTATCGGGTAAGATCCCACGATAGCGCTCTATTTGCTCTGAGGTGGCGACGACAACTTCTGTCGGGCTACCAAATTTTGACAGGAACAACGCTAAGTATTCATCATTCATCTGGCTGACGTCCATTTTGCAATCCGGTTCATTTATTTGGGTGTGGGCTTAACGACATTGGCTAACCCTCATAATGCTTGATGACGTTGCTGACCATAGCGGCCATATCGATGACTTCGGCACCGCCTAAATCAGCCATGATGTGTAAGAACACCTGCAGATTCTCTTTGGCCATCGCATCAACGGATTTTTTACCGCCCATAAATAGGTAAGGGGTAAATACCATGACCTCATCTTTACCCACTGGGCCATACGTTTTGAGCACCGATGGGAACAAGGGGATTGAGTTGCTAATGATATCCACATCTTTGGGCTCTTTAATACCGAAAAAACTCTGTATCGCAGCATTAGCTCGCCCGCTCTGAATTTCATTTTCATCACCAATACTCGTTTTTATCCAGTTTAATGACGGCTTTATTGTCAATGAGTGTCCAGTATTTATTCCCCACAGATAAAGTTCGCCATAAGCATTTCGCGCGATGACATGGTAGTTGTCATAATCGGCAAACTCTGTGTCCTTGAGGAAAGACTCAAGCACATCTTCAAACTCGGCGGGATTAGTGATCCAAAATAGACCATCCTTAAAGCCAGAGAATCCGACCATTTGCCAATACTTCAGCAACTGGTCAGGAAGTATGCCCCGATAAGCTTCAATGTGTTGGTCTATGGCCTGAACATACGTGGTGGGATCGCCAAACTCTTCCAAAAACATTTCAAAATCTTCGTCATGCATATTGTTATTTTCCACTTAATGGGCAGCGTTTCAGCGAGACATTCATTTTTGCCTCTGGCCCTAATGTTTCCAAAGCGCGTTGTGCCTGTTCATCCATCTGAGTTAGGCGTGATTTATGACGCCATTGTGCCCCTATAGAGGCGTTTACCCGTTTATTACCCATCCGGTTCACCTTATCTTTACCGCCAGCTATCATATCAGGGTCATGCAAAGAGGCTAGGTTATCCATTATTTCTAGCGTACGTTTACTCGCTGATCTTTTAGCTTCCCTATTTGTCATATTAAGTTTGTAGCTTTTATAGAGAGAAGTCTTTAGGTCTTCTGAAAAGTCAATTCTAAAACTCTCTTGAGCCATACCTGTTTTCGCACGCCTCATTTTTTCGTAGCGGTTACGGTTTTCAATGTACTCGCCGACCGTTAGATCATTGAGGCCCGCTTCCTGATGTTTCAATTGACGAGCGAAATGGCTTTCCAATTCGCGCTCTCTTCCTTTGAAACTCTTTTTAATATCTGGTCCTGGCTTAAAGCAGGGGACTTTAAATCGCTTCATGGTACGCAGCGATTTCGCCATCGCGTTATCGAGTTTTTTCAGTGGCAGCTCATCGACGATTTTCTCTGCATATCTGCCGGGGATCGCTGATACGGCTATGGACGCCACACCGCCTAAGGTTGGGTTATTGGTAAAGCTTTTTCCAGCATCCAACATATCTACAATGCCTTCAACTGCCATGGAAACTGGGTCAATATTAACCGGTTGAATGCCTTGTAAGCTGGGGTCAGCGGCGATGTCTTCCAGCGTTGGGCCGGATAGCGTTTTACGGGTGCTTTCGGAATAAACCCTAGATTTCCTCTTGTCTGGATACTGCCCATATTTTACGGGGCCATATTTCTTTTCGTAATCTAGAACAGACATAAAAGGCGGTGGCGGCGGTGGGGCGCCCTCAAGTTCCTCCAAGCGGCGTAAGGGTTTTGATGTCATTCCCACGTATAGAGGAATACCAAGAAGGCTTTTGAGCTTGAATTCAAGACTTGAGGGGAGATCATTTGATACATTGCCAAAAGCGTCGATCACACCATCTCCCCAGTGCAAATAATCAGCCAGAAGTACCTTGCGGTCTTTGTCTATCCTACGATGACGCCGGTCATAGTATTGCAGTCTCGACGGGTGAACGATTTGGTCAATATGGCTGACAGTGAGTTGGTGCATATCAATAATGCGAGTCAACTGAGACCTCCTTCAACGCGTAAATGATACTAACGATTGTACGGTTTAATTTGTTGATTACAATTTAACCAATTGAAAAAGGTTAATAAAACTAGTGGTTTAGGCGATCTAACAAGAAGATTGGTGAAATGGAAGGTGATTTGGGGCTGAAAAATAGGCGAAAGGTCGATTGTGACCTGCTTTATGATTTTCTCTCTTATCGCTAGCCAGAGAGAGGAGGGATTATAACGTCTTATTTCCCGTTTATTCAATCAGTTATAACAATAATGACGACTGCTATTAGCGATTGAGATTTGAATGCTATATTCTTACTGTTGATGTGTTTGGGTTATTCTATATTTATAGGCAATGCTTAGAGTCCTTGCAAATCTGTGCCTGTTCTTCATTTATGCTCTCAATTTCCTGAGTAGCAGATCGAACATATTAGGCAGCTACCAAGAGCGAAGCAGCAGTTTGTGATGGAGATGTTAGATACAGTGATCCAGCAAGCTGCGCATTAAAAAGCCCGCTAGTGCGGGCTTTGAATTAGATTAAATGACAAAGCACAGGTGGAAAGGCTTCCCTTCGGTTCCCCATATCTCAGCTGCACTTTGCCATACAGATAAAAACTTACCGGCTGAATAAGTTGCATCCCTCCATAAATCTGAAGAACTGTCAAAAAACAAAACAACACCAGAATATGAAGAAAGGTCCAACTCACTTAAACACTCATCCATGGCATCCCAATTACTACCAAAATAATCAGGAAAGCCTAAGGCATTAGAGACACTTGAAAACAAGCTTTCATCATCTTTTATTAAAGACGAGTCCAGCTCCCTTACCAAGAACCCTTCTCTAGCAAGTACATTTTTTAAAACTGAAGATTTGTCAGGCAGTGTAAAGTTAACGCACTGCCATGAAACTCTTTTTAAGTCAGATAAATTAACCATCAATACTTTTTCGGATCAATTTGAATAAAGTTTTCATAATGATCATCGGTGTAGTAAGTATTACCAGTGTCTTGGTCTCTTACTATTCGACGAGCCCCTCTATTTGAAGCTCCTAGGGTATCAACAGTGTACTCTTTATAATTCCCTTCTGGCAACTTACCTTCCCTATTTTTGAAAGTAATACCATCTCTTTTATGCGGGAATGGTCCATTAGTATCAATACGGTCTAACGTCTTATTGATCTCAGTCAGGCGATCATTATCTGTAAATGGAAGTTTTCTCCCTCCACCCTTTGTAACATTCAGCGCTGCATCTGTCGCTTTAGTGGCATCATGAACTTTCGAGCTCGCAGTAAGTAAATCAGCGGCTTCATCGGAATGTCTTGCTACCGTAACCGCTACTTTAGTCGTTTTAACCGCTGCTTTTGCAACGGGGCCCAAAAATATACTCGCTGCGGCTAGATTGCGTTCAAGGGGCTCTAACTTGACGTTACCAAATATCGTCTTACCAGTACTAAACTCATACGCGGCTTTAAGGTTACTCACAACGGGCACAAAGTCCATTGTCAGCTCTAGTGCTTCGATTAAAGTAAAGTCGGTGTCAAGAATACCCCCCAACGCATTTTGAGTATAATCGATGTAAGAGCCAATAAAACCGTGGGCAAAGTTTGCGGCAATTTAGTGCCTGTCCTTAATTTAATAGCTTTATGATTTCCTCTCTTATCGGTAGCCAGAGAGGGGAGGGATTATAACGTCTTATTTCTCGTTTATTCAATCAGTTATAACAAAAATGACGACTGGTATTAGCGATTGAGATTTGAATGCTATATTTTTACTGTTGATATAGTGGGGTTATTCTATATTTCTAGGCAATACTTAGAGTCCTTTCAAATCGGTGCCTGTTCTTTATTTATGTTAAAAAGCCCGCGAGTGCGGGCTTTGTTATTCGAAGCAGTATATATCAAATGTACATTCCAAATTCAGCTTAGCAAGAATGCTCATTTGCTCTGGCCATAGTGGTGGCCCTCCAGAACCAGAGGACCACCAATTACAATTTACAGTTATAGAAACAACCTGCTTCTACCGAGCCAAAGCAAAGCTCTTATCATCCTACTGAGCTGCAATTTAGTGCCTGTCCTTAATTTACTTCAAGCTTTTTAAAAAGTCTGGGTCAATCCATGCTGACTCAACTTGCCCTTCTTTTAGCTCGACACTATTTGGGTCAAACGGAACTAAGGCATCTAAAAATTCGTGAATGTTATTTGCCAACTTGATCATATTTTGTGGCTCTTCGTGATCCCAAAAATAAACTGACTGACCTTGGTCAAGGTCAATGACAACATAGTTACCGCCTTCAGCCACTGCTACCGGAAAGGCTCTTTCCCCGACATGATCCAAGTATTTACGCTCTTCCAAAGCTTTGGCGATAGGAATCAATTCATTAACTCCCGACATATTATCTTGGCTGATAGTGAAAGTATTTGTCTCAGGTTTCGAACCATTGAATTCTACAAAAAACTTTTTCAAGTCATCAGGTATAGAACAGCCTAGAATCTGAGCAAAAATGTCTATGTCTTTTAGCTCAATAGTTTTTGGTTTAGAGAATTTTACGCTCATTAAGATAACTCCAGCATTTACTGATTACGTAATACCTCAGCCCCGCCAGTGTGACGAACTGCGTTATGTATATCTTTAGGTATGAGTTGCATCGTTTTTGCGTTTTCAACGTGATGCCAAACATACCCATCGGGGGTGCTTTTTAAGCCTACAGCCTTATTGGCCATCGCTGCGTCTTTAGCGTAATTACCAGTCAATCCTTTAATATCAACCTGCGCCTTAGAATAGGGTGAAAAGTCAGGGAAACCCTGTTCATTAAACTTCACCCCTGAAGGATGGGTCTTACCCGCATACTTGCTATTGATTGGCTTCCTTCCGTTAATAAGTGGGATATTGTCAACACCACCCAGCGCTGCATCTGTCGCTTTAGTCGCATCATGGACTTTCGAGCTCGCAGTAAGTAAATCAGCGGCTTCATCGGAATGTCTTGCTACCGAAGTGCAATTTAGTGCCTGTCCTTAATTCACCTTCTCTTTGCAACACTAAACTAAATCAGCAAATCTATCTGACAATGTACCGGCCACTTCTATCGTGTACCAATTAACCGCAACAAGATATGTAGCATTCTTATTAGATAAAAAATATTCCATTCCAAATGAGTTTTCCATTATTCTACATATTGTCCTTGCATCTTCTATGTGTACGACGCGTTTTCTATCGTCACCCTCTTGATCAAAAAAGATAAAAGCATCTTCATTATCCAACCTTTCTGAATAAGAGAACTCGTTTCCTTCCAGTGGTATCGAGATAGAGTCTCGATCTATTGCAAGATGTCCAGTAACTTTAAATGGCTCAAACTTGTCTAAAACCTTCGATACTAAAGCCTTGCCTTCTACCTCTGCCAGTAGAGAACATTTTATACCCAGCTCCTTACCTACATTAACTATTTCGTCAGCGTTGCTCATGGCCTTACCTTCTTGTTGCTGGGATGTAATCGTAAAAATATGGTCTCGAACTCTGCTGCTTCCTTTTCCAGGAGTTTGATAACCAATGTGTGGTTGGTGCGGGCCAGCCCCAATAGAACCATTAGGTTTGACATTGTTCCACTGCGGAATGTCCATATTTACATTGGCTCCTCCTAGCCCCGAGTATTCAACTGGTACACTTTTTCCATTTTGATCACGCCCCCACTTTGTTACCTTAAACTGGTCGCGAGGAACACCCGTTCTTTTGAATGCTTCGTCCAAGGCATCCCTGAATGTGGCGCCAGTCCCCCTCAAGTCTAAATCTCTTTGAGGGTTAAACTTCCAACTGTTCCCTGTTAACTTTGTAACACCACCCAGCGCTGCATCTGTCGCTTTAGTGGCATCATGGACTTTCGAGCTCGCAGTAAGTAAATCAGCGGCTTCATCGGAATGTCTTACTACCGTAACCGCTACTTTAGTCGTTTTAACCGCTGCTTTTGCAACGGGGCCCAGAAATATACTCGCTGCGGCTAGATTGCGAGCAAGGGGATCTAACTCGATGTCACCAAATATCGTCTTACCGCTGCAATTTAGTGCCTGTCCTTAATTTACTCTGATGTGGTGGGATTTTTCTATATTTCTAGATAATAATTAGAGTCCTTTCAAATCGGTGCCTGTTCTTCATTTATGTAAAAAGCCCGCGAGTGCGGGCTTTGTTATTCGAAGCAGTATATATCAAATGTACATTCCAAATTCAGCTTGGCAAGAATGCTCATTTGCTCTGGCCATAGTGTTGGCCCTCCAGAACCAGAGTACCACCAATTACAATTTACAGTTATAGCAACAACCTGCTTCTACCGAGCCAAAGCAAAGCTCTTGTCATCCTACTGAGCTGCAGTTTAGTGCCTGTCCTTAATTTACTTTCAAGACACGCAACCTAATAACCTTTTATAAACGTAAGGGATTGTGTGCAATGAAAAAGCCCCGAATGGGGCTAGTATTAGCCTAATCAGGGTCTAACATATTTTCATCAAATGCTTCGAAGTGCTCTCTTAAACTCTCACACTCTTGCTCATTTCCAATCAAGAAGATTTGCTCGTTGTCTTGAAATACATTTACTAACTTAAAATATCTAAAATCATAACTTCCATCGTTATAATCATAGCTGACCACTAAGTAAACATTGGACTCAGGTTTATGATTAGTACTTTCTTTAAACCATATGTCTAATTCTTTTAATAATGTTTTGCATTTTTTAACTGATGGTAATGGTTTTTCGTCGGACAAATGCATTGTTGGAAGACCATTACTATTGCCAAACATATCAACGAACATAGCATCATTTGATACTGATCCGACTTTTGCCTTCATGCACAAGTTATTATCCAACTCATGTAATCTACTAATTAAATCACTAATAATCATTATGCTTCTTAGTCTCCGATTTTATTAAGGTCTGCATCATAAGTACCTAAGCGCGTCTTTTTGCTGCCTAACTCCTTAACAGACTTTGCCATTTTCCAGACACCACCATTATGCGCCCCATTGCCATCACCGCTACCGACATCTCGAGAGATATATAACTTCTTCTTTTTGTTATAAAAAACTGTTTCATTGTGAATTTTGAACTTTGTTTTCTCAAAACCAAGTTTCTTGGCAGCTTCCGTAGCTTCTTTTGTTGTTTTGTAAAAGACTTCACCAGGTTTAGCTAGTCTGTTTGCACCACCCAACGCGGCATCTGTCGCTTTAGTTGCATCATGGACTTTCGAGCTCGCAGTAAGTAAATCAACGGCTTCATCGGAATGTCTTGCTACCGTAACCGCTACTTTAGTCGTTTTAACCGCTGCTTTTGCAACGGGGCCCAAAAATATACTCGCTGCGGCTAGATTGCGAGCAATGCAGTCTAGTGCCTGTCCTTAATTTACCTGCTTAATTTACTCAGGATTCGCTACATGGGTAGTTCCTGTGTAGCTCTCTTGAACCTTTCCTGTCTTTTGCATTTTTGCCAATTCATCTGGTGACATCCATCTGCCGATGGTTGTCTTGTTTGTAACATCTATTGATTACAGAGTTAGAGCTGTCAGATAAGTCGCTCAAGCTTTTTCTTACCGTTATCAACCTCATCAAACAGACTATTTATATCGACATCATACTTGTAAGTCGACGCATCTTCAGCACATGAAACTTCATGCCCACTACTATTTGCCGCAATTACTATATCAGGCAGATCTTGGCCTCTAAACGCAAATCTAAGTGCATGGCTGGCTCTATATTTATACATTTTTTCTATTTCATCTGAACAACTATCAGGGTCAACCCGATCATAGAATTGGTTTATCCCCATTGCCACTGAATAAGCATCATTACAAATGTCTGGCCATTTATCATTCCTAATTGCGGCTTCATTTTCTGCAAACCAGTCTAGCTGATCAATCTTTTCAAGAACTAGCTTGGCTAGGTTTATATCTTCACCCATCGTGTGATTAATAAGGCTTATTGATAGGTAGAATAAGCTTGCTGTCGGTTCAAGTTCCGTAGCTGGGTGAATTTCAAAATTGAATTTGTACATTTACTTACCCTTAATCAATTTTTTGTATTCAGCGTTACCAAAGTCGCCACGTTTTTTCATTTCTTTTAATACGGATGGTGGAGCCTCTGTACCTTTTATTGGATAACCATGCCATCCACCTTGGTTATCTGGCTGAAACTCGTAGAGCTTTCCATCATGATATCCATACTTCTGCTTTCCACCTTGGAGCGAGTGGTTTAAAACATCCTGAGCCACATCATCACTAAGATCCATTTCTGTTCCCCAGCCGCCTTTACTGTGCTTAGCTGTAGGTGCATACTTTGCAACACCACCCAGCGCTGCATCTGTCTCTTTAGTCGCATCATGGACTTTCGAGCTCGCAGTAAGTAAATCAGCGGCTTCATCGGAATGTCTTGCTACCGAAGTGCAATTTAGTGCCTGTCCTTAATTCACCTTCTCTTTGCAACACTAAACTAAATCAGCAAATCTATCTGACAATGTACCGGCCACTTCTATCGTGTACCAATTAACCGCAACAAGATATGTAGCATTCTTATTAGATAAAAAATATTCCATTCCAAATGAGTTATCCATTATTCTACATATTGTCCTTGCACCTTCTATGTGTACGACGCGTTTTCTATCGTCACCCTCTTGATCAAAAAAGATAAAAGCATCTTCATTATCCAACCTTTCTGAATAAGAGAACTCGTTTCCTTCCAGTGGTATCGAGATAGAGTCTCGATCTATTGCAAGATGTCCAGTAACTTTAAATGGCTCAAACTTGTCTAAAACCTTCGATACTAAAGCCTTGCCTTCTACCTCTGCCAGTAGAGAACATTTTATACCCAGCTCCTTACCTACATTAACTATTTCGTCAGCGTTGCTCATGGTCTTACCTTCTTGTTGCTGGGATGTAATCGTAAAAATATGGCCTCGAACTCTGCTGCTTCCTTTTCCAGGAGTTTGATAACCAATGTGTGGTTGGTGCGGGCAAGCCCCAATAGAACCATATAGGTTTGACATTGTTCCACTGCGGAATGTCCATATTTACATTGGCTCCTCCTAGCCCCGAGTATTCAACTGGTACACTTTTTCTATTTTGATCACGCCCCCACTTTGTTACCTTAAACTGGTCGCGAGGAACACCCGTTCTTTTGAATGCTTCGTCCAAGGCATCCCTGAATGTGGCGCCAGTCCCCCTCAAGTCTAAATCTCTTTGAGGGTTAACTTCCAACTGTTCCCTGTTAACTTTGTAACACCACCCAGCGCTGCATCTGTCGCTTTAGTGGCATCATGGACTTTCGAGCTCGCAGTAAGTAAATCAGCGGCTTGATTGGAATGTCTTGCTACCGTAACCGCTACTTTAGTCGTTTTAACCGCTGCTTTTGCAACGGGGCCCAGAAATATACTCGCTGCGGCTAGATTGCGAGTAAGGGGATCTAACTCGATGTCACCAAATATCGTCTTACCGCTGCAATTTAGTGCCTGTCCTTAATTTACTTCCACCTTGTTCATACCTTCTAGGGCTCTACTCTAATCCTTCTTCGTTATATTTTCACCAAAGTGCTCATTAAGCCCGTTAGCTACACGGCTACTTAACTTATTACCACCCGATTGAAGCACTTGGGGTAGGCGCTGAGACGCACCAACACTTTTCTGATAGTTATGAGCATAGCCGGCAAGATTGTCTGCACTCTTTGTAACATTAGTTTATTTATATAATAGGCCAACCTCGTTTATTCGTGAATAAACACTCTGAAGCCTCTCAAAGCCTTTAACGTTAGCCTCACTGTAACCACACTCAATCAACGCATCCATTACAGTCCCCAGCAATACTTTCCACTCAGAGATAAATTCTGACTTGCTAATTTTAAGCTCATCCAGATCATTTAATAGATTTTCAGTCTTGCCGATTACTGAATTCCATCGGGCATCGATAGTTAAATCATCTCCCCGCCAAGACATAGCCCAGCTAGCATTAAAATCGCTAGAGGTCCATGTGATTTCGGTTTCACCATCCTTTTGATCTAGTAACAGGTGAAGCATCATAATGATATCAAGCAACATCATACTAATTGAATATTTATAATGTAGAGGGATAAATACCCCAAGCCACTCAATTAAGGCCATTTCTGTATTTAATAAAAAGCTGGTCTCGACACATTCATCCAAAGTCTCATCATCAGGATCTCTTTTCCCCGAGACTTTAGGGTTGCTTACTTGAATACCGAATTTCACTCAACTCTCCTCTACATTTAATATTTTAATTCGACAGGATAGGCGTGGAATGTACCAGAACCATTGTTTCTAACCCAGATGCGGTTAGCCGGAACAGTTGTACCATCCGTTCGATGGACTACAGAATTATGACCTTTGTGCAATTTAGTGCCTGTCCTTAATTTATTATCTCAATTTATTATTAGCAGTATTGGTGGAAGAGCTGATTGGCATTCTGCCAACCAACGGTAAAAAGCGCGCGCCAGCCCCTAAGCTGCTAAAGCAGGTTGAACAGAACAGTCAGCTACCGAAGTCCAAACAGAAGTTTGTGATGGATGTGCTGGACACGGTGATCCAGCAAGCTGCGCATTAAAAAGCCCGCTAGTGCGGGCTTTGGGATCATTCATAAACTTTTGCTGCAAGTAAAATTTCAGCGAAAGCTTTCCAGCTAGGTTGGATAGGGGTCTCTCTCCCGAGATTTTTGTACAAATTATCCATAGAGAAAGTCCATGCACTCATAGCATCCAAAAACCTTTCCAAATTTGGATTTTCCCACTCTTTGGGGTTTTGGATTAAATCAGTCTTTAACTCATCAACAAAGGACGCCAAATCTTCCCTTGTTGATATCGCTTCTGCTTTTTCTTTAAAATTCATTAGCTCGCCTATTGCAAAGAGCCACGAATGCTAATGATCGTACCATCATTAACCGTGGTAAATTTCTTAGGGTAGCTCTTTAGCTATTTCGTTAGCAGTAGCTGGAACAGTTTTTACCTGAACTCCCGCTTGATGAGCCGCAAACAACTGCCTGTTGTCAAGCGTATACGTCTTGCCATCCCGAACGAAGGTTCGAATTAGCGGAAGATCATTTAGTGAAACATTCCCAGAAGCAAAATCGTCAATTAACCCTTGAAACGAACGACCATCACTAAATTTGGCCCCGAAGCTTTCTTGGGTAAAGCGGATATTTTTCGTATCCGCTAGTCCCTTTGTAACTTCAAGACACCCTGACGCGCATCGTAGCCAATACTGCCCGTAACCCTAATGCCTTCAGTACCTTAAAGAGCCTGCACCCTAGGTACTGCGGTATTTTACGATCTTTAAGCCCTAGACGCACTTTCTGTTTTTGCTTTTGAGGAGCCCCTTTAGGGGTGGACGGGTAGCGGTTGGCTGTCCGACTCCCCCTTGGGGAGATGCTGAAGGCAGAGGGGGTAAATAGAGCGTGCAGGGGAGCATGAAGTTGCAAGCCCCACGATAGACGCTTGATGTGGCCCGGAACCACCGCTTATTCTGAAAATCGGTGCCTGTCCTTAATTTATTCTTAATTTATTAGTGCCTGTCCTTAATTTAAAATGTATTTCCCGAATTTCATTAAAACTTACATAGGTTAGAGATGAGTGTGAAGGTAACTGGTATAATCTCAACGGCATCGAAGAAGGCTGGTTATGCCCAGTCTTGCTCAAGTATTTCGAGATTGCCCCTTCTGAGATCTACGTAAAGGCGGAAAAGAAGTAGTATTACTACTTTTCCCTCAAAGGAAACATTAGAAGTATATTCATCAATGCAAACAATTCAGCTCCTTGTGGTGCCCATACCCTTTTTCCAGTTTCCTCGAGCAAAAGCAAGTTTGCGTCAGTTTTGATATTTTCCTTCTCTGAATCAGCAGGGCTTTGTAAAACTACTTTTTTCCTGATTTCATCTAAATCTACTGTATTTAATGTTTCGTGGTGACAAGAGCAGATAGCTCTTGTCCCCAAAACAGTCCACTTTTTTGAACTTTCCCAAAACACTAGAATAGGGTTTATATCATCCTTAATGGAGTCAACAATAAATTCTCTGTTGTCTTTTGGCATTTCATAAAATAGCATGCAACTCTTATTTAATAAGTTACTTTGATTGGCTCGCCAAAGTATTCTATCCTGATACCACTCATCTTTATTCATAATTATTCTCACAAATCAAAATCGATTATAAAGTCAGAGTCGTCAGAAGCACTGCGTCTCATAGTTTCACCGTTAAATGGTTTTCCATCCTGAACTCTTTTATTTAATAAATTATCCTGAAAATCGGTGCCTGTCCTTAATTCACTTTCTTAATTTACTACCAGCAGCTAATGCAGCATCGGCGGCAGCTTTTGCACTGTTTGTAACATTAAAATATTACAAGCTATCGAGCTCTGATTTTTCAGCAATTCGTAATTTCTTGTCGCCTACATATTTATTGCCATTCTTGCTTTGGCTCCAACAGCATATGTCACAGGCGAGGACAATTTCTCTCGACTCACAAGCTACTAAAACTCTTAAATCATCGTCTCCGCAGTTAGGACACTTTAATTCTGACTTATGAACAATACAATCCCAGAGAACATCTCTAATTATCATAGTTATAGAATCTTTAGAGGAAGGAGATTGCTTAACAAGTCTTGAAATTGTCGAATGTAAACTTTCTTCCGTAAATTCAATCTCATACCTTTCACAATCAATTGAAGTTAACTGGTCTAATCCATATGAATTCCATGATTCTTCAGGAAATGCTCTCCGATTAGAAAGCGACCAACCAATTAAACAACTGACGAATTGCACCGTAGATGTATTTTCCAATTCAATACTTCTGAGAAAAGTAGTAAAAGTGTCCCAGAACTGCTTGTGTGAACTCATTAGTTGCCCTCTTTATTTTACAGGGTAGGTTGTAATTAGATTTCCGGCTTTGTCTGAAAGTATTCTTAATCTGCTAGTTGCAACACCGCCATCATTCAGCGATGCATTACCTATGATTTTCCCTACATCAACTACTCCAGAGAACTGACCTCCACCAATGTCAGTTACTGGAGAATGAACTACAGACTTACTCTGAAGGATTGACTTTAAGTCAGACGGTTCAATAGAGAAAATAGAGCGATTATTGCCCAGAGAACTGCCAAAATGCCCATCTGAAGCAACTTAGTGCCTGTCCTTAATTCACCTCTTAAAAATTAAGCCTTGACCCATTTGTTAGTTGGTAATTGTTCTATGTCTCTTAAGAAAATCTCACGTGCTTCACCTAATGTCATATGATTAGGACCACTATAATTCTCATCGTCATTAATTCCATTATCTTCCCAGTTACATAATCCACAGATGTTATAGTTTCCTCTGGATGTCAATGTTCTGTAATTGCAACATGGACAAACCTCCAGTTTCTCCATTTCACCTTCTACGCGAAAAGCTCCAAGACCCATTGTATCCATATATTCAGCTATGTAAGTATTCCTAACCCCCTTGTACTCGGATAACAAGGCAACGAGAATTAGCTCATCGTACTTGCGGCTTTCGCAATCTTCTGGTGGTTCATCATTTTCTAATATCTGACACCTTAACTGAGCAGAGAGTCTGGAAAGCTCAATATCTTGCTCATCAATTCCCCACCAATCTAAAATAACAGATTTTCGTTCATTAAAGTTAAGGGTCGACAATTTGTTACCGCATATCTCTTTTATCGCTTCCACCCTATTGATTTTTCTCATATCAAAGCCCTTTTGCAAGTTCAATTGCTGCTCGGAATGCATCAGCATCTCTATAGAATGTCTGTAAAGCGGTGTCTGTCTTTAATTTACTTTTACCAATTAGCCACAGAATCATATCACTCGGTAATCGACATCGACGGATTGTCTCTCATTAGAAGTATCGGTTAACCGGTACTTATCTAAACTACATTGAAGCCTCTAGCGGACCTTTGGTATGTTAAGTGACTTCAATTCCTATTAACTCATTATCTTGATCAAAATCTAGATAAATGTCTGGGCCTTTATAATTTTCAATTACATCAGCAAGCCTCAGCTGCTTTTTTACGATTCCAGGAACTGATTTCTTCGGATGAGCGGGCAAATATAAATAAGCCACTTCGTCATTATCTTCACTAACTTTTATTTGAATAGGCGCGTTACTCATTTTTACTCATCTCTTTTAATTAGTGTTGTTTTCAGTTTAGCGGTACCATTTTTTCAACTTGATACACCGCATATCCATTATTTCCCACGGGAAGCAATACTCTGTCAGCGTTCGCTGCATCTAGTATGCTCCTCTGGGCACATCCGATTTATTAATGACCTTTGGGTTAAAAATTAATCAAAGTATGCTCGCGCCTTGCACTAGTGCCGTTAGCTGAGATCTTACACAGTTCAGTCGATGAGCTATCACATGGTCAAGAAGTGCCATAGCCCCAGCCATTTGGTTGGGACTTTGTTGGGGTTGCAACTACTTGCCCCAGCTTTCAAAAGTATCTTGATTTTCTAATTCTGACTTATAGAAAGATAAAGCTTTTTCATGAATTTCTATCCATTCTTCGGGCGAAACCGATATATCTGATTGGCTTCTATATATATGAAACGATAGCTGTCTGTCATCAGATATTCTGACATCCATAAAAGGGCTTTCATTCTGTTTTCTAGACACTTCTAGAAAACAGAAATCGCGATCGACATCGCTAGCTTTAACGTAATGCAAAGTACTCATAATTACTGCACTCCTCTGAATCTGATAAAACGTCCATCGGCGTAACAACCAGCAGCTCGACCATGAAAATGCAACTTGGTGCCTGTTCTTAAATTTTTAATATTGTGGCATCGAACTGCGTCACAATGATAATCTGCTCTGAATCACGGAACAGATACAACGCGCATCATCAACTAAAATCGAGTGGTATGTTTTTCAACTGCTCATCTACACTCCAATCAGTAGGTTTTTCTGCGCCATTTTCCCAGTTTGAACCGCCTTCTAGCCAATTTTTTTGATAAGTAGCAACGCCCTTTACCGTAGAATCTTCATAGCCGAACTCAACCCCGCAACAAGAACAGATATCTTAATTGGGTGATTTTCCATCTTCACCCCATGGTGGATCCAACTGTATTAAACCACACACACGACAGGCCATTTTGTTATTAGGCATTGAAGTACTCCAAATTTTTCCAATATTCATGCTGTGATGGGTCAGGCTTGCACATTGTCCGAGGGGCCCGTCCTCCATCATAACTCCAAATCTAATTGATTTTCTATGATATCGTGTTTCATTCCCATTCGTGCGAGTTCTAATCAAAGTACCTTTGGGTAGGCTGTTTATGAAGCTCTAAGCTGCTTCAATATATTTCTTTGCGTTGTTGAATTCAGGAAACTCCGAATCATGTTTCTTCCAATGCCTAAAAGTGTTTTTAACATCAGATTTCTTCTTGCTCGACGTCCACAGTGGCCCCTTCGTAACCCCACCCAGTGAAGTATCTGTCGTTTTAATGTCATCATGTGTCAATCGATGCCTGTCTTAACCTATCTACCTGCCATTCTTTTCTTGATATTACTTGGATTCACTTCTGGCCTAAGGTAACGCACTGATAAATCTAACTTAGATTTAAGGTTTGAACGCTATATTTTCATCTTCAAAATAATAGAGACCCTCTAATTTACCAGACAAAGACTCAAGACCTTGAACGGTTTCTGAAGAGTATTTTAGTGGGAGTTTGCTTCGCAGTTCTTTCTGCTCCTCGCCATAATCACTCCAGTTAGCTTCGACTATCCCATTCCAAAATGTTACACAGTCTTCATTATTTACAAACACAACCGGTTTAACATCTTCAACATTATTTGGATTGTTCCAATAGATATAACCCATGTATTCTGAGCCATCATTTGCAAAAAAAACTGTACGAGCAATAACTTGACAATCATTTGTTTGGCAGTCGCCATCAAATGGTCGAATAGTTAACTCATCATCTACAGTATCGTCCATTGGGAAATACCAAATGGGGTATTGTTTGAGGTCATCTCTCGTCAACTCATATATTTCTTTTTCAATCATTAATACGTACCCTCAGAATTTTTGTCTGAAGTATTAGATTAATTTCCTACATTTTCGAGCTCGCAGTAAGTAAATCAGCGGCTTCATCGGAATGTCTTAATACCGTAACCGCTACTTTAGTCGTTTTAACCGCTGCTTTTGCAACGGGGCCCCAAAATATACTCGCTGCGGCTAGATTGCGTTCAATGCTAGCTAGCTTGACGCCATCAAATATCGTCCAGTACTACTCTCGTCATCGACTTTGAGGTTACTCACAACAGGAACAAAGTCCATTGGTTTTTTAAGGTGTCTGACTCACTTCCGCCAACTTTGCGTTGAACGTCGATCAGGCCTTGTTATTTGGCTATGAAGTAGGGAAGGTTGGAAAGTCTATGGCTGTTGTGATCTGAGCGGATAAGGTTGATATCGCAGCTTGCACCACCTTCCACGCCGGTTTTCTTGCCTATCTATCACTGGTATTGATGTGTTTGGTTTAACATAAAATTAAGGGAAATAATCAATAACCGCAAAGAAAATAATGACATTGAGTTGACAGGTTTTGATGATGTTAATTTTCTATAAATGGCTTATTTGGGAAAATAATTTCTCCAAATTTGATTATTGATAGGTTTAAAGGCAAAAAATTTCTCTGGTGAACTCCGTATACTGTGCTACGTCATTGATGCTCTACAAGCCGATGATTTACCACAATGATTTAATGAGTAGTAATCACCATGAATTCGAAGTCTCTTACTTTTGTGCTTTTTGTTTCTGTTTGCTTAATATGGGGAACCACTTGGTTTGCTATGGAAGTGGCGTTGCATTCTATTCCGCCGATATTTGCTACCGCATTGCGTTTTCTACTTGCGGCTCCGCTTTTGGCTTTGCTGGCGAAAGTCTTTGGGCAACCATTACGCTTTCCGAAAGGGAAAGGGCAGTGGGTGATCATTGTCGCGCTGATGTACTTTGCCATTCCCTTCACTTTAATGATTTATGGTGAGCAATACATTTCTTCCGGTCTGGCTTCGATCATCTTTGCCAACATGCCTGTGGCTGTGATGTTAATGTCTGGGTTGTTCCTTGGGTTACGACTTGCCAAACATCAGGTATGTGGCCTTATCACGGCAGTGATAAGCCTATGCCTCATATTAGGTAATGAAATGCAGATGGGCGGTTCCGACTACCTGATCGGCACGGCAGCTCTGGGGTTGGCTGTGGCGATTCACGCGGTGATGTATGTGCTTGTGCAAAAACATTGCAAGGACATACAGGTGCTAACCTATAACGCGTTACCCTGTTTGGTGGCATCTATACTGTTATTTTTGGTTTCGTCTATCGGAGAGCGAGTCGATGTTGGCTCATTTACTTGGGATTCGCTCTCTGCGGTGGTTTACCTCGGTTTCGTCGCCAGTGTTGGCGGTATCGTGGCGTACTTTAAGCTCGGACAGGTATCGACACCGTTTCAGGCGTCAATCTGCTTTCTGATCTTCCCAGTGGTTGCGCTGTTTATTTCCGCGTTTATCAATGGTGAGATGCTGTCTCACCAGTCATTGGCTCTGATGCTGCCTTTGCTGTGTGGCATTTTGTTAACGAAAGCGCCTAAAACATGGTTTAAGGTGCGTTTTGCTCGCAAAGAGCGTCATCTGAACCTTTAGTCAACCTAAGGTTTGGCTGCGCAATCAATAAAGATGCACGGCATAGGTCGTGCGTCTTTTCAAATCTGAAGTCCCATCCTAGCTGTCGACACAAGCGTTTAACTAACATCAGGCCTAGGCCAAACCCCGAGTTGTCTGGGCCGTGATCATGATGGCTAGAGTTCTCTTTGTTAATGATCTGAATATTTTCTTGTCGCTGAATAATCGTGATCACACCTTCATGGGTGTGCTGGACGGCATTGCGCAATAGGTTGGCCACTATCATCTTAATGGCCGCGTAGGGCAGGCTTGTTTGATAACTGTCGGTGTGGATTTGCACCTCAATGTTTTTGGCTTGGATGAGATAGCTGAGATTTTCTACTTCGGAGTGCAATAGTGACGAGAATGCAACAGATTGAGTGGTAAGCTGAGAGCGTTCTGCCTTGTTCAGCCACAATAATGTGTCGCAGAGTTCAGCCATGCAGAGGCTGGCGTCTTTGATGCGTTGTTTTGCACTGTGGCTTTTTGCTTGCCATTTGTTTTCGACCTTATCCATCAGCTCTACGCTGCTAAGAATCACGGCAATCGGAGTGCGTAGTTCATGGCTGGCGTAGCGGACAAACTCCTGTTCACGTTGGAGTGAGGCTTGGTTTTTACGCAGGCTATCGAGAATAATCATGGCAAGCGTATTCAATTCCTTGTATTGGAAGTTTGGTGGTGTACTGCTCATATTGTTGGCATTAAGTTGTCGCGCCCACTGATAAAGGTCTTGGATCGGCTTCGCGGCTGAGTACATAAATATAAACAACATCAACAGGAACAAGCTTAATGCGAATGTCCCGAAAAGCATCGCCTGAATTTCGGGAGTTTCGAACCAGTTTGCGTCGGGGGTATTAGGCGGCTCTTTGAAATGATGAGCAACATAGTGCACCTTGCCATCAGGCTTGGTTATGGGCATCAGATACAGGGACTCGGTGGGCCTAGAGAAGGGGTTGCTACGATCGGACTTATGATGAAGTTGGTTTGGAGCCAGTTGCTCACGATTGAAGTGACGGCGAATTTCAATCGGCAAGTGATGCCATGTTGTCGCCTTGACGAAACGTGGATTTGACTCAATAGTTTCCTCTCCGCTTTGATAAGCGATATCAAGTAGAGCTCCTTTTATCATATTGTCGTGACTATTAAAAAAGTGCAGCAACCATAGCGTAGACATCAGGGTCACGAGAATCAAAGCGGCGGTAAGAAGCATGGCGATCATATAGTGTTTTAAGCTCGATATTTTAAATTTCATTGGTGGTCACTATCGCTGTCCTGCAACTTAAATCCATGCTTGCTTACCGATACTACGCAGACGTTGCTCTGATGTTGAATCAATGCTTTACGTAGATAATGGATGTGGACTTTAAGGGCGTTACTGTTCGGCAATCGATCTTCCCAGATGGCGAGATTCAGAGATTGACGAGAAATCGGGTGCGGGTAAGCGCGCATCAGTTGTTCCAAGATAATCAGGCTGGTCGGGAGCAGTTTGACAGGCTGGTTGTCGATATAGGTCTGATTTTCTTGGGCATCAAATAGGATGTTCCCTGCTTTGAATCGGGTCAGTTGACCACTTTTTCTGTTTGCTAGGGCTTTTGTTCTTGCGACCAATTCTGCCATGGCAAAGGGTTTGACCAGGTAGTCGTCAGTTCCAACCTTGAAACCTTTCAGTTTGTCTTCGAGTTGGCTTCGGGCGGTTAACATGATGACCGGAACCGCGACCCCTTGCGAGCGAAGTTGTTCACAGACGCTAAAGCCATCAAGCCGAGGAAGGTTGATGTCCAGTATAATGACTTGATAGTGGTTTTTTTCGATCAGATTGAGTGCCGTGTCGCCAGTACTGGCGTAATCACATGCGATGTTTTCAAGTTCAAGAAAATCAATGATGTTGCCTGCCAAGCCTGCATCGTCTTCAACCAGTATTGTGTTAATCATGCGTGTCCAAATGTAAGAATAATAAATGGGTGAAAGCCAAGCCCTTTATTGGCTTGGCTGTAATTACCTCGATTGAGATATTGCTTTATTTTTGTGTTGAGACATCGACTTGCAGTGACGTGCCTTGATTGAGCCCATCGCCAGCTGCAAGAATGAAATACCAGCCGGGCATGGGTGAATCTATCCTCAGGTACTCATTGCTGTCGGGGCGTCGAGATGAAAATTCAAACTGGTTTGTACTTGGCCAATAAGGGCTAACGTACAAATCGGTATTGCCTGAACCGTGCCTTGTTCTGATTTCCAGAGTGCTGTTAGGCTCGGTGATCTTGATAAAATAGGAATTTTCGCCTTGTGCCGTGCAGATAGGAGTACCGCTGTGCAATTCGCCAAATGACACAGGAGAAGAGTGCAAGCATTGGTCTGAGATAGCTTTTGGATGCTCACCAGGCTCTTTATCGGCAGGGCGTTCTCCCACAGCGATAGAAACGCCTTGATACCCTTGTTGTGAGATAGCGCTAACGAAGTGACGCCCTTGATTCAGTGTGATGATCAACACTTGTTCTGTGCCTTCACCGACCGATTCCGCTAGCGCATTTTGTTGAGATGCCCAAGTCGTAGGGTGGTAGTAGAGCTTGAGAACGCCCTGACCGTCTCGGCTGCTCAGATAGACGGTGGTGTTATCACTCTGTACATCAAAGTAAAAATGCTCCACTGAGCCAGAAATACACTCGCCCTGATCTTTGGTCAGCTTTTCACCAGAATGTAGGGTGTCACCTTCCGAGCACTTAGAGGGCAGGTAAAGGGGGAACCCCTTGATAGTTAATAGCTTGCAGTTGAAGCCCGTCAGGATCGGATTCTTCTGGCTGCGGCAGCCAGGCTTGCAAACACTCTGCGCTTTTCACACAAGGGTCGGTGAGGGCTTTCATAAAGTTAACCAGATCGGCTTTCGATTGATCTGATAGGTTAAGTTTTTGCAACACGGGGGCGCCATCGGCAATTTCGTCATCAATGATCTTGGCGGCTTTATCTGTGTTGTCTCTGGTATCTGGAAACAAGCTGTTGCAGTGGTCGACATCTTTAAACTGAGGTTGTTCGCACCAGCCCATCTCGTCAATGTATTGGTCAAGTATCTGATGGTAATCATCATAATGCTCAATGACTTGTTCGAGAGTGTCGTAGCTTCCTGCGTGTCCGAATGGCCCTGTTACTTCAATGTTTAACAGCGTGCCTGATCGAAAGCTATAGATGTCTGCATCACTTGCATTTCGATGGGCTCGACCTAAGTCATTGGTTTCCATACCCGGCTCTCCGGTTCCGGGGCCAATTTGTGGAAAGGCGAGGCGGTGATAGTTTGAATCCTTGGTTTGACTGAAGGTGTCGGTGTTGTGGCAGCCAATACATTGTGTGGGCAGAAAGTCTGGTTCGTTTCCGCCGTCAGATGGAGGGGGTGGCATGTAGAGATACAGGTATGCGCCACGCTTTTGGGATGCCGTCAGTGCCGCTGAATCGCCTTTTACGTATCGGTTCCAAGCGTTGTCGGTAAAGTTCATCGACTCTTGATAAGCAGAGAGCGCACGGGTGATGTTAGCAAAAGTCACCAGATTCTCCGGTGATTTGTCGTCGCCATAAACGGCTGCGAATTTTTCCAACCACTGGTTTTGAAATAACTCGCCTTTCGCGTCGCCATAATTGCCGATCCTTGCAGCTAGATGGGCTCTCACGGCCTCATTGGATGCATCCTGCATAAAGTCAAAACCACGCATCTCAGATGCGGTAACAGGTGGAAAGCGAGCTTGAGCAGACAACAGAGTATCGCCTGAATTTGGGTCCGCTTCACCAAATGCAACGTCAGGGGTACTGATCCCTTTGCTTGGGTCTAGCCAGTCAACAAACTCAACACGAGCATCACGAAATAAACTGCGCTTGTACAATCCTGAATTGAAAATTGTTGGTGTGTTTCGTGCTACATAGAACTGGCCCGTGGTCGTTTTTCTGCCCGGGCCGAGTACATCTTCATTTTCAGCCAGTGTACCCACTGAGAGTGATAATCCGTCACCTCCACCAAGGTAGGGGTGATGACAACTGGCGCAAGCCACGTCTTTATTGCCACTCAGTGCTTTGGAGAAAAACAACAGTTTGCCTAGTTTGACTTCTTTTGAATCGACACTGGGTATTTCAAAGCCCTTATTTGGCTCTCCGGTCAGGCTATGTTGTTCAATCAGTTTACGAAGTTCCGTGTCCAGATCATCCGGGATAGGGATGGCCATGGTTGGGGATGTTAACCCCAAGGTCAGGGCCAGTAGACAAGCATGTTTTCTCATTGGTCTCTTCCTCGTGTGCAGTATTGGCCGAATGCTAGGAATGCGAGGGTTAAAAGCGGTTAAAATGGCCAAAATCGACCATATTTTTATTAAGTGAGCGTATTAAATGGGATGCATATCAAGATTAAGGGGTCTAATGTTGCCACAGGCATAGAGTAAATTTGCGCGGTTTAGTGCTCGAAATCTCAATCAGTACAAGGTATAACGTGGTGGCTATTTCTCGGTGTCTTATCAGCCGCACTCGCGGCTATTTTCATCCATAAGGAAGTTTTTATGTTGATCGTTTATCGTCTGCTGAAACTGGCGGTTATCTGCGCCGTGTTTTTCACTATTTATGATTTGATTGAAATGGGCGAAGTGACTTGGCCGATGCGCTTTTTTGGTTTTTGAGCGATCCACACCAAGGATGGCCTCTAATCATGAATTTGTTATGGAACAAAACTGACCCCATGGAGCGAAATATTGAGCGATAAAACAACCATCGTCATTATTGAAGACGAACTGGCCATTGCGGAGAATTTAATTCATGTTCTCGAAATGGATGGCTATCAGCCTATGTGGTTTTCAACGGCGGGTGAAGGACTGGCGTATATTGAAAGCAGTGAGCCTGCGCTTCTGGTGCTTGATGTTGGCTTACCAGATGGAAATGGTTTCGAGCTGTGTAAAACCATTCGCGAGTTTTCTGATGTGCCGATTATCTTCCTGACGGCAAGAAATGATGAAATCGATCGCGTTGTCGGGCTGGAAATTGGCGCCGATGACTATGTCACTAAACCTTTTAGCCCAAGGGAAATGCTGGCGCGAATCAAACTTCGTATCAAGTCTCGCCCAGTCATCACTCAACCTGCTCCTCCACAATCGATGGATGATGATCTCAAGGCAGACAACTTTGATTATCGCGTTGCTGGTGAGCCGTTGGGCTTAACCGCGGTTGAGTTTAAGATCTTGAGCAAACTTATCGCAGTATCCTGCCGTGTATTAAATCGTGAGCAGTTAATGGTTGCGGCTGACATGGCTCCCCACGCGTCTTACGAGCGAAATATTGATTCCCACATCAAAGCGATACGCAACAAGCTGAAACCCTTCGCTATGGCTGAGCGTATATGCACCAAGCGTGGTTTTGGTTATTACTACGACAAAATGGGTGAGTAATCATGCCATGGCCTAAGATCCCCCTCGGATTAAGACTGTTCTTTTTGTATTTCGTTCTTGTCGGTATGACAGCTTACACAGTGAGTTCCACTGTGATTCAGGAGCTGAAACCGACCGTGCGCCAAACCACCGAAGAAACGCTGGTGGATATGGCGAATCTCTTGGCTGTGCTGGCAGAAGAAGACGTAGCAAATGGCGAGATCTCACACAGTCGATTTTCGAGGCTTCTTGCCGCGTATGGTTTAAGAGAACCTGAAGCGCGTATCTGGGAAATAGGTAAAAAAGCGATCAACCATCGTATTTACATCACAGACAAGAGTGGCATTGTGATTGCAGACTCATGGCAACAAGATGTCGGGGAAGATTACTCGCAATGGAACGATGTGTATCTGACATTGCGTGGCCAATACGGTGCGCGAAGCACGGCCGAAGACCCTAATGATCCTCTATCAACGGTGATGCACGTTGCCGCTCCCATTTATCACAAGGGCGAAATCATTGGCAGCGTGACGGTGGCAAAGTCCAATCGTTCCGTTCAGCCGTTTATTGACCTCTCGAAGCGCAATGTGTTGTTCTGGATGGTTTGGATGAGTGGCTTGGTATTGCTGGCAGGGGCTTTATTTGCTTGGCGCATCCACTCAGCATTGAACAAGTTGGAAAACTACGCAGTAAAATTGGGGCAGGGTGAGAAAGTCACTAAGCCGACATTTCGCGTGTTCTATGAATACGGTACCTTGAGTGATGCGTTAGAACACATGCGCAATCAACTCGATGGCAAGCAGTATGTTGAAGAATATGTGCAAACATTGACTCACGAACTCAAAAGCCCCTTATCGGCGATTAAAGGCGCCAGTGAAATATTGCAAATGCCTTTACCTGCGGAAAAAGTAACACGATTTGCAACCAACATTGAGCGCGAAAGTGACCGCATGCAGTCTTTAGTCGATAAGCTATTGGAGTTGGCTAGACTAGAGAAACGACCACATTTAGATAAGCAAGAACCGATCAATATCAACACTCTGTTGGACGAAGTCGTCGCGGCTTCTTATGTTCGGCTCAATGCCAAAGGCGTGACATGTCAAGTGATGACAAGCTGTGACGTTGTGCTGGTCGGTGACGGTTTTATGCTTCAGCAAGCCTTGTTTAATCTTATGGACAATGCCCTTGATTTTGTGGATGGCAATGGCTCGATTGTTTGGCACTACGCTCAGTCAGATGAACAGCTTGCTGTGTCGATCTTCAATACTGGGCCCGCGATTCCTGATTACGCGATGCCTCGCCTCACGGAACGTTTCTATTCGCTTGCACGCCAAAATGGTGTGAAAAGTACCGGACTGGGGCTAAATTTTGTTGAGCAAGTCGTCAAACTGCATAAAGGTTCATTATTGATTGAGAATGTCAATCAAGGCGTCAAAGTGACCTTACACTTTCCTTCTCCATAAAAACTCCATATAGGCTCCATCTATTCTCCAACTGGCGGTTTTATCGTTAAACCATCAGCTAAGGAGAAGAAAAATGAAGAAAATCTTTAATAACCCAATCGGCATGAAGTTTGGCTTTGTGCTGTTTTTGTTTGTTTTGCTGCAAATTCCGATTTCTATGGTCAGTGGCCTAGTTTCTGAACGATCGTATCGTCAGCAAGAAGTGAGAGATGAGATTGCACGTAGCAGCAGTGGCGAACAACGTATTACCGGCCCGTTTCTCGCGATTGATTACACGGAAACGGTTCGTCATGAAGACAAAACTTATCAGGTTGAGCGTCAGGCTTACATTTTACCAACCACTTTTGATATGTCTGCTCATTTGGAAAGCTTTGAAAAATATCGTGGTATCTACAAAGCTCGCCTATATAAAGCGCAAAGTGCGCTCAAGGGATCATTTGATCTGTCGGCTCTGAACGAGCTTGCACAGTATCAAATCGAAAATATTTCCATGGTGGTTGGTGTCAAAGATAGCCGTGGACTGGTGAAACTGGAGCAGATGAAGCTGGGAGGAGAGGCGCTCGATATTGTGCCGGGAACAGATATCAAGCGACTGTCGCAAGGCTTTCATACTCCGCTGACACTGGATCGTTTAGACCCTTCTCAACCCCTCGACTTCGAGCTTAATTTCTTGCTGCAGGGAATGGGCAAGCTTCAGGTCACGCCTATCGGGACGACCTCGACCGTTGAACTTTCTTCCGAGTGGCCGCATCCAAGCTTCATCGGGGATTTCCTACCGATATCATCCTCAGTATCTGAATCTGGATTCAGCGCGCAGTGGTCAAGCAACAACTTTTCATCCAATGTTTCACAACTGTTTAAAAATTTCATGGACGAAGAGTCGTCATGTTATGAGTTGGAGCAGCGTCAAATGGGGGTTGAACTGATTGATCCGGTTGATCATTACCTCAAATCGCATCGTGCCATTAACTATTCATTGCTTGTCATTACGCTTGTGTTTGCCAGTTTCTTTTTGCTCGAATTGTTTCAGGCTCGCCCTGTCCACCCTGTTCAATACGGCTTTGTTGGTCTTGCTTTGGCGCTGTTCTATCTATTACTGATCTCACTCAGTGAACATACGGGTTTTAACTGGGCTTATGTCATCTCTGTCTTGGCTTCGACCTGCCTTTTGAGTGTCTACGTCGGCGGTATGCTAGATAACACCAAGCAGGGTACAGTATTTGGAGCGAGTCTATTGTGTCTATACGGGTTTCTCTTCGGGTTACTTGAGGCAGAAAGTTACGCGCTCCTGATGGGGACACTATTGTGCTTTGTGATTCTTAGCGTCGTTATGGTGATCACCAGAAATGTCGACTGGTATCAAGGTAGTCACAAATCAGTGGAGGCAGCGAGCGATGAACACTCAAGCAGAACAGAGGCATAAAACTCAATCCGACGATATTAGTCAGGGCTGCAATCATGCTGCTTCTAGACGTATTGGTGTCCGTTTTTCGACGTACTATGCAGGGGTGAGTTTGATGGTGCTTGTGCTCCTGATTGTTATTGCGGGTTATGTTCGCGATAGTTTTATCAGGCCGACCTTTGGTGATGTATTAGTTGTGGTGTGGCTTTACCACACTATAGCGTCTGTGATTCGAATGGATCCTAAGGTATTGGCATTACTGGTGGTGGCAGTGGCCTTCTTGGTTGAGGTTGGTCAGTACTTTCAGATGGCACAATGGTTGGGTATCGAGCCTTCTTCTCCATTACACATTGCTCTGGGGGCGACGTTTGATTGGAAGGATCTGTTTGCCTACGCAATCGGCGGTGTTGGTTGTGTGGTGTTAGAGAGCAGAACGTCGCGTAGAGATAGCGATCTAGGGTCTAAAGTGGAACGGGAGAAATTGAATGAGTGATCCTAAGCCTCGCCGGATCGTCAAAAAGCGAGTCCGACGATGCTTGCTTGAGAAGGTACTTATCTGGTCTCATCAGCAAGCACATCGTAGCGTCAAGCGACAAGGACTACCTCGTCAATCCATCTAAGCTTGATAAATCTCGAGCGGTAATCCGTCTGGGTCTTGGAAAAAAGTAAAGGCTTTACCTGTGAATTCATCAATGCGCACGGGTTCAACGTCAACGCCTTTGCTTTCCAGGTACTGTTTGACTTCTGCCACGCTATCGACTTCAAAGGCGAGATGACGAAGGCCTTGTGCTTCTGGGAAACTCGGCCTTTCTGGAGCGTCGGGAAAGCTGAACAACTCAAGTTGCGAGCCATCTGGCAGGGCCAGATCGAGTTTGTAAGAATGTCTCGCTTGGCGATAGTTTTCCGCTAGGATGTCGAACCCCATGATTTGGGTATAAAATTGCTTAGAAACTGAGTAGTTAGAGCAAATGATCGCCACGTGATGAATGTTATTAAACATAGAAGTTCTCGTTAATGGCTGGCGAGTTTATCGCCTAACACTTGGCTAATGTAATCGATAAAAACACGCAGACGAGCGGGCATGTATTTGGTTTGCGGGTACTGCATGGCGACGGCACCATGGTAATTACTTTTGATCGTCCAATCAGGAAGTACAGGTACAACCTGTTGTTTTTCGATGGCTTCGGCGATAACAAAATCATGAAAGATACCAATACCGAGCGCATTTTTCACACCAGTGAGACGCATCTGTGAATGATTGACTGCATAGCGGCCGGATACCGTCATCGAATGGAATTCGTCGTCTTTGAAAAAGTCCCAGATGTTGTCTCGCTCTGTTTCAGCCAAATACAGGCAGTCATGATGTTGTAAATCGGTAGGGTGGGATGGCATCCCACGTTGGTCGATGTAATCTGGGCTTGCACACAAGACCAAGTTAGTTTTTCCGATCTCTTTAAGCACCAAATTTTCATCGGGTCTATCGGTGAGTTTGAAGGCGACATCGATCCCGTCTCTGAGTAGATCGATCTCGCCATCAGCCACACGCAACTTGAGCTGAATGTCTGGGTATTGTTTTAAAAAAGGCACCACAAAAGGCTGCAAAACAGAGTTGAGAAAGGCCTCTGGCGCTGCAATGGTAAGAGAGCCTGTGGCTTGTTTGTGATCAGTGGTGGATAGCTCCCAAGCTTGTTGAGCGGCGTTGACCATCACTATCGCTCGGTCATAAACCTGCTGCCCAGTAGGCGTGATGACGAGTTTTCGAGTCGTGCGTTCAAACAGCTTGGCGGACAAGGCTGACTCAAGCCGTGTGATCAATTTGCTCAGGGCCGAAGGCGTTACATCGAGCTTTTTAGCTGCGGCTGTAAAGCTGCCTTCATCAACGATCAAAATGAAGGATGCAAGATCTGGGAGCAAAGCGATAAGTTTTGAATTAACCAAATTGAAACCGTGATGTGTCTTTAAATTGAGAATTAAATCGGTTGTTAATGAATTGTTGAGTCGATAAGGTGGCTAAATAGTAAACAGCAGAGGTACTCAAAATGCAAGAACCAGGCTTTCTTCTTGACTTGGGCTCAATGATGCAAGATATCTTGCTGGCTGCGCTCGCTGTCGTATTGCTCACCATTGTCTCCTTAGTGTTAGAAAAGTAACACGCACACCCTTGTATGTCACCAAAACAGGCGTATAGGTTAAACTAACCGACGCCTATTTTGTATTTCTCTCCTGTCGTCATTTCATTTTTACTACCAACCGCACCCTAGACAAACTTCGCCAATGCACCGATGAATAGGGAATATGTCATCACACAACGCATAGTTCGTGATATCTATCATAAAAATTGTTTATTTGTGCCTGTGATTCACTAATGTTTTTCCACCTAGTGGGATAATGAAAATGGCGTGCTTGAATTACACTTAGGGCAACCTTTACGCCTTCGAATTTGCAAGCGAAGGCGATGAATAAGCTATCTGCTTAACATAATAACTAGCAAGGAATTTGAAATGTCTTCTGCATTCTACCAACAGATCAAACAACAGATTGAAGAAGTAAAGGCTGAAGGCCTTTACAAGTCAGAGCGCGTCATCACTTCTCAACAGCAAGCGGCTGTAAAAATCTCTACAGGCGAAGAAGTGCTTAACTTCTGTGCAAACAACTACCTTGGCCTAGCTAACCACCCTGAACTAATTGAAGCGGGTAAAGCGGGCATGGATAAGCACGGCTTTGGTATGGCGTCTGTTCGTTTCATTTGTGGTACTCAAGATATTCACAAAGAATTGGAGCAAAAGCTTTCTACTTTCCTTGGTAAAGAAGACACAATCCTGTACACCTCTTGTTTTGACGCTAACGCTGGTTTGTTCGAAACGATTCTGGGCAAAGAAGACGCGATCATTTCTGATGCCCTTAACCACGCTTCAATCATCGATGGTGTTCGTTTGTGTAAAGCAATGCGCTTCCGTTACTCAAACAACAACATGGAAGAGCTTGAGCAGCAGCTTATCGCGGCTAAAGAAGCGGGTGCTCGTAACATCCTTATCGTGACAGACGGCGTATTCTCAATGGACGGTGTAGTCGCTAACCTGCCAGCCATCTGTGACCTTGCTGATAAGTACGGCGCACTGACAATGGTGGATGACTCTCACGCTGTAGGTTTCATGGGTAAAACAGGCGCAGGTACGCACGAGTACCACGATGTGGTTGAGCGTATCGACATCATCACAGGCACGCTGGGCAAAGCTATGGGCGGCGCATCAGGCGGCTACACGTCAGGTAAAGCAGAAGTGATTGACTGGTTACGTCAGCGTTCTCGTCCATATCTGTTCTCAAACTCGGTAGCACCCGCCATCGTTAATGCTTCAATCCGAGTTCTTGATCTTCTAGAGCAAAGTGGTGACCTACGTGACCGTCTATGGGAAAACGCAGCCCATTTCCGCACTCGTATGGAAGCCGCGGGTTTCACTATGGGTGGCGCTGACCACGCGATCATTCCAATCATGCTTGGCGATGCGAAAGTGGCGGCTGAGTTTGCAGAACGCGCACTAGAAAAAGGTATTTACGTGATTGGCTTCTCTTTCCCAGTCGTACCGAAAGGTCAAGCACGTATTCGTACACAAATGTCTGCGGCACACTCGCGCGAGCAACTTGATCGCGCCATCGATGCCTTCATCGAAGTGGGTCGTGACATGGAGATCATTAAGTAATGAAAATTAAAGCGCTATCTAAGCTAAAGCCTGAAGAAGGCATCTGGATGACTGAGGTTGAAAAACCGAAAGTTGGCCACAACGACATTCTGATCAAAATTAAGAAAACCGCGATTTGCGGTACAGATGTTCATATCTACAACTGGGACGAGTGGTCTCAGAACACGATTCCTGTTCCTATGGTCGTTGGTCATGAATACGTGGGTGAAGTGGTGGCTATTGGCCAAGAAGTTCGCGGATTCGAAATCGGTGACCGTGTCTCTGGCGAAGGCCACATCACTTGTGGTCATTGTCGTAACTGTCGTGGCGGCCGCACTCACCTATGTCGTAATACTATTGGTGTCGGTGTAAACCGTGAAGGGGCATTCGCTGAATACCTAGTGATTCCAGCGTTCAATGCATTTAAAATCCCTGAAGGCATCTCAGACGATCTCGCATCAATCTTTGACCCGTTCGGCAATGCTGTACACACGGCATTATCTTTCGATCTAGTGGGTGAAGATGTGCTGATCACAGGTGCTGGCCCAATCGGTATCATGGCTGCAGCAGTGGCTAAGCACGTCGGTGCTCGTCACGTGGTGATTACAGATGTGAACGAATACCGTCTTGAGCTTGCACGTAAAATGGGTGTGACCCGTGCAGTTAACGTTGCGGAACAGAAGCTTGAAGACGTAATGGAAGAGCTGGGAATGACGGAAGGCTTTGATGTGGGCCTTGAAATGTCGGGTGTTCAGGCGGCATTCAGCACCATGCTTAAGACAATGAACCACGGCGGCCGAATTGCACTGCTAGGTATTCCGCCATCAGACATGGGCATCGACTGGAACCAAGTGATCTTCAAAGGTCTGGTGATTAAAGGTATCTACGGCCGTGAGATGTTCGAAACTTGGTACAAGATGGCATCGCTGATTCAGTCGGGCTTAGACTTGACGCCAATCATTACTCACCACTTTAAGGTTGATGACTTCCAGAAAGGCTTTGATGCGATGCGTAGCGGCCAATCAGGTAAAGTGATTCTCGACTGGGAATAATCGAAGCGAGATGCTGAATAATCAAAGGCGACAGGGAAACTGTCGCCTTTTTTGTTATTTGAGCCGTCGATATGCATTGTAGGTTGGCCACTTTCTAGAAAAGAGAGTCTTTGGTCATGTGTCATTCCTGTTTTGTACATTCTACTGAAATGCACCGATTTCTATACACTAGCTTCAATATTGGGAATCTAGTAATTCTCACAGTTTTGAAGTATTGCCTTGGAGCTATAAAGATCTACCTCCACCCCGCCAGCCTTAGACCATGAGTAAATATTTCTGGTTTCGTCGAAAAACCCAAACCATTCAATTACATAATCTCTTTCATTTAATTTATCAATTCTAAACATAGGCATTGTCTTACTTATATTGTCCCAGTTAATATTTACGCCAGCAATGCCTACACTGTCAGTATCTTCGAAAAAAAAATTGCTCCCACCATGGTCCCCGGCAACCCCTTTGGCAATCACGTATATTTGGTTAGTGTTAACCTCAACTCTAACTAGTGACTCTCCAATATAAGTAACAGAGAAAAAAATTAACATTTGCGGCGTTATCTATATCACAAGTCGCACTTAATTTTATTTCCTTAGCAGAAGTGTGCGCTGTAAAAGAAAAAAATAGCAATAATAAAAAAAACTTATTCATAATAAAAACCTATCGATATCACCAATTTTAATTTTCAAATCACTGATTCCAGCCTGCTCTTCTTTTAAGAATTTATCAAACATCGCCAGCCTCTAATGAAATTGACAAAAAAGTAACTTTCACTTTTTTGTATCCGGTTCCAAAATTCGCAGGTAATCAAAGTTTTCCTACTACTCATGGATTTGGTCATCGACTTATGATGGTGGCCGATCTTCCGTTGGTGACGATAATAAGGAAATAACATGAAAAACACATTGATTGCCGCAAGTTTGATGATTGCGATGGCGGGAACGGTTCAGGCCGCTGAATGGGGATACAAAGGTGATAAGGGACCTGAACATTGGGGAGACGTTGCCAAAGAGTGTGCGACTGGCAAAAACCAAAGCCCGATTGATATCAAGGATGTGGTCGACGCGGAGCTGATGCCACTCAACATTGAGTATCAGGGCATGGTTACTGGGCTGACGAATAACGGGCATACACTTCAAGCGGTTGTTGAGGGGAATAACGCCGTGACAGTAGATGGAGTTGAGTTTAATCTGGCGCAGTTCCACTTCCATACTCCTTCAGAAAACCACATTCGTGGTCAACACTTTCCCTTGGAAGCGCACTTTGTTAATGCGGATAAAGATGGCAACCTAGCGGTTGTTGCTGTGATGTATAACGCAGCACCAGGGGAAAATAACCAGATCACACAGTTGACGGCGACCATGCCTGAACCCGGTCAAACTGTGAGGCTACAAACGCCGTTTGCAGTAAAAGATATGTTGCCTGCAACGGGGGAGTACTACCGCTTTAATGGTTCTCTGACGACGCCACCTTGCTCTGAAGGCGTACGCTGGTTTGTGCTTAAATCTGCGCAAACTTTAACCACAGAACAGGCAAAACAAATGCAGATGGTAATGGGTAACAACAACCGCCCCATTCAGAAACAGAATGCCCGTGTCGTTCTCACTAACGATTAAATAACAAGGCCGGGGTATCCCGGCCTTTTCAGCGGTTGTGGAATAACACTGACTGGGCCTAGTCTGGCTTTTGCTTCCCTTTCACACTCAGTATCCTAATGGCGATTCTCGCAATGTTGTGAGGTTGGGTTATCGCAGCTCTACCGAGTTCGAATTAGCGACTTTGGTTAATGGCCGCGTATTGACGCAGTAAGTCGGTTAAAGTTGTGACCCACTCTAATGCGTTGGTTGGGGCTTGTTTAAGCAGTACTTCCACATGCTGACAATGGACTTCAAGTGGTATTGCCTGTTCAAGGTGAAACGATACCGAATAGAAATGCCAAAGCAATAAGCGTTGCATGCGTAGCGTGTTTTGCTGTTGATTGTCTGATTCGCTAAAAAGGGCTGGCAGTTCACTCAGAGCGATAGCACTCATCCTCAACATGGCATCAAACTGCGCCTCTTGCAGTTTGTCTTCGGATTCCGTCTCATCGGCATCGAACGTAAACAACTCAGTCATCGATTCATCTGCGATCAGGCGGTGGATCATTCGCAGACTGAGTTCTTCGAGCTCTTCTCTTGGGGTAGCTTGCAGGGATGAGAGGGTGTAATCGCGTTGCATGGTGATCTCTGGCATCGGTTAAAGAGGCGCTTATTCTATACCGCTAGTGGTATAAATCTAGTTCAAAATAACAGAGTACTTATTGTGCGCTGCGACGCCAGACCTTTTTGTCCTGCCGATAAACAAAATAGCCCCACCAAAGGTGGGGCAGTGTATTGTTGTGTTTGCGTTGTTAGCTGCTGACGTTGTTAGAGAATCTGTTTTTGTCACTAGTACGTTAGTTGACACATTTATAAACCTAGATGGCAAATAATAAGTTGCCAAACTTTTTCAGTCCTTGAATGGGGTGAAGGGTCCAAAAGTGTGATCTTTGTCTATGGTTTTATAGCAATTAAGTGCATATTTTGTGTTTTTCTACTCCGATTTCATCTGCTCAATTGAGTTCGTTGCCGATTAAGCTGTTTATTGAGTGAACACTTGAACGTTTGCGTTAAAATATGTGATGAATATCTCACTGCGTGCGTTATACTCTCCGCCCGGTTAAGAGTACTGCTCTGCCAATACAAGCCGTCACATGGAATGGTGAATGACCCCACGGACCGGACCAGCTATTTACCAATGCTTGTAGAGGTTATCTTTAATGAATGTCCTATTCGGATTAATCGGTGTTGCGGCACTGTTATTGTGTGCTGTGTTGCTGTCAGAGAGTCGCAAAGCGATCAACTGGAAAACAGTCTCTCGCGCCTTGTTACTTCAAGTCGGTTTTGCCGCTCTGGTCCTGTACTTCCCTTGGGGACAAACCGCACTCACCAGTTTAAGTAATGGTGTTTCTAGCCTGTTAGGTTTTGCTGATGAAGGTATCGGATTCCTGTTTGGTGATTTAGCCAATACTGGGTTTATCTTTGCGGTTCGTGTTCTGCCTATCATCATTTTCTTTAGTGCGCTAATTTCTGCACTTTATTACCTTGGCATTATGCAAAAGGTGATTGAGTTTATCGGTGGTGGTATCCAAAAGTTCCTCGGGACGAGTAAAGCCGAGTCTCTGGTTGCTACCGGTAATATTTTCCTATCTCAAGGTGAGTCCCCACTTCTTGTTCGACCTTTCCTTTCGCGCATGACTCGCTCTGAATTGTTTGCTGTGATGGCGGGGGGCATGGCCTCTGTGGCTGGCAGTGTACTGGGTGGTTATGCTGGATTAGGCGTTGAGCTGAAGTACTTAATTGCCGCGAGCTTTATGGCTGCGCCGGGCAGTTTGATGATGGCTAAGATCATTGTGCCTGAGCGTGAAACGCCCATTGATCAATCAGATATTGCAATGGATAAAGCGCAAGACAGTAATGTGATTGATGCTTTAGCAAGTGGTGCAATGAACGGCATGAAGGTTGCCGTTGCTGTCGGTACCATGTTGATTGCATTCGTCAGCGTGATTGCCATGGTCAACACGGGTCTGGAAAGTTTGGGCGACGTGGCGGGCTTTAGCGGATTGACGCTGCAAACGCTGTTCGGCTACCTGTTCTCTCCTTTGGCATGGGTGATTGGTGTGCCGGCCAATGAAATGCTGATGGCGGGCTCTTACATTGGCCAGAAAATTGTTATGAATGAGTTTGTGGCTTTCATCGATTTTGTCGAGCACAAAGCCCTGCTTTCTGAACATACCCAAGTGATCGTCACATTTGCACTGTGTGGCTTTGCAAACATAGGTTCGATTGCTATTCAGCTTGGCTCTATCGGTGTGATTGCGCCAGAGCGCCGCTCAGAAGTGGCTAATCTTGGTATCAAAGCTGTGCTTGCTGGTACGTTGGCGAATCTTATGAGTGCTTGTTTGGCGGGTATTTTCATCCTGCTTTAATGCTGCCTTAAGTCGATAATTAAAAGCCCGAATAGCAAACTATTCGGGCTTTTTCGTCGTAATAAACAAAAATACTTAAGGATGCGTTTATGAGCAACGGAAGATCGTCAATGTCAATCATGTTTAAACTGGGTTATTTGGGGCTAGTGCCTTTCGCGCTGAGCCTCATCGGTATTGTCACAGGTGCGAGCCTCTTCGGGCTTACAGGCGAAGAAATGTTTATTTCGTACAGTGTGGTGATCTTGAGTTTTTTGTCGGGAGTCCTGTGGGGCAATGGCATCGATCACTCGGTAGATAAAATCAGCCGTAATGCACTTTTACTCAGTAACTTGTTTGCTGTGATGACATGGGGTGTCTTGCTACTTTCACGCCAGAACGTCGCTTTAGCGCTTGTCTTGTTGGGCATTGGTTATTTTCTGGTTTGGTTTTCAGAGCGAGCAGTCAGAATAGCGGAAAAAGAGCGCAAACCCGTAGGATACAAGATCCTCAGAGCAAGGCTGACCACCAGTGTCATCGTTATGCACTGTATTGCTCTCATCGCTTAAAAACTGATTTACAGCAAAACCTCTTTGTTTATAAGGCGTAGGATGAACGCCAGTATGCTAACAATCATAATACAAAGAGATACCGCTATGAATGAACTGGTTCAACGTTTTCTGCGCTACGTGACCTTTAACACGCAGTCTAACCCTTCCAACCCCGCCTGCCCAAGTAGTGAAGGGCAGCTCATTTTTGCCCAATTCCTCCAACAAGAATTGTTGGAACTTGGTTTGAGTGAGGTTTTACTTGATGATAACGGCTATCTGATGGCGAAGCTGCCCAGCAATGTTGACTACGATGTGCCAGCCATTGGCTTTGTCGCTCATATGGACACCGCGCCTGATGCGTCAGGAAAAAATGTCAAACCTCAGATTGTTGAAGATTATCAGGGTGGCGATATCGCCTTGGGTAAAGGTGATGAAGTGCTGTCGCCAATTCAATACCCTGAGCTGCGTAGGCTATTGGGGCACAACCTGATCACCTCTGATGGCACCACACTTCTCGGTGCGGATAACAAAGCCGGCATTGCAGAAATTATTTCCGCTGTTGCTGAGTTGAAAGCGAATCCAGACATTCCCCACGGCGATATCTGCATCGGTTTTACACCAGATGAAGAAATTGGTCGTGGTGCGGACCGGTTTGATGTGGAGAAGTTTGGAGCACAATGGGCCTATACCATTGATGGAGGTCCAGTGGGTGAACTGGAGTACGAAAACTTTAATGCAGCCAGTGCTGATGTGATTTGCTACGGAGTCAACGTTCACCCAGGAAGCGCAAAAAATAAAATGGTGAATGCCATGAACATTGCCGCCCAGTTCCAATTGATGATGCCCGCTGATGAAACGCCTGAATCGACCGAAGGATATCAAGGCTTCTATCATTTGAAGTCTGCAGAAATGGCAGTGGCACGCTGTGAGCTAGGTTATATCATTCGTGATTTTGAGCGTGACGGGCTAGAGCAACGCAAAGCCTTGATGCAGAGTAAAGTGAAGGAGCTTAACTCGACATTAAGCAAAGGACGTGTAGAGCTGAAATTATCAGACAGCTATTTCAACATGAAACAAATGGTCGAGCCTCATCCGCATATTATTGAACTCGCCAAGCAAGCGATGATTGCTTGTGATGTCGAGCCTAAAATTAAACCCATTCGTGGTGGCACCGATGGTGCTAGGTTGTCCTTTATGGGTTTACCTTGTCCGAATATCTTCACAGGAGGCTATAATTTTCATGGTATTCATGAATTTATTAGCATTGAAGGTATGGAGCAGGCTGTACAGGTTATTGTGAGCTTGTGTGAGAAAACAGCACTTCACTACCGATAAAATTTCGATATGTCCCTGTTATCTCATTGATTATCGTGTACATTGACTATGTATGCTTGATAAACAGAGGTTTCGGGGATGAAAAGGATTTTTTTACTGTTTACACACCTTATATGTGGGGCAGTCGGTTTTGCTGTCGGTATTTATGCCTTACCTATTCTTATCCAGCCAGATTCTCCCTCAATGAGCTCAGTGGAGGCTGTGACCAACAAGGCGGTTTACACTGCAACCTTCCAGCGCGACCGGAAAGACAGTGATTTTCTTCATTGGGGAGAGGGCTCTGTTTCTATTAGTCATGACCAAATTGCTTTTGTCGGTGAGCTTGCCCCTGGTCCGGACTATAAACTTTACCTATCACCTCAGTTTATTGAAACTGAAGCCAACTTCAATCAGAAAAAGCATACCATGGTGAGAGTGGGAGAGGTGAAGACGTTTGATCGTTTTGCCCTTAGCTTGCCAAAAGACGTTGATGTGGCCCAATACAATACCGTGATTGTTTGGTGTGAAACCTTTGGTGAGTTTATTACGTCTGCGCGTTTCAAATAGCTTGTCAACGCTACCCAGGCTGCATTAATAGAAATCTAAACTAGATTATTATCAATAATTATGGGAATTTAATCTCATTCAAAACGGAATTCTTATAGGGGCTTTGGCCCCTTTCTCTATAATAACAATAGGAGCCGAGAATGGAGAAAGTACAAGCAGTAATCGATTTTCTTCTGACTCAAAAATTTATTTTTACCGCGCTAATTATCCTTCTGATAGCGATAATTCGCCGTATTGTTTTATCCAAAATTCGAGGTGACGTTGCGTTTGTGTCTGAAGAGCAGCGTAACTGGATGTCGCGCACTAAGAATGGTGCATTCGTCATTACCGTTGTGCTGCTTTTCATGCTGTGGAAATCGGAAGTTAATGAATTTGCTCTTTCGGTCACTGCGATTGCCGTTGCTATTGTTGTGGCATCGAAAGAGATTATTCTTTGTTTCACAGGCTCTATCCAGAGAGCGAGCTCACGGTCATTTCGCATTGGCGACTGGATCGAGGTTGGCAAGATTTGTGGCGAGGTGATTGAGCACAATATGATGGCCACCGTGATTCAAGAAATAGATCTTCATCATGGTCAGTACCATTACACAGGGAAAACGGCGACATTACCAAACAGTATGTTTTTCACCTACCCAGTGAAAAACCTCAATTTTATGAAGCGCTACGTCTATCATAACTTTTCAATTATCGTTGGTGAGTTTGTCAACCTATTCCCTTTGGTTCCATTAATGATCGAAAAGATTGAGGGGCATTGCCACTATTTTAGTGATGTTGCCACTCGATACAACACAATGATCGAAAAGCATGCGGGGGTCGATTTGCCCGGTGCAGAACCTCATATCCATATTTCCAGTAGCTCGACAGGCGAGCAGGTCGTGCATTTTATGATTTTCTGCCCGACTGATAAAGCGACGCACTTGGAACAGGAAATCAGGAAAGATTTTATGGAGCTGTACGAACAACACTTCCAGTGTGATAAAGAAGCAAAAAGAGAGCTGAGGCTCTCTTTTTTGTTGCTACCATCAGCAAATCTCCATTCCATTCGACAGCGGGATCTTCAAGCACTAGCTTTAAAGTAACCAGGTGAAGATGAAAACAGAAACCATGGATGAACAGGTGCCAATTCCTTGTGTAAGAAATTGCTGTCTCGATGATGATGATATCTGTGTTGGGTGTTTTCGTACGCTCGATGAGATATTGCAGTGGCGCTCCTGTACGGATGAGGAAAAGCAGGCCATATTGATACGCTGTGAGCAACGCAAAAAGGAAAGGGAGTAATAGTACCCGCCATGTCTGGCGGGCGAGAAGTAGCTAGGTGTGTTGTGCGCTTAGTTTGTATTTCTGTTTCATTCGTAGAGCGATATTAACTAAAAGAATCAGCACAGGCACCTCAATTAATGGGCCAATCACACCAGCAAAAGCTTGGTCTGAATTAAGACCAAATACCGCGATCGATACTGCAATCGCCAGCTCAAAGTTGTTGCCTGTCGCGGTGAAGGCAATCGAGGCATTTTTATCATATTCGATGCCCATTTTCTTACCAATAAAGAAACTAACAAAGAACATCACAATAAAATAGATGGCCAGTGGAATAGCGACACGCACCACATCCATTGGTAGCTCCAGAATCATCTCCCCTTTAAGCTAAACATCAGCACAATCGTCGCGAGCAGGGCAATCAAGGTGATAGGCGAGATACGAGGAATAAACACTTGGTTGTACCATTGTTCGCCTTTAGCCGCGACTAACCACTTACGGCTTAAAAAACCGGCTAGAAATGGAATGCCAAGGTAAATCATTACGCTTTGTGCAATATCCAGCATGGAAATATCCACTTCGAAACCCTGATAGCCAAATACCGGCGGAAGCACAGAGATAAACAGCCAAGCCATGAAGCTATAGGTCACGATCTGGAAAGCGCTGTTGAGTGCAACCAGAGCGGCACCATATTCTTTGTTACCACCACCAATATCATTCCAGACTAAAACCATGGCAATACAACGCGCTAAACCAATCAAAATGATGCCAACCATATAGCCAGGGTGATCAGCCAGAAACGTCAGTGCCAGAATGAACATTAGAACAGGTCCAACAACCCAGTTCATTACCAATGACAGCGTAATGGCCTTTTTATCCTGACGTACTTTGCCCAAGAGACTGTAATTTACTTTTGCCAAGGGTGGATACATCATCAGTATCAAGCCGATAGCTAAGGGAACATTGGTACTGCCAACAGACATGGCTTGATTCCACTCTGCAACCTGAGGCAATAGAGCTCCTATGGCGACCCCAACGGCCATGGCAACAAAGATCCACACGGTAAGGTAGCGGTCGAGGAAGCTCATGTTGTTTGCGGCATTGTTTACTGCAGTTTCAGTTTTCATTGTGTCTCTCTCTTTCGTTTATCGTCGAAAGGCGATTGATGAAGATGTAAAAATCTGAGTAGTAGCGTGACATACTCAGATGTCAGTTCAGTTAAAGATGGTATTAAATGCGTGGCTAAATTCGGATATGGCTTCCCGGTTAACCTTGTAACAAACCTTAGGTGGGTTGGGTTCCGCGATGATGAACTCAGCCTGCTTTAGGATACGCAAGTGCTCAGAGACTGTTGATTGAGCGAGACCTAACTGGGACACCAAATCACTGTTCAGACAGCCGCCAAGGTTATCCAATGTCACCAAAATCTTAAGGATCCTGACTCGGGCTGGGTGTGAAAGTGCTTTTGCCTTCAAAGCAAAGGCCGTTTCTACTGCGATTTCAGCGTCTGTCGTCGAGAATGCTTGCTGGTTTGCAAGGTTGCATTGGTTTGCCATGAGGTGTCTATTGATAGTTAATCGTCGAATTACGATTAACTATACGCTTGCCACGTTCAACCCGCAACCCAAAAGTGTTGTGAAGAGAAAAATAAAGAGAGTCAATCGGAATAACCGATGTGAGGGGGGCCTTATCGGCTGGCGCAAGCAAAACAAGTGTTACGCAGCTTGTTTTGCTGCGTCGCCATGAAGAAAGCGAATAGCAGCAAGAGCTGGCATAATAAACGAAGCCTGAGCTATCAGGCTTCTTGTGCTTGGTCTTCTTCAAAGTGCACTCGGATCGGATGATCGTCAATGATTGACTGGAGCTCTCTTAGCCTTTTCACTAAACGGTTATCGAGAAGCGTTCCGGCTTTTAACAAGCAGCCACCATTGTTGGCAAAAATATCACCGACCAGAGTCATACCCGCTTGGAGATCATACAAACTCTGTACCGTGGTAAATTTGCCTATCTCTGAGGATGGTTTGTTAGGTGTGTCTGATTCGTTATCACTGTTGATTTCAGTGTCGATATCACTGTATAAATGCTGCTGGTATAATTCGGTGTGGCCAGTGACGGCTTGCTCTATCTGCTCTCGCGCGTCTTTTACTGTGATGGGCTTGGGGAGAAACGCGTCAATCTCAAAGCGCATACAGGTGGAGATAGTTTCTGTGTCTGACAAGGCTGTAACCGCGATGATACTGGTTTCAGGTGTCGCTTTGGTTTGTCCCATGCGCACGGACTTAATCAGCTCTAGACCGTTAATATGTGGCATATTGATGTCTGTAATGATCAGGTCAATATGGTTATGTTCGATTTTTTCTATGGCACTGCGGCCGTCCGGTGCACTAAGAATGTTTTCATAGCCACTTTTGAACAACATGCCGATCAATGCCTTGCGGGATAAGTTGTTGTCCTCTACAACCAGAATCGTAAATTTGCTGAGTTCAAATGTTGACATAGAGTGCTCCTTTGCAACGAGGTTACGTTGACAATCGTGCTGCTTAACTTAAGCATAGCAAATATCGAACCAACTCTTGGTTTTGGCGGAGTGCTCAATAATTGTTTTTAATAATCAATACTATACCTTGTTGGATTTTCGAGTTGTCTTGGTTGCGGCGTTGTCATTTTTTTCTCAAAATTGGGAACATTTGTCCGTTCTCATTTTGATTCTCAATTGTAGAAATCCAGATTAAACCGCTATTTGCGTCTTGTCTTCTCGTACAACAATGCTATTTGTATCAATGATCTTACTCAGCTCAAATAAGCGCAAAATGAGCTTTTTGTTGAGTTTGGTGCCTGCGCGGAGTAGGCAGCCTCCAGAGACCGCGTTGATATCGTAGACCAGTGTCATGCCTTCTTTGATCTCCGAAAGTTGCGATAGTTCACGCACGCAACTATTGATCGAGCGAATACGTGTTGTCGTCTGCTGCGTATTATCCTGAGGTGCCAAATTGATACGGGTATCGACATCCTGATAGAAGTGCTGTTGGTACAAACGTTTTGGCTCAGTGATCGCGCTCTGGATTTTTTCTTTTGCCGATTTGATGCTAATGGGCTTCACAAGAAAAGCATCCACTTCCAATGTCATACAAGCCGAAATCGTCGCTGTATCTGAAAGTGTCGTCACGGCGATGATCCGTGTGTCACAGGCGACGTGGGCTTGATTGGTTCTAATCGCTTTGATCAGCTCGAGTCCATTGAGATTAGGCATGTTGATGTCAGTGATGATCAAATCAATCTTATTTTCAGCACACTTGGTCATGGCTTCCTTGCCATCTTTGGCACATAGCAAATTTTCGTAGCCTCCTCTCACTAGCATTCCGACCAGTGCTTGGCGAGAAAACTTGTGATCTTCAACGACGAGTACCGTAAAGTCGGTCGGGTCATAGTTACTCATAAATCACTTCCGTATCTTCGATAATTGAATGTTCAATCAGGTAACTCTCTATGCAGCTCAGCTCGGTTTTAGCCATTTGCAACGTACTAGATAGCTCCCGCCAGTTTTGTCGATGTGCTGTATTCTGTAGAATCTCAAATTTATCTGCGAGTTTATTGGCCCCGGCAGAGCGAGCGGCTCCTTTTGCGGCATGGGCAATTTGTTGAAGTTCTGCATGACTCTGTTTGACTAATGCGTGCTCAATGTTGCCAATGTCTTCGTTGACAGATTCCCAATATCCAGCAAGTAAAGGAGCTACAATAGACCATTCTCTTGTGCCCAAAATTTGTTCTAGAGTCGACATGCAGATCGGTTCTTGTCGAGGGTTGACGCTCGGTACTTCAACGTCGTTGGGCTCTAACATTGCTTCTGTTGCTGCCTTTTCTTCTGTGGGAATAGGGGAGAGCTGCATCCACTTTTCAATCGATTGATCAAGAGTTTTGAGTTCGACTGGCTTGGTTAAATAATCATCCATCCCTGAAGCGAAACACTGTTCAGAGGCTTCAACCATTGCATTGGCGGTAATGGCGACGATCGGCGTATGTCCCATATTTGGCGACTGCCGTTCTATGCTTCGGATTTGACTTGCCAGTTCATACCCATCCATTACTGGCATGTGACAATCGGTTAAAATCAAATCAAATCGACCATGTTTCCATTTATGAAGCGCTTCTTGTCCATGGACGGCCAATTCACATTGATAACCCAAGTGATGCAACTGCCGCTGAATGACGTCACGGTTGGTGGGTTGATCATCGACCACGAGGATGAGTCCATTTTTGTTTTGACGAATGTGTTGTTCAGATTCGTTTACGATAGACTTGATGTTTTTTTCATCACTAATCAGTTCTCTCATGACGCCTATCGCTGTGGTTAGTTCACTTGGCTTGAGAGGGTTACAAGGCATCACGTAGTAGTTGGGTTTTGCGAGGCCAGGCTTAACACTCGGGTCGCGAGAGAGAAAAATAAATTTTTGCTCTTCAAGCAGTGCTGACCCAAGCAGCGAGAGCGGTTTTTCCTCATAATAGTGATACAAGTCAGGGCCAACAATAATCAAGTCAATGGTTGCACCGGCTTTGTTGGCGTAATTCAGTACTGCAATCGCCCTTTGCATATTGGCGACACAGTTGGTTTTACAGCGGAAGTTAGCAAGGTTGATGTCGCAGAAAGTGGCAATGTTTTGGTCATTGGTGACAAACAGAATCCTAGAGCCGTTCACGTAGTTTGGTGTCGGATCTTGAGGGGCTTCTTCCACCTCAATAAAAGGAAGTTCAATCGAGAAGCGGCTACCCACACCAAATCGACTGTCAACTTGAATATCTCCCCCATCATTTCGAGAAGTGAGCGAGTAATCGAGAGACCTAAACCTGTCCCGCCATAGAGTCTTGTGGTACTGGTATCAGCTTGGCTGAAGGCTTTGAAAAGCTTATCAATTTGTTCTTGCGTCATGCCAATGCCATTGTCTTCAATCATGATCTCGACATAAGGTGCGATGTCGTGTTGGTTCAGTGTGGCAGAGACCCATATTTTACCTTTCATCTCATCGGTGCTGTCCGTAAATTTGACGGCGTTGCCAACGAGGTTAAGGAGCACTTGGCTTAGCCTGACACTGTCACTCATTATCACTTTAGGTAGACTGGCATCGTAAGTTAAATAGAGTTCAATACCTTTATTGGTGGCTTGCAGGCAGAGCACATCCAAGGTTCTTTCTATTAGCTTTTGCAGTTCGACAGGGACACTTTCCAGCGACATTTGGCCTGCTTCAATTTTTGAGAAGTCTAAGATGTCGTTTAGGATATGCAGTAGGGTTAACGCCGAGTCTTTGATGGTGGTGACCATGCTTCTCTGCTCACCATTGAGCTCTGATTCACTAAGCAGGCTTAACATGCCGACGACACCATTCATTGGTGTGCGTATCTCATGACTCATATTGGCCAAGAACATGGATTTGGCTTCACTGGCCGCTAAGGCGATCTCACTTTCATGCCTCAAGTTCGCCTGCGCGGTCTTTTCTTTGGTTACGTCAATGTTGACACCGCCCATGCCAATAGGCGTTGTGCCGTCTTGGTCAAAGAGAACGTCTGCTGCCGCTTTTATCCAGCGTATGCGCTGATCTGGCAGTTGTATCCTGAATTCAGCGTTGAACTGAGTGAGGTTTTCTCGCGCTTTGTTAAGGGATTCCTCAGCAGTAAATATATCCTCGTCCAACACTCTTTCTTGCCACATGGCGTAGTTATTGTCGCAGTTGTTTGGGTCGACACCATAAATCTGATACATACGCTCATCCCAAGAGAGCTCGTTGGTTTTGAAATCCCAACTCCAGATACCGATCCCACCGGCTTGAGTCGCTAGGTTCAGGCTTCTTACCACCTGTTCCAGTTCGCTTTGGCTTCTTCTTAACTCATTCTGAGCGATTCGCTCTTTGCTGATGTCGCGCAAGGTCAAGACAATGTAATTTTTTGCCTTCATTGTGAGGTATTTAACATAGCCAAGCATGCTTAACACATCGTTGGTCCGGCTGACTTTAATCACGTCGTCCAGTGCGACTTCTTGATACATTTCGACGCTTGAGAGTTTTTCCTTAATCTTGCTCTCGGTAAACTCGTATAGGAGTGATGTCAGCTTCAACCCAAGTAAGTCAGCTTTGCTGTGCTCAAAAAGTGTCCGTGCCGAGTCATTCACGTCGAGTACTTTCAGCTCATCATCGAGAAGCAGCATATTGTCGACCGCTTGCTCAAACATTACCCCCATTTGCAATTCTTGCTCATTGATCCGCTGATTCTGGTTAGAGACTAACTGTTGGAGCTTTTGGTTCGACGCCTTTAGCTCCTGGCGAACCTGCCTCATTTGGTTAATGTCGGCCTGGGTGAGAATCAGGTAGTGGTTTCCTCCTCCATGTTTCTTCATCGGTTCTAAGTTGACGCGTAGCCAGCCTTTTTGTGCTTCTTGATGTATACAAAGTTCACTGGTGTGAGAAGTGGCCTCATGAACGGCACTATGGAGTTCAGCAATATGATCATCATTAAGATAGTGTGAGTAGAATTCAATGATGTTACGGCCGATCACTTGATTTGAAAGAAGGCCGTAGTACTTAAGAAAGGCCGGATTAGCATAAAAAATCGCATTTGACCCAGATTGACCATCGAAGATCACCATACCGTCAGACAGTAAGTCTAAGACGCTGGTTTTGATGCTGTCGTCTTGATGAAGCTCGGTTTTCCTTGACTGTTTGTCAGAAAGTAGTGATGCAAATGGATTTTTCATAGGCGCCAACCTTGATGTCTTTCGTGCTACTGCCTCTCCATTATTGTCTGGAGATGTTTATTATGAAATCACATACATAATAATAGAACTAACTGGCGCTTTTTGTAGGGTTATAAATAAAAACGCCCTGTTGGGAAGGCGTTTTCATTGGTAAACAATAGTTTGCTTAACTGGCAATGTTCAGGTTAAGCCTTAGGTCGAGTGGAAGTTTAGCCAGTTTGCTCTTCAAAATACGTCGAGTCCGTTCGAGATCAGCCACCGCCACCTGTTTTTCCATGGAGTGGACATCTAGATTAACTCTCAGCTCTCGGCCTACCTTAGTGACAGCGGCTAACCTAATTTTCTGTTTCACTTGTTTATCTAACGCTGTGACCTCTTTATCAACGACATCGCATATCTCATCGCTCGGTGGCATCATTAGTAACTCTCTAATGGCTTCTTTAAGCATATCGAAAGGGACTTTTATAAAGTAAAACGACATTAGAATCATCATCATAGGATCGGCGTAGACAGAGTATTCGGCCAGAGGTGATAAGGCGACACCCCATGCCACAATAAAGCCGAGTGTGACTGCAACGCTGAGTAGTGTGTCCATCTGCCATTGTTTGGCTTCCGCTTCAATCAAGCCAGAAGAGTGACGTTTTGATTTGCGAGCGATGTGCCACCACGCGTAGCCGCAGCCTAGTACATTGACCACACCAAATAAAGTGGCGATTGAAGCATCCACTTCACGCCCACCGTTGAAGACAGCAATAAGGGCAGAGTAGAGTGAGTAACTGACTACCGCGAGAATAACACTGCCCTTGACGGCAATAACAACCGGCTCAAGCACGGCTTTGCCGAATGGAAAGTGGCTTATTGAAGGGCTTTGAATGTATTTGGAAGCTGCGAGCGACAATAAAGTTAGCAGCAGACTGACTGATGAATAAACGCCATCAAAGACAATAACCAGTGAACCAACAAGCACCCCGAGTACCAATCCCCCCTGCAAAGCCTGAAGCTAATAGGGCTGAGAAGATCAGTATCCGTTTTTCATTTGAGCTTGTCCTGTCACACATAGAGTATTCTCTTCGCAATAGATATCTTTATTCTTTGCGTACTCAGCCTATTTGACAAACTCGATCTGTACTTAAAATAACCAAAGATAGTGGCGTTACACACTTTGTCTTTAGAATTCAGGGTGTTAAATTTGATTTTTAGTGTCATAAAAACTGACACTGACTGTCGTATTGTTAAGATAAGCGCAGCGAAACGCCGCCGTTGTCACAGAGAACAAAGGCGGAACTATCAAAAATCAAACAAATATTCGTTTAATTTATCCGCCAACCATGACATGCCGGGGTGCTCTGCCATGCCTGCTGCGGTAAACATACAGTAGTCTTCTTGCGTTAAACCATAGGTATGCTTAATGACAGCCAGTTCTTGTTTACGCAAATGATGACGGATAAGAGGTTCTGGCAATACCCCCAAGCATCTTCGGTGAGAATGGTGCTGAGCATGTAGTCAAAACTAGAGAAACCAATATGGCGCAATGAGAAAGGCTGCAATTCTGGATTGTCTTTTTCGTTGAGGTAAACCATGACTGCTTGCATTGCATTACGCAGTTCGTTGTCTGAAACACGTCGAAGCTGGCTGAGGCGATGATCGGCTTTGCATACCGACATCAGTCGGATCTTGCCCAACGGGTGGTAACTTATATGAGGATCATCAATACGTTCGTAATCGACACCAAAAGCAAAGTCGACTTGTTGAGTGGCCACTAGGTTTGCCAGATCACCACTGGATGCAAGGACAATATTAAACGAGGTTGCAGGAAATTTATTGTTGAGCTGGTGGGAAAGGCCTTGCCACATATCATCTGGCAACGAATCATCGCGTGCGATCCAGACTTCAGCGTTGAACTCACCGGACACTTGAGCACAGGTCTGACGAATTCGCGAAACGGTAACCAACATATTCTGGCAGTCTTTATAGATGGCTTTGCCTGCTTCTGACAGAGAAACATGGTTGCCCGTGCGGACAAAAAGCTCAATGTTTAGGTCCTTTTCCAGTGCTTTTATCGACATGCTTAACTTTGTTCGGTTGCATTCGAGTTGTCTAGCAGCTTCGGACACTGACCCAGTGTCAGCAATAGTACAGAAGGCTTCAATCTGCGATAGGTTCATCTGGGCAATTCGCGTATTTGGTGCTTATATAGGCTAATGTTATAAGAATACATTACGCTTGTCTGTTTTATGACGCCAAAAGCTATGAATTTCATGCAGTTTTGATACTCTTGTTTAACGCCAAATGAATGAGGTAATAGGGAGATCATGATGGCTACTATTTGGGATGATTATGCAGCAGAGTGGGAAAACGAGCCTTTAGCAGTATTGTATGCACAGAAAGCGTTTGACTCTCTTCAGGAAATTGTCGATGTCCAAGGGAAACGAATTCTTGATTTTGGTTGTGGTACCGGACTACTGAGCCAAAAACTGTCTCCTCTCGCCAAAGATATCGTAGCGTTAGATAGTTCAGAGGCGATGATTGAGCAGCTAGATAAGAAAGAACTTGATAATGTAGAGCCAGTCGTTGACCTCCTCACAAGAGGGCTAGTGGCCATGCACCCGGCGTTCCGAAGTCAGTTCGACTTAGTGGTTGCGTCGTCAGTCTGTAGCTTTCTGCCCAACTATTCTGACGTCGTTGATATCGTCTACAGCCTGCTCAATAAAGGCAACTATTTTGTTCATTGGGACTGGTTATCGGAGAAAGATGAAGAAGGTGGAATGACCCCCACTCATGTATTGCAAGTGCTAAGTAGTGTCGGTTTTGATGAGGTCGAAGTAACAACACCATTCAGTTTCGATACCCCGAAAGGAAAATTGACAGTATTGATGGCCATCGCTAAGAAGTAACCTTGATTTCTCAGATCGTAAAAGCCCGAACTTAATGGTTCGGGCTTTTTGCTTTAGGAAACGGCTTGAGTGGCATACTGAGCGATTTCGTCAAGAACCTGAGGGTTGGCTATAGCGCCTTTGTTTTGCACTGTTTTGCCATGCAATACTTGTTTCACCGCTAACTCAACGAGCTTACCAGATTTTGTTTTTGGTACCTCGCTGATGGGGTAAATTTCTGCGGGAACATGACGCGGAGAGCACTGAGTTTTCAGCTGTTGCTTGATGGTTGCCATTAATTCTTCACTGAGTGTTACATCGCGCGCGAGTTGGACAAACAGTACCACTTTTTCATCGCCATTGAGCAGCCGACCAACGGCAATAGAATCTTCAACCTCAGAGAGTTGATTTACTTGTTGATAAATCTCTGCAGTTCCGATTCTTACACCTCCAGGGTTGAGTGTTGCATCACTCCTTCCGTAAAAAATGACACCGCTAGTGCTCGTCATCTCGACATCATCTCCATGATGCCAAGTGTTCTCATATTTCCCCCAATAGGCATTGTGATAGCGTTCACCATTGTCATGCCAAAAGCCGACAGGTTGATTGGGGAAGCTATTGAGGCACACAAGCTCACCACGCTGATCCACCACCGGTTGGCCTTTTTCGTTGAATACACGAACATCTAGCCCTAGTCCTGGTGCCTGACACTCCCCACGATAGACAGGAGAGATAGGGTTCCCTATCACAAAGCATCCACAGATGTCTGTTCCACCAGAAATAGAAGCAAGATGAATATCGGCTTTGATTCGGCTGTAGACGTAGTCAAATTGTTGCGGGTACAACACGGAACCCGTTGAACAGAGCGTTTTTAAGCTATCAAGGCGATAGTAATGACTTGGGTTGAACTCTGCTTTTTGCAGTGCTTCCAAGTATTTGGCCGACGTACCAAACAAGCTGACGTCTGCCTCTTCAGCCAACTCCCATAACACGCTTGGCATCGGATACATTGGGCTACCATCAAAAATGACTAAGGTTGCTCCGCTAGCGAGTGCTGAGACATGCCAGTTCCACATCATCCAGCCACAGGTAGTATAATAAAATACCCGATCACGAGGTTGGACATCACAGTGAAGCTGATGCTCCTTTAAGTGATTAAGTATGGTACCACCCACCGAATGCACAATGCATTTTGGCTTGCCTGTTGTTCCTGAAGAGTAGAGAACGAACAGAGGATCATTGAATCCGACCCGCTGATATCTCAGCCCGCGAGGGATGTAACTGGCGAGAATGGATTCCCAGTCTGAACATTGTTCATTGCCGAACGAACTCTCTTGTCCAATTTGTAAATAATCAATGTGACAGACGTTTTGGATGCTAGATATAGCGCTAACAATCTGGTTGTTTTTTTCATCCATTTTGAACGTTTTGCCGTTGAAACTGTAGCCATTGCAGCAAAACAAAATCTTAGGCTGTACTTGACCAAAACGTTCTTTGACGCTTTCTACGCCAAAGTCTGGTGAGGTGGATGTCCATATCGCACCTAGGCTGGTTGTAGCCAGCATAGCGACGACGGTTTCAGGCATGTGGGGAAGATAACCTGCAACGACATCACCTTTTTCAACTCCGTTTTGTTTTAACCACTGTTGTAGGATGGAGACTTGGTCACACAGTTGTTGCCAAGTCAACTTGCGGCTTTGTCCTCTCTCGTTTTTAAACCAGATAGCCACACCTTCAGGATCCTGAAAGGCATAAGAGAGCAGATTTTCAGCATAGTTTAACTGCGATTGAGGAAACCATATAGTGTCACGGCTCGGTGAAAATTTGCCCCAACGTGCAATGCCCTCACCATGAATGCAGTCACCTTTGTAACCAATCACATCGCAAAATTGCCATATCGAAAGCCAAAAATGCTTTTTGTTATCAACAGACCACTGGTGCAGGTCGTGGTAGTTTCCGATGGCTTCGCCCTGCATGTTGATATGCTGGATAAACTTATTCAAATTGGATGCGGAGGTTCTTTCTCCGCTAGGTTCCCATAGGGGGACCAGCTCAACTGACTCTTGAGTGGACATCACTTCCTCGTCTTAGACATTTTCCCTAACTATGGCTAAGTTTTGTTGCAAAAACAGTCAATGTCAAACAATCAGCCAAGAAACATATTGCTGAAAAATAAGCAAAAAAAAGTAAAATGTAAAATTTATGTTACATCCATTTGGGCGGGAAGTACCCTGGTGAATTGTCACCGATTTCATGAGGCGATAGGCTTAAATGTAAAGGAGTTGTTAAAAGGAAAGGTGATGACTCAGTACGTATCTAAACCTATTAATAAACAAGGATTTGTCGACTGGAGTCGCGAGGAAGATCAGATTTGGCACGATTTGGTTTCCCGTCAGTTGGACTTAGTGAATCAACGTGCTTGTAAGGAATATTTACGCGGTTTGGAACTGCTTGATTTACCGATCGACCGGGTTCCGCAGTTGCCTGAAATTAATCAGGTTTTAAAAAAGGAAACAGGATGGCAAGTTGAGCCTGTTCCCGCATTGATAAATTTCGACCGTTTCTTTGCTCTGTTGGCGGATAAAAAATTTCCAGTCGCGACTTTTCTACGCTCTCGTGAAGAGTTTGATTATTTGCAGGAACCAGACTTCTTCCATGAGATTTTTGGTCATTGTGCAATGCTAACTAATCCTGAGTTTGCTGAGTTTACTCATATTTATGGCCAACTTGGTAAAGAGGCTACGAGTAAGGAAAGGGTTTACCTCGCTAGACTGTACTGGTTTACCGTCGAGTTTGGCTTGGTGAAAGAAGAGCAAGAGTGCAAAATTTATGGAGGCGGAATTTTATCTTCTCCAGGAGAGACACTCTATGCTTTGGATGATGAACGTCCGTTGCGAGAAGGCTTTGATATCCATACGGTGCTGAGAACACCATATCGTATCGATATTATGCAGCCAGCGTACTTTCTTCTCGAAGACATCAAACAGTTGTACGACCTGAGTAAAAAGGACTTGATGTCATATGTACATCAGGCGATGAAAGCGGGTCTGCTACCGCCGTTATTTGAACCTAAGGAAATCACACATGCTTAATGAATTACGATGTGAAGCGTGCAGCAGTGACGCGATTGCATTGACTAAAGAAGAACAAAGATTATTGCTTACTGAGCTCAATGAGTGGCAGTTGATAGAACGTGACGGAATTCCCCAACTTGAAAAAGCGTATAAGTTTAAGAACTTTAAGTTGGCATGGGCTTTTGCAGACCAAATTGCACAACTGGCGGAGGATGAGTTTCACCATCCTTCAATCCTTTTGGAGTGGGGTAAAGTGACGGTCACTTGGTGGAGCCACTCTATCAAAGGTCTTCATCGAAATGATTTCATCTGCGCCGCAAAGTGCGACCAACTGAGCAATTGATTCCAAGAGGCCTGAAGCAATCCCTTCCTCTTTCTTGCTTCAGGCTATTTTTTCATGCGTTGTCCCTATCCCCTGTTGTTAACGCTAACCTATTCCATTGTTGCTAATTGCAAGTGCGCAATACTGATAAAATCGCTGCTTTTTTGTGCTAGCTCAGTGACTCCAGCTTGTTCAAGGTATGGTGCAAGAAGCGATGATAGCGTTACCTCTAGCTGCTTGTTATGGGCAAAGTCTAGTTATGGTTTGAGGGCTTCTATAGCCTGAATTTCTTGCTGATAGATGCCAATCATAACATTGAGTTTACTGACAAGGCGCTCGGTCTCTTGTTTTAAAGCGAGATTCGTATTGATGTAATACTCGCTGGAAGAGCTGTTTATATTGAGAGCCACTTGGGTACAGTGCGTGGATAGATTTTTCCAGTTATTGTTTGCTCTATCGATAATCGAAGACTGTTGGCGAATTTCATCGATCTCTTTGTTAAGGTTTGCTACGACCCTAGTTGCAGATTGCGATTGGTTAAGGATCTTCCTCTGGTATAGATCGCTTTGTGAGTTCCACAACGCTGACATCTCTGCTGTACTAAATTCTTGATACAGGAATTCTTGTTGTTTATGAAAAGCTAGAAAATCATTGAATTTACTGGCCTTTTCGTTGTACCAAGACTCCGCTTGCTTTTGAAATTTGAGGGCTTGATTCCACGAATCTTCGCGACAATGCTCACTGACAGCTTTAATTGGTAAAGTGAGCAGCATAAATGCCGTTACAGTGATATATAGCCCGCGCCATTTCATATTAGCTATATTGTTGATGAAAGATGGTTTAAGTATAGATAAGACATTAACTCAATATGAAAAAGATACTTATGGTCGTTCTGCTGCTGCTTGGCATTGCGTGTGCAGGTGGTGGTTACTACATCTTCTACCTTAAGCCACAGCAAGACGCTGCTGCCGCTGCTGCGCTGCTGGAAGAAAATAAACCACCACCGCCTGCGCCGATAAAAGAAGCGACGCCACCACCACCGAAACCCGAAGTAACAGACTTTTACGTTAGTCCACCTAAACTCGGAATTAGAGAATTTCCGAGTTATGAAGCATTTGTTGAAAGCGTGGCTTACCGAGGAGACAAGCTGCATATTCTTGAAAAAAAAAAGACGGGTGGGGGCGAATTTCTCCTTACTATGTTTATGAAGAGGGTGGGGAAGAGGTGGCTGAATGGGTGCCAATGGAAGCGCTACTAGAGGTTGCACCAACGATCACCAAAGAGGAACGAGTTGAGACTGTCAGCAGTTACATAGAAAAGTCTGACGATTTCAAACAACATTTTGAGATGTTTGTTAAAAAGACCGATCAACTGCTCAAAGAAAAAACGTGTGAGCCGGAAGACTTTGAGGAAACTAGTGGTTGGGTGCGCTCTTTGACGTTTGAAAAGAGAGAGGTTTACTTCGTATACTGCGGGGGACTCAAGCAGGCAAACAAGATCTATCTGGATGCGCAAACCGGAGAAATATTTTACCGCTAGCAGTGCTAACTCAGGTGTTTTACTGATTTTCGCACTGCGATTAAATATGCAATATTAGGTTTTAGAACATTTTAGTTGTTTATAAATAGACTTGGACTTACCATCCAGATGTCTTCTAGTATTGGTGTCGTGAATGGCTCAACGTTTGATAAAATTTTTCTGGCTTACTTTGCTTACGATGGTATTACCAACGCAAGCAATGGCGTATTTTACGCAAGCTGAAAATGAAGCTAGCGCGCGTTTAGCTCGTCCTACGACGGATGCGGTACCTCAATCCCAAGCGGATTATCAGACTCTGTTCGAAGAGTCTCAACAAGAAGAAACATCGCAAAATCCGGTATCACAATCTGAAATTGACACCGATGTGTTGGCCATTGTTCATTTCAATCGCTGGAGCTTATCTGCTCTTCATTCAGAGGAGGGAGAAGCGCCAGGAACCAGTGATGGTCATTATTCCAGTCAGGCATCTCTGCCACTCAATAGCCTTTATACCTACTCACTGTTTGACAATGGCAGCTGGGTCGAAAACTCGTTTACGTCAAATCATCGCATCTCAGGTTGGAAAGAATCCAACGCGCTGTATGTGGCCCTGAACGCTCAATTCATCTAACGCCTTCTATCCAATCTGTAATACAGGTGTAGTTAGTTTTATCAGCTAGCTTGAAGCCCCTTGGCACCTTAATTATCACCTCTGCTGTGTTGTCATCCTACGCATTAGTACAGAGTCGTTACCTTTTTACAGATCTAATCCATTGTATTACGACTGACCAAATCCAAGAGTCAGATAACTTTGTACCTATTTCAGTTAAGACTTTGAATGGGTACTGCATGTAAAGATAAAAATATGAAGAAAAATACGCCAAAAACAAAACATGCGAGAGTGATGAACCGCTACTCGGCTTGGAAATACGCGGTACTGATCGTGACGGTGATTGTACTGGCGCTCAGTGCGATCCCTACGTGGTATGGCGAGCAGCCCTCGATACAGGTGACAACGTCACAAAGGGGTGGTGTCATCGACAACCCAGTCGAACTGAACCGCTACTTGGAACAACGAAACATTCATGCTAAAGAGATTACTCAGCAAGAGAACTCAACCACATTGGTTTTCGATAACGAAACCGATCAAACCCATGCTCGTGAAGCATTGAATGGCTTACTAGGCAAACAAGACGCGATAACTTTCTCCTACGTATCTGTAGCCCCTAAATGGTTAAGTGATATGGGTTTCAGTCCAATTAAGTTGGGTTTGGATCTACGTGGTGGGGTGCAGTTCTTACTGAATGTTGATGTAGATAAAGCATTCGAAGAGCAGCGCAATACCATCGTTGATGAAATGCGTGACATGCTGCGTCAAGAGCACATTAGAGGCGTTAAGTTTGCTCAAGTCGGCGTGGATGGGTTCGACCTAAAAAGTAATTCAGGTGACGCGTTAACTAAGTCGGCGAACTATATTCGTCAGAACTATCCGGGTTGGGACATTAAACGCCATTCAGGCTACCTAGCGGTCAAGCCAACGGTACAAAACAAGTCTGACTTCCAAACCGTTACTATCAAGCAAAACCTGAAAATCATGCGTGATCGTATTGAAGAGCTTGGGATCACCGAAGCTTTGGTACAGCGTCAGGGTGAGCACAGTATCCGTATAGAATTACCAGGTGTGCAAGACCCTTCTCAGGCGAAGAACGTCATTGGCGCCACAGCGACATTAGCTTTCCATGAAGCGAAATCGCCATCACAAGGCATTTCCTATGGCGATATTGTGCTCAAGGACAATGATGGCCGTGATGTTGTGCTGTCAAAACGTCCTGTGTTAACGGGTGAACACATCGTTAATGCTCGCGCAGGCGTGGACAACATGGGCTTCTCGGAAGTGAATATTTCACTGGATCACTCGGGTGGTAAAACCATGAGTGACTTCTCCGGTAAGCATATTGGTAAGCCAATGGCGACCGTATACCGTGAGTACACCACCAATGCTAATGGTGACACAGAACGTAGCGAGAAGGTCATCAGTGTCGCAACCATCCAATCTCAGTTGGGTAGTCAATTCCGAATCACAGGGGCAGGCTCTCTGGATGAAGCACAGAACTTAGCATTGCTTCTTCGTGCAGGTTCATTAACGGCGCCAGTTACGATAGTTGAAGAGCGCACCATTGGTGCATCACTTGGTGCAGAAAACATTGAAAATGGTTTTGCAGCGTTAGCTTTGGGTATGGCGATGACGCTGACCTTTATGGCGCTATGGTACCGACGTTTGGGCTGGGTGGTGAATGTGGCACTTGTCGTCAATATGGTCAGCCTATTGGGTTTGATTGCTTTATTGCCGGGCGCGGTTTTAACCCTACCGGGTATCGCTGGTTTGGTATTAACCGTGGGTATGGCGGTGGATACTAACGTTCTTATTTTCGAGCGGATTAAAGATAAATTAGCGGAGGGGCGAACCTTTGCTCAATCCATCGATTTAGGCTTTGGGAGTGCACTGAGTACTATTCTTGATGCCAATATCACTACCATGATCACTGCGGTCGTTCTGTACTCCATCGGTAATGGTCCAATTCAAGGTTTTGCTTTAACCCTAGGGCTAGGATTGTTAACCAGTATGTTCAGTGGAGTGTTTGCCTCTCGTGCAATTATCAATTTGGTTTGGGGACGCGATAGCCGTCGTGATGTAAGGGTTTAATTATGGTTGAATATCTAAAACAAAATATCCGTCGTATCCGTTACATTACTAGCTTTGTTTCGGTTGCATTAATGGTCATTTCTCTAGGTATCTTTGCTTTCAAAGGCCTAAATATGGGGTTGGACTTTACCGGCGGGATGGTGACCGAAGTTCAGGTCGATAAGAATCTGAACAACAACGATTTACTTGAAGTACTTCAGCCGGCACTGGGTGAGTTCACTGCGGTAACCCATTCGGATCAGGATGGTCGCTGGATCATACGCTATCCAGTTCCAGAAGAGGAGGCGGCGATGCCAGACATTACATCTGTACTGTCTGCCATCTCTCATCAGGTTGATGTCGTCAGCAACAGTATGGTGGGTTCGCAAGTCGGACAAGACTTGGTAGACCAAGGTGGTCTGGCTCTGCTGATATCGATGATGTGTATTCTGGGTTATTTGTGTTTCCGCTTTGAATGGAGATTGGCAAGCGGTTCATTGCTTGCGCTGATTCATGATGTAGTGCTGGTACTAGGCTTTTTGCTGCGACACAAATGGAATTCAATTTGACCGTGTTTGCCGCGATTCTGGCGATACTGGGTTATTCTCTCAATGATTCTATTATTATTGCAGACCGAATTCGTGAGTTACTGGTGGCGAAACAGTCTACGCCAACGGACGACATTAACGATCAAGCCGTTATCGCGACGTTTTCTCGAACCATGGTGACTTCCGGCACAACCTTGCTTACCGTGTCTGCTTTGTGGATTATGGGTGGCAATGCACTTGAAGGGTTTGCGATCGCAATGTTTATTGGCATATTGTCGGGAACTTGGTCCTCTATCTCCATCGGTACCGTGCTGCCGGAATGGCTTAAACTAGAGCCAAAACATTACCTGCCGGTCGAGATTGACTCAGCCCCATAACCGCAAACTTATATGCCCTATAACCAAGTTATAGGGCATTTTGGTTTGCTCACTAATCAAACTTAGGTAGGGTATGAACACGGGTTAACAGCGAGCTAGGCGTCTTAAGGTATGGATAAAGACAATGAATTGTCACAAATGGGCAGCGCAAAAGTACGTTTGATAGAAAGGCAAGGGCAGAGGTGTATTCACAAGCAGGGTGCAAATGAGGTAGAGCGAGCTTTCTATCTCACCGCTGCTAAAACCTTGAGTGAACGGGGAGTGCTGTCACCTCGTCTTATCCAAGCTGACGCTGATTCCATCGTTATAGAGTATATCCCTCATTCGGTAACACTCGAGGAGCTAACTCATTCAAGCCAAGTATTTAGTCAGATCGCGGCTATACACCAAACTCCAATTAGTTCGGACTGGACGCTTAAACAGCATCGCTGGAGTGATCATGCTCTGCGTACAGCGTTTCAACTCCTATCTCTCAGCTCTCAAGAACAGAACGTGCTTAAAAAGTTGCAGTCCCAAAGTCATATCATTTTTGATTACCCAACGCTCTTGTCTGGTGACACCAACGATGGTAACTGGGGGCGCAGAGAAAATGGGGAACTGGTATTGTTTGACTGGGAACGCTTCAGCAAGGGTAGCCCAGCGATAGATCTCGTTCCTTTAATCAAAGGGCTCGGGGATGAAGAAGCCATGCTGCGCATTGTAGATAGCTACATGAACGTACATAAAGCGATGCCAAGAGAGGAATTGTTCCGACATGTGATCATTGCTAAAGCGTGGATAGTGGTCGAAGTCACTAATCTGCTATATGAACGCCAAAAGCCCCAACTGCAAAAGTATCTAGATTGGTTCAATGCGAATCTACCCAGATGGATTCGAGGTGTTGAGGCTCTGGTCTAATCGAGACTAGTTGGTTGAAGAGGCAAGAAACTCCGTAAAGCGCAGCCAAGATTTTTCATCTGCTTCTTTTCGATAACGTTTACTGCCAAATACAGTAAAGGCATGAGGAGCACCGCTGTAGGTAATCATCTCATGGGCTACGTTCTGGGCTTCTAACTCGCTTGCTAATGCTGCGAACTGTTCCATTGGGATCGCACTGTCAGCAGTACCATGCAAAACCAGTATCGGAGCTTTTGTCTCTTGGTAAGATTGACCTTGAGGTGTCTTTAGCCCGCCATGAAAAGTGACAAAACCTTTGGCATTCATCCCAGCTCTTGCAGATTCCAATACGGCAGCGCCACCAAAGCAATAACCCATAACAACAGTATTATTGGCATTGCCACCAAGAGTGGCGGCGTAATCTAAACTACTTTGCATCAAGGCTCTTAGTTTGTCTCTATCTTTATACAGTTCACCTGTGTGCTGCTTTTTATCCTTTACTTCAGTTGGCCTAATGCCTTTACCAAATAAGTCTGCAGCAAAAACGTTGTAGCCTAAATCATTGAGCATCTTAGCTCGCTTCATCTCATAGTCGGTTAAACCGTCCCAGTCGTGAACGAGTAAGACTAATGGTGCATCATCACTGACTTTCGCCCAGTAACCTTCATAATCATTACCATTTACATTGTAAATTTTATTTTCGCCCGCTGTAGCAAATACGCTCACGATTGCGAGAATAATCGTTAACTGTATCTTCATAACCACCTCCGTTAGTTTAGGAAGTGTAGACATAAAATGATGCATTGGTATTTTATAACCAATCTTTTGTGATTATCTGTCAGCTACGCTGTTAGAGCAGCGCCTCCAGACCACAAAGTGAATTAAAGTCTAAGGTTTTGGGTGATACATCGAACCTGAGGCACGACTTCATGAGAACCTTACTTTGCAATGTAATTAAATTAACGCCTGACTGACAAATGAAACTGAGCGTTTTTTTAGACTTGTCTCCTTTATAATTTGAAACGATATAGGATACGCAATGTTTGCCCGCTATTTACTGATGTTGTTGGTTTCAGTTGGTGCGACGTCTGCACAGGCTGTAGACAGTGAAGATAAATGGGAGCTTGGAGATATTAAAAATAGCATTGAAAAGTCACAAGATACAATGCATTACGTGCGAACCGTTAATGGTTCTGCGTATGTACCTGAGCCAAAGCACAACCGAGACAAGCCTTCCCATAGCTACTTCAGCTTAGAATCTTACGACATCTATAACAGTCAGGGTGGCAAGCGCATGGTACAAGCGATGGTGACCAATAACTCTGGTGGTGGTATCACTCTAAAACCCAATCAAATTAAGGCTTATTTCGGCAATGACCACTATGTTTCTCCTTCAAAAATTGACCAAGATGGCAGCTTTGCACAAGGCGAGACCAAGTCGGTGACCTTGTATTTTGGTGAAACTGACGCCTCAATACTGGGTCTTTTAACCCGCGCATATTAAACTTTTCGCTGAATAAAAAAGCCTCCCGAGAGAGGCTTGAGTTAGGAAAAAGAAAATGGTATTACATGGCGGCTTCGAAGATTGAAGAGATTTCTTCGTGGGTCGCCTGTTTCGGGTTAGTAAAGCCACACGCGTCTTTTAGCGCGTTATCTGCAAGTGTTGGGATGTCTTCAGATTTCGCACCCAGTTCCTTGATACCTGCTGGAATGCCCACATCTTTCGCAAGCGCTACGATCGCATCGATTGCTGCTTCAGCGCCTTGTTCTGCCGTCATGCCCTCAACGTCAACACCCATTGCTTTAGCAACATCACGTAAGCGTTCAGGACACACTTGCGCGTTGTAGCGCTGTACATGTGGTAGAAGAATCGCATTACATACACCGTGTGGCAGATCGTAAAAGCCCCCTAGCTGGTGAGCCATCGCGTGGACGTAGCCTAGTGACGCGTTATTAAACGCCATACCTGCCATAAATTGCGCGTAAGCCATTTGTTCGCGAGCTTCGATATCTTCACCATTTTCAACAGCTGTGCGCAGATGAGCCTGAATAAGCTCAATAGCTTTGATGGCGACGGCGTCAGTGATTGGTGTTGCAGCGATAGAAACATACGCTTCAATAGCGTGGGTTAGAGCATCCATACCTGTTGCAGCGGTCAATGAGGCAGGTTTTGCCAGCATCAGCTCTGGATCATTGACAGAAATCAGTGGCGTCGTGTGCTTGTCCACAATAGCCATCTTAATGTGACGTTCTTCATCAGTAATGATGCAGAAGCGAGTCATTTCAGACGCGGTACCAGCTGTAGTGTTAATGGCAATGAGTGGCAGCATGGGTCTTGCAGACTGATCGACCCCTTCGTAATCGCCAATCTTGCCACCGTTTGAAGCGACAAGCGCAATACCTTTCGCACAGTCATGCGGTGAACCACCACCAAGTGAGATAACGAAATCACAGTCATTATCTGTCAGTAAAGCCAGACCGTCGTTTACGTTGCTGATTGTAGGGTTAGGCTGAGTACCGTCAAACACCACCGTTTCGACGTCACGATCTGTCAGTAGATCCTGGACTTGTTTCACGACACCGATTTGGTTAAGAATCTTATCTGTAACGATCAGACCTTTTTTGAAGCCCTGAGACTGCACGCTGTCTGCTGCATCCTTTAAACAGCCAGCACCCATTAAGTTTACAGTAGGGATAAAAAATGCACTTGTCATCGACTTGCTCCGAATATATTTAGAATAAAAACTGTAGATAGATTGGCATATCCAAGGTCGTAGCCATTTTGATCTCAAACAATTTGCCTACCCAAAAGTGGTCGGTATGCTTTGGATTTGTGAGCTTGGTCAGATGAGTACCCTGATAATGATAAAAATGTTAAATATTAGTGGGTTACTGCAATCGTTTATTCAACAGGAACCGTGATTGTTTTATTCTTGTTCAGCGATGGCTTTGTATGAAAAATGAAAAAAAGCCCTCTGATTGAGCAGAGGGCTGTAGCGTTGAATGGAGAAATTAAGCAATGTCTACCAGTTTACTTACTAGTTTTTCAATGCCACTGGCTGCCTGAGAAATATTGCCCGCTAACATATATGCAGGTGTTGAAAGCACTTTGTGATCTTCATCGAAGACGACGTCGCCCACCTCGCAAGTGATATGTTCGCCTCCCAATGCATTGAATGCAGAAGCCGTGGCTTCATCATTGCCGATGGTACCTTTGACGCCATTGGCGTAAATCATCGGAATGATAGCTGGTGCTATGCACAAATAGCCAGCTGGCTTTCTGGCTTGGGCGAAAGCTCGACAAGCAGAAGCTACGTGAGTATTGATGCTGCACTCCGCTCCATTGACTGCAAAATCAGTCAGGTTTTTTGCCGCACCGAACCCACCAGGTAGAAGGAGTGCGTCAAATTCTTCAGCATTGAGTTTCGCCACATCTTCAATGTTGCCCCGTGCGATACGAGCAGCTTCAGTCAAGACATTGCGTGTCTCCGCCATTTCTTCCCCAGTAATATGGTTTATCACATGAAGTTGGTCTATATCTGGCGCGAAGCAATGCCAGCTTGCTCCTTGTTTTTCGATGGCATGTAGCGCAAGCACGGATTCATGAATTTCAGCGCCATCAAATACGCCTGAGCCGCTGAGGATAACTGCAATTTTTTTCATTATTTGTTTCCTTATCGAACTGACGCCAATAGGTTAGATGAAAATAGGCGACTTGGACCGGAAGTGGGTCTCATTCTTTCTCTTCCGATTGGCTGCTTTCGTCAAAGTCATCACTGGGTTCAATATCTGTATCGTCTTGTTCTGGCTGAGAATAATGTTTTACCACGAATGGGGTGAGCATCACACTGGAAGGAAAAAATCGTTTCATAAAGACCTCGGATACAACGGAACAATGAGTCGTTCAATTGTGTGCCTGTATGGTGTTCTCACCTTTGTTTTAGGTCATGAAATCGAGTTAGAGCCGAGTAATTCACAGCGATATGAGGACAGAGTCACACCTTGAGTGACTCATTGTTCAAGGTTTATGTGCCGGTGAAGTCAAATCCCAATAGGGGACATCTGACCCAAATTTCTCAGCGATAAAATCCACAAACGCGCGGACTTTTAGTGGTAGGTGCTTTCTTTCTGGGAAAACAGCATACACAGAGTGAGAAGGGAGTTTATAAGCCGTCATAATGGGTCTGAGCGTACCAGCAGCAACATCTTTTGCCACGATGAATGTGGGCAATTGACCAATCCCCAAGCCTTCCAGCAGAGCTCTGCGAATTGCTTCACTGTTGTTTACGACCAGTTTACCTTTCGGCACCACACTAACTGGTCCGGTAGGGCTTTCGAAAGTCCATTCGCTGCCGCCACGAAAATAGGCGTAACGTAGACAATTATGAAGGCTCAGATCGCTGGGTTTTTCTGGCTCTCCGTGCTGGTCTAAGTAAGATTGAGAGGCGCACAGAACACTACGACAAGTCGCTAGCCTTTTCGCAACCAGGTTAGAAAGCGGTAGATGACCTATGCGAATGCCTAAATCAAACCCGTCTTGAACCAAATCGACCATTTGATCTTCCAATTGCAGGTCGATTTCTAAGTCTGGGTACAAAGTTAGAAATTCTGCAACTAAAGGGGCGACATGTAAGACTCCGAAAGACATTGGTGCCGTAATCTTTAGTTTTCCTGTTGGCTTTCCTTGAAGTTCAGTAACCGCATCGATGCCTTGTTGCGCAAGGTTAAATGATTGAGCGACGTAATCGTAGTAGCGTTGCCCGGCTTCGGTAAGGCTTAATTTGCGAGTGGTACGATTAAGCAGGCGAATACCCAGCTCATCTTCCAGTTGGTTGATACGCTTACTGACAGCGGATTTGGTGATGTGAAGTTTCTCTGCAGCAATAGAGAAGCTGCCGCTCTCTACGACGGTAACAAAAATAGGAATAGAGGTATAGGCTTGCATTGGTTGAGTATTAGTAAACAATCAGTTTCTTGATTAGTAGATTATCATCTTTAGGAAAACAATCTACACTAGCGGCGAAAATTGAGGAGAGAAAAATGAAATACGATTGGATCTTATTTGATGCTGACGAAACCTTGTTCCATTTTGATGCTTTTAAAGGGATGCAGCTGATGTTCTCTCGCAAAGGAATTGAATTTACTCAACAAGATTACAACCATTACCAAACGGTGAACAAACCACTTTGGGTGGATTACCAGAATGGCACCATCACTGCACATGAATTAAAGCACACCCGATTTAAAGGCTGGGCTGACAAGCTTGAGACAACGACCTCAGAATTAAACACAGCCTTTCTTGAGGCAATGGCAGACATTTGTACTTTGCTACCCGGAGCGAAAGAGCTCATGGAGGCATTGCAAGGCAAAGCCAAGCTAGGGATCATTACCAATGGCTTCACCGAACTTCAGGCGATTCGATTGGAACGAACAGGAATGACAGATTACTTTGAGCATGTGATTATTTCTGAAGAAGTCGGTATTGCTAAGCCAGATGTGGGGATCTTTTCTCACGCACTAGAAAAGATGGGTAACCCTTGTAAGAGTAAAGTGTTGATGGTTGGAGATAACCCTCATTCTGACATCTTAGGTGGAATTAACTTTGGGATTGAGACCTGCTGGTTAAATACAACTCAAGAAGATGAAGTGGAAGGGATTGAACCAAACTACACGGTTGAATCACTACTTGAACTGAAGCATATTCTACGCGCTTAATTACTGTGTGGTCCATTATTCCCTGCAGTGAGTATCTATTGTCAACATAGGCGGCAGATATGTGGCACCAATATGCAGGGAATAATCGTAAAGTATGATGACAAACGTGGCTACGGTTTAACCTCTTTCAAGAGAAACTCACATCAGGCAGTCTTCCTTCACGTCAGAGATATGAGTAGAGATGATGGGCCGCCGTATATAATGGAATATGTCGACTTTGACGTCGTGAATGACTTTAACGGGTGTATGATGGCGGTAAATATACCCCCCGTTACTTTTAGGCTTACTGGTTAGTCCTTTGGTGCGTAAAGCGTAATAAAGTGCTCTAAAGACTTAGTTTTATTGGTCTCAAACTGCTGGTCTAGGATGCTTAGTTTTTCAATTCGATCCAGCCTAAAGTGACGGTAGTCACCCCTCAATTCGCACCATGCGACTAGCGTCCAGACTTTTCCCCAGAACATTTGTCCGAGAGGTTGCAGAGTACGCTGCGTTCTAGACCCATTTTCTGCGACGTAATCAATGTCTATCTTCCACTTTACATCAATGGCATGCCTGAGCATTTGCCCGTGGCGAGCCGATTCGGTCTGCGTATAAAAGTCAGGCACCAGTATCGGAAAGCTCTCAACCTGCTGTTTGAGTTTGTCTGGCAATACGGAGAGGATTTTGTTTGAAGCGCTGATGGAAGCATCTGCAAGATCACTGTCTGACCAAGATCGAACCATTCTCATTCCGAGTTCCAGCGCCATCATTTCTCGTTCTGAGAACATCAATGGTGGTAAATGAGCCCCTGACTGTAAGATATAGCCGACACCTGCTTCGCCCTGAATGGGAACCCCAGAATTCACAAGTGATTGAATATCTCGATAGATAGTCCGTTCACTGACTTCCATGGTTTGGGCGAGGTTAGCAGCAGTGACAGCATAACGCTTTGAGCGTAGCAAAGTCAGCAGCTCAAACAGTCGTTCAGATTTACTCATCTCGTTACTTTCTCATTGCAGAAGGGCGCATTATGCACCCTCCTTAAGTTCGCGTTAAGTCAAGCCTATTGGTACTTAGCGGCAAGGTCGCACATACGTAGAACTTGATGTTGCATGTTGACCGATTCTGAATCAATCAATGCCATTAATGGCTGACACTCTGCGCAGTGAACAAATTGCTCGCCCGCCGATTTGGCATCTTCCATTGAGTCCCAGTAGACGACATCGGTCCAAGTATCATTTTCTGCATTGTGGCTTAGAGAACGATATTGGAAACCTTTTAATGTCGCAACGAATTTTTGGCTTTGATTGGCTGCTACGATAAAGTCTTCAGATGTTGTTCCTGCCAGTAGCTTAAAGCTAACGATTTCAATCACATTTTCCATTGTATGATTCCTTTTGTGGTGTAGTTGACTTCGGAAACAAGTGTATGGCAGGGGAGTGTCAGAATCTGTCAGTATTGATTTTTGATGTAAATATTAGGTGTGCTAAACATTTTGATTCTTTTTATGCCATCTGTTGATTATGCGGCTAAACTGGAACTTAGAAGTAAAATGAGAATATGTTGTGTTCGGCTAAGGCGTCTTAGGCAGGGAGCTTGAGAGAGTGAGGGACCATAATGGCGATTCAAGGAACCATTAGTGAGTGGCACGATACTAAGGGCTACGGGTACATTTCGGTTGACAATCAAGATGCTCAAATCAAATTCGAATTTTTTACTGGAATACAAAGCCTTATATCTTTCTAAAATCACAAACCAGTAGGATTGAACTACTGGCTTGTGCGCTAGACACGAGCGATGAGTTTACGGGCGTTCACCCGCTTCCAGTCGGCGCTCAATATCTCTAACCACTTCTGGTAGCTGAGAAATGGTGTCAATCAGGTAGTGTGGCGTGCTCTTCATTAACTTCACTTTCGCTTTCTCGCGAGCAGTATTTAGTGTCGCTTCATCCGCTGCCTGATATTGTTCATAGGTGAGTCCCGCTTCATTGCCAGACAGCAACAAACCCACCGTCCACATACCCGCATTGTGTCCTTCGTCTATGCCCGGTGCCGCATCATCCACTTTAATACATGCCTTTACGTCCGTAACGTTTAGCTCGATGACGTTTTTTAGTGCCATATAAGGTGCAGGGCGGCCTCCTTGAGGAAGGTCGTCAGTTGCCACAACGTAATCAGGCTTATAGCCATAGTCAGCAGCGACAGGGATTAACACATCCATGACTTCACGAGGATAACCAGAGCAAGAACCAATCTTGATCCCTTGATCTTTTAAACCATCGACAACTTCAATCGCGTTCAGGATGGGTTCTGCGTGGTCAGCGACTTTTGCTTTTTGTAGGGGCATAAAAGTCGCGTAAATGCGGTCAATGTCATCACTATTCATGGAGCGACCAAACTGCTCATTCCAACGCTTGTCTACAGCAGGAAGGCGGCCTACCGCCTGAATGTGGTCCCATTTACCAAGCCCCATAGGCTCGCGTGCTTCTGCTAAGTTGATATCGAAGTCGAAACCTTGTTTGAACGCTTCAACAAAGATGCTGGTTGGTGCGAATGAACCAAAATCTACAATGGTGCCAGCCCAGTCAAAGATGACAGCCTGAATCGGTGAGTGAGAGTGAGTCATAATTGATATCCTGTTATCAGTCGTTGTGTTCATTACATATATTGGCAATCGCTTCTTCAAAGATAGCCAGCGCTTCGGTAAGTTCTTGACGTGAAATAATTAATGGTGGGCTGAGTTGAATCACATTGCCTTGAGAAACTTTAAAGCTGAGGCCATTATTTAGACATTGATAAAGCACGGCTTCCGCTTGATCAAACGCTCTTTGTTTGGTTTGCCTATCTGTCACGAGTTCTACGCCCCAAAGTAAACCGATGCCGCGAACGTCTCCGATTACTGGGTATTTCTGTTTCATTTCCAGCAGTTTTTCACGTACAAATTCGCTATCGTCTTTTACTTTTTCCAGTAAACCTTGTTGTTCAATGGCTTCTATAGTCGCGAGTGCGGCGGCGCAGCCTATTGGGCTCTTCTCATGGGTGTAATGACCCATAGAAATCTGCTCTGCAGTGTTGTATTTGTCTTTGGTGACCATCGCTGCAATGGGAACCAATCCACCGCCCAAACCTTTGCCAATACACAATATGTCAGGTTCGATGTCATAGGCTTGATACGTGAACCATTCTCCGCTGCGCCCCATGCCGTTAGGAATATCGTCAATAATGAGCATGACATTGTGCTTGTCGCATATCTCACGAATACGTTTCCAGTAGGCTTTGCTTGGCACCTGAACATCGGTATTGCGAACAACTTCGGCAATAAAAGCGCCAATGCCTCCCTCTTTTTCAACCACATATTCCAGATAATCGGCATAGTGAACATCGCTACCATCAGAAGAGACACTTTGGAAAGCTCCGCGGTAGGATACCGCGGGCGGAATACGTTCAACTCCTGCCATTAAAGGGCCCATACCTTCACGGAAACAGGCTTCACCGCCAACAGATATTGCGTCCAGAGAGGCACCGTGAAAAGAGTCCCACAAAGAGATCACTTTAAAATTGCCGGTAACATGACGAGCTAACTTGAGTGCCATGCCTATAGCCGATGTGCCGCCCGGGGCGAACAAGACTCTGTTGAGGTCTCCACCACAGATCTGCGTGAGTTTTTCAGCACACTGAATCGCGGTTTCATTGGTGAAACGGCGAGGCGAAAATGGCAGATTTGCAATCTGTTCAGTGACTCGCTTAATCACATGTGGATGACCGTAGCCAAGCTGGTGAACGTTGTTGCCATGAAAATCCATGTACTTTTTGCCTGTGGCATCTTGAATATAGATTCCACAGGCTGCTTCAAGTGTGTCCAGACAGGGTGTAGACATGGCCTGATGCAGAAAGACGTCGCTATCGCGCTGTAGCAGTGCTTGCGTACGCTCGTCGTTTAAGGATGCGTTCCAAGCCTGTCGAGCAGGGGTGGTATTCACGTCGCCTTCACTGCGAAAGTGGGTGGGTTTTATCGACTGAGTCATGATTAAGCTACCGTTTGCGCTTCTTTCCAGTACATGGCGTTCTTGATTGCACCGAGCAAACGCTCAATATCCTGCGGGTAGACTTCGCCAATATTGCCAATTCGGAAGCAATCTGCGTTGGATACCTTACCCGGATAGATGACAAACCCTTGCTTTTTTAGGCGGTCATAAAATGCCTTAAATTGGTAGTCGGGATGCGAAGGGGAGTAAAAAGAAGTGATAATTGGCGAGTGAAGATCATCGCTTAACAATGATTCAAAGCCTAATGAACGCATGCCTGCGACCAAGGTTGTCTGGTTAGTCTGATAGCGAGTATGACGTGCCTGAACCCCGCCTTCCTGTTCAAGTTCTAACAGAGCTTGGTAAAAAGCACGTACAGTGTGCGTTGGAGAAGTGAAACGCCATTTGCCATGGTTCACTTCCATGCACTTCCACTGATCATAGAGATCTAGACTCAGTGATCGAGCTTGCCCTTGGCATCGCTCCAATTCGCTTTGTTTTGCGATGACAAAACCAAATCCAGGTACACCTTGAATACATTTGTTGGCAGAGCTGATCATAAAGTCGACGCCCATGTCGCCAATGTCCATTGGAATAGCGCCAAAGCTAGACATCGCATCTAAGATAACAACTTTGCCGTGTTGTTTTGCCAGTTGAGTGATGGATTCAATTGGGTTGAGTATGCCAGTTGTTGTCTCACAATGGACAATGGCGGCATGAGTAATACTTGGATCCGTTGCCAATGCAGTTTCCACCTCGTTCAAATGCGGCTGTGATGTTTCGCCGGGGAAACGACATGGCAAGGGATATTCAGGTACTGTGCGATTTGTGCAATTCGAGCACCGTAGGCACCGTTGTCAACAACGAGCAGTTTGCCCTCTTTTGCTATCGCACTGCCAATGGTGGCTTCTACTGACGCTGTACCACTGCCTTGCATAAGCACACTCGTATAGCCTTGGTGTTGAGTCGCCAGCTTTGTCAATTTAGTACGAATCACTTCTACGATGTCTTTGTTGTATTCATCATCCCAAGTACACCAGTCTTTTAACATAGCTTGACGGACCGTTTCCGATGTTGAAAGTGGCCCAGGGGTTAGCAGTAAGTATTCGTTTTTCATCCTAATATCCATGATCTCTGTAATTGGTATACACCAGAACTAAAGCTCACTCTAACAGGGCAGAAAACGATGAGTAAATAGACAAAAAATCAAATTCATAAAACTTTAACATCGCCCGCTTGTTGTGAGGCAAACTTTTGGGCAGGTTTCTAAAAAGTGCCATTTATTATTCATAGGATTGTCACAAAGCCACTTTAGGGTGTATATCACCAACTGGTACAGACCAAATGATTTTTGCAAAGAGGATGCAATGTCAATCGGTCTTAAACACATCGTCTTAAATTGGAGAAAATGATGAACAACCGTTTGATGAAAGGAGCGCTGGCTGCGCTTGTCTCTCTACTAGCAACGAATGCAATGGCGTCCCAGGAAGTAACGGTTTACACCGCTTTTGAAACGGATATTCTTGCAAAGTACAAGTCTGCGTTTGAGAAACAAAACCCAGACATCAAGATCAAGTGGGTACGTGACTCTACAGGTATCATGACGGCTAAGTTACTGGCAGAAAAAAATAATCCACGCGCAGAAGTAGTATGGGGTTTAGCGGGCTCTTCAATGGCATTATTGAAAGAGCAAGGCTTGCTTAAACCATACACGCCTAAAGGTATAGAGTTTCTGCATGCGAACCTTAACGACCCTCAATCGAATCAGGCTTGGTTTGGTAATGATGCGTTTTTCAATGCCGTTTGTTTCAATGAAGTGGTGGCGAAACAGTTGAACTTACCTAAACCGACTTCATGGCAAGACCTGACAGATCCGGTTTACAAAGGTCATATTGCTATGCCAAACCCAGCGTCGTCCGGTACAGGTTATATGCAGGTTTCTGCATGGCTACAAAACATGGGTGAAGACAAAGGTTGGAACTACATGAAAGCACTGGATAAAAACATCGCACATTATACCCACTCAGGTTCTAAGCCATGTGTACAAGCGGGTATGGGCGAAGTAGCGATTGGTATTTCTATGGCTAGCCGCGGTGCTAAGTTGAAGAGTCAGGGCGCACCTCTGGCTGTGATCACACCTAAGGGCATTGGTTGGGAGTCAGAAGCGGTAGGCTTAGTCAAAGAGTCCGAAGCGGCCAAACGCGTGGTTGATTGGTCTATTTCTAAAGCGGCTAACGAGCTATATGTAGAAATGTACCCGGTTGTTGCTCATAAAGAGGTTAAAGCGACCGTCTCTCACTTCCCTAATGTACAAGAGAACATGGCAGAGATGGATTTTGCTCAAATGGGTAGCAAGCGCGCAGATATTCTTGCAACCTGGTCTGCGAAATTTGATGCTAAATCAGAGCCAAAATCATAAGGTCTAGATAACTTTACTGGTTTCTTACGACTGAGTATTTGAGGGAGAGCATAGGCTCTCCCTTTTGCATTTTGGCTTGATCACAGGCAAATTTGTTCAAAGGTTATTCGAAGTAGAGAAAGTCATGGACGTTAGAAAAATATCAGCAGAAGATACGCTTGCTTTACGGCATCAGGTACTTTGGCCAGAAAAGAGTGTCGATTTTTGTCGTTTAGAAGAAGATGACGCGAGCTTACATTTTGGTGCATTTGTCGCGGGGAAGCTTGTTTGTGTCGCTTCTGTATTTGTTACCGATGATGTGGCTCGATTGAGAAAGTTTGCCACTTCTCCGGAGTATCAAGGGCAGGGAATAGGTTCGAGCGTACTCAAGGTTATAATTAGTCAATTGCAAAATACTGGCGTTATCGTTTTTTGGTGTGATGCTCGCGAAAGTGCATTAACGCTGTATAAAAGATTTGGTATGACAGAGCAGGGCCAGCGCTTTTACAAAGGTAATATCCCATATTACAAAATGTCTGTCACTTGGGATTAATCGGAGTCGGTTCTTGTGGTGAAACCATCCTGCCTTTCATGTTTTTGTCATCTTTGGTCTATAAATTTGTCATGCGTCTGAAATAAACCAGAATTATAGTTGGTATATACCATTTGGAGAGTGTGTTATGCCAACTAACCAACCTTATCTACAGATTGAAAACGTTGTAAAGCAATTCGGACAATTCACAGCGCTTAACAATATCTCACTTGCCATTGAAAAAAGCGAGTTTGTTTGTTTCCTAGGCCCCTCTGGCTGTGGTAAAACTACGCTACTGAGAGCCATTGCTGGCCTCGATCTTCCCACTTCAGGTTCAATTTCTCAACATGGTGAAGAGACGACTTTCCTGCCGCCTGAAAAGCGCGATTTTGGCATTGTATTCCAATCGTATGCTTTGTTTCCCAATCTGACCGTTCAGGAAAATATCGCTATTGGTCTAAAGAACCAAGGCATGTCGAATCAAGAAGCCTTGGAAAAAGTCGATGAGTGGCTTGAGATGATTGGGCTGCCGACATCTGGGCAAAAGTATCCAAATCAATTATCCGGTGGTCAGCAGCAGCGTGTCGCGCTTGCGCGTGCATTAGCGCTCTCCCCGGGTCTGCTACTACTTGATGAACCTCTATCTGCGCTGGACGCCAAAGTACGCGTTCATTTACGTGATGAGATTTGTAAGCTGCAGCGTAAGCTGGGTATCACCACTATTATGGTGACTCATGATCAGGATGAAGCGCTATCAATGGCAGATCGCATTGTGGTCATGAATCACGGTGTTATTGAGCAAGTGGGTACGCCGCAAGAAATCTATCAACAGCCTGCTACCCGATTTGTAGCTGAGTTTGTTGGTAGTATGAATTTTATCGGTGCTTCAGTCGCAACTGACAGTCATCTACGCATTGCGGAGTCCCTCATTCAAGCCCCGGTGTTGGAAAACCGAAATCTGGTTCGTGGCGATCGTTTTGACTTAGCAATCCGCCCCGAGAACATTCGCTTTTCCGAAGAAATAAAAGATGCGTTGCCAGTTCGTATTCGTACCCATGAGTTTTTAGGGTCGTTCTGCCGATATGAGTGTGAGTTGCAGCACGACAAGCTCGCAGCTCCCATCTTTGTTGATGTTTCCGGTGAACAAGCGCAAAACATCAAGCTACGCGTTGGTGATATTCGTTATATTCAGTTTGCTGAGCGAGGAGCAAGAGCATACCCAGTGTTAAGCCCAAATGGCGACAAAGCGATTGCGGCTTAGGATGAATGCAATGGACAGTAATACAATGAATAATTCGACGCTGATTGCTCTGAAGAACCACTCTACCAGCCAGCTAAAAAGAATCAGCCGCGATAACATCGTCTTGTTTGGTTTACTTGCGATTCTATTTTCGTTGCTGGTGATTTTTATCGTCATGCCACTATGGGCGATGTTGGCGAAAAGCGTGCAGGGCACGGAAGGTGAATTTGTTGGTTTAGCCAACTTTGCCAGTTATTTCTCACAGGCGAGCGTGTGGCAATCTCTCGGCAATACATTGACGGTTGGCTTGTTGGTAACCGCTGTGGTTGGTGTACTGGCATTTGGTTATGCTTACGCGCTGACTCGCACTTGTATGCCGATGAAAGGCTTGTTTCATGTCTTGGGTACTGCGCCTATTCTTGCTCCTTCGCTGTTACCTGCGATCAGCTTGATTTTTTTATTTGGTAATCAGGGTGTGGCGAAAGAGATCTTGGGTGGGAATTCCGTATATGGCCTAATTGGTATTTCGCTGGGATTAATCTTTTGGACCTTTCCCCACGCGTTGATGATACTGAATACCTCACTTCGTACATCTGATGCACGTTTGTATGAAGCGGCCCGCGCGTTGAAAACATCGCCACTTAAAACATTTTTTATCGTGACTTTGCCTGCGGCGAAGTACGGTTTGATCAGTACCTTGATTGTTGTCTTCACTCTGGTTGTGTGTGACTTTGGTGTGCCAAAAGTTATCGGCGGAAGCTATAACGTTCTCGCCACGGATATCTTTAAGCAGGTTGTAGGGCAGCAAAACTTCTCTATGGGTGCAGTGACCAGTATTCTGTTGTTGATTCCCGCTTTGTTAGCATTCGTCGCAGACCGCTGGGTGCAGAAAAAGCAAAAGAGTCTGTTTGATACGCGTTCCGTACCTTATCAACCTGAACCGAACAAACTGCGAGATGGTGCGTGTTTCCTTTATTGTTCATTGATCTCATTAGCCGTTATTACGGTGTTGGGCATGGCGGTTTATGGTTCTCTGGTGACGTTTTGGCCTTGGAATAAAGCATTAACGCTGAACAACTATAACTTCGCCGAGATGAGTACTTATGGTTGGCAACCTTACTTCAACTCATTGTCACTGGCGACATGGACTGCCATTATTGGTACAACATTGATATTGGTCGGAGCATACTGCATCGAGAAAGGGCGCGCCTTTGCTCCGGTAAGACAGGCAATGCAAATGCTCAGTGTGGTACCCATGGCTGTACCGGGCATGGTGTTAGGCTTGGGCTATATATTCTACTTTAACGATGCTAACAACCCTCTGAGCTTTCTCTATGGTACGATGGCCTTTCTGGTAATCAATACCGTGGTTCACTATTACACCGTCGGCCATATGACAGCGGTGACGGCGCTGAAGCAGATCCCAGCAGAAATCGAGGCGACAGCGGCTTCCGTCAAGCTACCTCAATATAAGTTGTTCTTTAAAGTCACATTACCCGTCTGCGTCCCTGCGACATTGGATATCGCTACGTATTTGTTTATTAATGCATTAACCACCACTTCTGCGGTAGTATTCATCTATTCAACTGAAACCATTCCGGCTTCTGTTTCTGTATTAAATATGGACGATGCAGGCCAAACGGGCGCGGCAGCCGCAATGGCGGTGATGATCATGATTTCAGCCTCAGTTGCCAAGCTGGTACATATGACGCTAGGGAAATGGTTAGAAAACAGAACACAGGCATGGCGCAAAAGGTAAGGACAACGAGTGCAATACGTAAAAATAAAAGATTCTATTGTTGAGCAGATTGAATCAGGGTTACTTTCACCGCGGCAAAAATTACCCGCGGAGCGTAAATTGGCAGAATCGTTTGATACCACTCGTGTGACACTACGTGAAGCCTTGTCATTGCTGGAAGCGGAAGGTCGTATCTATCGCGAAGACCGCCGTGGCTGGTTTATTTCCCCGCAACCACTTAACTATGATCCCACTCAAACGCTCAATTTTAGTAATATGGCGTTGGCACAACACCGTGTTCCAAAGACCGAACTGATTGCGGCGAAGGGCATTCTCGCCAATAAGCTGGCGGCTAGCTTGCTTGGGCTTCAACCATTCTCCGATGTTTATCAAGTCGATAGGGTCAGGTACCTAGAAGATCGCCCAGTAGTCTTTGTGACTAACTATATTCGCCCTGAGCTGTTTCCTAATCTTTTGGACTTCGATTTATCTAAATCGCTGACTGATATCTATCGTGATCACTTCGGCATGGTGTATCAGAAAATTCGCTATCGCATCAGTACCAGCAGTTTGTTGGGAGATACTGCTCAGGCGTTGAGAGCCACGTCGGGCACACCCGCTATGGTGGTTGAACGTATCAACTACAACCAGCATGGTGAAATTATTGATTGTGATATTGAATATTGGCGCCATGATGCGATCAGTATTGAATCTATCGCGGTACTCAACCACTAAATCTCAAATCTCAATTTACTGGGCTTCTGTTTGGAAGCCCTTTTTACAAAGGTTCTCTATGTCTGTTTGGGCTATTTTTCTAGTTGTTATTTCTGCTTTTCTCCATGCAGGATGGAATTTGCTCAGTAAAAATAATAAGGCTTCTGGGCCCGCTTTCTTTCTCGCCAGCAGTTCAGCGGTAGCACTTCTGCTTACGCCCTATGTGATTTGGTACATTCATCAAGTCGGTTTAACGTCGTTTCCCAACGTCTTTTGGCAGATTTTGTTGTTCAGTGGTATTGCGCAGATGATTTACCTGTTAGGTCTGGGCTTTGCTTATAAGCATGCCGATATTGGGGTCATTTATCCGATAGCGCGGGCGCTACCTGTGCTCATGGTCGGTGCGGGTACGGTTGCTCTGGGTTATGAGTTGTCAACGCTCAGTTGGATTGGCTTTTCGCTCATCACGCTTGGTTGTTTATTTGTGCCTTTAGAATCATTTAGGCAGTTTCATGTCAATGGCTACTTCAACGCGGGCGTGTGCTACGCACTGCTTGCTGCCCTAGGGACCACTGGCTATTCCATTCTAGATAAAGAGGCATTGTTGGTTTTGGAGAGTACATTTAGCCATGCGTTAAGTGACAGGAGCTCTGCGATTTTTTATCTTGGCATCCAATTTTGGTCTATTGCTGTGTGTCTTGTAGTTTACTTGTTAGTGACCAGACGATTAGAAGATTTTAAGCAAGCATGGATGATTAAAAAGCCATCCGCGTTGGCGGGTACTATGATGGCGACGACTTATGGTCTCGTACTGTATGCGATGACAATGACAGACAATGTCAGCTATGTCGTTGCGTTAAGGCAGCTCAGTATAGTGTTTGGCATGGTGTTTGGGATTATTTGGTTATCGGAAAAGTTCTTGGTTACGCGTTTTACCGGAACCACATTGATCTTGGTTGGGTTGGTTTTGACAGTTCTTTAGTTTTGTTCACTGCCCACTGGGGGATACCGTATGTACTCTGACGGTCAGATTACCTACCAACCTGTTGTACATGTAGACTACAACTACCGAGCTTTCGATAGAGATTAATTGCCTACATTTATTTCGCTAGCAACTAACCCAAAGCCCCGGATTTGAACCGGGGCTTTCTGTTGCTTGGATCGGTTAGTTTTCTGCTTCAACTAACTCAGGTTGCTCATCTGCACGAGCCGCGTCTAGCATCTTGCGAATGATAACCGATGCAACTAGAGCAATGGCTACCATTGCAACGGCGAGTACGGTCAGTAATTGGAAGTAATCGCCGTAAACATTCTGTACGATCTCTTGCGTGATTTGTTGCCCTTTTTCAAGCGCGATTGAGGTTGAGAATACCGCGCCCACGATACCACTCAGTGCTATCGCCACTGAGAAGAGTGACACAGAGAAACCTTCAATGTGTTTTGGCGCGACTGAAAGGATAAAGGCTACGACTAAACTACCAACAATAACTTCGGCAAATGCTTGGAAGAAGTGAATCGCTAAGAAGACTTCAGGACGAATCACAACGTCTTCACCCACATTCATTACTGCTATTGTCAGAATACCAAAAGCGATAGCGGTGAAAATAAACGCAAAGCCTATCTTTGTCGCCGTGGAAAAGTTGATGCCTTTTCTCTCGAGAGAAGAAAACGTCATAGCAATCACGGGTCCAGCAACAATACACCAAAGTGGGTTCATTGCCATCGAAGCTTCTGGAGCTATAGGGATTATGTTGAACAGGTCACCACGCATGGTGTTGATGGTCACTATGGTCATTGAAGTCATCATTTGACCGTAGTACACGAAGAAGCAAGTCGTGAGTACAGTCATGATAAGGATTGTGCCCATTTTCAATGCATCTGACTTGCCTGACTTGATCATCAATGTGAAGAAATACAAGATAGCCGCAGCACCGATGGCATAGACAATGTTCTGGCCAATATCCATATTTGAGAACATGAAGAACACTAAGCCAACCATCGCTGCTGAAAGGGCAAAGAACGATAACCAGTTTTTCAGGCTCACTGAGTTCTTGTCGATATCTTCACCAACGTTGACCAAGGGTTTGCTGAAGATCACCAGAGTGACAAAAGCGAGACCAGCCATTACCGCAGATACCATAAAACTGCCATGGAAGCCGATGGCAAGAACCAACATTGGGAACAGGTACTGACCGAGAAGTGCACCGACGTTATTGACGGAGTAGTTAACGGGATAGCCGTTTTCAAACTCCTCTTCAGTGGAGAAAGTACGTTTGTAAAGGCTTGGGTAAGAGGGAGACATCAAACCACGAGCGTAACTCGCCAGTGCGATACCGACAAGGCTCATTGGTATATTTGTTGTTGATGCGCCGAGTACAAGTAGCGCGTAGCCAGTACTAAAAGTGCCGTAAGCAATGGTGAGTGAGCGGTAGGCACCAAGGAATTTATCTGCGATGAATCCACCCGCGATAGCGAACAGTGGGCCTATAGAAGAAAAAGCTCCAACAACCATCATAGTGTCTGCCTCACTATATCCCAGATCTTCTAAAAAGAAACGGGTCAGGATCACCATGACACCATAGAATGATAAACCAAACATTGCTTGGCAGAACATCATTGATTTATTGAGATTGTTCCACATAATAGCCTCATATTTAGAGTTTGATATAGAATTAAAATCTGATAATAGTATTAATTGCCGAGTGTTATAAACTGATGCCATTATCTCAGATCAGATTACGGATGTACGAGTTTTTGGAAAAAACGCAGAACTATTTACATACAAATTGATCTAAATCGTTTGCGTTGTAACACATCGTCTAGTGAGGCTTTTAATCAGGTGTATGGATTGTCATTTTTGTGCACAAGCCAGTGTGTTAGTCTCTAGGTAAAGTCGTTGTTATTGATAAGGAAAGTAGTTCAATGAAGATCTTCAGCAATTTCGAAAGTGGTAATATTGAAGTCGTTAATGCCGATAATAAAGAGGCAATTCAACTCAAGATCCCGAATGACAATCAGTCTGAGTTTTATCAGTGGTTCCACTTTCGACTGGAGACAGAAGCGGAGCAATCACACTCAATCCAGATCGTTGACCTGAAAAATTCTGCATATCCAGAGGGTTGGAAGGATTATGACGTGGTAGCGTCTTATGACCGAGAAGAGTGGTTTCGAGTCCCGGCCGAATTTGACGGAGATACACTGAGTTTTACTGTGATCCCAGAACATGGCTCAATCTACTTTGCGTATTTTGCGCCATACAGTTATGACCGACACCAAGATCTATTGCATGCAGCGCAAAGCGTTCATCACTGTACACTGGAAACTCTTGGGCATACCCTTGATGCTAATGACATGAGCTTGCTGACTTTTGGCGAACCTGAAGAAGGTAAGAAGAAAATCTGGGTCATCGCGAGACAGCACCCCGGTGAAACCATGGCTGAATGGTTTATGGAAGGGCTGATTCAGCGTTTGATGGATGATGAAGACACTGGTGCACGTGCTTTGCTCGACAAAGCGGTACTTTATGTTGTGCCGAACATGAACCCAGATGGCAGTATCCGCGGGCACCTGCGTTGCAACGCGGTGGGGGTGAACCTCAATCGTGAATGGCAATCTCCAAGCATGGAGAAAAGTCCAGAAGTCTTCTTGGTAAGAGAGAAGATGCTGGAAACTGGTGTGGACATGTTTCTTGATATTCACGGTGATGAAGCCATTCCTTACAACTTTGTTGCCGGTTCAGAAGGCATTCCTTCTTATGATCAGCGCTTGGCTTCACTTGAAACTGCATTCAAACAGGCACTGCATACCGTGACGCCTGAATTCCAAGATGAGTTTGGCTATGACAAAGATGAACCGGGCAAAGCTAACCTGACAGTCGGTTCAAATTGGGTCGCGGAGCAATTCAAGTGCTTGTCCTACACCATCGAAATGCCGTTTAAAGATAATAACGATTATCCTGACCCACTTTATGGTTGGTCGCCAGAAAGAAGTCTTAAATTTGGAGCAGACACCTTATCCGCTGCACTGGCAGTCGCAGATAAGATCTAGCCTTACTTGAACTGAGAATAAGCGCAGAAACAGCTGCGCTTTTTTTTGTGTTGGTTTTGCTATTGGTAGCCGCTTGTTCTATTCGCAGGGCGGTGCCATGTGAATGACCGCTAAACCACCAAGGGATGTTTCGCGGTATTTTTTGTTCATATCTTTGCCTGTTTGATACATGGTCGCGATTACTTTATCCAAAGAAATTAGACACTTGCTGGTTCTTTTCAGCGCCATGCGCGAAGCATTGATCGCTTTCATCGCCCCCATGGCATTGCGCTCGATACATGGGACTTGGACTAGGCCACCAATTGGGTCACACGTCATACCCAACGAATGTTCCATAGCAATCTCTGCGGCAATACAAATCTGTTCATTACTGCCACCTCTCAGTGCGGTCAAACCTGCTGCAGCCATGGATGATGAAACGCCAACTTCCCCTGACAGCCGACTTCAGCGCCTGAAATTGAGGCATTCGTCTTGTATAAGATGCCAATGGCGCCAGCCACCGCTAAGAAATCTTTGATTTGTTTGAGGTCTAACTCTTTAATAAAGCGATGATAGTACATCAGTACAGCGGGTATAACGCCTGCTGCGCCATTGGTGGGAGAGGTAACAACTTGACCTCCTGCTGCATTTTCTTCACTGACCGCAAATGCAAACAAGTTAATCCAGTCCATGATCGCCATTGGATCGTTTTCAATCGCTTCGTTTGCTTCCAGCTTTTTCAGCAAATTGGGAGCACGTCGCGTGACATTTAAGCCTCCTTCCAACACGCCTTCTGTTTCGAAGCCACGTTGCATACAAAGGGACATCACTTTCCAGATTTGTTCGGCCTTACTGTCAATCTCATCACTGTCAAAGAAGCACACTTCGTTTTGCAGAATCATGCCACCAAGACTAAACCCGTGCTCTTCTGCCATACTGAGCATTTCGTCTGCAGAGGTGAACGGATATGGGACTTTGACTGGTTGATCACTGCTTCCATTTTCTAGCTCAGCCGCCGTGGCGATGAAACCACCGCCGATAGAGTAGTAGGTTTCAAATGCGAGTTGTGCGCCAAAGGAGTCGTACGCAGTGATGGTCATGCCATTTTCATGCAAAGGCAGGTTGTCGCTATGGAATATAATGTCGTTTTCATAGTGAAACGTTAGGGTATGGGCACCTGCTAGTAACAGAGACCCATGGTCTAACGTATGCTGTAAAGCTTGCTTGGCTCTGGTAATTTTAATCGTATCAGGCCGATTGCCCATCAGCCCGAGAATGACAGCGCGATCCGTATGATGTCCTATACCTGTTAAGGATAAAGAGCCATACAGATCAACCTGTATCCGATGTACCTTGGATATCGACTCGTTTAGTAGACGTGTAAAATGGTGGCCAGCCAGCATTGGCCCGTTGGTGTGGGAACTGGATGGTCCCACCCCAACTTTAAAAATATCAAAAATCGACAGCATAGACTTACTTCCTGTTGATGTGGCCTGTTAGTCAGACTCTATTTAAATATAGTTAACAAAATATTAACCTGGCTAACGCTATCTGCAAAGGTGATATTTGTACAGAACTTAAGCAAATCAGTATGAGTAATTGAGAGGTGAGTAAATAGTGGGCATTCGTAATGTGATTATTGTTCTTGGTAAACGACTGGTTGGCAATGCTCTGACCGCTGAAGGGAAATCGCGTGTTGAAGCTTTGCCAAAGTTACTCAGTTCTTATGACCTGAATGAAACGGTGTTGTTGTTTTGTGGTGGCGTGACACCAGGTCAAACCAAGTCTGAAGCAATGGCAATGAGAGACTACTTTAAACAATTACCGTCAGCGAAGAAGTTTTATGCCTCAAATATTATCCTAGAAAGCGAATCACAGAATACGGTACAAAACATCCACAATGCCGCTTTGAAGTTAACGCAACTCGGCTTAGCAGATCAACGTGTTGATGTGACACTCGTGTCCAATGATTACCATCTCAAGCGTATTTTTGAAATCCAGTCACTGATGGATGAACAGGGCTTGTTGCGTACCCTTAAACAGCATTGTGCAAATTCTGGATTAAATCTGCATATTGACCAAGACATAGATCAGCATTGCAGTGTTATGTATCCGCATCAAGGTTTGTATGCTCAAGCGTTCTTGTTAGTAGATGAGTTGACGACGTATCGAGTTTATTTAGAAGGGGTGGTGAACAGAGCATTTGACAGGCCGTTAGATGATGTCAGGTGTTTACCCGAAACGTTGGCTCTGCATGCTTTGTCATTACTGGAAGTGTTAAATCTGCCGGTAGAAATACAGGATAAGTTACAGTCCATGAAAGAGGTTGTTCTCACAACAACCTCAGAATTCGACTGTCACGCAATAGAATCGCGGTTGAGGTATTTCCACCAGACGTTGACGTGGCTAAACAGGCAGCTTGATCCAGAAAATCAGCCAAACTGTAGCGTTAACCAACTCTCATGCTAATGCGAGTTTTCACAGCGGCGAGCGCAATGAGGCAGTAACAAAGTAGCTCCATACTTTCCTCGGACACGTTCTTAACTTCTCGAATATAGTGCTCGCCCATGACTGAGTGCCAGAAATGTCCCATGCCGTACAGACGAGAAAAGACGTTCAGTAAAACGACGCTGCCAATCAAGAAATTCATGAATCGCGGTAGGTATAAGCATTAGCTATCTGAAGATTTTTGGTGTTGGCGATAGTATTCCCACTCCTCGATTCGGTTGTCCGAAGAAAGGACACAGTAGGTAACACGTTTTTCATTTTCGCTCACGGTTTCTAGTTTCCCACCTTGCTTGGCGCAGAAGACTGATGCTGGATTGGCAATCGATGTATAGCCTTTTACCTCATATTCATCAGGTTCATTGGCGCAGCCTGCAAGCATTAGGGCAGATGCTGATATCAAAGCCCAGATTGTTGTCTTCATTCTTGTCCTCCCTTTAATTAAATCAATTGCATATGAAGTATAGAAGAGTAGGTAAAAAGCATTGCCTTAAGTTTGTTAAAAGATCGAAGCTGTCTAAAATTAAACAGAGACCAATGGCACTTATCGATAAAAAGGAGTGAAACATAAGTGCGGTTGATTGTGATGAAGTGCATTGTGCTGTTAAAGATAAGGATTTTAAGATGTCGGAACAGAAACATCGTTTAGTGACACGAAGTGATTTTGACGGCTTGGTATGTGCCGTGCTTCTTAAGCAACTTGATCTCATTGATGACATCAAGTTTGTCCATCCCAAAGATATGCAAGATGGTATTATAGAAATTACGGCGCGCGATATTGTTACCAATCTTCCGTATGTTAAACAGGCTCATCTTGTGTTTGACCACCATCTATCAGAAATGATTCGAAATTCTGGGGAGAGGCCAAATCATATTATCGATCCCAATGCGCCTTCTGCCGCGAGAGTGGTTTGGGAATATTATGGCGGCGAAAAAACGTTCCCTGTTGATTGGCTCGGCATGATGGAAGCGGTTGATAAAGGCGATTCAGCGCAGTTTTCCAGAGACGAGGTGTTAGATTCCACGGGGTGGAATTTACTTAACTTCCTGATGGACGCACGAACAGGGCTTGGACGTTTTAGAGATTTTAGAATTTCCAACTACAACTTAATGATGGACCTGATTGAATATTGCACTTCTCATTCAATCGACCAAATACTAGAACATCCCGACGTCAAAGAACGGATTGACCTGTACAAAGAGCATGAAAACTTGTTCAAAGAACAGATCCAACGCTGCGCTACTGTGCACGACAATTTGGTTTTTCTGGACCTCACCGAAGAGGAAACCATCTTCGCTGGCAATCGTTTTATGATTTATGCTTTGTACCCTCAGTGCAATATTTCGATTCATAAAATGTGGGGTTTCCAGAAGCAAAATACGGTATTCGCCACCGGCAAATCGATATTTGATCGCAGTTCAAAAACCAATGTAGGAGAGTTAATGCTCAAATACGGAGGCGGTGGCCACAAGGCCGCAGGAACATGTCAAATTGACAATGACAAAGTGCAGCATGTAGAAAAAGAGCTGATTGAGGCGATAACCTCAGACGGTTAAATGGCATGAGACTAAAAGAGCCCCTCATTATGGGGCTCTATTTATTGGCGGTAAACGTATAGCAATGCGCTTACAACGGCATAACGCGGTTTCGACCCAATTGTTTCGCTTCGTAAAGGAGCTTATCGGCGCGCTCAATGATTGAGTTAGGCGTCTCACCCGCTTGCAGTTCTGCTACACCAAATGAGGCGGTAATATTCCCCACTGGCTTGCCCGAACGTCTGTCTTTAATCGACAGTTTTTCTACTGAACGGCGTAAACTCTCAGCAAATTGGCGTGCAATTCTCAATGACTTGTTTGGCATAATCAATGCGAATTCTTCACCACCAAAGCGGTAGGCATGAATACCGTCTCGGCTGCTAGTCTGAAGACGTTTTGCGATGCCTTTAATCACGGCATCGCCGAACAGGTGGCCATAAGTGTCGTTGTAGCCCTTGAAGTGATCGATATCGGCGAGGATCAGGCAAATTTTCTGCTCAGATCGACACAAGGTGTCTAGGTCATTGTCGAATGAGCGACGATTATAGAGGCTTGTGAGCCCGTCAAACAAAGCATCTTGCTGGACTTCTGCCAGTTGGGTTTTGAGTCGTTGAATCTCTTCTGTTGCCGTCTCAAGCTGATTGTTCAGAAAGTTGGTTGAGTGTCGTATCTCTTTAGATTCGTTGACCAATTGACGAATCACTTTCATCACCTCTTCGATAGACATCGATTGATCGTCTACTTTTTCAAGGTTTTGAAAACTTTTGTCAATGACTCGGGAAAAGTGTGATGTATCGGCGAGGGTGTCTGTCATTGATGAGGCGACTTGCCCCACTAACACTTCGATGTTTGCTCGCAGATCTCTAATGTCGGTCTCCGCTCTAGCCGCGACATAATTGTTATAGAGCTGTTCGCCCGCTGCTGGTGGACATATACCGTAATTCTCCAGAATAGTCTCAAGCTCACGATTCATTTGAGGAATGGCATTTTCCACATAGGTATACCATAACGCATAATTGGCTGGCGTTGCGGCTACGTGGTTTTGCATCATAAGTGGGACAGCTTTCTTTAAGTTAGCGGTCGATTTTTTAAAATCGTCTTCTGTCATCTGATTATAAGAATTCTACGTTAACTATCGATTACGTTAAGATTAGCGGATTTACTCCTGAGATGCTTGAGTTAATGGCAATAAAATTGATTTATTTAATAGATTTGATGAACTTAGCTTAGCTAAGTTTATCAAATCTAACGACCTTGACGGTTAGCCTTGGTGGTTAAACCGCTACTTCAACACGCTCTGGTTTGGTTCCTGATTCGAGCATAGCTGCGCCACGAAGCATCGCCTGTACTAAGTCACCCGCATTAAACTTCTCTAATGCCTCATGGGCACCAACCTGACGAGCCCGGTCAACGCATATCTCACTTGATAGTGACGTGTGAAGAATAATGTAGGCGTTACTGAGCTGTTGGTCACTCTGGGTTTCAAACGCTAATTCATAGCCGTCCAACCCAGGCATTTCAATATCGCTGACGAGCAACTGAATCGGTTGGCCCCGTTCCGCTTCTTCTCTCATCAGTTCCAGGGCTTCAATGCCATTGTTTCGGATCTGATAGGCAATATTAATGCTATCGAGCGCATCGGCGAGCTGTTTTCTTGCTATCGAGGAATCATCGACAAGTAAAATGTTCAGTGCCTTGAGCCTTTCTCTTTCAATATCGGTCAGCATTGGAATCTTAGTCGACTCATATTGAGGGTAGATTTTTGATAGCAGGAGTTCGACATCTAGCATCTGAATAATCTGCTCATCGTATCTGGTGATGCCTGTAACGAAAACGTTTTTACCTGCTGACTGAGGAGAAGGCTCAATAGAGCGCCAGTCACATTCGATTATCTTTTCAATCGAACGTACCATGAAGGCGACAACGGTTCTTAAACAATCGGTGACGATTAGATAGCAAGAATCGTATTCTTCTGGCTGGATTGGCCTAAAGCCAATAGCGGCAGGCATATTAATTACTGGGATAGTTTTATCGCGAATAGTGACAGTGCCAATGACATGATGATGCGAATAGGGGATTTGAGTTGTCGGCTGATAAGGGACAATCTCACGAACCTTTAATGTACCAATCGCAAAGAGCTGTTCACTATGGGTCAGTGTGAACATCAACATGCCTTGAGACTGATTTGCTTTACTGATTGTTTTTGCCATGACGAGAGTTTCTCAAATTTGATACTTTTATAAACCGAGATGGTAACTGATCTGTAGATCTATTCAATTAAGATAGGTCAATTAAGCAAGATTATTTGGCAATTAGTATAGATATTTAGCAAATGGGATGGTGATCGTGTCGTAAATCGTTAAAATACGCGCCACTAGCTATGTCCTACACTTTGAGATTTTCATATGGCAAATACCGCAGCGGCTTTACACATTTTGGTCAAGCACAAAGAACAAGCTGAAGACATTATTAAACAGCTGAAGAAAGGGGCTAAGTTCCAGACATTGGCGAAAAAGTATTCGACTTGCCCTTCGGGAAAGAAAGGCGGTGATTTGGGAGAGTTTCGTCGAGGGCAGATGGTTCCTGCATTCGACAAGGTTTGTTTTAGTGGCGAAACGTTGGTCCCTCACTTGGTTAAGACAAAATTTGGCTGGCATGTTGTTAAGGTACTGTACCGCACTTAACCAAACACCCCGCAATAGCGGGGTGTTTGCTGTCTGGGTTAGAGTTTAGTCCAGGCGTCACCCCAAGCTGACCCAGTTCCCGGTGCATAGGCCCAAGCCGCGCCCGAGCACCAACCAGAATATGGGAAAGGTTTACACTCGTAGTTACTTCCTGCATTAGTGACACGGTCACCTGCTTGATATGGAGTACCTTCAACATATTGAGGGTATTGATCCGGATTACCCCCATCGTCCTTGGCTTTGACAAGAATTGATAGACGAGCTGTGTCTGAAGCTGTTCCATCAGAAACCGTCACTGAGACTGAAACATTGGTATCTTGCGCAAACTCAGGAGCAACAAAGCTTGCGCTTTGACCATTGTCAGTCAGTGTTACGTCAGAGGAAGACCAACTATAGGTGAGGGTGTCACCGTCTGCATCAGAACTGCCAGAAGCATCTAACACGACATGGTCACCAGCTTCCGCCTGAATCGGGCCATTAAGGTCAGCGGTAGGAGGGGTGTTATCGGGAACACTACCGAATAGCGCCTTTACGTTAACCATGTCGGTGGATGTGGCATTTTGATTGTCAGTGACCGTTAGTTTAAAGCTGTATGTTTCATTCGTGCCTGTGTCGGGAATGGCAACGCTAGCAACCGCTTTGTCTGCATCGCTGATGTTGAGGCGATTGCCAGCAATCTGTTCCCATTGGTAGGAAATAAGGTTGCCGTCGTTGTCGTAAGATCCTGAACCATCAAGTTGTACGGTGTGAGCAGTGTCGACGGTGATATCATCACCCGCATTAGCAACGGGGGCTTGATTGCCCGGCTCTCCACCTGCAAGTAGTCCGCTTTGCATAGCATTGAGGATGTCGCCGTTATCTCCATCGATCTCCCATGAGAACAAGCCCGCAAACCCTTGAGTGCGCACATAGGCCGCTTTTTCCTCAACAGAGCGAGCATCGTCATAGGTGATGACTTCACCCGTAGACTCTTTGTATAGGTAAGGGGCCTTTGCGGTGGCATCGTAGAATGCTTCGACACCGGATTGACCAAGGTAATCGTTGACAATATCTTTATAGTCAATGACTCCTGGTTCCCAACTACCTGCAATCGGTCCGTTGCCTGTACCTGTGATTGGATTGGTAGGATCAGTCATGCTATCGCGAGTGACTCCGCTCCAGCCTCGCCCATACATAGCGGCGCCAAGAACGATCTTGCTTGGCGACACACCTTGCTTAAGCAGTTCCTTGACACCGTTATCCGTGGTGTATTCTGGGCCGTCGTCAGGGGTCAAAGTTCCCTCACACTGAGCAGCAGAAATGTGTGATCCACAGTAAACCGCTGCCTGATGACCGAGATTGTTATCCCATGCGCCGTAGAAATCGTAAGTCATGACAAAGAGATAATCCATGTACTGCGTTGCGTCTGGGTAGTGGACGTCTTCAACTTTGTCCCAGCCTGCGCCAATGGCCGAAGTCAACTCGTATGTTCGGCCCGTTTCTGCGGATAGTTCATCCAGCATTTGGCGAAGCTCTCTCATTAAAGCAACGTAAGCTTTACCATCGTTATCTGGGTCGCCTAGATCTGGGTTAGCGCCAGTACCGCCGGGGTACTCCCAGTCGATATCAACGCCGTCGTAGAATTTCCAAGTAAGCAGAAACTCTTTGACTGAGGCAACAAAGGTGTCGCGATTCTTTTTGTCGGTGAAACCGAAGAAAGGATCGGAAAGTGTCCAACCACCGATAGAAGGAAGGATCTTCAAATCCGGATAACGCTGTTTGAGCGCCATCATCTGACCATATGTGCCTTTTATCGAGGAATCCCCAGTTCCAGGTAGGGAAGAGCCCAACGCCCCCCACTGATCATGAACGACCACTTCATAGTCTTGTGAATCACCGCAGGCGAGTTGAAGTGCCCGTTGCGAGTTTGGGTCGGTTAAAGACTGGTTGGGACCACAGATCGGTACGAAACCATAGATGATGTGTGTCAGATTATCGGCTGGGATGTTGTCAACGGTGAACTTGCGGTCATATTGGCTCCATTCGACAAAATAGCTACCGACAACCGTACCATTGGGCTGAGGAGGAAATGATTGATTATTGCTATCGATATTCATAGGTAGTGGCGCCATGCCTGCACCATCGGTATCGATGACTGAAATTTTGTGCACTGGTGAAGTCGAGCAGTCTCCGCTTGCATCACATATATTGACGGTCATGTCATATTGGCCAGCTTTATCTATTTGGACTTGAGTCTCGCCTGAGAACGCAGAATCTGTAGGGCCATTGATCGCTTCAGAAAAAATGACATCATTATTTAAACGCACTTGCCATTCTGTCGCGGGTGTTCCGCTGTTGTACCAAACATCCCACTCAACTGGGAAAGTAACCTGATCATGCCTAACCACGGTTTTTTTGTAAGACTGTTGGCCTGCCTCGCCGTTAATCTCAACAAAAGACTGGCTCTTTACACTGGTCATATTCCAGTCCAAAGCAGGCGCGGACGGGGCCGCCAATACGCTCGCGCTGATTGTACCTAGGCTGAGTGCTATTACTACAGACAAAGGTTTCACTATACCTATCTTGTTACACTGACGATGTTTATTCTTATCCATTATTTTTTCCTTTTATTCAACCCTATGTTTAAGTCTGAAATAATCCCAATAGAAATTTATTTAGCAGACTAATTTAATCTAGAAGGGGTTCTTAAATTGGGAAAAAGGAAGTTTTTCAATATGGAACGAAGGGTGGCGATTAATATTAATTCATAAATAATTGTTGGACAAAAAGATATTTACATGGCAATCAGGATTAGAATTAAAGCTCTATTAATAACGGCAATATTGTTAAAACAGGAGTATTTTTATTTTGACGTTTTTGTCGGAGTGGATATTCTAATGTGATCAACATAAAGCCGTTTGTCTCACCATAATTTGCATGATGTGAATTGCTTTGAGCACTAGCATGGCGAGCTTAAACTGCGGACAGTATGATTTGATTAACGTTTGCTGACGATGAGCAGCATAGTAAATGTTCATCGTCAGCAGGTAGCATCACTCTAAAGTGACGTGATAAGGCTTACTATTTTGTCAAACTGACCTGAGATTCAGCGAGAAGGTTGCGCCATTCTCGCTGATTGGATAGGTAAGTAGCTGCAACGTTCTGAGAGCCTCAATAAGCTTTATTGAAGCCGCCATCCAGAATGATATTTTGGCCAGTCATATGGTTAGAGATTGGACCAAGCAACGCCACGATACCATCAACCACATCTTTGATTGAAGCATACTTCTTGAGTGGAATGTTGGACACTTCATTCTCCATCAATGCTTCAAACGATAAATTTTGATCAAGCGCTTTTTGCTCCATCTTTTGCGTATAACTTTGAGTCATGACGCCCCCGAGAGAGAGTGTGTTCACCGATATGCCTTGTTCTGCTAATGACAACGCCATTGTTTTGGCTTGTCCTATCCAAGCGCTGCGCAAGCAATTATTGATCGAATAGTGTGGCAGAGCCGCTTTGGAGCTGATGCCAGAAACGAAAACAATCGAAGCTCCTTGCTTCAGCTTATCTTGCTCTACAATCTGACGGAGTAAACGTAGAGGCAAAATAAAATACTTATTGAAGTAGTCTTGCCATTTCTCATCGTCAGGAAACACTTCTCTGGAAGGTGGGATCCTTGGGATAAAAAATACCACACCATCAAACTTGTCTGCGCCTTTGATTGTTGAGGCGCATTCGTCGATGGAGTCGGCGCTGAAGAAATCAAGTGAGCTTGTCTGAACCGAATGCTGAAAATGAGTACTAGCGACGATGTCATTGAGTTTGCTTACGTTTCTAGCGGCCAAAAAAGTTGATGTTCTTGGGCGAGTTCTGTGACCAAGTTAGAGGCGATTCCACCTGTCGCACAAGTGATAAGATAATTTTTCATACTAGGCGTTCTCTGTCGTAATTATATTGTTTACACAAGACTTCGATATGGGTAAACGATGCGTCTGACTTTTAATTGAAACTTCAATGTAATGCTCTCCGCCATCAATTTTAATAGATGCATTATTTTTAATTATACTTTCTCGCAATATTATAGAGCGGCTTAGACGAATAAAATCATCACTGAATGAATTTTCTAATTCAGTCAACGTACATCGTATTTTGTGTTTTATTCCATTGGTCATCAACACTTCACTATAGGGGTGAGTATACTTAGCAAAGGCTATTTCATCACTGTATGCAAATAGCTTTCTATTACGTGAGATGATCTTGCTAATATTGGTTATTCTGTTCTTGAGAACTGAATTTTCTCGCTTGTATTCGTCAATATCGTTTTCATGTGATTGTATACCATCTTGTTCCTTGACGTAATGGTTTGCCCGATAGATGTATAGTATGAGCAATATCGGCAGAGTAGACGATGCGATGAATAAAATAACATTCAGGCCGAGTTGCTGATATTCATTTTTGGAAAAGAAATACCAGTTAATGTGCCCAAGTTTTTTTTTGCCTATCATAAGTTCAGATACGCCAGCGTCGAGCTTATATTGTTGTTGGGTTAGCGACAGCAAAGTGTTGCCTCCAGAACAAACCGTTTTTTGCACTTCATCCTTGGTTGAGAAACTTTGTAAGTCCAGCTCAAGACAGACTCTAAACCAGTCAATCGACTCATAGGAATCGATAAGCAGTGACATTCTGTTTGTCAGAGCTTGATAATTGAATGTATATACATCGTCAATCACTGTCGGGGACTGGACCCAAGACTCTAGCACCGAGACAAAACCAAATAATACTGAGTCAACCGCTTCATTGTGTGACGGTTTAGACCAATAGAAAACTGAATTGCATAAGATGACGACTAGACAGCATAGTGCTGCTTTTAACTTAATGCTCATTGTTATTTAATCTGTCAACTTTGATAAATATCGAACTTGATCATTCTGAACGGAGAAAAGATACAGCGGCTTTTTGCTGTAACCTGCGGCGTCAAAAGCCAAAGGCTCTCCATCCATTACTGTCTCAAACTTCAATTGTTTGAGTGACTCAATGAGATCTTGAGGGCTAGACTGCGGTTTTGAATCGTACCCAGCGATTAAAAAATTAAAGAGATCGTAGGTATATGTAGTCAAAAAAGTGGCTTGATTTTGTGAGCAAAAAGTATTGGAAATACTGTTTAGAGCGCTTCTATTATCTGATTTAGGGATACCATCCCAGTTTTTAACAAAATACAAGTTAATGTTAGGGCTTGTGGTTCCAATGGTTTGGAAAAACTCTTTTCTTGCCCCTACGGAGTCAGTGCCCAATATCGTGAATGGTTTACCACTGTCTTTCATTGCATTGTATAGAACGGCAATATTAGGGTTGTATAACGGTGCAAAGACGACGGCGTTGTTAGGCAATGCACCCACAATGTCATCCGCATTACTCATGCTGTAATCGTACTTCTTAAATTTGATTGGTTCACTATGAGCAGTGAGTTGTTTGATGAACGCGAGAGCGCTTTGTTTAGAATACTGTCTTGAGTTATCAATCAACACATGAGCAGTCTTAGTGGAATAATGGCTAAGGTAATAGTCACTAAGCAGCTTAATCTGATGTTTATTGCTTGGCATTATTGATAAGCCCATAGAAGGGTCCTTGATAACACTCTTCGCTGTTGCTGAAGTCACGAATGCAATGTCATGTTGATTGAGTATACGGGCTGCGATTTCAGCTTCATGCGACACTAACGGCAGCAAGGCGATATCGACACCTTGGTCGACTAAGCTATGTGCAGCTAAAGCACTGCCGTGAGCAGTCCTATCGTTCGATACAAACGTAAATTCAACATTTCTTCTAGAGGCAGACACTTCGTCTGTAAGGGCATTCAGCACACACAGCTTCTCTTTATTTGAGGTACTGGTAGTGTTCGTCAACTTGCCGACCATGATACCTACCTTAAGCGTTTCAGATGCTTGAACTCTGTCTGAGCTCAACATGCCAATAGTGAACAACAAGAGGGCAAGTGCAAAAGCCTGTGAAATGAGGTTGTGGTTAACCAAAAGTAACTCCTAGGTGCCTTGTTTTCATTAACAAATATTCAAGGGTGTGAATAATATAAATTTATGAAAATAATGGATTTTTATATTTTTTATTGTAAATTTACGCACTTTTCATTAACAAAAGCGATGGACTAATATTGTTTTATGCATTGGAAAAAGACAAGGTATATATAGACATATATGAGTTGTGGTTGTGATGTTGGTTCCACATTCCATCTATGGCTTTGGATGATGGATAATTTAGAGACAAATTATGAATCTGCTACCGCCATGTGTTTAGCTAGATAGATATTAATTATAAATGCTTTCTGGGGTTTACCTTTGGTTGAAAGGTGAACTTGTTCTCAGTGGAGTACGCAATACACTCTCTAACAACGGCTACTTGTGCAGGACTAACTTTTGATGAATTAATCAGAGTAAAAAACCTTGTAGAATCAGGTTAATTGCTAGGTAAAAAACATGATGTTTACCCGAAACGCATCATAAAATGCGCCCAAACTAAACGAAAATAACGACAATATAGGGTGTTGGTATGCCTAACCAACTTAAAGCAGAATAGGCTCATGCAATGGACAAATAAGGAGGGAGCCTTATCTCAGAAAACAACTGAACTGATGTTATTATGCGGAAAGCATATCGAGAGTATGAGTACTCTCGATGCTGAGAAAAGCCAGTCGCTATAGTGACTGGCTTCTAAACTGGAAGTGACAAAAAATTACAGATACATATTGAGTTTTTCGACAAGCAACTTGATGTCAGATTCAGAGATATCTTTGTGAGTGACGAAGCGTATTGGATTCCCCGGAGAAATGATAATGCCGTCTTCGCTTAACTTAGTGGCAATGGCATGGATATCTACATTGTCGTCTAGCTTAGCAAAGACAATATTAGTCTCAACGAAATCTGGGTTGATCTGGAAACCTTCAAGTTGACTCAATTTGACCGCTAATAGCTTGGCGTTAGCATGGTCTACTTTTAATTGTTCGACTTGTTCGGTTAACGCAAGCTTACCTGCGGCGGCAAGAATGCCAGCCTGACGCATACCACCGCCGAGCATTTTGCGTAAGCGGCGTGCTTTAGCGATATACGCTTTACTGCCAAGTAGCAAAGAACCGATGGGAGCACAAAGGCCTTTTGATAAACAGATTGTCATTGAGTCAAAGTGCTTGGCTATTTCTCGAATATCCACATCAAGCGCGACCGCTGCATTATATGCACGGGCTCCGTCTAGGTGGAGTGCGAGGCCGTGTTGATCAACAAATTCGCGGGCTTGCGCGAGGTAAGACAAAGGCAGCACTTTGCCATTGATGGTGTTTTCCAAACTCAGTAACTTAGTACGAGCAAAATGGCTATCATCCGGTTTGATGGCCGCCCTTAGTTTGTTGAAATCAAGGGTACCATCAGGATTGTTTTCAATAGGTTGTGGTTGAATGGAGCCCAACACCGCAGCACCACCAGCCTCGTATTTGTAGTTGTGAGCTTGCTGTCCACACAAATACTCGTCGCCTCGCTCACAATGTGCCATCAAACCAAGTAGGTTTGCCTGAGTTCCTGATGTGGTAAAAAGAGCTGCTTCAAACCCGTGGCGCTCTGCTGCCCATGCTTCTAGCTCATTGACGGTTGGGTCATCACCATAGACGTCATCGCCAACTGGCGCATCAGCCATGGCTTGTCTCATTGCGGGGGTCGGCTTGGTGACGGTATCCGAGCGGAAATCCATGTGCTTTTCTCCTATATGTATCCACATAACTTTGCTTTACTTAAACATGCGATCGTTTTGGCATCAGTGATCTCACCTTCGACAATCTTTTGTTCGATGTCGTGTAATGATAGCGATACAACTTCAATCACTTCATCATCGTCACATGCAAACTTAGACACTTCTGTCAGCCCTTTTGCAACGAACAAGTATTGAATTTCATCGCAGAATCCAGCCAAAGGTGTGACTTGCCCAAGAGATATCATGGTTTCAGCACTGTATCCAGTTTCTTCTGCGAGTTCCCTTACTGCGCAAAGCTCAATTGGTTCGTTACTTTCTAATGTACCTGCAGGCAGTTCAAGTAACCATTTTTTCAGAGAAGGGCGGTATTGGTTGATAAGAACGATATCTCCATTGTTTGCGATTGGCAGAATAACGGCAGCGCCTGGATGAGAGATCGTCGTGTGAGTGATGGTTTTACCATTCGGCAATGTGGTTTGCTCTTCCTGAAGGTAGATGCCTTTCCATGTATGTAGAATATTCAAAGGAGTGTCCATAATAGTCTTTTTTTAATGACTCATTTCTTAGATGCAGGCTTACATTACAGTCTACATATAGTGAATAAAAGGTTAATAAATTATTTGACTCAAATATGAGACACTATCCCAGTGACTCAGGTCTCAAATTTGCAAACATTGATTTCAATCAGTTACGTCAAAATGGCTTCTGGTATAAATATGGCCCCAAACTAAAGAAAACGCACTTGTAACAAAGTGATAACAAATGTATAAAAATATATATATTACATTTCTGGTTGAAGTCAGAGGAGCTCAGAATGATCAGCCCTACCAGAGTCTCCCATTCGCAACAAGCGTTGCTCTCTGAACGAATAAATAAATTAGCTCGCGCCTTATCTGACGGTGTTTACGAGCGTGAAGATACCATCAAAATGTGCTTACTCGCTGCTTTAGCGGGTGAAAGTGTTTTTCTGTTAGGGCCACCAGGTATCGCAAAAAGCCTTATCGCAAAGCGACTTATACAAGCTTTCGACAACTCCTCCTATTTTGAATACTTGATGACTCGTTTTTCAACACCTGAAGAAGTGTTCGGACCTCTGAGCATTCAAGAACTTAAGGACAATGGTCGCTACTTACGCTTGACAGAAGGGTATTTGCCGACGGCGCAAGTTGTGTTTTTAGATGAGATTTGGAAAGCGGGTCCTGCAATCCTTAATACCTTATTGACGGTTGTTAATGAAAAGACCTTCAAGAATGGCAGTGATGTAGAACGTGTTCCCATGCGTCTACTGGTCTCTGCTTCAAATGAGCTGCCGGATGAAGACAGTGGTCTGGAGGCGCTCTATGATCGAATGCTAGTGCGTATTTTTGTCAATCGAATTCAGAACAAGCAAAACTTTAAGTCGATGCTGACCGTAGGCACACCGCAGGAAGCACAGATCCCAGAAGGTTTAGCCATAACCGATGAGGAGTATCACTTATGGCAATCGGAGCTTGAAAAACTCGAACTCAGTGACCAGGTATTCGAAAAGCTTTATCAACTTAAACAAATGTTAGAAGAGTCGGCAGCCCAAGGGGCAGGCGCCCATGCTTCTGATACCGATATGTATGTTTCAGACCGTCGTTGGAAAAAGGCAGTTAAACTGCTCAAAGCCAGTGCCTATTTTAACGGCCGTGATAGTGTCAACCCACTTGATCTACTGCTTTTGCAAGATTGTTTATGGAACAGTCCGGAATCTCGAGAAGTCGTCCACCAAGTGATTAAGGAATTTGCACTAAAGCACGCCTTTGATCAGCAAGACGTCGAACAGCAAATCCGTTTATGTCGAGAAGAACTGGACGAAGTTCAGGAAGAGCTAGAGTCTGAGTTTGGTATCATGCTATCAATGGAATCGACGACAGGGATACTCAAAAAACAAATTCATAGCTATGACGTCTCAGATGCAAAGCGTTATGAAGTAGGTAGTGCCTTTGATCTCGTTAAGTTGGTACTGCTGCAAAGTAATATGTCAGTATCAGAATCCGAGAAAGGCGACAGTCGCTGGGTTTATGTACCGAAGAACGAATTAGAGCGGATTATAAAAGAAGGCCATGGAGATGTTTACGGATACGTTAATCAGAACACCAATCTGTGCCGACTGCGCTTTGATATCGATGCCGCGAACAACTTAGTCATTAAGGATATTGCCAATCGTGCTGTGTTAGTTTCGGTTGTAACCGAGAAAGGTTTGGATGAGGGCCTCTATCAAAACTGGCTGACCAAATCTGAGCAAGCGATGGCGCAGCTCGAACACGCTGAACATCATTTGCTCAAAGTGCGTTCGAACTTTCATGGTGCCTTACCCCACAGCTTTATTGATCAAGACCTACCTCGTGCAATGGAGGCAAGCCTGCAGCACATTCAGCAGGTTCTTGAATCAACCAAAACAGAGTGTGAGCGCACAGTGTTCCGTTTCAAAAACCTCAATCAATTCTTCTCGTAAAGGGGGACTGGATGTTAGGCGCTGATGGACTCAACCTCGCATTAATGATTGCTGATTCCGGTATTATTGACACAGCAGTCAACGATCTGATGGCACGCTCTCAGGTAATGGCCATCACTGAAAACAGAGGAATGAAAACGAAAGTTAAAAACCATCTGTTGAAGTGGCGTGGTGGCGTCAAGAAACGCATCACCAAGGTATGCGAAACAGAGCGTTTCCAACAGGAGTTAGCGCTGTATCAGGAAGTCATCCATTGGGATGAAGCCACGTTCTTTGAAAAGATCCCCGATGTGATCAAGAAGCTTGAATGGCATTCCGCATTTTATCTTCAAGCTCGTCGGCTTATGGATAAAAACAAAGGGTTAAACAACCCAATGTTTCCTCATTACTTTTGTGATCAGTGGTATCAAAGTCTTTCTGATGCCATTCGTCAGGCACAGGTCAGTGAGCTCGAAGCGAGTAAAGAAAAAGTCCTCAAAGACCTTTACCAGCGCATGGAAACCATGAAGAACATGGCCAAAGTAACGGAAGAGGGAGATGAGAGCAGCGTTGGCCGGCTGTGGGATATGGCTTCAGCAAAACTCAGTCGAACCGACTTGTCCGTGATGAAACGCCATGCTGAGTTTTTGAAAAAGAATCAGGGCCTTCAGGAAATCGCTGAAAAATTAGGGCGAATGGCGAGTCAGGTAGATGATCCCGAGTTAAATCGAGCGCCTACTGAAGAGCTGCAAATGGTTGAGGAAAAATCGGATGAAGCAACCGATGATATCGTTGGTATTCATGAAAGTGATGATCTGAACAAGCTGCTACCCAACGAAACCTTGTTTCTGGCTTACCCTGAACTGGAAGTTGTGTTTTACAAACACCTCGTCGACAAGCGGTTAATGAATTATCGGATGCAGGGTAAATCACGAACGCTACGTAAAGTGAAAGCACACAAGCCAGATAACAAGCAGGTCGATGTCGAAAAAGGCCCGTTTATTGTGTGTGTTGATGCTTCTGGCTCCATGAGTGGTTTTCCTGAGCAATGTGCCAAAGCGATGGCTTACGCATTAATGCAAATCGCCTTGGCAGAAGATCGTGATTGCTTTGTGATTTTATTCTCCACCGAGCAGATCACCTACGAGCTGACGCGACAAGACGGTTTACGAGAAGCCAGTGATTTCCTTACTTACAGCTTCCATGGTGGTACGGATTTGGAGCCAGTATTGATAAAGTCAATCGATTTGATGCGTGGTGACCGATACAAAAATGCGGACATGGTTGTGATCTCTGATTTCATTGCGCCTAAACAATCCGATGAGATGCAAGAGAAAGTCGCTGAGCTGAAAAAGAACAAGAATCGCTTTCACGCAATTAGCCTTTCTAAATACGGCAATCCTCAACTGATGTCTATGTTCGATCATAGCTGGGCTTATCACCCCAATCTGGTCGGTCGGATCATGAAAAAATGGTAAGGGTTAGGCTTGACCAAGTCAGAGCAAATAAAAAGGAGCGGTGAAGCTCCTTTTTTACATTGGTTAGACGGCTAAAGGCATTTCATTGGAAGGATCGTGCTTGTGATAGACACGAATCAGCCCGAGCAAAGCGAGCAGAGACATGAGCAACATGAGCCCACCCACAGGCATCTGATCATGCGAAGGGATGATCGACGCTGCCAGTGTGGCTAAACCTGCACCTAAATTTTGCATGCCACCCAGAACGGCTCCCCCGGTTCCCGCATGGTATGGGAAAGGTGACAAAGCCCCTGTGGTTGCGGCGGGGAATAAAACGCCGGCCCCTAAAAAGTAGATCGTTGCCCCGCCAACCAAGGTTAACGCAGAGGTCTGTCCCATTAGCCCGGGCACAAGCACAATCAGTGAACCCAGAACGGCAGCCAGCAGACCAAACATCATCGCGACTTTCTCACTTCTCTTAGAGGCAATCACGCTGGATAGGCCAGCGCCGACCAGATACCCAGGAATAGGTAAGACAAACAACATGCTGACAGTTGTTGCGGGTAGCTTTAATACGCCCCCAAGTAAAACGCCTGCAGCGGCTTCAAAAATGGCCACACCGGAAAATGTGGCTACCAGACACACTAAGTAACCTTGAAATCTTTTGTTAGAGAGTACAAAGCTATAGCGACTTAAAGCCGATTCATGGCGTCGACTCGCTTTAGGCAAGGTTTCTTCAAATCGGGTCATCATAATGATCGCTACAGCGATGCTAAACAATGCCAAGAACATATAGCTAGAGCGCCAGCCCATGGTTTCGGTGAAGTAGCCCCCCAAGACTGGAGCGAGTAAAGGTGAAAAAATCACACACATACTAATTAGGCTGTTCACTTTGTGCAGTTCGCTGCCACTAAACACATCACGGGTTAAGGTTCTGCACATCGCACCGCCGCTACCAATGCCCAATCCTTGAATGAAGCTACCAGCGAGGAACCATTCAAACTGATGAGCAAATAGGGCAACGATGGTACCGATAATATAGATAAGCAAACCGGCAATGATAATAGGTTTTCGTCCTAATCGATCTGAAAGCGGTCCATAGGCAAACTGAGAGATACCATAAGGTATCAGGTAGCACGCCATTACCGCTTGAAGTGCCGCAGGAGACACCAAAAATTCATCAGCCATATGGCCGATAGAGGGGACATACATAGTTTGCGTCATTTGCCCTACTGCGGTCAGAATCGCAATTAAGAATATCAGTTTAATAACTTGAGATGATGCAGACATTTCCTGAAATACCTAAATTCAAAGTGCAAAAAGCCACAGGTATTGCTTAAAGCAATCCTAATAAAATAAAGAGAACGACTAGTTTAGGCGGAGAATCTTAGTGCTTGGCAGGAAAGGGTGCAATAAAAAAGTGTGATCTGGAACAAGATTAATTTCTATGATTTGGATTAGTAAAACTAATCCAAATCTAGTATTCATTGGAGTGATGGTTTATGCGATTGGCAAGTGGTTGAGACACTTTCGGCACAGACAAGCATCACTGGAAACAGCGCAAGACATATCCCGTTTTTCTAGGGAAAAGCACCAACAAGTGTCTTTGCCGGCGCTGATGTCGCACTGGGCTGGCTCACCACAAGAAGGGCAGCGATGGCTTGCGACGCTTCCTTGAAGGGCCTCCATAATGGTGTCTCTTTCATCATCTGAAAGATGGCGCCAGTTGACGATTTCATCCATGGTTCGATGGCAACCGCTACATATTCCACCATTATTTTTGCATGCAGCGATACAGGGCGTTTTCAAAATGGTCATCCACGCAAATAAATTTCGCTGCAGACTATACCGGACTCTGGGTACAACAACAAAAAATCAGTTGTATTTGATAATGATTCCTATTATTGTTTATTAAAAATCATAATTAATATTAAAAAGTAGTCTTGCTGATGATTTCTTCGCTTGCAGCTTCACTCTTCATCGTCGGGTTAGGCATTAAAATTCGAGTTTCTCGCTTACAAATTGGCGTCTGGTTGCTGTTTACACTCATACTGGAACAATTTGTGAGTAATATGGCACTGCATGTACTAGTTTCCATGTTCATCGCTTCTCCTTTTCTGATCAAAATGGAGAACAAAGCCCTTGCGCGACAGATCTACGTTCTGTGTGTTCTTGTTCCCAGCTTAACGCTTATCCCTAGGCTCATTTAAATTTAGGTGGCTGATAAAGCAAAGAGGTATCTTTTCTCATAAAGATATTGCTGGCCACCAAACTTCCAATACAAACCAACCCGAGAGCAAACCATCCAAGTTGTGTCGGCTGCTCGTTAAATACTGGTATCGCCAACAAAGTCGCAATGGCAGGTGTGGCTGCGCCGAACGCTGCCGTGCGCTCTGCGCCGAGTACTGATATCGCATGTAAGTAGGTGAATGCGGCGACAAGACCAGCGCCTACACCTTGTAGGGTAATGTGGCCCATGAGCTCTTTCCATGGCCATTCAGCGGCACGGGTAGTGAGTAAGTGACTGTCGAGTGTGCCAGTTATAATCAGCACCAACAGTGCCAGTGTTGAAAGTAATGAGATTATTCCCGCAGCAACAAGTGGGTTAAGGTTAGAAACACGCGCACAAATGGTGAACGTCGCCCACATCATACTGCCCAATAAAAACAGCATGTAACCACTGAGTAAGTCACTATCAGACTGGCCAAACCCTTGGTAGAGAAAGACCGCTATCCCACTGATGACGAGCGCTAATCCCAATAGGCGATGTGAACTCAAAGGTTGCTTGAAAAGCAGTATTGCAATACCAGAGACGAACAAGGGGAGCGTCCCTGGGATAAGCGCACTTCCATCTGAGACAGGGGCAAGCCGCATACCTGTACCTGCGATCAGCAAGTAGGGCAAACCACATCCGACAAACATACCAATGAGGTAACGCTTAGGGACTTTTCTAATGAGCTCCTTTGACTTAAACACCAGAGGGAGTAGCACGATACAAGGGATGAGAAATCGTGCTAAGGCGATATCTGCGGTAGTCAGTTCCGAATGTGCACCACCACGGAGTGAAAGAAAAAAGCCAGACCAGAGAAGCAGTGTGGCAGCCATTGCCAAGTAACCTGAGATCATAACGTTATTCGTCTATTCATTGAGTGTCAGTAATTATGAGTCGTTTCTGGAGACCAAATATGGCAAAGTTAACCAATGAAAATGGAAATGTTGGCTGAATCAGCTAATTATTTTATAAAAATTGCTATATAGAGGCTCAATCCATGGATAGAATCGATCAACACATCTTGATGTTGCTACAAAAAGATGCCCGTCAGTCGACCGCCGATATCGCCGACAAAGTCGGTTTGTCACCTTCCCCTTGCGCTCGAAGAATTAAACGGCTTGAAGAAGAGGGCGTGATCGCCAGTTATCGCGCAAGCTTAAGTAAAGATAAGGTTGGGGTCGGGATGACGGTGTTTGTTGAGGTCAGTCTAAGTAACCATCAAGCCTCCTCTATTGATGATTTTGAGCAAGCCGTTCAGGAGATGGAAGAAGTGGTGAGTTGCCACGTTGTATCTGGGGCTTATGATTATCTTCTAGAAGTTGTCAGCCATGATCTGGCTGGGTATGAAGCGTTCACACGCAGAATTCAGCGCTTAGAAAATGTTAAGGACATCCATACGCATTTAGCAATTCGACAGGTCAAAGAATCCAGACAACTCCCTATTTTCAACTAATTCAGCGTATGGCGCGCTGATAGCGACTCTGACTCTGATGGTCCACAAGGTCTGGTTGGGAATACAGTGAAACTCGATCGCGCCCCAGACTTTTTGATTGGTACAGCGCAATGTCGGCGCGTTTGACCCAGTCTTCGATCGTTTCAAACGGTTTGGACTCAGCCACACCAGCACTGAGGGTCACTTTGGCATGTTGCGGATAAGCGTGTTCTTTGACGGCGCGGTTGATTGCTTGCATTGAAGACTCAACGGCATATTGATCGGCTTGAGGGAACAACAAAAGGAATTCATCGCCTCCCAAACGAAACAATAGGGTAGAGTGCTCGGTCTGGCTGTCAATAATGCCGACTACCTCAGTGATGACTTGGTCACCCACATCGTGCCCATAGAGATCATTAATCGCTTTAAATTTGTCGATATCAATCAGGGCGATTGACGAGGTGTTATAGAGCTGGTGAATGTTCTCAAGTGAGCTCTGCAGTTGGTGTCGGTTGTAAGCGCCCGTCATAGGATCTCTTACCGACAAGTAGCGAAGCTCTTTTTGTAGCCGTCTGACCGCTTTGACAACCACATGGACAATGACTGCTGTCGCGAGAAGCGAGAACGCATAGCGAGAGGTTTCGGACAATTCCTGATGAGGCAATACGGCGATAGTGGAACCTAGGCACACCACAATATTCGCAATCGTGGCAATGCGAGCAGGCAAGAGAAACACAATGCTAATGATGATGGGGAACACCCAATAGGTGGCCAAGGTGCCAAAAATGTTGACCGCCATAATGGTTGAAATCACCAGAAGAGCCAGAGGGATAAGATGGCCGAACAGACCGGCCTTGTTGTAAATGATGGCAGCGATCTCGAGAAGCAAAGTGATCTCAAACGCCAAAAGCACAGCACCGAGTAGAACCTCGCCAATAAGAAGGTTCTTAATGCCGAGTGGGACAAAGAAAACTAAAGTGATCACGGCGATAAATTTCAGAACCTGCTGCTGCTGTCTGAAATCGAGGATCGTGTCCCCATGTCGGCTTTGAAGCGTCCTTTTTTCACCATGCAACACCTTTGACCTTTTCTGCAATATAAAAAATAGGCTCAAAGTGTTGCTAAATCAATCCAGCTTAGGGTGGTTATTCTGGTTTAGTAATGCTTCCAAGCTCAAGTACAGGTGCAACATCAATGTCTTCCGCATTCATCATCGAGGAAATACGTTGTACCGAAGAGAGAAGCAGTGACTGTTCCCATTCTTCTAGGCGTTGAAACTTATTGATGAAGTTCTGCTGCAAAGGCATTGGGGCCTGTTCGAGTACAGCGATGCCCTTATCGGTGAGGTGTGCATGCACTTTACGCTTATCTTGAACACTGCGAACACGCGTGACTAACTCCTGGCGCTCCAAACGATCAAGGATAGTGGTTGCGGTTGCCTGACTCATGTTGGTGTGGTTAGAAAGCTCACGAATCGTCACTTCACCAAGCTCACGTATCGAGCGCATGAGAATCAGTTGTGGGCCTGTTAAGCCAGACTCTTTACTTAGCCTTTTCGAGTGCAGATCGATGGCGCGGATAATCTGTCGAATAGAGATAAGAACTTCTTCGTGCTTTTCCAATGTTAATCCTTAGTGAGCGAAGCGTTTGGAGGCGAGAAAATACATGAAAATTCCCGCGAAATGAAGCCTGAAAACCCATAAATATCATACTTATTTCTCATAGTAGTGAGGGAAAGAATAGTTATGAGATTTTGAAAGAAATTTTTGGTGTAAATGTGATGTTGTCAAATGTTTAGAAGTCAAAATGAATGTTTGGGGGAGGTTTGTTGATTTTTGTGTAAATAGTAGCCTTTCAAACAGATTTGTGTCCAAAAATTGGACAAATAATAGTGATTTACTGGAATGATCTGGATCTGGGCGTACAATGGTGTTGAGTCGATCAAGTCTTGATATAGATTAAATTGTTTCTATCACTAATGATTTTTCTATCTGAAGGCTTGATTAGGGAAGAATAATCATTAAGAGAGGAAAGATGACGAAAGGTATAGACAAGTACAGTATCGACAGTACCGATTACACCATCGGCCAAGATAATGTACAAAAGTGGGGGTTTGATGTTCATAACCCCGTGTTTGGCGTGAGTGCCGGGTTCATCGGATTGTTCCTGTTTGCTGTGTTGGTGATGGATGCACAGTCAGCAAAATCCTTGCTCGATGGCTTGAAGTTTCAAATTATCGGCAGCTTTGACTGGCTATTTATTTGGTCAGGAAACATTTTTGTCGTGTTCTGCCTTGCGTTAATCGTAAGCCCATTGGGTAAAATCCGTCTTGGTGGTCAAGATGCGACAGCGGATTACTCATTTATCTCGTGGCTATCGATGCTTTTCGCTGCGGGTATGGGTATCGGCCTGATGTTCTGGAGTGTGGCCGAGCCAGTTGCTTACTACACGGGTTGGTTCGAAACACCGTTAGGGGTTGAAGCCAATACCCCTGAAGCGGCGAAACTGGCAATGGGCGCAACCATGTACCATTGGGGCCTTCACCCTTGGGCTATTTACGGTGTTGTTGCTCTGTCTTTGGCGTTCTTTGCTTATAACAAAGGGTTACCGCTTTCCATCCGCTCTATTTTTTACCCTATTCTTGGTGATCGTGCATGGGGCTGGGCTGGGCACATCGTTGATATTTTAGCGGTATTGGCGACGCTGTTTGGTCTTGCTACATCCCTTGGTTTAGGTGCGCAACAAGCGGCGAGCGGTATCCACCATGTATTCGGTTTAGATGCAGGGATGGGGTTACAGATCGTCGTGATTACGGTTGTGACTTTACTCGCGGTGGTCTCCGTTGTGCGTGGTATTGATGGTGGCGTAAAGGTGATCAGTAACATCAACATGATCGTCGCCTTCTTATTGCTGATTCTGGTTGCTCTGATTGGTTATGCGGTGGCGTTTGGCAACATTGGCACCACGCTGATGGCCTATGTTGAGAACATCATTCCGCTAAGTAACCCTCATGGCCGTCAAGACGAAGCCTGGTTCCAAGGCTGGACAGTATTCTACTGGGCATGGTGGATTTCATGGTCGCCATTCGTTGGTATGTTCATTGCGCGTGTGTCTAAAGGCCGCACGGTACGTGAATTTATGACAGCGGTTCTATTGGTGCCTACCGCGGTAACACTTCTTTGGATGTCTGTATTCGGTGGTCTAGCGATTGACCAAGTAGTGAACAACATTGGTGAGCTCGGTGCAAATGGTCTAACGGATGTTTCTCTGGCCATGTTCCAGATGTTTGATGTACTGCCGTTCGGGACGGTATTGTCGATTATTGCTGTGATTCTGGTGTTGGTGTTCTTTATTACCTCGTCTGACTCAGGTTCATTGGTGATTGATAGCATTACCGCTGGTGGTAAAGTCGATGCACCCGTTCTTCAGCGCGTTTTCTGGGCGTTTATGGAAGGGGCGATTGCGGTAGCACTACTTTGGGTAGGTGGTACAGAAGCCGTTCAGGCACTGCAAGCCGGCGCAATTTCTACTGCCTTGCCGTTCACCTTTGTATTGCTGATGATGTGTGTCAGCTTGCTCATGGGCATGCGCACTGAAAAATACGACCGCTAGTCGACGTAGTTGAATAGAAAAAGGGACGAATTTTCGTCCCTTTTTTATTTCTGACTGCGCGACTCACTGGGTATCAGAGCCAAATCTGACCCAGTGTCGTTGAGCGCTGATAGTGATAGGCTATTTGCGCCTGTAACAACTCAGCGGTTGCCACCGCATCCGTTAAGGCATGATGTGGCGTGTAAGGAGGAAGGCCATATCGCGTTCGGCTAGCCCCAAGTCTGACGGAATCTGGTTTCTTGCCCAGCACTTTATTCAGTATGCCACCGTGCAGGCGTTGTTGGTGCAGGGTCTCAAGATGCATGGTGTCCACGACCGGAAACTCAATCCCTTCATTAATCCGGTCCTTGAGTGCTTGATCAAAAAACTCACGCTCAATTCTTTGATAATGCACCACCATGATCTTGCCCGCCATCTGTTGTAAGACCTGATCATAAACTTCAGACAAGTCCGGCGCATCGAGTATATCACTATGGGTAATGCCATGAATGATGACCGATTCTTCGGCCAGTTGTTGGCGCGGGCGCACTGTCCAATGATGCGCTTGATTGATAAAGATTCTGTTGAGGTTAAACGGCACGGTTCCAATGGTGATGATGTCGTCCTGATTGGAATCTAGTCCCGTGGTTTCAAAATCCATCGCCAGAAACGTCACGTCTTCCAAGTGAGTATCCGCAGTAGGGAGGCCACTATGATAGTAACGCTGGAGTGAATCATTTCGGCTCGTTTTCTGTTTTGCCTCAAACTTTTTTTCCCAGTCTATCGTCGGCTTACGCATCATATTTTTAATCATGGTTCACCTACTTAAAATTATTGCTGGCTTGGTAGCGGAACTTGAGAAAATTCTGTGCATTACTAAGGATCTGGAACGCATCTTTTAAGTTGCGGCGTTCAAAATCAGATAGATTTTCTGGTTCTATATTGTTGTCTGGTTCGATTTCATTCTCTACATCCAGCGCTTGGTGACGAATTCGTACCATAGAAATAAACTCTAATGCATCGCGAAGATCGCGCGCCTTTCCTTTGGGTAAAATGCCGGCTTCATGAATATCATCTAGGCGTTCAAAGGAGTTGGTAGAGCGGGACCCAACCGCTAGCGCGTGGACACGAATTAAGTCAGCCAATGGAGCAGTACCACGGCGCTTGAGGTTGATGGAGTTTTTATGCTGGCCGTCTTTCTCCATCACAAAATCTTTGAAGAAACCGAGCGGCGGCGTTCGGTTCATCGCATTGCGCGCTAGGCAGGCTAGGAAGCGGTTGTTTTTTCGAGAGCGTCTAACAATAAAGCCGTTAAGCTGTTCGGCCCATTTCAGGCGACCATAAACACCGACTAAGTCAAAGAAAATAGAGGCATTCAATAGTGCTTTCGGGTTCGGGTCGTCAATCCAGTCGGCAAAGCACTCTTCCCACTCGGTACGGGTCATGCGCCACTCCGGATTAGTCGCCATAATGTCACCGGTACAATAGGTGTAACCGCACTCATTTAATCCATCACAGATTTTCTTGGCCAGAGCGGAGAAATACCCATCGTGTTGTTCCTTGACATACGAATTATCAAGGATGATGGCGTTGTCCTGATCGGTTACCAAGATCTGCTCGTCTCGGCCCATAGATCCTAAAGCCAGAAAGCAATAGGGAATCGGCGGTTCGCCTAGCTCTTCTTCCGCCAGCTCAATAATTCGCTGTTTGAAGCTTTTGCCAATCACCGACATGGCACTGCCGACCATATGAGAGTTCGCATCTTCGTTGACCAATCGCACAAAGCTATCTTTTACCTGTTCAGATAAAGCCGCGAGCTCTTCTATCGACTGTTGTTGGAAGATGCTGCTGACCAAGAGTAGAGAGTTTTGCGATTCGTAGCGGACAATGTCTGTCGCTTCAATAATACCAATCGGCTTTTTATCTTTTAAAACAGGAAGATGATGCACGTTGTAGCGCAACATGGTCAGCATTGCTTCATACACGTACGCATTGTGATCAAGGGAAATGACTTCGGTTGTCATCACGCTAGCCACTTCATCGTTCGCATCGAGACCTTCAGCCAATACACGGGTACATAGATCCCGGTCGGTGATGATGCCCACCAGTGGGGAATTGTCTTCCTCGTTGTCTTCGAGGATGTCGGGGTCGATGATCAACAGTGAAGAGACATTCTCTTCAGCCATTTTGATCGCCGCATTCTGGATGGTTTCTGTTTTTTCCAAAAAAGGGCGCATCTCCGGTGAGAAGCGTGCGCACTTTAGACGTTGTTAGGTCGTTTTGTTCATTGGTACTTGAAACCGCTTGACGAAGTCGGGCGGTATCTTCGACTTCAACAAAATCGGCAAAGGTTTCGTGATTGTCGTAGAGCTGTTGGAAAATGGCTTCAGGAATGCAGTACACCAACGTATCTTTGGTCGCTTTGGCTGGAAAGCGCACTTTATTATTGGTGAGTAGGCCCATTTGACCAAACAGAGCACCTTCATCGAGGCGGTTATAAAGTTCACCTTTACGTCGATAAACTTCAACAACCCCACTGCGAACCATGTACAAATCATGGATCTCATCGCCAAAGTGGATGACGGGTGTATCCTCACGAAAATAAGAAATTTCAACATGCTTGGTGACTAAGTTGAGCACGTCGTCTTCTAGCTCATCAAAGGGAGGGTGTTGAGAGAGAAAATTCTTAATTTCCAGTAATTCTGCTTCCATGAAGACATCCGATGTATCTGAGTTGTCTTTCAATGTTACATGATCTGTGGACGTACTTCATGGTGAGCAGTTGAAAAGAGTAATAAAATTAAGAGAATGGGCAACGCTTCACTTGGTGAGATCTTCAATAATAGGGCAATCACTGCCTTCATCGCCGGGACACGCGTTTACCCAGCTCTTGAGTTGCTTTTCGATTTCTTTCAGTTGACGAATCTTAACCTCAACTTCTTTGAGCTTTTCTTGAGCCTTCGCTTTAACTTCACGACTTTTACGCTCGGGGTTATGAGCCAGTTCGACAAACTCCTTGCATTCTGCCAGAGAAAAGCCCGCATTTTTCGCTCGTGAAACGAGATTGAGTTCCTGAATATGTTGTTCACTATACTCTCGATAACCTGCTTCACTGCGATTAGGGGAAGAGATCACGCCTTTATCTTCGTACAAACGTATCGATTTACTCGATAAACCGGTGAGTTTTGCTACTGAGCCTATATTCATGGATACCCTCTGCCTATGAGTGGTTGCACGCATTAATGGTGAGTTTTACCGTTTTACTACTTTCTGGCGTTGAGGCCAATGCTTTTATGGGGTCAAACTTGAGAAACCAAGTGAACCACAGGGGACGACGATCTGCATCGCTGGTATCTTCTTGGATTGTTAGGTTTGCTCAGCCAGTTCAATAATTTGGGGTGGGTTGTGGTTGTGAGTCCAACGGATCGCGTCGTCAATCTTTAACGCAGGGCTATAGAGAAACCCCTGAATATAGTCGCAACCATAGTTTTTTAGCATTTCGAGTACATTGTTGTCTTCAACACCCTCGGCGACCACGGTGTAGCCCAGCCCATGAGCGAGTGCAACCGCATTAGAGACAATCGAACCATTGCGTTGGTTCGTCTCTAATTGATAGAGAAAGGAGCGATCAATTTTTATTTGGTCAACCGGGAGATCTCTTAGCAATGACAGCGAAGAATAGCCAGTACCGAAGTCATCTAGACTGATCTTAAAGCCGAGTTCTTTAAGGCTTTCCAATAAAACTTCGGGGCTTCTCAAGCGATTGATGGCGGTACTTTCAGTGATTTCAAGGATAAGGTTTTCAGTGATATCCGGGTAGATCTGAATCAGCTTTTCAAGTTGTCTCTTAAGGTAATTACCCATCAGATCTTTGGCTGATAAGTTGACATGAACCGGGCAGCGGATGTTTTCAGATTTGAATTTTTCGATGTCTTTCGAGACTTGCTCAAGCACCCAATTGGTAATCGAGGTCACCTTATTGCTTTGCTCAGCAATGGGGATGAACTCAACGGGGCTAACGATAGAGCCGTCTTCTTTTTGCCAGCGGATCAGCGCTTCGTAGCCACTGACAATGGCATTTTTGCTGCTAACAATGGGTTGGTAGTAGACACAGAACTCATCATTAAGCAGCGCGGCATCGATTTCGCGAGCGATACGCAGCTTTTTCTTCGCCCCTTGGCTCATTTGATCGTCATAACAGGCGATCAACCGACCGGACTTTTTGGCCCAGTACATGGCCACATCTGCGGTGTTGATCACTTGCTCCGCGGTATCGCCGTGCCTTGGAAACTCACTCAAACCGATCACCGCACAAGTACTTAACTCAAAGCCATCAATTGCGAAGGGCTTACGCAACTCGTTATCAATCCGTTTCGCCAAGGCTTTTGACGCCACTTCATTACCGTTTGGACACAGGATGACAAATTCATCACCACCAATACGGGCGATAAAGTCTTCGTGTTCCAACAGAGATGACATTCGTTGTCCAATCTGAATCAGTAATTGGTCGCCGCAAAAATGGCCCATTCCGTCGTTGATTTGTTTGAAGTTCACAATATCAACCAGCAGCAGATCAAAGGGCCTATCGGACTCAATCAGCAGCTCGATGGCTTCAATACAATGTTTTCGATTAGGAAGGTTAGTGAGTGAGTCGTGAAGGGCGTTATGCTTTTCTTCATCAGCAAGCGAATGGAGTTGCTGAATACTTTGCAAACTGTAGGTGGTGACCATATAAACAAAAATGCTGCCGCAGAAAAGAATAACGCATAACCCCAGCAAAACTGGCGTAACAACTGGATCAGATATAATAGCAATTAAAACAAATAGATAGCCTAAAACAAAACCGATAATTAAATAGCTCAACACCTGCCAGCCTAGATGCTTTGTCTTGCGACAAACCTGGTTAGCAGGCACGTATCCCGCGACCATGATAATGATGCCTGAGATGACTAAAAAAATAGATAAGGTTGCCACTACTTAGACCATTTGGACCGACTTTGGGTTAATTATCGAAAGTATCACACTGACTAGAGTTTAGGCCCGTATCGCATATTTATAAAACTGACATTAAATTTTGGGATCAAAATAATCTTCAGATTGCGTTAGATCAACAAACCTTCGCTTCAAATGCGCTCTCAATTAAAATAAAGTTGAATAATTAAAAAAATATTGAATAATGTAAGCCACACTAAGAAGCGCTTTGCTTCCAAAATTCGGTCTGAAACAGGATACCTATTCCATGTCTAACTCGTTTGTGCTGGTTATTAACTCTGGTAGTTCATCTCTCAAATTCGCGGTGATCGACTCCGTAACAGGAGACGCTGTCGTCACTGGGTTAGGAGAGTGCTTTGGGCTCCCTGAAGCGGTAATCGGTTGGAAATACAAGGGTGAGAAAACTGAAGAAGCCATCACTGCTGCAGACAATCATCATCAACATGCCATCAACCGAATCGTTAGCCTGATGGAATCATTGGGTTTTACCAACGATCTAGTTGCCGTGGGTCACCGTATCGTGCATGGCGGAGAAAAATTCACATCAACAGTTCGCATTAATGACGACGTCCTAGCAGAAATTGAAAGCTTGTCTGATCTGGCACCGCTCCACAACCCAGCAGGCGCGAAAGGGATTCAAGCTGCGATGAAAGCTTTCCCAAGCCTTCCTCAATTTGCTGTCTTCGACACCGCGTTTCACCAAACCATGCCGCAAAAGGCATTCACTGGTGCGATCTCCAATGAGCTGTACAAAGAATATGGTATCCGCCGATACGGTTTCCACGGCACTAGTCATTACTTCGTTAGCCGTGAAGCGGCGAAAATGCTGGGTAAACCTGTCGAAGCGTCGAGCTTTATTTCTGTCCACTTGGGCAACGGTGCATCGGTGTGTGCGATCAGCAACGGTCAATCTGTCGATACATCGATGGGCTTTACCCCTCTAGCAGGCCTGATGATGGGGACGCGTTCCGGAGACCTAGACCCTGGTATTATCGAGTTCCTAATGAAAAAAGGCTGGAGCCAAGAGAAAGTCTTCGAGACCTTGAACAAGAAGTCAGGCTTCCTTGGTGTTTCAGGTTTGACTTCTGATGCGCGAGGTATTTTGGAAGCGATGGAAAACGGCCATGAGGGGGCGAAGCTCGCATTTGAGGTGTTCACTTACCGTGTGGCTAAGTACATCGGCTCTTACCTGATCCCCCTTAGTGGATTAGATGCGATTATTTTTACTGGTGGTATCGGTGAAAACTCACTGCCAATTCGTCGAGAAATTTTAAACAACCTCAAACTATTAGGTTTTATTGAAGACGAAAAAGGTAACGAAGACGCCCGCTTTGGCCGTGCGGGTATTATTGCTAAGTCTGAGGTGTTGGGCGCTGTCGCGATGGTGATTCCAACCAACGAAGAGTTTGTGATTGCTCAGCAGTCAGTGGAACTACTGTAAAAATTCATTGCTTTAAAATCGAAAAGCGAGCCCAAGTGGCTCGCTTTTTTGTTTTTATATGTTGGAGAGGCTTATAGCCAAATACCTAAACCCAAGGCAGCCATCGTTAGATGCTTTGTTGTCTGGATATCACTTTCAGACTCCTTGAGACACTAGCCGATCGAGAGATAGTTTTGCCCCAAAGTTTGCTATCGCTCAAATTGTTGTTTCCGATAATTTACTAGTTTTGAGATACAAAAAGTAATGGATGGCAAGCAGCAAGACCTGACCCTGACAGTTTTACAATATTTGTTGATTGTATCAACAATGTTGACATTAACTCTGTATCTGTTATTTTTGTTGATAGTGTTAACGATCTAGCGTGGGAAAGATTATGTCATCAGTAAAACAAATCAGAAGTGAATTACGTTACTTAGTCCGTGAACTAGGTTTACTTGATAAAAACTGTTTAAATTCAGGCTTATCATTAACGCAAGTTCACCTTTTAACCTATTTACGAAAAAATGGAGCAACTCCTTTTTCCGAGCTTTGCAACCAGCTAAGCGTAGAAAAAGCTTCTCTTAGTAGAACAGTAAATTCTCTAGTAGAAAAAAAGTATGTGGAAATGACTAGAAGCGCTAGTGATAAGCGACAAAAACTTTTTGCACTAAGGGCTGAAGGGGTAGAAAGGCTAAAGGAAGCTGATACTTCAGCTAACACTGAGTTATCTCAATTGCTGGGCTTGATGAAGACTGAAGAAATTCAGAGTGTTATTGATGGGCTTAGAACGTTAAGGTTGAGCGCATTCCGTAAAAACGCAGCTCAAAATAAAGCTAGAATTCAAATAGAGGAACTGAAGCCTGTTTATCGCGCTGAGATTGATACTCTAATAAGAGATACATTTTCAGGTGAGCAAAATATTCCTCCTCATCTAGTTCCACTTTCCGCAGGAATCCCTCAAAAGTGGTGGTCAGCCCGTTCTGGAGAGTATGTTTTAGGTGCAGTCGCATGTTGGGAAGAAAATGGAATGTGGCACTGGGGACGTTTTGTAGTAGATAACAGATTTAGGGGCCTTGGAATTGGCAAAGCTCTAGCCCGTTATTCTTTAGCTCAGATATTACAAGAAACAAATGAAGTTCAGATAGACGCACGTGATATAACGGTCAACATTGTAAAAGATCTAGGTGGAGAATTTTTTGGTGATAAAATTGATTTTTATGGTATGCCAGTTACACCAATGCGCATAACAAGAGGTCAGCTCCATGACGCGACTAGAGCGAAAGAGTTTAAGATGCCGATACTCCTGTAATTAGCATGGAACCTGTAATACTCCAAAGAAAATCTAAACCATCAGAAAAATTAGAAATTAAAGGGGTCAGGTCTTGCCTTTTGTCTCTGAAATAAGAATGGCCTAGTTTTTATCTAGGCCATTTTTTGTACGAACAGCCCGCAACGGGTTGAATATGTATGGCGCTCGTATTATGTCACCTCTCGAGGTATTACTCGTCATCCCATTGACTTAAAATTACCGCTCGTCCCTTTTGCTGATGTAGTAATTGAATAACTATTCAATTCTATTGACTCTCAGATAGAACGTATCTAGAGTTTGCTATCTCATTCTTGTCCAAAACTGTCACGGGCTGAATTCTTACCCGTGGCACTTTCTAACTCGAAAGTGCCCCATTGTTTGTTACGCTTCGAAATACGTTACAGATAGTCAGCTAGTTTTGATATACAAAAAAGTAATGTGTGGCAAAAGGCAAGACCTGACCCCGTTGCCTGACCTGACCCCGTTGCCTGACCCCGTTGCCTCATTGTCGTCTTTGGTTACCTTCTTCATTGTCTTCTGCAGCATAAAGTTAAACTCGATGGCGCTTTCGTCAGCCAGGCACGAGAGTATATTCTTCAAATTCGAGACCTTGAGTTGACGGGTAATAGCGCTCCTGCTGCGGGAGGCCCATCAACAAAAGGGTTGAGTGTTGCAGGCAAGCTGCGTGGCTATGAAGCCAGAATGGTCATTAGCAAAGAGCTAGGGCATGGAAGTGACTGCGGTTTATTTGGGCATTGAAGTAACAGCTGGACCCCAACGGCCGATCTTAAAAATGTTTTAGGTTAGAACACTTTTTGTCACTTTCGGAGGTGCCGAGTGTTCAAAGTCAGAACATTTTTAGCTGTGTATTCATCAATCCAAAAGATCAGAGAAGCACGGTTCTTTAAACTAACAAATCCCCGGTAGTGCCATCAGTTCTTTTTGTTTATCCAAGATAAAATCGATAAACGTCGACAGTTTTTTAGACTTGGTTCTCGACTTATGAAATACAAGGTAAAAATTAATCCCATCGGGCCACAGTGATTCACACACTGGTACTATTTCCCCTTTGGCTATCGCAGAATGGGCATCGAAGTACGGTACGTATATAAGTCCTAACCCTGCTTTAGCGGCTCGTACTGCTTGCTGGGGAGATTCGAGCAACAACCCCGATTTTGGGATAATGGTGTGCAGTTTGTTATTGTGCTTGATTAGCCATGGAAAGCTTTTCCCCTTAACACCAATGTTAACCACCTCTTGAGCCTGCAGCCAGGCAAAATCCAGACAATCGCCATGCTTGTTAAGCCAACTTGGTGACGCGTAGATCCCGTACTGCAACTCAAATAACCGACGCTGTCTCAGATCAGAGTCGGATAGTGGACCCTGCCGAAATGCGATATCAATTCTATCTTCGTAGAAATCGAGGTTTTCGTTACTGCCAACCAGTTCAATGTTGAGTTTTGGATAGGTGGATTTAAACTCAATAACCCAGTCGCTGAGTGGCCAATCAACAAATTGTAGAGGGGCTGTGATACGGAATGTTCCTGAGACTTGGGATTGATTATCTTGCCAATCTTTTAATGACTGATACCCCATTTCGAGTTGTTTGGTTAGCATCAAATACTCATTGCCAGATTGGGTGACTTGCATGCTACGAGTGTTTCTTACCAACAGAGTCGTTCCCAGTTGGCTCTCTAGATTGGCGATGCGTCGGCTCACCGTGCTAGTTGGTACTCCTAACTCGCTTGCGGCTTTTGAAAAAGAACCCATTCTCACCACTGTTGAAAACCATAAGCTCGCTTCAAGATCCATTTTTATCCCATTTTTGATAAGCAGACTCTCACTTTATCCTACTAATAATATTAATCAATGCCACTTACTATTGTCTATACATTCACAAGGAGTCTAATTATGTTTAGAACAATTGCTGTTATCGGTGCAACTGGCATGCTTGGTTTGCCTGTCGCAAAAGAGCTCGCTCAGGATGGGCATCGCGTTCAAATTATTTCTCGAGATTTATCTAAAGCTCGTGATCTATTTCAAGGGCCTCAATATGAGTTTTTCGCAGCCGATCTGTTTGATGAAGAAAGCTTAACTACTGCATTGAAGGGAGTAGAAGCGATTCATATCAACCTCAGTGGTAATAGCCCAGAGACTTACTATCGAAATCATGTCGAGGGAACAAAACACATTCTGCGCGCTGTCGACAAATCGTCTGTACAACTAATTACAATGATTTCAACAGCGACGGCGTATGAAAAGAACAGTTTTCGAGCTGATACGAAGGCGAAACTGGAAGCAGAAACCCTGTTAAAGAATAGTGGGATACCATACATCACATATCTACCAAGCTGGTTTTTCGAAACCTTAAACTTATTGGTTGACCAAGAAACTGTAACGACTATGTGTCAGTCAACACAACCTTTACGCTGGATCAGCGTTCAAGATTACGCCAAGGCTGTCGCACAAAGTTATGGATTGCCAGAACTTTACAATAGACGATTAACATTATTAGGACCGGAAAGCTTCACAATTACCGAAGCTGCGGATCTGTTTGCGCAAGCTAAGAAACTTGGTAGGTACCACATGACAGAAAGCGAGGCCTGGGACTATGCCAAAGAGGTGGCTGATGATACTTTGCTTGATGCAGTCGATCTATTGTCCTACACCGAAAAAGTTGGAGAAGAACCAGAATCGAGTACGTTAGACCATCCCCTTATAGCCTCTACTCGCCTTTCCGACTGGTTAACGGCTAATTAAACTCTGATCACACGTGAAGGCTTTCATCTATTGGGAGCCTGTGTTCGGTCAGTTCGCTCTGATTAGTGCTTAGGATGCCTTCGCACACCTTCATATTAGTTTTGGCTTGATCACGCGAGGCCGCATCTTAAGTGTTATGTCTTAGCGCCTTTAGCTGTACTTCCTCAGAGTGTTAAGGTGTCTGTCCCAATTGGATTTAAATGTGGCTGATAAAACATTGATTTGTAATTGAGTTGGTAAGTGAAAGACGGCATGATGTGAGAGTGAAAAGCGGTTGCTTGCCGTCTAATTAGCGTTATGCTCACAAGAGGAAAATATGGACGTCCATTGTAAAGTATTAAGAAATGAAGATAGTCTCAAATATCGAGAGGTAAGGCTAGAAAGTCTAAGATTACACCCCGAGTGCTTTGGTTCTGGATATGAAGCCCAGTCTAAAATGCCTAAATTGTATTTTGAGGGTTTAATCGAAAATAACTCCCAAGAAAGTGTAATGATCGGAGCATTTACAGACGACAAGCTCATTGGCTTATGTGGTTTAACTCCAAGTGGCGAGAACTCATTGGAAATCATCCAAATGTTTGTTTTCTCGGAGTATAGGGGACATGGTGTAGGTCAAACGTTGCTAAATGAAGCCAAGTCAATTTTAAATCTTCGTCCTGAAAGTAACTTGAAGCTGACAGTGTTTTCAGACAATGTAGCAGCGATTAAATCCTATGAAAAATCGGGTTTTACGCATCTTAATAGTGTTGAAAATGAGTTGGTCATGACTTTTGAGCCGTGAGCATAACAAGAGACTATGGCGTCAATAGTTAATTTTTGGCGCTACTGATATCCCACATAGCACCATCCCTTAGCACCGAATTTAGTATTACTACCACCTTTCGCACACATGCAATGATAGCCACTTTTTAGGTTTCCCAGCTTCAACAAGCCGTTCATATGTAGCCTTAAATGCAGGTTTTCATTGGATAGCGAGATTATTGCCATGTGACTGTTAAGGTGTCTGTCCCAAGTAGATTCAATTCTTGCCAAGATAACGCGAATGGTTAAAAAGTGATAACACGCACGCTCGTTTTTATGTGATGGCGGGGTGTATAGCTTGATACATTTACATTAATTTTTAGTCACTTATGATAGGTTAATGGTAAGTCAGGCAGAGAGAAAAACGAGACGGCCTGTTATTAAGAATGTTAGGTAACTAGAGGTGATTATGAGTATTTATGATAGTCAACAAGGCGTACAAAACTACGTCGAAATGTGCGAAGACTATGATGGTAAAGAGTTATATGAAGTGTTGCGTAGGCACGTAAATACTGAAAGTCATATACTTGAACTTGGTGCTGGCTCTGGACATGACGCGGCATACCTAAGTAATTATTACCATTATTTGGGTTCGGATTATTCAGATGCTTTTCTTGTCCACCTTAATGACAAGCTGCCTCATTTAAGTTTTATCAAACTAGATGCAAAGGTAATCAAGTTAGCTAAAAACGTAGACTGTATCTACTCCAACAAAGTCCTTCATCACTTAACGGTTTGTGAATTGGCAGAGTCTTTGAAAAGCCAACGTAACTCTTTGAACAGTCGAGGGTACATTGCCCATAGTTTTTGGTTAGGCACTGGTGCTGAGGTTATGGATGGACTAACAATGCAATATCATAAGAAAGAAGAATTATTAGAGCTTATCTCAGCTAATTTCAACGTAGTTGAGGCGCATGTCTATGAAGAGTTTGAAGCAGGCGATTCAATATTTGTAATCGCTCAAAAAGTCACATAACGAACGAGTATGGGGATAGTTAAGGTGTCTGTCCCAATTGGATTCATGATGTATATTTTGACGCATTGTCATTAATTTTCAGATGCTTATGATAGGCTAATGGCAAGTCAGGCAGAGAGAAAAACGAGACTGCCTGTTGTTAAGGATGTTATGTGTTTAATGGAGAACCATTTTGCAGCAGTTATTTTTTATCGAAAAATCAGTAGCTGGTAGGTGTGGTCCTGACAACTGTATGTGGGACCTTAATGAACTACACAATAACAACGTAGTTGCCATACTATCTGTGAATGACGGTGAAATGGTGCATGTTTCTCTTCTGGACTCATTGGGTATTACTTACAAAAACGTTCCACTTTCAAGTAATGCACCACCTCTCGATGGTGATTTGGATCTTTGCTTAAAGGCGCTCCCACAAATACTGGATTTTATTGAACAGCACGAGAGCAATGGCGTGGTTGTTGTTCATTGTAAATCAGGTAAAGATCGTACTGGTTTAGCTTTGGCTGCATATTTAATGAGCACCCAAAAACTGTCCCCTATAGAGGCCATTTATGCTGTTAAACAGGAAAGGAGTATTGCCTTTACTGCGCCAGGTTGGGACGAATTTGCGCTAAAGGTACTGAGCGCGTTGAGAGACACCTAACACATATGAGCCTTCTGCCCGACAATAGGCGGTTGTTAAGGTGTCTGTCCCAATTAGATTTATCAATTAGATTTAATGCCCCAGTTTATTGGGTGCTCTGCCCAATAATGTGGACCACCACACGCTTCAACGCCTATACGCATGAGTGGTATATTTGCTATTGTAGTCAGTAGTTTAGAGCGAGTTACGGACTTATGAAGTATGACCTTACCATTTTGGTCTACGGCATGAAGACTGAAGTGGTTTTTAGCTAAGTCCATACCGCAGAAATAAGAATAGTCAGACATGGTGCCTCCGATGCATTTAAGTGCCACATAAGTGTGGCAGATCCTCGGTAGGGGGATCCATGTCATTCGTTATGTTGCTATCGAACCCTATTGGTAGAGAGGTAATATGGATAAGAATCAGGGAATTATAGAGTTTCTTGCGATGTCAGGTATCTTACCACTCGCGGTGTTTGTTTTATTGATCTTGGGTGGTATAGCCTTCGTCTTGTTAGTTATTTTTGCTGTATCGAAAAGCAAGACGGATAGTAAATCAAGACAGGATGATAATGAGTTTCAGAAGCTTGATACGTACTATGACCCTAGGCTACCAGAGCGTTCTTGCCCAAATTGCTCAAGTAGTATTAGGAAAGGAAAAGTTGTATGTGGTAGCTGTGGTAAGTTGGATAGCAGCGTAATATCAACATAACACATATGAGCCTTCTGCCTGTCAATAGGCAATAACATCCTGTGGCTGCGCGAGCAGCCAATGCTCTTCGAACAACAAAGTTATCTACTTCGCTTTGTCATTTCGGTCACTAGGCACGGATTGTTAAGGTGTCTGTCCCAATTGGATTCAATGGCACAATATTCAAGTTAAGTGGCATCGCGTTGTCGCTTGTTTGCAGGGCGCTAGCCCTTTTCGAGGAAATGATATGGAAATCGTTCAAGAAATCGAAGTTTCAGAATTGCATCATAAGGCTATCGAAGCATTAAGAAACCAAGCTTTTCCAGACAGCCAAGTAAGTCGTTCTTACTTTAAGCAGTTACCTCATATGCGCGCCCTTCATTTTCAAGGTGAACAGTTGGTTGGCTATCTTGGACTGGATTATCGCGTTGTTAGCGTCGGTGGGGAAATACATAAGGTTCTGGGCGTAATCGACTTCTGTATTGATGAACGTTATCGAGGGCAAGGTATTGGCTCTCTCATGTTGTCAGAACTGTCGGCATTTGCCGAAACTAAAGACGTTGATTTCATAATCCTCATATCTGAGTTAGATGATTTCTACTCATCGAATGGTTTTAACAAAGTTCAGTGTATGCAGTCTTGGTTGAGGCTGCACGAGCACACCAACTTTGGAGTTGCGGTAGAGCATATTGATGAACTGTATGTGAAACCACTCAGAGGTAAGCAGTGGGGTGTTGGACATTTTGATTGGCTAGGTTATATGTACTAGTCAACCACAGGGCTAACAAGCAATTCAAGCTGATTCGCAACGCGAGGCATTTTCAGTTCAATTTGGGCTTTGTATCTACGGTGCAGTGGTTTAGGTTAGGTCCAGGCGTCGCTCACTACTTAACGAGGCGTTAGTTGCCCAGTCGACATAATTAATCCGTTGGGAATTTCTGTTTTTGGTGTAGCACACGCAGATAAGAGGGATTCACAACGCTTGGCATTTTTGCTTCTACTTCAGTTTTAGTGTTTATAGCACAATGTAGTGGTTTAATGATCCCGGACACCAAATTAGGTGGTAAAGTCTCCACCATACATGAGGTGTTCAATGACAAAACGACAACGACGTACATTTTCTTCTGAATTCAAAGTAGAAGCTGCAAGCTTGGTTCTTGATCAAGGTTACTCAATATCTGAGGCGGCACGCTCTCTAGACATCGGTGATACAGCCTTACGACGCTGGGTCGAGCAACTAAAGATTGAGCGTGGCGGAGAAACGCCAACGGTTAAAGCTTTGACGCCAGAACAGCAGAAGATCCAAGAGTTAGAAGCTAGGATTAATCGCTTAGAAAGAGAAAAATCCATACTAAAAAAAGCTACAGCTCTCTTAATGTCGGACGAACTAGAACGTTCTCGCTAATTGACCAGTTGAGGGAGCACGAAACGGTCAAAGTTCTTTGTGAGCTGTTCGATGTTGCGTCTTCCTGCTACTACGAGTTTAAACAACGAAAGCCGGATGTTAATCGCATTCGGTTAGCCAGCAGAATGAAGCAGCTCTTTAACATGAGTCGCGGCGCTGCTGGTAGCAGAACTCTTGCTTCTATGCTGAAGTCTGAAGGCTTTGATGTCGGACGTTTCAAAGTACGTAAGCTTATGCAAGAAGCAGAGCTGATAAGCAAACAACCGGGCTCGCATCGCTATAAGCAGGCTAAGCTAGAGCGACCAGATATCCCCAATAGGTTGAAGCGTGAGTTCTCTGTTACCACTCCAAATGAAGTTTGGTGTGGCGATATTACTTACATCTGGTGCGGTTCAAAGTGGAGTTATCTGGCTGTTGTACTCGACCTATTTAGCCGTCGTGTAGTGGGTTGGGCACTATCAGACAAACCTAATGCAGAGTTGACTTGCAAAGCCTTGGACATGGCTTGGGAACAACGAGGACGACCTAACAACGTGATGTTCCACTCAGACCAAGGAAGCCAATACAGTAGCCTAAAATACCGTCAAAGGCTTTGGCGATATCGCATAACTCAGAGCATGAGTCGTCGAGGTAATTGCTGGGATAATGCTCCTATGGAAAGGCTATTTAGAAGCCTAAAAACCGAATGGATACCAGCGACAGGATATTTAACCCAAACTCAGGCAAAGAGGGATATCAGCTATTACTTAATGAATTACTACAATAGGCACCGGCCTCATCAAGCAAATGATGGGCTGTCCCCAGTTACTGCCGAAAATCGGCTTAAGTTAGTGTCCGGAATTTGTTGACCACTACACAATGCTTTAGGTTTGGTGGAAGCGCTGTTCACCCCTAATTGGGCGTTAACTTTCCAGGGAGATCATCGTGACTAAATTACTACTAGTGATTGATATGCAAGAGGACTTTTTTCAGCAGGGTAGACTCGCTGAAAAAAGAACGGAATTTATTCGTTCATTGAACGAGCTGGTACATGCCTTTCGTAGAGAAAATCAGAAGATTATTTGGGTGCGACAAGTCTTTAAAGAGGACTTGTCTGATACATATTTAGCGTTACGACAATCGAGTCAACAGTGGACTATTGAAGGTACTAACGGCTGCGAGCTATTGAGTGAGTTATCTCGACATCCTGAAGAGCATGAAGTTATTAAAAAGCGCTATAGTGCTTTCTTTGAAACAGAGCTCGATGAAATCTTAAATGAAATGTCACCTAGTGAAATTGTAATTGCTGGTGTAAATACTCATGCATGCGTGAGAGTCACTGCTATCGATGCGTATCAACGCGACTACCATTTGTTACTGGCCCAAGAGTGCATCGATTCATACGACCAAGGTTGTCATGATGAATCATTTGGATACATGGTAAATAGTGGTATCGGACTTCCATTACCCAACACAGAGATCATCGATAGATTGAAAAGCTAACGAGCAATTTAAGCAGACTCACAACGCTTGGAATTTTCAGTTTGAATAAGCTTTCGTGTTGAGGTGTCTGTCCCAATTAGCTCATTTTGGGGCACACTACGTGTTCAGCTTTGAGGGACTGTTAAGGGTCTGTCCCAATTAGATTTGATAAATTAATCGAAAGTCGATCAGTCAGAAAAACGAGATGGCCTGTTATTAAGAATGTTTGTTGCCTTATCAATATCTCATGTTCAATTTACTGTACAAGTAGAGTGGTGAGGACTATACTTGTTCCATTAAATGTACATGTGGAGGTTCTTATGAAAATCGTATCTTTTACTGAAGCTAGAAATGGTCTTAAAGCTGTTTTGGACGGTGTAGTTAATGACGCCGATACAACAGTTATTACACGTCGTGATTCTGAAGATGCTGTGGTTATGTCTTTAGATTACTACAATAGCCTTATGGAGACAGTGCACTTACTACGCTCTCCTCAAAACGCTGAACACTTAAACCGTTCTATAACACAGTACCGTGCTGGTAAAACAACAGCACGAGAGTTAATTGATGAGTAGTAGTCAGCGTTTACTGTCGTGGACTGATGACGCTTGGGACGACTACCTGTATTGGCAAACTCAAGACAAAAAAACACTCAAGCGTATCAATAAACTCATCAATGATGTTAAGCGTTCTCCATTTGAGGGCATCGGTAAACCTGAGCCATTGAAAGAGAACTTATCTGGTTTTTGGTCCCGTCGTATTGATGATACTAATAGGCTTGTTTACGCAGTCGATGATCAGGCCATAACGATAATCTCATGTCGTTACCACTACTAAATTAGGTTCAGCGATCTGGCATCTAACAAGAGACTAAGACGTCAATAGTTAGTTTTTGGCGCTACTGTTTTCCGACATAGCACCATCCTTTAGCATCGAATTTAGTATTACTACCACCTTCCACACACATGCAATGATAGCCACTTTTTAGGTTTCCCAGCTTCAATAAGCCGTTTATATGTCGCCTTAAATGCAGGGTTGTATTGCAGACATTATGGCCATGTGATTGTTAAGGTGTCTGTCCCAATTAGATTCATGCATGGGCGGTGTTGGGGCATACGTCAATTTCAACAACTGGGAGGCTGTTCTGTGACAGTGTGGTGTGAGTAGAGACGCCTAAAAGAAAGACAAGGTTTACCTTTACTTGCTCAAGGGATTTTAAAAGCCTCGGACAAAGGTGATTGGAAGCGGTTTACTAAGATGATGGGTGGTGTGTTCGGTCTACGTAGGGATCAAGTCTGTAAGCCTTACTACGCTCTTTCTTTTGATTTAACTACTGGAGTTATCAAAAGTAGTCTATGTGACGAAAATGAAATGGTGAGAGTGTTGAAAGGAGTCATGATTGCGGGGCGTGAAATCATCACGCGAACATTTCAGTGGCGATTGGAATCAACTCCCCGTTATGCTTTTTAACTTGGAGTTCTGTGAACAAGTGTACGTCATGAAACCAAAGTTAAAATACCAAGGACGGCGAGTAAACAAGAAACTATTTTCCTTGTCAGGTTAGTGTGCTCTTTTAAAAAGAAGTAACCAAAAAAAATATCGAGGATGAACGCTCCTTGGAATAAAGCCATGACTAAACTAAAAGCGCTAGTGTTGAGCACTTTTAAGAGAAGATAGTAGCTTGCCGTACCACAAGTAGCTGTTATTACCGCGTTAACTAGAACTTTTTTAATTAACCCATAATGAACTTTAAATAGTAGAGGCGTCAAAAGAGCAGTTCCAGAAAAACCGATAAAAAGGATAATGCTAGAGGGTAAGTACATCGTAAGCACTCTATCAATACCTATAGCTATAGTGAGAAAGATTGGGGCGAGCCACGCGTGCAAATTGTTTGAAAAAAGAAGACCTATTTTATGATTTTTATTGATGAGTAGTGAAGCGACAAGTATGAGCATGATACCCACTGTTTGAAGGAAAGTTAGTTTATCATTTAAAAAGCTAACTCCGAAAATAGCGCTCCAGATTATCTTTGTTTTAGAGATTATAGAGACAACGCCTAATTCAATTGAAGTACGAGCCCTGAAGGTCGAGTATGCAAAGCCCATCCACGAAAAAACACTGAATATACTTAAAATCAACAGCTCCAAAAGTTTACTTGTATTGTCGAATGCTGTGGGGATTTGTTTTGATTCGAATATAATGAACAGCGCAGCTAGTACACTGCATGTTATTTGATAGGCTAGTAAGTATTCATTACATAAATTATTTTTCTTAAGGAAGACTCGCGAAATCCATTTATCTAATGAACTTAAAGTAATAGCTATGGCTAATATGCAGTATGAATTTATCATTGTTTATCAATGTGAATCGAGGTCTTGCATTTTATGAGTTCAAATAGTTTTTGGTTATTGTGGCTACTCTCGTCTCCTTTAGTAATAGCAACGTGATTATAATCAGTTTCAATTTTAGCTATGACATTTGGAATGACACTTTGAAGCATGAGTAATTCGAAAACTAATTTACTTAAAGGAGTTCCGGGGAAAAACTCTTTCTTTTGAAACTCACCCGGCCAATGTGCCCACCCCCAATCTTCTATGATGTATATCCCACCTGATTTTAAGTAAGGGAATGATGTCAAAAAGGCGGTTTTTGTTGGTTCATATAAATGGCTGCAATCATCAATAATTAGGTCTACATTTTTTTCAGGGAAGTGTGATTCTAATATTTGAATGATCTTGTCTGTATGATCTTGCTTTACTCCACAATAAGGCTCTATTACAGAGTGTGCTGAAGATCCCTTGCGGTATTGACTTAAGGCTGGATGTTCTTGGCGTTCATCTATGCCTATGATGGAGTCAGGGGTGAAAATCTTATCGAGTAAAACGAGACTAGCCCCGTGATATAATCCAAACTCAATAATATTTTTGGAGCCAAAGGCGCACAGATTCGTGCCATTGATTTGGCGAATGAAGGATCTTTAACTAGAACGAAATTATTTTCCGTAGTCTTCTTTTTGGGACTTCCCCAAGAAACCAAATTAAATTCAACTTCATCAATAGAGAAGTGTTCTTCATTATGCCAGCGTATTTTATCCCAAGGATCATTATAGTTTTCCATATGTGATATTTTCCTGTTGAGTTTTGTTCTGTGATTCTAGGGTATGTGTTAGTTTTAAATTAATAAATTATCATTTAATTATTAATTTAATCGATAGATTTAGTTTACCGTAATTGGATTTATGCTTTCGGTGAAATTATGATGGTATCGAGGCGCTTGTTCTGTAGTTATTTATCTATGGGTAAAATGTGGCCTCAATTGAGGACACCTTTGGCATTAGCAATCCTGCAAGAGGGAGATAAGTTAATAATGCACTATGGCTCCTTTAACTTGAATGAGTTGGAGTTGAGTAACAATCAGACACAGTTGTTAGTGGAAACCGCCTTCAGAGAACACAAAAAATATAATCTACCAACGAAATATTTGACGCTTGAAAGTATGACGCTCGAATGGGAAAAAAAGTCTTAAAGCGGCCAATACTCTCATTGATAGCTTTGAGCAACAAATTACAAGATCTACTCATAGTAGAGTTGATTTTCTGAGACATAGAAGTCGTTCCCAATTTTTTGAAGTAATTGAAAGGAATATTTTCTTGCTTAAACGAGATAAAAATTCTGCCAAGAAGTTTCGTGAGTCATTTTCTTCGGTGAATGGTAAAGAAGTTAGGTGTGCTCTGGTCGCAAAGGTGAGAGATAAATTACTTGAAGTTCGAGGGGGTCAACAAACGGAATTTCATCAATTAGCTGCCTTAGGGTTGGAGAAGAGAAATTTTAATATAGAAAGTAATATCTGAGAATGAAATGGTTAAAAATAGAAGGGGGTTTGAATGATTATGACTTCAAATAGAGAGTGTCCTGAATTATGTGTAACTGTCTAAACTTAAGCCTTAAAGGCTAAGGATGGACAATATGGATAAGAAAGCACTTGAAGCTTTTGCTCGTGAAGCAGCAAAGTCAATTAATACTGAATCTGATCTTGATGACTTCCGAAAAGGTTAACCAAGGTGACCGTTGAAACGTCGTTAAACGCTGAACTCGATGAGCACCTTGGATATCAGTCTTTTGGTGTGTGCCCTGAATTTAAATCATTGACTCAAAAACGTCTTTGGCTGCCAGCCAAGTTCCCTGATTGCCTTGTCACTTGAAAAAACCTGAGTCAGGCTATATCCCTCGGTCCAGGTACCGTAGAGTTCTGCCCACTGTGACTCTAAACCACACTCAAGCGGTTGATCCGACAGCTTTTGCAATATATCTTTTAGCGGAGCTCTATGCTCAGCTGAACCGATATACTCTTCTCCATTTCGGCCGTTTTCTGCCACTAAGCGATACAATTGCGCCAGATTTTTACGCTCCACCAGTGACCAGGTCTGGGTTTCGTCTTTTGGTAGTGTAGGATGGCCACAACGCTCTAGTTCCCAGCTCAGAATGGGCGGCAGGAAATGCTCTTCCTCGCTGACCACGTTTGCAGGGCTGACTACTCGCAAATCAATATTTTCCCTACCAGATAAAAATTCGATGCTATCAAGCATCCACTGGAAGTCGGCCACAGATTGCTTAGGTGTCGATTCAGTTATCACGTCGTCGTGACTGCCGTATGTCCAACACCCGGCGGTATAAACGACAATCAACGGATTGATGCGCTGTAACGCATTATTGGCAATGGCCTGCATCACTGCGTGGTCAACGTCAGCCATGTGCTCATCAAACGTACAGGCTGTATGAATAAATACGCCACACTCATATAATTCATTCACCCATGCCTGCGGCTTGGTTAATGACCCTAAAACCGGTGTTGCTCCCATATGCGTGACTTTGCCCGCACTGTCTTCATCCTTGCATAGCACTTTGACCTGGTATTTATGCGCCAGCAATTCTTGCACAATTGCACTGCCGATATTCCCTGTTCCACCTGTCACGAACGCTGAATTGATAGTTGACATATATGCTCCTAGTCTCATTTAAAATCAATGGCGCTACGTTACATTAAGCCGCTCCCAAATTACTACTACCGAAAGGGCAACTAATTTTTTACATCTACAAATTTGAATTTAACGTCGATTTTCGCGTTGAAATCACAGGACAAGCGGCTAATCGTCGTCGTTGAGCCAACTCAACGACAGGGGACATGTATTTTGCAGACAATATGCAGTTTAACTGGCGACCCAAATAAACAACCAATAAATACAAATATTGACTTAAATTAACAGCTTAAAATCAACTAGGGGTATCTAACCGATGTACTTTGCGAAACTGGATAGGGGTTAGGCTATGAAACTGACGGAAATTTCGGATAAGTACATCTGGTGATTGAAAGCCGCATTCTGACGCCACTTTTTTTAGTGGCAGGTTTGTAGATGTCAGTAACCTAGCCGAAACTAGGCAACGCCATTGCCGTACAAAGTTAAGTGGAGAGATACCGGTGATTTGCTTAAAGCGGGTAGAAAAAGACGATTTAGACAACGCTGCGATGCCTGCAAGCTCTTCCAGGCTCCAGTCTTTTTGCAACTGTTCCTGAACTGCCAGCATCACAGGTGCCAAAAACCGATCGTGTAAAGCCTGAAGCCAGCTGGGATTAAAAGACGTGCGATCCAAGCTTCTCAGCACTTCGACCAACAACAATTCGAGCAGCCCTTTTTGCGCCAAATAACGTCCGGCCGACGGCGTTTTATTCTCTTCATACATCCACGACAAGATGGTGTCTAGCTTACCGTGTTGTGGCGCATCTATAATGATCACTTCAGGTAAAGCACTGCTCATCTGCGTGCCACCCCAATACTGGATGGGAGAAAACACAAAGCAACCACACATCATGTAACAGGGGGTGCCTTGTCCTCCTATCACTATATCAGCAGCACCAGTGACGCTTTCAACAAATAGCTCTCTGCTATTTTGGCACCGCACCCCATGACCACTCATGATTTTGTGTGCGGTGCCATAAGGCAGCAACATTAACTGCCCAGAGTTCAGTTGCACGGTACTGCCAGTAGCCAGCTCAACGATACAACTCCCTTCCTTCACGAAGCTGAAACTGCAGCTATCTTGCTTGTTTTCTTCGATCCCCCAGGGAGCTCTTAGCTGAACATGCGAAAACACCTCACACTGAGGCGCTAAATGTGAAATAAATAGACTGAGTGGATCTACACTGTGCATCCGTTAAACCTTCCTTTGTCATTTCCGAATTCAACTCGGTGCACAAAACCAACACCAGACCACTCGAACCTATAATTTTGCAACTTATTCTACATCAAAAGCGGGGAAAAAAAGCAAGCCAGATACCACCAAAACCATACTGAATCGGCCGCTCTCAGAGATACCAATGACAGCTTTAAGCGTGTAGTTCAGAGCAAAACAGATGGCCGATAATGAAGACCTGACCTCTCCAAACACATGGATTATTATGGTGTCTGTCCCAATTAGAGTCACCAATTAGAGTCATTAAAAATGACTGCTATTTCATAATGAAATACGCCACAGGTTCTTCTATTTCCTTATTTTAAACGCTATATTTCCGTCGTTAATTCATTTGTTATGTGAATTCGATTTGATTGGTTATTAGGAAAATATATGAAGTATAAATTAGCTCCTTTCGTTGTTTTGGTTTTGAGTGGATGTGTGGCTTCGCCTGTAAGTCAGTCGCTCTCTCCGGGGGTTTATGAGATAAATGTGACAGGCAGTATTTTGGCATCAAAAGAGAGATACAAGTCAAAATTAGAAGATAAAGCGTTGAAAGAATGTCCAAATGGTTATGAAGCTCTTACTCCGATGAAGTACGAGTATGCCCCAAGTAAAAGCTATGTAAACGGTGTCTTGATGAATGTTCCCGGGGATCGATATACAATGAAAATCCAGTGTAAATAGCATGTAACAACGACTATGGCGTCAATAGCTATTTTTTAGCTGTGTTCTAATACCACATGATGCCATCTCATAGCATCGAATTTAGTATTACTACTATCTTTCTCATGCATGCACGATTGCCATTTTTGGGGTCTTCGTGCCGAAAGCATTTGTTAAGGTGTCTGTCTCAATTAGATTCGATAGGCATATAAAATGAAGTACGAGCCAATAGATATCAAGTGCCCAAATTGTGGCAATTTAGCAAAGTTCGAAGAACCATTTGAGTTCTTGTCAAAAATAGAAGCCAATGATAATCGGCCATCTCATAGGTGGGGAGGTTGGACAGTAGTAGAACGTTTTCCATCACAAGTATTTTGGAAGCCGCCATCGAGTTCAGGTCAGTATCTGAGAGGCGGTGGTAATACTGGAAAAGGAGGTTATCCACTATTAACTAATGGACTTGTACAATGTCAGAGTTGCCATGTGAATAATAAGCATGTGTTGCAATGGCCTTCTGATGCTTATTGGCAGTGGCCGATTAGAGGTGAACTACTATGGGCATGGGATAAAGAGCATGCTCAATTGATTTTAAACTATGTAAAAACACGCATGAGACCGTCAAGGCATTCCTATAGTTTGCGCTATATCCCAACACACTTTTTGTCAGCAAAAGTACGAGGTCTTGTAGTTCAAAAAATGGAACGTAGCATAAATGCCTAACACATATGAGTCTGTGCCTGTCAATAGGCAATAACATCCTATTGGCTGCGTGAGCAGCCAATGCTCTTTGAACAACAAAGTTATCTGCTTCGCTTTGTCATTTCGGTTATTGAGCATTGCTTGCGACAAACATATATTGAGGATCTCTTTTTGGGATTATTAAGGTGCCTGTCCCAATTAGATTATGGCAAGTTAGGCAGAGAAAAACGAGACGACCTGTTATTAAGAATGTTGTGTAGTAAAGGAAGGATATGAGTTGCGATAAATGCCAAAGTATTAAAAAGACAATCAAAGTTCCCAGAGATCTAACTGAGGCGATCTTATTGGCTAGGCTTAAAGTTGAAGATGGAACTCTCAAATATCTTGGTGCTGGCTCTTATGGAGATCCTTTCGTGCGTATAGCGTTTGGTAAAATCTGGAGTGACTTTGTTAATAACTACTTTTCATGTTCATCCTGCCACCAAGTTTTCAATTTACATGCTGAAACATACCATGGTAGTGGTGGAAAGTTAGAAGCAGTACAAAGTATCCAAGGCGAGCTGAGTAATGATGTATATCCCACATAACAGGGCGTTGAAGCGTATCTACCAACGCTTAGCGGTTTTGGTGCTAAGTTTGAGCTCTCCGTTTACGGTGTAATGGTTAATTTAGTTGTAAAGCGTTGTCGCCTCTGAATATGGCGTGATGAAAATAGGGAAAATATGGATAACTACATAGATATTTGGTTCTCTATTAATAAAATAATTTTTGTCTTAGGATTGTTTTCAGTTTTTGTGCTTGGGTGTTTAGGTAAGGGAAAAGCAACCATAGTAGTATTTTTAGGGACAGTGTTATCAGGCATTACCCTAGACTTTTCCCTGAAATATCATATCAGAACGACACTTGCTTCAGAATTAAGTGATTACAGTTTTGTTATAGAATCTGATGAAAATTTTGACGAATCTAAGTTATTGTATGCTTTAAAAAACAAAAAGTATATGACTATCAATAGGACGAAACCTTTACGTAAAAGTAAAGTGCGGATCGTTGTTAACAACGGTGAGATGGAGTTACTGATAGCTGAGGACTCGAAAAATGATAACATATTCTGGATTTATTATCCCAAATACGATTACAGTCGTATAAATAGCATTGGGAAGTTACGCCTTCGTTGAAATTTTCATGACGAAAAATCATACTGCCCATTATTAAGGATGTTAGTTTAATAGGATAATTTTATGAGAAATAGTTTAGATGCGGATTTAATTTTTCAGGAACTTGAGCCCAAGCTAAAAGTATTAATTGATAAGTATGAAAGTGAAATAATTTATGCATTAGTTATTTCTGAGGGTGTTGTGTACATCAATACAGAAGTTGGTCTTAATAAAACTCTAAATGAGTACATTGAGTGGTGGGATCTAGAGAATTAACACCTAAACAGCTGGGAAGAGCTTGAACAATACGAAGAGGATAAGTTAGAGACTTGGTCTGATTTGGATGGAGTTGTTGGTTGGCGTATTCAAAAGAAAGTTAAGGATAATGAATCTGAGTTAACCGACACGCATAAAGTTGAATTGTTGAAGTTAATTAATGCTGATCGCCAGAAAAAAAGGCTAGAGGACACTTACAGGTCAGAAGAAACTCGTGAACAAGTAAGGAAGAACATAGGAGATTGGAGCAACCAATATTCTATAGCACTTTATGGTATGTCTGGGTACGACGAAGCAGCATATTGTGAGCATTATGAATTGGGGGATGAAGATCAAAAGGTGAGTGAATATGGAGTCGCAATGCAAGCTCTGCTCAAGCTAATTATTTCTAGCGATCTTTTTAAACTTGTAAACTTAGCTCCCGACTTTTATCATCGCACACAGGAGCACACCTATTAAACAAACAAGTTTTTTGGAGTGATTCGCAACGCGGCATTTTCACTATATGTTGGTTTTGGTGTTTAAGGTGGTATGCGGCAGCATCGGTATAGCGTTGCTCACTATTTAATTTGGCGTTAGGTGCTCGGAGGAAATGATGAGTCCAAAGGAAGTTGTCCTAGCTTTTTGGGATGCAATGAAAACAAATGATTTTGCGAAGGCCAGTGAGTGGCTCAGCCCTGATTTTGAGGGATTCTGGCCTCAGTCAGGTGAGTTAATTGTTGGTCGAGAAAACTTCACCGCTATTAATTCTTACTACCCAGAAAATGGTGTTTGGGAGTTTGACGTTCATTCTGTGGTTTGTGATGGTGCAATAGTCGTAACTGATGTCTCGATTACGGATAGTGTTCAAAAAGATCGAGCGATAACATTTCACACTGTAGAAGATGGTTTAATTGTGAAGCAAAAAGAGTTCTGGCCTGGGCCAATGGAAGCCCCGGAGTGGCGAGCAAAATGGGTTAAGGTTACACAGGAGTATTAAGCTTCGCACCGACCAAAAGGCAGTCCGTCCTGTGGTAGTTCAAAAATTTATGATGGTACATTCAACGGCATCAAGGTCGATGGCTCAGGCATAGCTACTGCATTGTTAAAGCGCAATGGAATTAAAGTCTACAGTCAACATTCGATAGCTAAACTCTGAGAGGCGTTGGAAAAACATAGCTAGTAAACTGTTCAAGAAATCTTTTGGTGTGTGTCCTGAGTTGAATTAATGAACTATATCCAAGAAAAAGCAAAAGGGATTGATTTCTATACAAGCCTAATAAATGTTGAGAATTGGCTCGAAATTAGCCTATCGGATTATGATTGGCATATCTCTGACATAGATGGTGCTTGGCCTGAGTTAGATGACCCATCTTGGGTCACTGGCCAAGAATTAGCGGCAAAAATAAGTGAATTTGATTATCAGTTTTCGTGGGCTGTCATTTCTGCTTTTCCTAAAGGTACGAGGCCTTTTACCACTGATGAACCATTTGCGGATGGAAACTCTATTTTTTGGGAGGGCATTCCAGAAAAGCAGCTAAAAAATGCAGTGTTTGAGATTGTGTGTTGGGATAGTAGCGCAACCTTATTTATAGACTTACCTTCAGATTTAGCTAAAAACCTTGTAGCCAATGCTCCAAGTATTAAAGATTTAAATAAAGTAAACGGTCAACGCAAGTCCTAACAAGGTACTCAAACTGACCTCCAACACGTTGAACGCATGGTCATATGTTTCCGGCAGCTTAGTGAGGCGTTGATATGTCACTTCGGAGAAAATGTAATCACAATGGCTAGTAAAATTTACATACAAATCTTTCTATATGTAACGGCTGTATGGGTAGCATTTTCTGTAGACGATAATGTGTTTAATGGTTTCGAGTTCATTACTTTGGTTGGCTTGGTCGGCCTTTTGATGGGTTTCATTTTATATAAGCGAAAGAACCCATTACACTTTTACCACGAAAGACAAGATGCTCGTCCTTTCCTACGTAGGCAATCTCCTTTAAATTATGCTGCAAGTGGTGTCATTTTGGTCGGAATAACTGCTCTCTATGGTGTTGTTGGCGAACCTTTCGAGATCATTGGCTATGTTGAACAAAAGCGTCAGAGTCGTGGCAAAGGAGGTATTACTTATGTGTTGGATATCAAGCACGAAATCTATGGCGTCATACGTAGCCGTACCTCTGAAGAGCTTTGGCTGTCACAACGTAATGGTTCGCCCTTACTGTTGAAAATTCAAAGAAATTTTTTTGGGCGGCATGTAATTATAAGTGCTGAGACGTTAGACTCAGAGTGACATAACCAAGCGTTCAAGTAGCTCGTCAACGCTTGGTAGTTTTGGCTCACAGTTTTGTGTTTGTTTATGATAGCGTTCTTTTTACCTGATGGGGCAGCTTTGGTTGGCCCATTGGTACAAACAAACACTTAACAAAACGCTACGGCGTCAATAGCTAATTTCTAGCTACTTATCATAGGTTAATGGTCAGTCAGGCAAAGAGAAAAACGAAATGGCCTGTAATTAAGATTGTTATACAAGAGGAGGCTTCAAAACCATGGATAAGGTTGATTGGCATAAAAATTATATTGATGACAGCACAATTATCACAGATAGCTATAAAACGACTCAGAATGTTCGCAGATATTTCAAATCTAAATTTGGTGAAAATTTTAAGTTTGATCGTGATTTCATGAATTGGATTAACAATGCCACAGGTTTGACAATGGGGGATGCCTCAGAAGAATGGGTTAAACGACAGAAATCAAAGTAATTGATATTAAAGCCTCCCGAATGATGGGAGGCTGTTTTGTATCTCAGTGGCTTACTGTTCCCATTCAGGGAAAGGGTCTTCCAAAGATAACCAATAGTCGAGTCCTTGCTCAATCTCATCTTCTGTTAACAAGCAGTCGTTGAGGCGGGCAATCAATTTCTCTTGCTCTAATCCCTGACCAATAAACACCAGTTCTTGTCGCATATCGCCATAAGGTTCTTGCCAAATGTCGTTTATGGCATCGAGGTAATCTTGATCCGTCGGCCATTCCTCTTTCGGAATCGCTTTCCAAAACATACCCGCGACTCCATAACGTGCGATGCCTCCTGCTTGGCTCCATTGACCGATAAAATCTGGTCTGGTTGCTAGCCAAAAGTAACCTTTGGAACGAATCAGTTTTCCATAATCTTGCGCATTATGGAGGAAGTCATAAAACTTCTCTGGGTGGAAAGGGCGTCGCGCATGATATGCAAAGCTGGAAATACCGTATTCCTCGGTTTCAGGTATATGTTCGCCTTGCATTTCTTTCAACCAACCTGGAGCTTGTTGTGCCTTTTCAAAACTGAAGCTTTGTGTGTCGAGTACTGCATCAAGTTCTACTTCACCATTCGAGATCGGAAGTATGGTGGCCGATGTGTTTAGGGTTTTAAGAATCGCAACAAGCCTTTCGATTTCAGATTTCTCAGCGAGGTCGGTTTTACTTATCAAGATCACGTCAGCGAACTCTACTTGATCAACCAGTAAGTCAGCGACGCTACGTTCATCGTCTTCACCTAAGGACTCGGATGTCTCTGTTAAGAACTTAGCTTCATCGTAATCGCGCAGAAAATTAATCGCATCAACCACCGTAACCATGGTGTCTAAACGCGCAACGTCTGAAAGTGAAAGCCCGTTTTTATCGCTAAAAGTAAAAGTCTCGGCAACAGGTAGAGGCTCAGCGATGCCAGTAGACTCGATAACTAGATAATCGAATCTGCCTTCTTGAGCGAGTTTAGTGACTTCTTCTAGTAGATCTTCACGCAGGGTACAACAGATGCAGCCGTTACTCATTTCAACCAACTTTTCTTCACTGTGGTTGAGAGAAACTTCATTCTGAACGGTTGCTGCATCGATGTTGATTTCGCTCATATCGTTGACGATGACCGCTACTTTTCTGCCTTGTCTATTGTTAAGAATATGACTTAAAACGGTTGTTTTTCCTGCGCCTAGAAAGCCGGACAAAACCGTAACAGGGAGTTTCTGGGTGTTCATGCTCATGCTCTTTATAGTGTAATGTTATAATATAACAATTAATATAGTCGGTGATCTTAACTCTGGCATCAAGCAGTTTGTGACTGTGTCAAGCACTGCACCATGGAATTCAGTGATGAAAGCGACAGGGCTTCCAGCGAGGAGCAATCTGCAATCGCATTAAGGATCATAGATAGAGAGCAAAAGCTGTTACCTAAGATCCAACAATCTTTGGCTCGCTTGCGCGCAGGAGAGTATGGCTATTGTTTAGAGTCCGGTGATCCTATCGGTATTCCAAGACTATTGGCACGACCTACAGCAGAATATAGTACAGAAGTGAAAGCGCAAATGGAGTCAAAAGAACACTGGTACAGGGAGTAAGGTATCACCCAAGTAAATAGGGGAAAGTAGGTTTTAAGTATCATTGCGTCGCATAATAACGTGCAAGACATTACTTGTTTTCACTCAACATGAATATTCTTCATGTTGAGTGTGAGGAAATGTAACTTTCACTTCTGTCATATTGTGATTGAATAGCCAAATAGATTTTAGCGGTATGGATGTCTAAATGGTAAATCTGAAAATATTGGATGGTGGCATGGGGCGCGAGCTAAAGCGCATCGGTGCTCCTTTTTCTCAACCTCTTTGGAGTGCTCAAGCGCTTATCGAATCCCCACAACATGTTACGCAAGCGCACCAAGGTTTTATTGATGCAGGGGCGCAAATCATTACCGTCAACAGTTATGCCTGTGTTCCGTTTCATTTAGGTGAGGATTTGTATGCACAGCAGGGACGCGAGCTGGCAGAGAAAGCGGCTAAAATTGCTCGTGATGTCGTGACGTTGTCACAAAAAGAAGTGCTTGTTGCTGGCGCTATCCCTCCTGCCTTTGGTTCTTATCGACCTGATTTATTTGAAGAAAAGAGTGCTTACGACATCAGTGTGAGTCTATTTAAAGCGCAAGAGCCTTATGTGGACATTTGGTTGGCGGAAACCGTTGCAAGCCTTAGCGAAGCGCGAGTGATCAGCCAAGTTCTGTCTAAAACCGACAAGCCAGTTTATATCGCTTTCACGTTAGAAGATGAAGTCAGCAAAGTCTCGCGTCTGCGCTCTGGTGAGCTTGTCATAGACGCTGTAGAGGCGCTTCTTGATACTAATGCGCAGGGTGTTTTCTTCAATTGCTCAATTCCTGAAGTGATTGAACAAGCGATTAAAGACGTGAATCAGGTATTGGAACGAACAGGGAAGACGCTAACTATTGGTGTTTACGCGAACAGCTTTGCGCCAATTAAAGTGAATCACCAAGCGAATGAGTCATATCAAGGACTTAGACACTTCTCACCAACAGAATATCTGGAATACGTGAAAACGTGGCATCGCTTAGGGGCGAGTATCATTGGCGGCTGTTGTGGCATTGAGCCAAGTCATATTGCTGAACTGACGGCGTGGAGAGATACTGTTGAAGAATCTTAATCTCGGGCTCACCATTCCTGCGATTGGCACTGTCCTGATCATTCTACTTGTCTCTTCGATGTTCCCTGAACAGTCTCAAGCGATGGCGAACAACGCAATGACGTTTGTGACCGATTGGTTTGGTTGGTTAGTGCAAATCTTCAGTCTTGCTCTTGTTGGCTTTCTACTGTGGTTGGCGTTTTCCAAGTACGGTGACATTCGATTAGGGGAAGGAAAGCCCGAATATTCGAACTTCTCTTTTGGCGGCATGATCTTTACGGCTGGCGTTGGTGCATCGCTTATTTATTGGGGGATTGGGGAGCCTATGTACTACCTACAATCTCCTCCGTTATTTGCCGAGGCCAACAGTTATACTGCAGCTGCGTGGTCGGTCACTTATTCAATGTTCCACTGGGGGATAACAGGGTGGGCGATCTACTGTTTCCCTGCGATTCCTTTTGCTTATGCTTTCTATGTACAAAAACGCCGTACATTGAAGCTCTCGACACTCTGTGAACCCGTAATTGGTAACAATCCAATCGTGGGTAAATGCGTGGATCTTTTGGCCATCTTCGGCACACTCGCGGCGTTTGCGAGTTCATTGGCGTTAACCGTTACTCTGCTTAGTACGGGAACCGCTGAACTATTTGGAATAGAGAATAACTTGTTGCTTCAAGGTGGCATCATCTTCTTGTTTGTATTGGTTTTATTTGCAGTGACGCTGGTGGGCTTCAACAAAGGCATCAGTAAGGTATCGGATTACACGGTCATCGCTGCGATTCTCTTTGCCTTGTTTGTGCTGTTTTCATCAAATGCCCAATTTGTCTTGAACAACGTAACGGATTCACTTGGAGTGATGCTCGATAGCTTTTTCCGTATGTCCCTTTGGACGGATCCGGTGCAAAAGAGTGGTTTCCCTCAAGCATGGACTCAATATTATTGGTTCTGGTACTACGCGTACTTAATCATGATGGGGTTGTTTATTACCCGCATATCGAGAGGCCGTACTATCCGTGAAGTCATCTTGTATACCATCTCGATGGGCGCTTTGGGATGTGCTTTCTTTATCTCTATCTTTGGGGGCTACGCGGTTTGGGCGCAGTTATTAGGTGGTTATCCTGTTCAAGAGTGGATGAGCAATGGTGGATTGACGTTTGCCGTTGTCTCGTTGATCAAAACGTTGCCAGCAAACAATGTGGTTCTTGCGGTGTTTTTGGTGATTCAGTTCTTCTTGATGTTGACGACGATGTCGAGCGCTAGTGTTGCCACCTCGATGCTGACGACGAATCAACTATCCCTAAACGGAGACCCAGACAACAAAGTCAAACTGATGTGGGCAGGGGCGATTGCACTTATCAGCTTTAGCGTATTCCTTACAGGTGGCGGCATCAATACCATTAAGTCTTTGTGCGTGGTAGCGGGGCTACCGATGATGTTTATCTACGGCATTTTGGTTAAACAACTCATGATGGAACTGAAAGGCAAGACAGCTTCGCAACCAGAATCGGAAGCGTCTGTAGAAGCACAAGAACTGATTGCTTAGCCTCAAACAACAAACCCTCTTCATGTTTAAACTTGAAGAGGGTTTCTATTGTTCAATCCACGAACTTGAGATCTTATACCTTCCTTGAGCGCTAACTTGATGCGCTGTTCTTGATCAGTAAGAAAAACACAAACACGCCTCCTATTGAAGTGGTGACGATACCGACAGGAAGCTCCTGAGGAATGAGCATGACTCGCGCTATCAAGTCACTTCCAAGCAAAAATAGACTGCCAAGGATCGCGGAGAAAACAATCAACCCTTTATGCAATGAGCCCGTTAACATGCGTGCGATATGAGGCACCATAAGCCCAATAAAACCGATAATGCCAGTAAGTGATACAAAGATTGCGGTACTAAGCACACACGACGATGTGTCCCACGCACGTTAACAGCGAGGCCGTTTACGTCTAAAACGCGCTCAATCGATGGGTCAACTCTCACAAGGTTATTTTTTCATTAGTTCATATCAATAAATCATGCTTTGCGCCAATACTTCAGCACGGGCCGTGGTTAGCCTAACTCTTGTTATTTAAATTGAGGGTTTGGCATGCCAACCATAGAACTCAATGGTTCAGTGGGTAAAGGTGGTGTAAATCTGCGAGAAGATGTGGTCGATATCAACTCATGAGAGCCATCAAAGCAAATCCTAAATGGCATGAAGCGAACAAAGCGTTGGATTGGTCGATGTTGGCTCGCGCTGAACATCGCGATGACGAGAGGCTAAAAGCAGCGTTTGCAACATTCAGCGCATGAAAAGGAGATGAAAAATGACATTCGAAGAAATAAAGAACAAGCTAAAAGGACACGCTAAGTCAGTCGCAGTCGCTGTTTTGGGTGGTTTATCCGCAATCGCTATTCCAGTTTGGCAGATTTACTTTGTAGAAACATCAGACATAAATGTTGAAATCGAAGAGATACGCCGAGTTAATGCTGATACTTACCGCGTTGCATTGGCGACAGAAGAACTCAGGTTGCTCATACCATATATTGATGAATCCTTATTCTATGAAGTGGAGCCAAATGGAAATAGGGGAGATAAGATTCGTTACCCTACATTCGATGTAAACACACTGATAGAAGCTTATGACAGTGCAAAAGTTGATTTGAAAAATATTGCGGAAACAAAAAGACAATTGTCACGGTACATCACGACGATTGATGCTTACCTAGATCCGGAAAACAATGAGTTTTTGTTGACGGAATTCCGTGTAGGAGAAATGAAAAGCTGGGGTTTAAGTAACTATATTGATGATGATGAAGCGGTTTATTATGAGCGACAAGTGTTATCAATAACAAGAAACTACTCGGGCATGACATTTAAAACGGGTAGTGGCCCAGCCTTGAACGTACCAGCGCTAAAGTTTTTGTTGTCTGATGTGAAAGAAGATCTGCAAGAAGTGATTGAGGAAAATGATGCGACGTTGGAAAATCTACGTGACAACATGCGAGGTATTGACGCGCAATTGGCGAAAATTCAGGGAGAACAGCAGGGGCTTTATAGCTTTTTGAAGTAGACATAGTGGCCACCAATAATGGACGCGCGAGTGCATCGCTTCGTCCTGTAGGGATGGTAAGGGTCAATATTAGTGGCAATAACTATGTAGATATCAAATTGGAACTGGTCGATTTCCAAAATTCATCAGAACTGCCTCCATCGTCAACTCGTTTATTGACCTATCGTTCTAATGAACTGCATCAGATGCCAGTGGAAGACAGAAACTTGGTCAATGCGTTTTGGGGCAGTACAGGACAAGCCAGGTTGATAAATTTAGATACAAAGCATCAGGTTTACTCGTCAAAGCCGACGGCTTTTGCAGACAATAGCAATCAAAAGATACTGTTTGATCACCTAAAGAAAGCGGCGGCTTCGATTTAGATAGTTATTGAGTCAAATCTCTGGGTGAGGGGTGAATTGCCGCAGCAGAAATCTGACACTTAAACTCCATATAAAGTAAAAAACGTGCTCTAAAACGTTACGCAGAGCAGTTGTACGACTGAATCAGGTGTAATAGCGCGATCTCAGCGAGAAAGTTTATGCCCAAAATGTGCTAAATAGATAGGCACATTTTGGGCATTTTTGTGTTTGGATGTGTTTAGTGTTTACGATTGTGGGTTTGATTTTTGTGGTATTGTTGGTAGCCGATTAGCAAGGGCGTTATGCGATTTAGTGGAAATATCGAATGGAAACGAATCAATATTTTTTAATGGAAAGTATGAGGTAGCTACATCTGCACACGAAATGAAAATGTCTCATTGGGTGCACTCTCCGGTTATTCGAGAAACTAGTAGTGGGAAGGTGATTCTGAACCTGGAGTTTACTGCTTGGGGTTTACGTAGCGTTACAGAATCAAATGAACGTCTGGTTCTGATTTTGTATCGTTACCCTGATGGAAATTCAGATTACTGTGTAGAAGTTGATCCAATAAACCGTGTTGTACTCATTTCAGGTGAAGAATATCCTTTGATAAATATCGAAAGCACTTTGGAATTAATCGTATAACCGAGCGTTCAATTGGACAGTCAATGCTTGGCATTTTTGGTACACAGTTTAGCATTAGTTTCCATGTCACAATGGCTTAGGTTTATGCCCGAGTAGCCTGAATATTACGCGGAGTTATGCGCATGTATGGAAGTATTGAATGAATTTTGAAGAAGAATTAAGTAGTGAACTTGCAAAACACAGTGGTTCTATCGCTTCGTCATTAAAAGAGCTGTTTGCAAAACTCCCAGAAAATACGCGAGAAATTCACATAGAAGTGTTCGCTAATCAGGATGGTGATGGCATGTTTTCAGTCTATGTGAGTTTAGAAGGTCCAGATATGTACGTTCTAAATAAGTCTATCGAAGAATACGCCTGTTTGTTTGAGCCGAAATATGTTGGTACGACTATTAAACCTTATATACCGACAGTAGATCCGTTCGAGGTTGATTTTGAAGTAAATGATGTCGTTGTTGACTGTGTAGCAAATTGGATTAAATCTATCTGGGAAAGACCTAAGGTGTTGCCTAGCAGTATCCCTGTTATCGTCGTGGGGCATGATAGCTTCGGAACAGTTACCCCTTTGGAGCTAAGATGAAGTTATTCCAAACACTTTAAGTGGGAACACCAACGCGTGGCGGTTTTAGCTTGGGGTAAACGGTTAAAAGTTGACAGCTATTTGCAGGTGCAATTCAAGCATCAAGACACTATGAGTAATTGAACATTGTTAGGGCACCTATCCCAACTAGTTTGTACGCTCGTTTTTATAAAATCACAGAACATATAGCTTGATATATTTACATTAATTTTTAGTCACTTATGATAGGTTAATGGCAAGTCGGGCAGACAGAAAAACGAGACCGCCTGTTATTAATAATGTTATATATTAATGAAAGGAATACGAAAAGATGTCAGAGAAATATATGCTTAGAGCCTTAGAAATTTCTAAGAATGCATTACCTTTTTGTATTCCAAATCCGCCTGTTGGTTGTGTTCTTGTCAAAAATGGCGAGGTGGTGGCCGAAGGGTATACACAATCAATAGGCGGTAACCATACAGAAGTTCAGGCTCTTGAATCCTATTCTGCTTCAAAAGAAGGTGTTACCGCGTATGTAACGTTGGAACCTTGTTCCTTTGTTGGTCGGACTCCCGCTTGTGCCAACACATTAGTTGAATCGGGCGTAAGGCATGTCGTTGTCGCTATGTTGGATCCAGATACTCGTAATAGTGGAAGGGGTATCGAAATCCTAAGGCAGGCGGGTGTCTCCGTACAAGTTGGTTTATGTGCAGAGCAAGTCAGTGCTTTCTTGGAGCCATACTAAAGTCAATCGTAAAGGCATATGACGAACTGCCAACGCTCGGTAATTTAGGTTAAGAGTGTTGGAATGCGTTGCTAGCCACTTAGCAGGCTCGTTAGCCAACTATCGTAGTTTCTAGGTATAAAAATGATTCCAATAAACAATTCGATTGTTTCCGGAGTGGCACTGTCGGAAATAAACGGTGAAACAAAGATGCTTCTAATGAAGCGAGTGAAAGGCGGCTTCTGGTGCCATGTCGCAGGTTCAATGGAAGAAGGTGAATTGCCTTGGCAAACCATCGTTCGAGAGTTTCAGGAAGAAACCCAGATTGAAGTGACAGAACTTTACAATGGTCAATTCCTAGAGCAGTTTTATGAGTCCTACTCGAACGTTATTGAAGTCATTCCAGTCTTTGTAGTTAAGTGTCCAGCGAATCAAGAAGTCGTTCTTAATCATGAACACACAGATTTTAAATGGTGTAGCTTAGAAGAAGCGTTAGAGTTGTCGCCTTTTCCAACACAACATGCAGCATTCAAGCATGTTTGGGAGTATTTTGTAGACAAGCCTATTAATGAGCTATGTCGTATAAAACTCGGCTAAAAAACGACACAAAGTGTCAATGATTAATTTCTAGTCACTTGTGATCGTAAATGAGGCAGACGGAAAAACGAGACTGTCTGTTATTAAGCATGTGAGGTCTCAGGAGGAAAGGATGCCCAAAGTAGTTTCAGTCAGTAAATGTGCTGAGCACACTTTTTCTAAATCAATTGCTGATTCAATATTACTCATTGAGGGAGAAGGCGTTGAAGGAGATGCCCATCGAGGAAAAACGGTAAAGCACCGTTCAAGAGTAAAAGTCGACCCCAATCAGCCAAATCTTAGACAAGTTCACCTTATTCATAATGAACTATTCTCCGAGCTTAAAGCTAAAGGGTTTGAAGTTGAGCCAGCATCACTTGGGGAAAACATCACAACATCAGGTATTAACTTACTAGGGTTACCAAGAGACAGCGTAATTAGGTTTAGCAGTGGGGCAGAGGTTTTGATTACAGGTCTTCGCAACCCTTACCCTCAAATCGAGGTATACCAGACTGGGCTATTGTCTGCTGTTTTGTGCAAAGATAGCTCAGGAAGGTTAGTTCGTAAGGCTGGGGTAATGGGAGTCGTCAAAGTCGGTGGTCGAGTTTCTGCAGGCGATAGCATCGTCGTTGAGTTACCCGATGAGCCATTCCATGCTCTAGAAAGGGTTTAAGCTGGCGTGATACGTAAATGAGGAAACATGAAAAATCAGGGAAAGTTGTTCTTCTTCTGTGGCAAGATGGGAGCAGGTAAATCAACCAAATCAAAGTGTGTTGCTGCTGAAAACAATGCGGTTCTTGTTTCAGAAGATGATTGGCTGTCAGCTCATTACCCCTCACAAATTCAAACGTTTGATGACTACATTAAGTACTCAACTCTTATCAAGCCTTTTGTTAGAAGCCATATTCAAAGTTTGTTGAATGTTGGGGTCAACGTTGTCATGGATTTTCCAGCGAATACTATTAAGCAAAGAGCTTGGTTCGTATCACTGTGCGTCGAAGTAGGGAGTGAGCATGAGCTTTGGTATTTAGACCTAACAGATGAGCAATGCTTATCCCAAATTGCTAAACGCCGAGTTGAACAACCAGAAAGAGCTATGTTTGACACTGGGGTTGTGTTTCATCATGTCACTCAGTATTTTGAAGCTCCAGCAGCGAGTGAAAATCTTAGTTTAGTGCGAGTGGTATGATACGCATACAAACCTTTAAGACAGATTTACAACCCTTGGCATTGTTTATATGCGTCGGTTGGTGTGTTTAGGGTATTATGCTGAGGAAAAGGTATGGTGTTGCTCACCACTGAATTGGACAACTTGTTATAGTGTTTGTCCCAATTAGATTCTACTTAATTGGAATAATGGCTAATCCCCAATAATTAGGAATGTAAATGAATAAGCCGATTTTGAGGAGTGTGTTGATACTACTTGGTCTAACAACTCCACATTTGGGATACACAAATGAGTCTCAGAGCTCTGAATTAGTAAAATATGGTCAAATCTATACTCAGCTGATTCAAAATCAACTAGGTAACATCAATGAAGTTAATGGCCAAAAATGTGAGTTTCAGATTTCGTTAAACTCTCATGGTAAAGTTATGTCGCTTAGCTCATCTGGCCATGAAAAGCTGTGCCAAGCAGGTGAAGCTGCGGTCAAACGAGTTGACGTATTTCCTTTACCAAAGAGCGATGTAGCCACGCAGCTACAACAAATTACATTGACCTTAAATTTCATGTAAAGGCGTAACATTAGACGATGGCGTCAATAGTTAATCTTTGGCGCCATGGTTATCCCAGATAACACTGCCTCGAAACATAGAATTTAATATCACAACCATCTTTCTCATACAGGCAACGATTGCCACATTTTTTGTTTTCCTGCCGCAAGCATTTGTTAAGGTTTCTGTCCCTGTTCAGGTGTCTGTCCCTGTTCAGGTGTCTGTCCCAATTAGATTATCAGATGCCAGTGGAAGACAGAAAATTGGTCAATGCGTTTTGGGGCAGTACAGGACAAGCCAGATTGATAAATTTAGATACAAAGCATCAGGTCTACTCGTCAAAGCCGACGGCTTTTGCAGACAATAGCAATCAAAAAATACTGTTTGATCACCTAAAGAAAGCGGCGGCTTCGATTTAGATAGTTATTGAGTCAAATCTCTGGGTGAGGGGTGAATTGCAAAACGTCACAAAGCCTCCGGAAAACAATATAACAAGAAGAACACCTGCCCATAGACCGTCTTGCACTGCGATCCACATCATCCATAAGGAAAATAAGCCAAACAACGACCATATAAAAATTGTGCCGTAATCGTTGGGACGCTGTCTTACGAGTTCAAATTGATAGACCACCTTGGCCTCTTGTACCGCTTGCTGCTGAGCGTGTTGATATTCTGGGGTTAGCTCCGGTAACGAGTCGACAGACACATACATCAGTGAGGCCCCTCCATTGGTACTGGATACGTTGGATTCAGGGGAACGTTCTACTCAGCTTTTGATTCACCACCAATCGCTGTCCCCCAGTACATACACAGGCTCCCTGTTTAGCGAGTCTGTGACTATTTATTCTTCTTCTATAACAGTAACTAATTGCCTTAGGTGTTTTAAAAGCTGCTCTTGTTCTGCCGGTGAAGCAATATAGTAAGAAAAGTAAAAATGCCTATTTTCCCAATAAATATCCTCGTTCTCTTCACTCTCAGTTTCCATTTCAAAAATTGGAAACAAATGCGATTCAATCAGTCCATTTTTATATCGGCCTTCCGGAACGCAAGAAAGTCGGTAACTCGCGGTAGGGGGAAAGGTTGTACTCGCTGCTTAGGTCTATTGACCACTCCGGCCATTTTCAACGACATTAACAGCCCAGCGCCGGCACCAACAAACATCATCGGCCCGACCAGCACCACTCCAATAATCGAAATAGCAACGCCCACATAGCCCGAGTAGCGTAAGGCAGCAAAGCAGGCGTCAGGGACCAGAGTCAGCTCGGTGACTATCATGCCTTTTTCGGTTAAGGTCACGGTTTGTTTTACATCTGGGTTCCCGGCGTAATATAAGTAGCTGCCTAAAGCAAAAGCAAATAAGGTAAATACGGTCATTCCAAGCCAGTCTAATTGGGAACCAACCCACACAATCAGGCCAAATAATGCTAGCCATATCGATATTGCCCAATAATCAATAGGTGGCACTTTGACTACTTCAAATTGGTACACCACCTTGGCCTCTTGTACCGCTTGCTGCTGGGCGTGTTGATATTCTGGGGTTAGCTCCGGTAACGAGTCGACAGACACATACATCAGTGAGGTCTTTCTATTTGTACTTGATATGTTGGATTCAGGGGGACGTTCTACTCAGCTTTTGATTCACCACCAATCGCTGTCCCCCAGTACGCACATAGGCTCCCTGTTTAGGGAGTCTGTGAAAATTTACTCTTCTTCTATAACAGTAACTAATTGCCTGAGGTGTTGTAGAAACTGCTTTTGCTCTTTAGGTGAGGCGGCATAGCGAGAAAAATAAAATATCCTATTTTCACGATAAATAGCTTCCATCTTTTCACCTTCTACTTCAGGGTCAATCATTGGTGACATATGCCATTGTAAAAGTCCGTTTTTATAACGGCATTCTGGAACAATATAAATTCTATAATTTGTATGGGGAGGGAAAGGGCGTACTCGCTGCCTAGGTCTATTGACCACTCCAGCCATTTTAAACGACATTAACAGCCCAGCGCCGGCACCAACAAACATCATCGGCCCGACCAGCACTACCCCGATAATCGAAATAGCAACGCCCACATAGCCCGAGTAGCGTAAGGCAGCAAAGCAGGCGTCAGGGACCAGAGTCAGCTCGGTGACTATCATGCCTTTTTCGGTTAAGGTCACGGTTTGTTTTACATCTGGGTTCCCGGCGTAATATAAGTACAACAGTATACTGACAGTCAAACATAGAATAATGATAGCGAGCGTCCAGAGGTTATCAGATACCGCAGTCCACATAAGCCATAGGGAGAACAAGCCAAACAACGACCATATAAAAATTGTGCCGTAATCGTTGGGACGCTGTCTTACGATTTCAGATTGATAGACCACCTTGGCCTCTTGTACCGCTTGCTGCTGGGCGTGTTGATACTCTGGGGTTAGCTCCGGTAACGAGTCGACAGACACATACATCAGTGAGGCCCCTCCATTGGTACTTGATACGTTAGATTCAGGGGGACGTTCTACTCAGCTTTTGATTCACCACCAATCGCTGTCCCCCAGTACATACACAGGCTCCCTGTTTAACGAGTCTGTGACTATTTACTCTTCCTCGATAATGGTAATAAAGGGGGTTAAGTGTTTTATTATTTGAGCTTGCACTTCATGCGAAGCGGCATAACTTAAGAAGTAAAAGTTTCGATTCGAGCGATAAAGGTTTCTTCCTTCTTCATCATCTTCAGCATGATCCATTTCGATCATTGGGGACATATGCCATTGAACAAGGTTGTTTTTGTATTGGATGCAAGGAGCAATACGAAACTCATAGTGAAGCAGAGAAATAAATGGCAACACTCGCTGCCTAGGTCTATTGACCACTCCAGCCATTTTAAACGACATTAACAGCCCAGCGCCGGCACCAACAAACATCATCGGCCCCACCAGCAGCACTCCAATAATCGAAATAGCAACGCCCACATAGCCTGAGTAGCGTAAGGCAGCAAAGCAGGCGTCAGGGACCAGAGTCAGCTCGGTGACTATCATGCCTTTTTCGGTTAAGGTCACCGTTTGTTTTACATCTGGGTTACCAGCAAAATAGCAATACGTCAGAAAGCCTCCGGAAAACAATATAACAAGAAGAACACCTGCCCATAGACCGTCTTGCGCTGCGATCCACATCATCCATAAGGAAAATAAGCCAAACAACGACCATATAGAAATTATGCCGTAATCGTTGGGACGCTGTCTTACGATTTCAAATTGATAGACCACTTTGGCCTCTTGTACCGCTTGCTGCTGGGCGTGTTGATACTCTGGGGTTAGCTCCGGTAACGAGTCGACAGACACATACATCAGTGAGGCCCCATCAACTACACCTGATGGTAGTAGTCTTCATGTTCAACTTTGATGAACCTCTTCAAGTGGCGCATCATTTCTATTTGCTCTTGCTCTGTACTGGCATAGCTCAGGAAATAAAATTCTTTGTTATCGCTGAACAGGCCATCTTTTTCACCACCGTCATTTTCTAGCTCTATACGAGGCACGACTCGACGTAGAATGAGGTTATTTTTGAACTTCATACATTGATTGTCCGCCATTTCATATTCAATATTAGGGTTGAAAGGGCGAACTCTGACTCTAGGTTGATTAGTAACCCCTGCCATTTTAAACGACATTAATAGCCCAGCCCCGGCACCAACAAACATCATCGGCCCGACCAGCACCACCCCGATAATCGAAATAGCAACGCCCACATAGCCCGAGTAGCGTAAGGCAGCAAAGCAGGCGTCAGGGACCAGAGTCAGCTCGGTGACTATCATGCCTTTTTCGGTTAAGGTCACGGTTTGTTTTACATCTGGGTTACCGGCAAAATAGCAATACGTCAGAAAGCCTCCGGAAAACAATATAACAAGAAGAACACCTGCCCATAGACCGTCTTGCACTGCGATCCACATCATCCATAAGGAAAATAAGCCAAACAACGACCATATAGAAATTGTCCAGTAATCCTTCGGGCGCTGTTTTACGAGTTCAAATTGATACACAACCTTGGCCTTTTGTACCGCTTGCTGCTGGGCGTGTTGATACTCTGGGGTTAGCTCCGGTAACGAGTCGACAGACACATACATCAGTGAGGCCCCTCCATTGGTACTTGATACGTTGGATTCAGTGGTATGCTCTACTCAGCTTTTGATTCACCAACAATCGCTGAACCCCCAATACATACACAGGCCCCCTGTTTAGGGAGCCTGTGACTATTTACTCTTCCTCGACAATGTTAATAAAGGGGGTTAAGTGTTTTACTATTTGAGCTTGCTCTTCATGCGAAGCGGCATAACTTAAGAAGTAGAAGTTTCGTTGAGTGTGATAAGGGTCTTCTTCACCGTCATCATAACTATCAGTATCATCCATTTCGATCATTGGAGACATATGCCACTGAACAAGGCCATGTTTATATTTTATGGCAGGTGCAATAAAAAATTCGTAATTAAGCATAGAGTTAAATGGCAATACTCGCTGCCTAGGTCTATTGACCACTCCAGCCATTTTAAACGACATTAACAGCCCAGCGCCGGCACCAACAAACATCATCGGCCCCACCAGCACCACTCCAATAATCGAAATAGCAACGCCCACATAGCCTGAGTAGCGTAAGGCAGCAAAGCAGGCGTCAGGGACCAGAGTCAGCTCGGTGACTATCATGCCTTTTTCGGTTAAGGTCACGGCTTGTTTTACATCTGGGTTACCGGCGTAATATAAGTAGCTGCCTAAAGCAAAAGCAAATAAGGTAAATACGGTCATTCCAAGCCAGTCTAATTGGGAACCAACCCACACAATCAGGCCAAATAATGCTAGCCATATCGATATTGCCCAATAATCAATAGGTGGCACTTTGACTACTTCAAATTGATAGACCACTTTGGCCTCTTGTACCGCTTGCTGCTGGGCGTGTTGATATTCTGAGGTCAGCTCCGGTAACGAGTCGACAGACACATACATCAGTGAGGCCCCTCCATTGGTACTGGATACGTTGGACTCAGTGGTCGCATAAGGCTATTCCTCTTTACTCTGTTTTTTACTGGCTGGCGCTGGGTGGGTTGGCATGGGGGGCAGCCGCAACTGAACCTGATGGGTTGGCATCAGTGATAGCTTTGACTCCGCGAGCGCTGGCATGGTTTTGTGCTCGCTGACCCCCGCTAAGGTTTGCGCCTGATAGACGCTAACCAGTGCATTGCCGTTATCATACGGGTTATTGGCATGGCGACCAACAAACACGTTGAGTCTTTCTTGCCTGATGGTCCCTTGCCCTTGCGCCACTAGGTGTTGCAGTGGTTGAGGTAAAGGTAAGTGGTAGCGGCACAGGGTCGGCTCATTTTTATCGCGTGTTACTTGGCCGCTGAATAAGGTGTGAGCGGTAAAGTTCTGATAATCCGAGGGCGGAAAGCCGCTTTCGATGCTCAGGGTCACGGCTTCATTGGCATAAGCGTTGGGCAGCAGAATTGTCATTTCTTGTTTAAAATGGACGGTCGCGCTGTTGCTTGGCTCCGCTCTATCAATACGTCGCGCAGTGGTGCGAAACTGGATTGACGGCTGGTTAAGCAAAGCCAGTAAGGCGTGGTATTCATCCACAGCGCTGCGGTTAAAGTCTGGCTCTTTGCCCCATATTGAATGGCGCAGCCAGGTTTCCAGCGGGGTTCGTTTAGTCAGCAACAGCAGTATGGTCACTGCTGCATACAAAGCCGCGCCCCAGAAGTTAATGGCCAATATCCACCCATTTAGCACGCTACCAATAGCGAGGGTTCCAAAACGGCTTCTCAGCGAGTTAACGACCAGATAACCCCAACTCGAAGCCTGCATTCCGAGTGCGACAACTTTAGCACCCAGCAATGCTTTTTCTAACGAACTTTTTGATGCTGAGTAATCTTCTACGACTTGCCAACCTTCTAGCCCCGCGGCGAGCACCCCTGCAACTCCGGCAATCAGTGAGTGGGCAATATAGCGTTCAACATTAATTACATCTGCAATTTTCACACCTTCCATCTTACTGGTTTTGAGTGTCTTTAGCGTATTCTCCATTACACCACTTTTGCCTTGGATTTTACTCAGTGATAGCCCTTTTAGCACCGCACCTGTGTTATTAACAAACCAAGCGATACTGTAACCCACCGTCGTTTGTTGGCGACGCGTATCCGGGTAAGGGGCCGACTTTTCCATCTCTTGCAGGGTTTGTATTTGTGAGGTGATATTAATTAGGTTGAGGGACGCAACCACCAAATCCGTGCCGCCAAGGCGGTCAAAGGCATGGCTGACCGAGCTCGCGGCGTTGCTGAAGGTGTATTTGCCAACAGTTTGGCTCCGGTATTCGCTGAACACCGGTGGGATAGACTCCACATAGCGACTGATTTGTTTGTTTATCTGACGTAACGACGTCGACATTCGGCGATAGTCTGGTGAGTCAGCAGGGAGCTTGGACAAGGCAGTATTGGTACTGTGCGCTTCCATTAACAACTGGTGGTAACGGCCATTGGCCGCTTGGGTTTGAGCGCTAAGGCCCTCGTTAAGAAACACCTTACCCTGACTCAATTGAGCTTGCCCCCACAGCGACATTGCCATGGCGCGCCGCGCCGACAAACCGGGCAGTTTCATCACGCGGTTAATGATACGAAAACGCAGCATTTGTAGGCTGCGCACCGCTTTATCCCCTTTGTCTTTGACCGCCTGTGTGGCCTGATTGATTTGCCTTTCAAGGGGGATGAGTAAGCTCTTCGTCGCCGTAAACAAGGCCGAATTGGGGTCGCTGAACCCAATTACATCGTTAAACGCCGAGATAAACCCGCTTAGCGGGATACGTGTTTGACCAGTAAAATCCGAGAAGGTCACGCCACCGAGCAGTGGTTCGGTGGCGGCATAAATCTCCGACGAGAATCCGTACACCGCCAAGCCTAATAAGTTATCCGGTTCGGTGAGCAATTCATCGATGCTGTCGCTCAACTCGGGCACCTGCTGGGCACTCAATTCGAGTTCATTGAGCGTCGCATCCATCAGGGTACTTAGCACTCGGTGGTGGGCATGATCGCCGACGTCGAGGCCAAAGCGCCGCGGGTCGGTGCCTAAGGCGGTGATGGCCTTTATCACATGGGGGGCGTCGTGCTTTATCATGGCGACGCTATGATGAAGGGTGCTTAGGTAGTCTTTGTAGAAGGTGTCTAAGTCTGCCCAGTTGACTTGGCGGTGCGCTTTGCGCCGTTCAACATACTCTCTAAAGCGTGACTCGAGTAGAGCTGGTGCAATACCGTATTGATTGAGTCTGGCTCTGGCTTCAGGGTAGGCGGCGATAATGGGTTGCGCTTCTAAGGCCAAACTGGCGCCCCAATTGCCGACGGCATTACCGTTCTTCAATTGCGCTTGATAGTAGTGGTACTCCAAGCAGGTATCTAGGTCTTGCTCGACCTCAACCACCTTGTCGACCGGGACATTATCTAAGGTGCCCGGTGGCAGGGAAATGCGCACCAAGCTCCGAATGGCTTCCGCCACCACGATTTTTCGCTGCGTGTGGTCGTCTTGCAACAAGGGCAATACTGATTGCGCCAAGCGCAGATACAAGTCGGTGAAGTCAGCCAAGGGGTCATCCAAAGCGACAAAATGGTGGGCGCACAAGAGGGGCGCTTGATACTGGTAGCTGATGAGGGACGCGGGCTGCAGTGGGGTGATGAGCCCTTGTTCATCGGCTTCGGTGACGGTGGGAGAAGCGCAGGTCAAATAATACGCGCTTAAGTCTTCGTGGCCGACGTCGGCCACTTCTTTTTGAGATTTGTTCAATCGGCAGACGATGGGTTGGGGCGGTGATATCGCGCAGCCAGGCTTGTCTTGCTTGCTGGCTCTCTGGGGTATTGCCTGTGTAGAAATCTTGCAGGTTTTGTGTCCAGCGCTGGCTCGCATAACCGATAAAATAGGGCCGGCCAGTTTGATAAAGCACGTAAGCGTGTGGCTTTTCAGCGTCTGCGTTATATCGCGTTTCGGCCAGGTCGCCAACAAAACGGTAGAACTCGCCTTTGACGACTTGGTATTCGGCCACCGACCAGACGTCGGTTTCTGGGTCTTGGCTTAGGGCATAGAGCCAGCCATCCGCGCAGCTGCCGTAAGGTATAAGGGAGTTTGTCTGAACGCAGCACGCCGCCCGGGAAGAGCGCGGTGTCAGTGATGGGGTTAAGCCCTTTGACTACCTCATCATTGAGTGTGTCTAGGTTTCGGTTGTCGATGGCGTAGCGCACCGGAGCCAAGGCGGCAAAGGCACTTTGATTCGCCGTGGCGACCTTCACCACGGGAAACGGTTTTTCACGGGCAATGCGGTCTATCGAGAGCAGCCCTTCACTGAGCCGGGCGGTGAAGGCTGGGTAACCGACATCCAGCGCATGGTTGTACACCCTCACGGGCTCGGTATAGATGACCGCCCCCTTGTCCAGTGGCGATAATGGCAACGTCGGGTTTAAGGTTTGTAAGGTTTCAAGAGTGACGCCGTGCTGCTGAGCAATCTGCTCTAGGGTTTCCCCTTGAGCCGCCTGATGAGCGGCTCGGCGACTAACCTCTTCTACGATTGGCCCTTTGGTCAAAGGGATGATGGCGTCCATATCGAGCTGGACGCCATGCTCATTTAAAAAGGCCGCGTCTACCGCCGACATGGCTTGGTCATCCATGGCGTGTCGGCTAAACAGCAAGTGCTGGTTGACCACCACCTGACCCTCTCGTTTCCACAGGGCTAAGACAAAGTCGCTGCCAAACTGGCTTCTAGGCTCTGGATTCATCGCCCCCGCAGTGCTTTGCGTGACCAAAAAGTGATACCGAGTGTCGCCTTGGAAGCGGTATTCATGCAGCAGTTCACCATCAACAAAATGGTACAAATAGCCTTCGGTCGGTAAGCCGAGCATTTCGCCGATTTGGATGGCGGGGCGAATGGGCACAAACGCGTATTCGATAGTGAGGTGGTCTTTGTCTTGAGGCAGGATGTCTGACCAACGGAGTTCGGCATTGACCGGAAGCGGGGCTTTGCTTCCGACCCACAATTGTTGGGTTTCTTGCTTGTCTATCGAGACAATGCTGCGGGTATGAGGGCCATTGGCGACTTGACGCCATTGAGAGAACCGGCTTTCTTGTGCGGTCTTGCCTAGCAGGCTGCCTATGTGCGGCTCGACTGCCTTGCTGTACAAACTCATCTCGCACGCGTATTCGACTGCGTAAGCGAAGGCTGGCTCTTTCTCTTCGGGTGGAGAAATGGTTGGCATCGGGCCAGCCGGTTTCTCTTCAATAATCGGTTTGTAGCCAGCCCTCATATGAGGTCTTTTGGTTTTAAACGGGTCGGGGTATTTACGCTCCATGTCCATGCCCTCTGTCGAAAGTTGAGAGGGAGTGTAGGCGCGTACGTTGTAGGCAAAGAGTTAATTATTGGTGATTTATTCTAAATTATTTTATTGGTAGATTTCCATGCAACGTTATATGCAAACAATGCTAATCAAAGTAGTATATTACTCTTTATAGCTAACACTTTTCCAAGGCGTTTTTTCATCCCCCATCTGTGTTGACCCCAGCCCCTTGAGCTTAATACGTACAGAAATCACCACACCAGAACAGGTGTCGATGTATTTTGTTTGAGGCATAACAGTTGTGTCATTGGTCTTAGGGTTAGCGCTATGCTTGCTAAGATAACGCGCATGGTTAAAAACGGATAACACGCACGCTCGTTTTTATATAATGATAGAATGTATAGTTTTGATACATTCACATTAACTTTTAGTCACTTATGATGGGTTAATGGCAAGCCGGGCAGACAGAAAAACGAGGCTGCCTGTTATGAAGAATGTTATGTGCATGGAGGCACCAGTGATTAAAACGGAACGTTTGGAGCTCAGAGAGTTTACTCAGCAAGACCGTAGTGAAGTAATAAAATTACTAGGAAATGCTGATTTTATGGCGTTTTCTCCAACTGGTGTAATGACACATGACCAAGCAAATACCCGTTTTGAAGAGCTTGTTAGTGCATTTCAAAACAAAGGTATCGGAAAGTTATGTGTTGTGGAACGTACGACTGGCGAGCTAGTCGGTTATTGTGGGATAGAATCATTTAACTTTAAAGGCAAAAGCGTAGTTGAACTTTGGTTATCGGCTTAAGGTTTCAGCTAGAGGTAAAGGGTACGCATTCGAGGCAAGTTCTGCCGTTCTCTCTTTTGCCAATCAAATTGGTTATACGAAAGTTCTTGCTTTAACTGAACCTGAAAACATGCCTTCTCAGCACATACTTTTTAAACTTGGATTCAAGGCGTGTGGTGAAGGTTACTATCAAAATATGCCAGTTCAGTACTTCGAAAAATGCATATAACAACAAATTAATGTTGTTCAGGTGCCTGTCCCAATTAGACTCTCAATTAGACTGATTAGGTTTAAAAAGGCAGATAAGGATCAAAACTTACGTGTCGATCTCCAATTTCCAAGTTATGTACTTGTAAATTTGCCTATCTCAATCATCTGATACATAATGATACTATCATTTGATAGTGAGTTGTTGTTATGTCACAAATGCAAGCATTCAAGCCCGTTAAACAGCCAGCTAGCTTTTGGCAGCAAGTAGGCATTCCATCGCGAGGGGTAACCCTTTATGAGTCTGTTCATAAAGGTCTGGATTTTGATGTTTTTGACAAGCTAGCCAAGTACTCTAAATTAGAAAAGAAAGAGTTGGCTACCGCTGTTACTATTCCACCAGCCACACTAAACCGAAGATCGAAAGCAGGACGTTTTAACAAAGATGAAAGTGATCGTTTGTACCGTTTTGCTGAGATATTCCATCAAACAATCAATTTGTTTGAAGGAGATATTGTGGCCGCGTGTGAATGGCTCAAATCCCCTGTCGTTGGTTTGGGTAACCGCCGCCCTATCGATATGGTTTCTACTACTGCTGAATCAGAAGGCGTTCTAAACCTAATTGGACGGTTAGAACATGGGGTATTTTCTTGATCACTTTGTACCGAATCGTAAAGGAAAAGTGGGAAGAATCAGCTTTCGATGGCGAAGGCGCCAGACTGCACGGAGGACGTTGGAATTCTATTGGACGCTCTGCGGTTTATGTTTCGGCGTCAGAGTCACTTGCCATTTTAGAAATCTTGGTTCATCTCAAAAATACTAAAGCACTTGAAAATTATGTCTTATTTACATTGGAACTGGATGAAAACGATGCTTTGGTCCTTGAAAATGACGACTTACCGGATAACTGGAACGAAGAGCCAGCCCCGCTTCAGACAGCCGAAATCGGTGATCAATGGCTATCGAGCTATTCAAGCTTAGCACTGGCGATCCCATCGGTGATTGTGCCTCGCGAACAAAACTATGTGCTCAACACAAAACATCCAGGTTACCCAAAGCTCATCAAAACGGCAAAAAGACACGAAATTTCTTTCGATACTCGACTTCTATGAATCAGCGATTCCCACTGTAAATGTCCGAGGCCATCTAACTTTGCCAGTGTGAATAAAGTTTGTTCATTTCCGAAATAGTTTGACCTATTTTGGCTACATCAAGTTAGATGGCGAAGATAAGTTAAAGCACTTTGGTCTAAAAGCTTGCGGAGTAAACTGTTCTCACACAATCCCAACCCACGAAGAATTTGTTGCCACTCGTTTTAAGGCGCCAAAGCCGATAAGGTGAGCACCAACTGATTTTGGGCAACGTTTCAGTACGACTTAAAGCCATTTATTGCCTGTTAATCTGCATTGACTCTATAAAAAGTTATTTTACTATAGATGGGTATTCAATAGGTATCATTAGGCTCACTCAGTGGTTTCGCCAATGCAGTGAGTGACATGAGGTCAGTGATCTTTTCTCGAATTTAAACGGACTATTAATGCTCGCCATACCCCTACCATTTATTGCCTCGTTGTTGTTGTTCATCACAGGCGTATTGCTTCGATGCCGTTATCCACACACGGGCCAAAAGCCATTTTGGTTTATCACTTTGTGTGCATTGATGATCACCATGGTGGGGTTACGATGGGTAGTCGATATTGCCTTATTCCGATTTCTTCAACCCATTCTTGGCGCCAGTATACCAGTCGTGGCTTGGCTTTGCTTTTCAGGGGCTCATCGAAACAAAACAAGCTCAAAATTACACTGGATTGGTCCTATTACTGTGCTGGTTGGCGGCTTATTGCATCAGCATATCTGGGTTGGAAGCGTTGATATACTGTTAATCTTACTCTATTTCACCTACGGTAGTTTGCTGTTGAAGTCATCATTCAGCACGCCAGAACGAGTTCGATTAAGCGATGTATCCAGAGTGGAGGTCGCAGAACGAGTGGCAGGCGGGCTTCTTCTGTTTTCTGCTCTGGTCGATGCGGCGCTCTCATACGATATATTGTGGTTTAACGCGCAGCACAGCAACCTGATATTATCGATAGGATATCTTGTACTTATTCCTGCCATTGTCGCTGCGGTGATAGTGATCAGTGTGAGTACGCCCGTCAAAGATCACCAAGCTTCACCGCCAATATCCTCTCCTCAACAAATCGATACGACGGTTACGTCGACGGGGCATTTGGATAAAGACCAAGTACAAGCAGTATCGAACATCATGGCTAAATTCGATGCGTTGATGAGAGAGCAACAAGTCTTTACCGATCCTGACTTAACGCTCGACAGACTGTCGCGAAAGCTTGGCATTCAAGCGAGAAAAATATCCTCAGCGGTTAACCAAGTTCATCACCAAAACATTTCTAAAGTGATTAACACGTATCGAATTGAACATGCCAAGATGTTGCTGCAACAAAGTGACGACACGATAACAGATATCTTCCTCAGCTCAGGGTTTCACACTAAATCTAACTTCAATCGTGAGTTTTTACGGATAACAGGTCAAACTCCGAGTGAGTTTCGACGTTTACCACCAGAGTGAGATTGAATGCTAGGGCTAGCCTTTATCGCTTGAGAAAGTCAACAATGTCGTCCAACATCGCTTGATGTAGCTCATTGCGTGATGTGCCGATGCCATCCTGACAAATAATGCCATCACCCGGTACTTCCTCTTCAAGAAGAGATTGTGCGCCCGATTTACAATCTTGGATAAAGCTAAAATGCGTAGCGTTTTGGTACACCTTGTACCGTCTTAAGTAAACCGGTATGTGCTCGGCAATGTGACCCGATTCTAACGCTTGCGGGAGGTCGCCAATATCGATACCAGCGGCCAGGATTAAAGTTGGTATCCGAATGTCATTTAAGCTGTCGATTGAAAAGCTACGAGCAAGGCCCAAATCTAGGCTAACCACACGCTTGATTCGCCTATCCAGCAGCGTTTTCAGGCTTGGTTCTTGAGCTTGAATGCTCGATAGCCCTAACTCTTTAGCGAGGCCACAAGTACGTGGGTTCGGGTAGTTCAAACAATCAGACTTGAAGGTTGCTCTGTCCACCGTAGCACCAGCTAATTGCATCACCGTCCAGCCGCCTAATGAGTGTCCTATCGCCGTGATATCGTCGGCATTGATATGCGGTTTCCACCGAGTCGTCGTTAACAAGTGGTCGAGAACACGTGATACATCGCGAGGTCGTTCCCACCACTTTGCTGCTTGGAGAGGAGAGTGATCAAAAGACGTAGTTCCGGGGTGGTCGGCGGCCGCGACAATATAGCCGCGCTTAGCCAATTTGGTCGCTAACCAGTTTTGATTTCGCCAGTTTCCTCGGTAGCCGTGTGATAACAACACCACCGGAAAAGTGTTGGATAGGATTTGGGCACCTTTAAAGACATGCGTGCCGACGAAGGCTGGGTTATCGCCAATCAAGGTTGAATGTGACATCTCGTTTGTCGGATACCAAATGGCAGTATCCAGAGGGCGTTGAGGATCGTCAGTTAAGGTGATTTGTGTGAACCCCACACCAGTGGCGAGGGCACAACGAGAAAGAAAAAGAATCGATACAAACAGCCTATGTGTCCATTTCATGGTTTTAGCTCCAATTGAGATGATGAGTGCCAATATGAGCTAAGGCTAGGTATCACGAGACCTCAAACACGATCGAGGACGACCTAAATCGTATTCGAGGACCTAAGTTAGCGACTTTACCTACTTTTCGTCGTTGAGCTGATTAGTCGAGAGCTCTCAGCCTGCTTCAATCGGCTTTGACGCCAGTAATTGACCGATGAGATAGCCGCTAAAAAGATAACGACGGCGGTCATCACATGTATGACTGACTCCGACGTCCCTTCATACGCATTACTGCCTAAATCAATCGCGGCAGAAACGATAAATAGGCGAATAGCTGTCACGAGTGATGCTGCGATTCCCGTTAGATCCGGGAAAACTTGCATCGATTTCGCAAAGAACAATCCAATCGATAACCCTGCACCTATTGAAAACAAGCACATCGTTCCCGTTAAGATAAATGGTGAGTTGAGCTGCTCGGACGGTAATAAGAAAAAGACGAGCGTGGTGGTAAATATTAAGCCAAGCCCAGTGCTTTTTAATTTATTGATACCAAACCTGTCGATTAACCGTGCGTTATTCAAACTCACCAAGACGAATGTGCCCAGTGTTGCCATTTGGAAAAATGGGAAGCGTTCGGGGCTGACTTCTAATTGCTCTATATACAATAACGACATGTTGGAAACATAAATCATATAGGCGGCAAGAATTAAGCTTGTCACAAGCGTGTTGTACCAAAAGGCAGAAGAAGACAATACGGTTTTGTAGTCGCTTACTATTCGTTTAGGTGCGACCTTCTTTCGTTTATCTGTACTCAAAGATTCAGGTAAGAAGAAGAAGCATTTGACCGCAGAAAGCAGTACCAAAATGGCAATAAAGACAAAGTTTGCCTTATACCCCATATGAAGGCTTATCCAGCCACCAATAAGAGGTGCAAAAGCCATCAAGCTGACCACTAACGTGTTGAGATCGGCAATCAGTTTAGCGGCTGAATCTTCATCGAATAGATCAAATATCATTGCGGTGCCGACGATCACACACGCCGAACTGCCGAAGCCTTGGAGTAGTCGAAACGCTAATAATTGCTCGATAGTCGAGGCAAAAATGCAGGCGATACTTGCGGTAAGAAAGACACTAAAACCAAACATTAGTATCTTTCGACGACCAAAATGATCCGATAGTGGTCCGTAGAGCAAGGAACCAATACAGATACCAATAAAGTTATAGCTCAGAATGCGCTGCACCATCACCGCGTCGGTGTTGAAGTCGCTTAATATATCGGGGAATGTGGGTAGATAGATATCCGTTTCCATGGCAGCACCAAGGAATATGAATACCATTAAAAATCGAAACCACTTTCCCTCATGAGAGATGGGAAACATAGTTAATCCAATGCGTTGTTATTATAAAAGTTATAAGCGCAGACGCTGCAAGAGCAGGGTAGGCTTAGAATTAAATTTGATGTTGGGATGCGCGTAGTAGAGAGGAGTGTTACGCAGGGTTGTTATTCCCGTCACTTGGTTGTGATCAAGTATTCAACAAATCTAACATAATGTTTTAAGAATGCAAGGCGTTGATTTCCATTTTTATACTGCTCTATGTAAACAATGAAAGTCGTGTCATTTTAACTTCTTCAGAGATGTTCATGATTTGTGATTCAAGAGAAGCAACATTACTATTCAGGATTTGGCTGCTATAAGTTCATCGAATGCGAGCTAGAGAACGCCGCAAAACTTTTTATTACTGATTTCTATTATTGTTGCTATCGCGTTTTCGAGCTTGATGACAGCAAATAATAAATTTATAAAATAATCCTGATTTTACGCTTAAAACTGATTACACTCACCCGGCAAAATAAACCTATCTAAGGAGAGAAGTCTTGGGGTTAGATACTGCTTATGTGCCTGTGAGAAAACAAGACATTGATTATTTTATTGATGATGTCGTAAGGGACCCGAATCTACTCGATGAAAGAGTCGCGCTATTAACTCAATCTAAACAAGACCGAGAGTTTCTAAGAGACAACTTATACAGCACGGTTGTAAATCAAAATGAAGAGCAACCCTTTGACGCCTATTTGGGGTTTGCAGCGTGTAGTATTTTGGCTTACCTACGCCCTTACTATTACGACAGGGGGCAATCTCTTATCGATATTGCCGCGAACAGCGCGTGTTCTAACTCTCTTTTAGCGTTATTTGATGACTTCTCTGTGTGTTTTCCAACGGTTAAACATTGTGGTGATTCGTATAGTCCCAACTATCGTTCAGGGGTCTATGTAAAAGAAGAGAACGTCGGCGCACTGCTTGAGCAACTGTGCAGCGAAGAATTGAGTGCGGTTGTCGAGTTTGACGAGCCAAACGGTTTGCTTTCGGCACTAAGGTATGCCAACAAGCATGGGACTGGATTGCTTGAGGCGTTTGATATTCATGTGCCCATGTCCGGAGATTTTCATACCAGCCCGTTTAACCTTCGAGCGAGTTATCTGAATAACCTAGATGATGAAGTGACGGAACAGGATTGTACCCATACGGGATTCACAATAGGGATACCCGTGCCGTCTTCTAGCCTCATCAGCTTCGATGATATAGGTCAAATAGTCTACGAATGGATGGACAATGAGCATTTGCTCCCCGCTCATCCACATGCTTCTGGCGCAAGTCGGGCTGTCTCTGGTGAAATCAAAATGACGATGATATGCCAAGACCATACTCCGATTATCTTAATAGCAACAGAGGGAAACGTCTTTCTACCTGATGCTGATCGCTACTTCGAGCAATTAAGGACATCACTTTCCGAACATTTAACTGACAATGGCTTAGAGGCTAACTTTTTCATTTCCGCACATGATGAAAATGAAGTACCAGAAGAAATCGGCTGTGTAAAAAATGCGAATGTCTTATACAAAATGAAGCCCAGTTTTGTAGTAGGCAACCACCGGTGCAGCTTCGTTGTCGATGACCAAAAAGTAGAAATGAAATTCAGCTTTAAAGGCACGCTCGACATTACAGTCAACGGCAAAGCCGTCGATCACTATAAAATAAGTTTCTCCCAAGTACACAGAACGGTTTATTTTATTAATGGCAACTGGTACACCATTCGGGTCAAGAGTGTGAAACCGACAGCAGGGGAACTGGATATACAGCTGTACAAGGGTATTTTCATGCAAGCCAAGTTTAAACTCCTCCCAGGTTCTGCGCTCTATACCAAATCACAAAATGGTGTTTTATTGCTTGGTGAGATGTTGACCATTTTCTCTGGTATTTTGATGATGATGTTCCCAAGGCCAGTATTGGTTATGCCACTGCTTGTGTTGTTAATGGCAATGTATAAATACAACAAAAGGCACCATTTTATGCTTGTTTCCGTTGAAATAACGGACGATAACCCCTTATCAGAATAACGCTTGCGGCAGAGTGAATGCGAAAAGGGTAAGGCGAGTTTTGGGCTCGCCTTGTTGTTTTTGTTTTGGCATGAGTTGGCGCATCTTATGATGAGTTTTCCCGGTGCTTTCCGATCAGTATTCAAGCAAGCCATTCGATGCGGATCAAGAATGTGGCATCGCACTGATGTTTTTGAGTGAAATCGACTTAGAATAGGCAAAAACAGAGTCGTACAGCGCAAGTTAGGTCGCGGTATGTCAAATAGGAACGAAAAAGCTGTGGAATACAGCGTTGGGAAACAAGATGAAAACCTATATCTTAACCGCCAGTTGCCCGAGTCGCGCAGGGACAGTCGATGTTGTCACACGATTTTTATTACAATTTGAATGCTACATCAAAGAGTTAAACTCATTTGATGACACGCTCAACCAACGTTTCTTTATTCGCGCCGTATTCAGTGTCCAAAGTGGTCAAGAACTCGATAGAGCATCCTTTGATTCAGCCTTTTCAGTGCGCGCATCAGAGTTTGATATGGACTGGGAACTAACCCCTTCTGACTATCGACCCAAAGTGGTGATCATGGTGTCTAAGTACGATCACTGCCTCAATGATCTGCTGTATCGCTACCGTACAGGCAATCTTAAAGTGGATATCAAAGCAGTAATATCCAATCATCCAGATTTGCAGTCTTTAGTGGAATGGCATGATATCCCTTATCACCATTTTCCTATTTCGGCGGAAACCAAACCCCAGCAAGAAGCCTTGGTGCAGTCTGTGCTCGATGAAACCGAATGTGAGCTATTAGTGCTTGCACGATACATGCAGGTGTTGTCACACGATATGTGCAGCCGATGGTCGGGTAGGGCGATCAATATTCACCACTCGCTTTTACCTGGTTTCAAAGGGGCAAAACCTTATCATCAAGCCTACAACAAAGGCGTTAAGCTGGTGGGTGCTACTGCCCACTACGTGAGTGATGACCTTGATGAAGGGCCGATTATTACTCAAGGCCTAGAGACGGTTGACCACACCTATTATCCAGAAGATTTAGCCAAAAAAGGCTTGGATGTAGAGTCACTCACGCTAGGTCGAGCGATTCAATACCATGTTGAGAAGCGTGTATTTATGTATAACGATAAAACGGTGGTGTTTGAACGTTCGTAACTCATATCCTTGGTGCTGCTAACGCAAGCTAGCTTAGGGTGCTTGGCGTGAAGGTAACACATCGCCTTAGATTAACGTGCTGATTCGACACGGTGATGAAAGCCGTGATGCCACAAAGCCTTCTAATATCACGATTAGAAGGTTTTTTATTACCGATTAGCCACAAAGCTTTCACGGTGGCTTTTACATTGCTCAATACAATAGATTTTTGTTGCTAGACAATGGTGACCCTGACGAAAGTCCTGATACGAATGGCACCAATGGTATGTTTGACTCATTTGACCATCCCAAAGCAACGGCGCTGTGCTGCGAGTACACTTTAGCAAAGTCTATGGAATAAGGATTTGAAGTAGCTTATAGGGCTATTTTTAAGTTTATGATTTTAAAAGAATTTTAAAATAGTTAGAGAAATGAGTATCTATTTAGCGTATACCGTGTATAGTAGCCACCAGCTCAGACAGCGAGCTATTGATAACTTATTTAGTTCAAGATCTTCTCAGTTCTCTTACGATTTGACTCGTCATCTCTATCCTGCGATACCTTTTTCTTCATTCCTTATTTAGTAGCTCTCTTTTTAACACAATCAATCTATCGAGATACACATGTCAAATAAAACAACTGGCTCAGTAAAATGGTTTAACGAAACAAAAGGCTTTGGCTTTATTACTCCTGATAACGGCACTGCTGATGTATTCGTTCATTTCCGAGCTATTGCTAGTGATGGTTTCAAAACACTAGCGGAAGGCCAAAAAGTAGCCTTTAACGTAGAGCAGGGTGGCAAAGGCCCACAAGCTGCTGACGTTACGGTACTTTAAGTATTCTGGTGAGATCTTATTGACTGATCTAGTACGGTAAGGTCTCACTTTTTTTATCAAGGAGTCGAATGATTAGAAAGACGAATCGTAAAACATACTGGTATTACGTTTTACGTGAAAAAAAACACCTCAAGAGCAAGAGTTAATTGTACCAAATTAGCTATTATCTTTGTCACAACAATGTTTCTTGGTCCGCGACCATAAATCAGCTCAATAGCGACATTTTAAAACGCCATATACTCCCCAGAATAAGCAGTCATTGTCTTGATGTGAGCTTTTCGTTTAATGAATCCGACAGTACTGGCGAAATAAGCAACTCACAAGGTACGGTTTTGGGGCACTTCTACATCTCATAACGAACGAATGGAGACTCGACGTTGACAAAAGCACCAGGTCGTAAATTGAAAGCGAAAAATATTGAAAGTCACGAGAAAGGCGAGTGTAAAGAGAACATTCATAAGATTAGAAAAAAGATCGAGAATATTCTTTTAGAACGAGAACAGAAAAAACTATGGGACCTATAAAATGAAGATGAGAAAACCAGCCAAAAAATCAAGTAATAAAATTCGCAAAAGTAACTTTGAGGAACGATTTGCTCTTATGGTCTCTGAATATAACAAAGCGAAGGAGATCCTAGAGTCTATGACAGAAGGGACGCCAGAATACGCTAAACAGCAAAAAAAGTGTCAGAGCCTTTTTGCGAGCGCTGAGCGCTTTTTGAACGCAAATTGATTTTCTGCATAATTCTACTGATCCCGATATACTTCATTTTGTGCCGTCTATGATCCCTGCTAGGAGTTGGCAAGACGTTATTCATAAGTTATTGAACCCGTTTTAATAGTTGCCCCATTATTTGGAATTGATGCTTGAGTGTCATGGTTTAGCTCAAACAAGCGATCAGTTGGATGGCGGTGCGATGCCGTATTTTGCATAAATAGCGTCAATTTCACCCTTTTCCCTCATCTCTTTGATTTTTTTATCAAACATGTCAACCAAATATGCGGATTTTGGGGTATTAGAAAAAACAACAAATAACTTTTGTCCTTCCTCAAGCACAAGCAATGTATAGTTATCAATATCACTCGATAATGCTTTAACAATATTGGACTGATAATCAACCACCGCATCAACCCGATCACTGGATAGCATCAGGATAGCCTGATCAATCCCCTTTACTTCTTTAAGTTGTATGTCGATACCTTTGAGTACATTATTCTCAAAGCCATACCCCCTTATCCAAGCCACACGTTTATCGGAAAGCATCGCTGTGCCCCTAGACTGCCATTCCGAATTGTAATCATTCTTAAAAACAACGACGACGGATTCTTCGATACTCAAGTGCTCCTTAGGGTATAAGTAGTCTTTTTTGTCTTTGGACGCATCAAAGTAGTCACCCACATAGGCATCTTTTTGCTTGCTACTTACGCTGAGCTGTGCACGTTTCCAAGGAACAGTTTGTGTGTTTACCTTGATCCCCAAAGGCTCATATACACGCTTAACGATGTCCCAATAGACACCCGTTCCATCGCTATTGGTGTAACTTGGCCATTCATCACAGACGAGCTCTATCTCCTGGATATCTTGTGCCAGAGAATAAGCTGGGACGAGCACAAACAGAACTGTCACTATCCATTTCATGATTTACTTTCCTTGATGTCACTTTACACATAAGCGTAGCACACGGTCTTATTAACTATCTTCCATCTTGCTTGGTTTGCAATAGCAGAGAAGTTCACTGCGTCCGATGCAAAAAATTGATTGGTCGTCAGAGCCAGAGAACCCTCAACATCGTTCTCTGAGTGATGTGAAGGAAAGCGTTGAATTTGCGCTTTCAACGTGACCCAATTATGTTTTCTCCCGCCTAATTGGTCAGAGCTTTCATACACATTTGTATGAATAACCGTGCTGTTATGTAAGGTTGCTGATGTTCAGGGACCGCTATTATTAGTCTCGTTTCTCTTGTAGTAGAGAGATAACCGCTATCAGAAAAATACATTCCTCAGTACCTATAACCCTATAGCGAGCTAGGGTTGACATTGAACAATTCGTTTGGGAGGCACCATGCTTACAATGTCACGCAATATATTGGTCTTTATCGCGGCTTGTGTTTATGTCATGCACGGACATGCAAAAACACCAATGGAAGTCGCGGGAACGGCGACAGTCATGGCCGTCTCATCAGGCCCCTGGACGTCCCCTGCGACGTGGGGCGGGGTTTTGCCCATAGATGATGACCGGGTCTTGATTCCCAATGGGATTACCGTCACCGTTGACGGTCTCGTTCCAGAAGAATTTAAGTCTATTACAATCGGCAGTGGTGGTAAGCTGGATTTTGCGACTGATTCTAATACTGAATTGAGAACCGAGTATCTGTTTGGTGCGTTGAATAGCCAGCTGGAGATTGGAACAAGCAATAACGGAATATCGAAATCAGTAACAGCGAGTTTAGTGTTTGCAGAACGCGGAGGGACTTCGGAGTTTGAAGACCCTCAGCGATACGCTCCGGGCGCTGTTCTCATGGGTTCGACTAAAATGTATGGTGCGAGCAAAACCAGTTGGTTAACTTTAGCTAAACACTTGTCAACCGGTGCTACAGAGTTGGTACTGAGTTCAACGCCAAATGGGTGGCAAGTTGGCGATCGGTTGGTTATCGCTGGGACAGATCCTATCACCAATGCTTCTCGATATAGTACGGACGAATTCGAACGTGATGAAGTTGTCACCATTACTCATATTAACGGTGATACTGTCTCGTTTACCCCTGCATTAGTCAGAGATCATAAGGCGCCATCTCAAAAACCCGATTTAAATGTACATGTAGCGAATTTAAGTCGAAACATCGTTATCTCGTCAGAAAATACGAGCGTCAAAGCACTGAGTGGAGAGTTCCAAAAACCGCGCGGTCACCTTATGTTTATGCATACATTGGATGTAGACATGCGTTATGTAGAGGCAAACAACCTTGGTCGCACTGATAAAAGCATTATTTTGGACGACTGGGACTTCAGCGATCTGGATGCGAACAAAAACACAGGTTCTCCCGTTAATAATGGCTTACGCAATCCAAGAGGGCGTTATTCTATTCATTTCCATCGTGGTGGACTGGACACTTCAGTATTTCCTGCTCAGCCTAAAACCCCTCTTCCTACTCCTGCACATGTTGAGGGGTGCGTGGTCAATAACGACCCTGGTTGGGGGTACGTAAATCATTCTTCCCGTGTCAATTTTGTCAGGAATGTGAGTTACAGTGTGGTGGGGGGCGCATTTAATACTGAGTCAGGCAATGAAACAGGATCGTTTATCGAAAATATTGCCATTCGTACTGTTAACCCTAGCAATCCAATCATGGTTGCACCAAGGCCAAGGAATTCATACTTTGATGGAGAAACCACTCAGTCCCTCGTTGACCTTAGAGAAAGCCGTCAGGATTTCGCATGGCAGGGAGACGGTTTTTGGTTCCACAGTACTGGGGTTAAGGTCGAAGGTAATGTGGTATCTGGTGCGAGTGGCCATGCTTACGTTTATTGGACTGAAGGGTTGGTTGAGAAGGAGCTTGGCATGGCGAGAGGGAGTATTGATGCTCATGTTCCTGCCTCTGAATTTCCTGTTCTGAACCAAGAACTGAAGGCGTGGAAACGGGCATATCCTAACTTTGTTCTGGATGTCTGGTACCTAAAGCCTCGTCCTTTTAAAAACAATACCGCTTATAACTTCGCCAGAGGTGTTCAGACTTATTACACCCATACAGAGTTTCATCGTAAAATTTCTCCAGCAGAAACAGATCCAAATTCATGGATGAATGACTTACCTCCTATGTACAAAGATCAGCTTAACATGGTATTTGATGGTACGACTTTATGGAATATCGGCCGTGTTGGATTTGAACATAATCATAGCGCCAATATAACTATCCAAAACTCGAAAATTTATGGCTTTGGTGCACGAACAGGGTTCGAAGACTACGGCGAGAATCCATTACCAGCCTATGTCAATGATGAACCGGAAGTTATAGGATTAGATCTCGATTATTATCATAATACCCACCGATGGACACTGAGTAATAATCAAGTTGAGGGCTTTTCTGGAAACGCAATTGGTATTTCACTGCCCAAAAATGCGCAAGTAACAATCGATGGCGGCATTTTCAATAATTCAGGGACCGACATTCAAGTGAATGCTGCAAGTGAGCATCTAGTCAACGAGAATGGTGAAGGGTTTGGTGTGGGTATGTTGTCTACAGCTCCAACACAGTCAACAATACTGGTTAAAGGAAACATAGTTTTCAAAACCCCAAAAAATAACATAGTGATGGATGCTGAGATAATCTTCGATGAGGTACCACAGAAAGGTTTTCCAATGATTTCCGGCAAGAAGGTTGACCCGTTGTATTTCTTTGCACCTCAAGAAGTGTTGCTAGACTTTGAACCATTTTTCAATGCCCGAGCGTACTTTGATCAACAAGACGGTGGGTATACTCCATTGGTCTCTGGTTCGTCTGGAAATCTATGCGCAGTCAGTGAGCCTGAACAGTGCGTTGAGTACCAGTATGCGGACAAGACTAACCGCCAATTAAAATCAGAGTTTAAGCGTTCCTTTCTTGGCGAAATCACACCTGAAAGTGCAACTTTACATAAAGTCGTTAGCGGAGGTAAAGTTTCGGGTATAACACTGTGATAAGGTCAATCAAATCATAGCAACACAAACGCTGGAGGTCTTGAGTTTGCTATGGCGTATCGGTTAGCTAAACTTAGAGACGTTGGCACGCTGAACCGTTCGACCTTTCCGTAGAGTGGGATAACTCTAGCGCTATGTATGCTAGAGTTATTTCCTAGTTGATACGACTTGAGTTGATCTTGGTGCACATGGTTTTTTGTTCGGAGGTCACTGAGCATTCTTATTGTATCCAGTATGGAAAATGGAAGTCGAATTAACTACCGAGAAGATAGAGGTCTTTTCAGTGATAGTTTTCAAAACGACTAAGCCACACAAACAGGCATTACCTCGCTATAATTAGTTAAATGAAAAAGAGATCGTTAATTTCCATGATGATAAAGCCGTTACTTATCTCCGGTTTGGTTCTAATTTTGGCTCATGTTAAAGCCTATGCAGCATACAATATGCATTTTTTCCTTCCAGATTTTCCACCTTATACCACCATCGATGAACTGGGTGAACCTGCGGGTATTGGCATAGATAAAGTGCTACCTATTTTGTCATCGATAGGGGTGGAGTACACGATGACCGTTTCATCAAATCATGGTAGAGCGTTGTCTGAGCTGAGAAAACAGCGTTCAGATGGCTTCTTTATGGCTTCACAGAATGAAGAGCGAGACGAGTACGCGGTGTTTTCGGCACCCGTGATGAGCAATCGCTGGGTGTGGATTGTGCGCAGTGAAGATGTCGAACAGTTTGCCCCTCATGATCCTGTGTTTAAGAGCCAAGCCAAGGTGACCAGTTTGCTCAATACCAATACGGCTTTTTGGCTAAAAAATCAGGGGTATCAAACCGCCTCTCCCGCCACCCATATCTACGGCTTAATCGAAAAATTGGATCTTAAAGTCGTCGATGCTGTCTTAGTGGCTGAGTCTGTGTTCATGCATAATTATACCAACTTGAGCGGTTATGGCGTGATTCTTGAGGAAGAAAAAGAGTTTGGGCTGTACATCTCTAAGCATTTCCTAGCGCAGCACCCAGAGTTTATGGAACGCTTAAATGAAGCCATTCAACGATTACGCTGATCTCTTGATGATTCTCTACAATTTTTAGGTAAAAGAGTCATATACACTAACCAAACAAGGCGCAATGTACTCAAGTAAACGTGAACACAACGACGTTTACGGCTTCTCATTGATGGAAGGCTTCAATCGGTAATGAGACGATTATCACGTAACCAAGATGTTAGGGTGTCTGGGCGTCTTAGTTTTGTTACATTTTGAAATTATTAATAATATTGATTCATAAACAAAAATACATGTTCATTTTTAGTGCTTTGTGTCGCGCTACTCTACGGCGCCTTGAACCTAGATTCTAATAAATATGTCAATATTAACCGGAGCAGTGCAAGGTGTTTGAAAAATGAGTGCGATAGTGTTGTCGGATCGGGTTGTTGTACCTAACAAGCACTTATTTTCAATATGGTTACTTGGCCTATTCAATCTCGTATTGCTTTTCGTTCTTATCGGATGTGCCAACCTTCACTTAGATTCTTCTACTCAACAAGCAGCTAGAGACATTGAAACACACTTAGATCGCATTAAAGCTGACTTTGATTATCTATTGAAAGACAACAAGTTAGCAGAAAGTTGTCAACACTTGTTGGTCGATATGCGACAGTCCGTGTTTGAAACCCATATGGCAAAGGAAGTGGCGGTCTTTAGGCAGGGAGGTCAGTTCTTCTGTGCGACCAATAAAGGCAAGGTATCGTTCCATCTCTATCCGCATATCTATCAAGAGCTTCAATCTGTACCGCTTCATCAAACCGTCGCCTATTTTAACGCGGCGATAAATCGTCTTAACTCGATCGGCCTGTTATTTTTGGATGATCAGCAGCGCGGCGTCAGTATTTTGATCCCGCCGGGCTATCTTTACGAGTTAGTTGCGCAGAAGCTCGCAACTCAACGCATTGATTTTGAACTTTGGATCAGTGGGCAACGGGTAGACAATAGGTTGATGTTAACAGCCTCGAATTCGGATTCGGTCAGGGTGAGTGAGTTCAAGGGAGAGCATTTCCCTTTTGCAGTAAAATCCCAAGTGGGTTATGCCTACTACTTGTCTTATATCGCTGATAAATATTGGCTGTTTCTGTTGGTGTCTACTGTTGTTATCGTTTGTTATGTTGTCTCAAGTAAACGACGTATTGCAAAAAATAGTCTGGAGTTTGCCCTCGTAGATGCGCTCAATCGAGGATATTTCGAGTGTTATTATCAACCGATCGTTGATGCGCATAGCGCTAAGGCAATCGGTTGTGAGGCTTTACTTCGTTGGAATGATCCCAAGCGAGGGTTCGTATCACCGAGCATATTTATCCCTCTAGCTGAAAAGCTAAATTTGATCAATCGCTTGACCTATTATGTCTTTAATCAGGTTGTTGATTTTATCGCTAACAATGAAAGTGCTTTAATTGGCAAATACATTAGTATCAACATAAGCCGTAAAACGTTAATTGCGCCGAGATTGCTTCGTATTGTTAAGCAATTGCAAAAAGCCCATCCTCATATCCTCAACAAGCTGGTATTTGAGATCACAGAGAATGGCGAATACACCGATGAAGAGCTAGAAATTGCAAAAAATCATATTCAGGTTTTGTGTCGCATGGGGGTAAGAATGGCAATTGATGATTTCGGAACTGGGTATTCTGGTCTCAATTTTGTTAGTCAACTTCCTTTTGAAATCATGAAGATAGATCGAGTTTTCGTGAAGAATCTTGACAAGCAGCAGAGTACACGCCCTGTCCTTGATTCGATGCTCAACCTTGCAAGAAGCCGCGACATGATGGTGGTCGTAGAGGGCATCGAAACGGATACTCAGTTGCAAATCTTGTTGGATATGGGGTTTGTCTATATTCAGGGTTTTCTGTTGGCTAGGCCGATGCCTGAAAAAGAGCTGTTAGATTTTCTTGTCTAAATCAATGATATAAAGGAAGTTAATGCACAATATAGTCCGCAACTTGTCGTGCAGCGTTCACCGCTCATCGTAAGCTAAGTGCAGTAGCTAACTTAATGGGTAAATAAATATTCATCTTTATTCTCAAAATGAGAATATGGGTCGCTATCTTCATAAGTGACTGTTAATAAATGAAAAAATAATAGGTATCATTTTTGCTCTGTCCCTTATTAGTGTGATTTCAACTCGATAAGGGACCAGATTCTATGAAACTCCAAAACCTGATTTTCCTTGCAACGAGCGCAATCCCTTTTGTTTCAGGGGCGATAACGACCAGCGACTTTACTTTTGAGTCTGGTGCCGATGCATCTAATTATTCCGCCAAAGGAAAGCCAAATAACACCTACTCTATTGCGGGCTCTCTACCAAGCGATGTTCTTCAGAACGTGTATTCAATGCTGCCTGAAGGAACGGTGGTAAACAGCGACTTTATTGCACCCGAACGCTATTCAAGCATAGATATCGATGACCAGTTGAATGGCGCGCCATACGCTACCGCGACGGTGACTTTTCTCAATGAAGGCGCGGGGTATCGAAATAGTCTCGGGTACTTTGTCTTTGATACCAATAACCCCCCAACGTCTAAAGAAGATATTAATACACATGTGATTATCTTCCCAAACACCTCGAAACCACGAGAGGGCGAGATGCAGGAGGGTGACTCGATTGATTTGAGTGTTCAACTGACCGATGGGCAAACACTGGCGTTTTTCATCATTCCCAATGGCTGGGGGTGGAGCGGCTCATACAACAATATTTCGAGCCTCGGTAATTGGGGCACACCATTTTATAGCTATCCATCATTGAATCCAGAGAGTACCGCAGAGCATCGTAGGCATAATGTGGCATTTATTGATACGGCGAATGAATTTCTCGTATTAGGTTTTGAAGACATTCGCCGACCTCAAGGTGACAACGATTTCAATGATCTGATTTTTACCGTAAATATCTCTCCGTTTTCGGCTGTGGATGGGGTCAACACCGATGGTTCCACGGACTCAAAATATGAAGTATTGACGCAAAATAGTGACCCAGACATTTCAGTGACGTCGGTTTATCCAAGTTCGGACAGTTACGCGACCATCGCCTTTGAAGACCGCTGGCCATTGATGGGTGATTACGATTTTAATGATGTTGTCTTGCAGTACCGGGTGACAGAGACCTTGAATGGAGTCAGGGAGCTGAAAAGTATTACGATAGATTATACGCTTCAGGCGATGGGAGCGGGTTACTCAAACGGATTTGCCGTTCAATTACCCAATGTCGATCCCTCTACTGTGTCTTCCGCCACTGTGACGCGTAACGGCGTAGAGGTCGGGCATACCGTCGTTGAATCCGACAACGGTGAAACGGTACTTATCGTGTCTGAGAGTGTCAGAGATGACTTAGATGAACTGGGCGTTTTTTCCGGCAGTTGCAAGTTCTATCGGACTCAAAGTACCTGTTTGGATCAACAAGCAGCAGGCGTGCTTGAGTACCAACTCAATGTTCAACTGTCGACCCCAATTGCTCGAGAACTTGTCGGCTACCCTCCTTATGACGCGTTTATTTTTGCGGCCAAAAACACCTATCACGGTGACTTTTTTACCTCTTTCCCGGGGATGCAGTGGCAGACCCACTTCAAACGATTCCCAGGTACTAGCGGCATGGACAATAGTTTGTTAAATCAACACGATGACCGTTCCGCGGGCGGGGTATGTTTTGTAACTGAAAACAATATGCCTTGGGTGATAAATATCCGGGATAACTGGCAGCACCCGATTGAGTATATGGACATCAGTAAGGCGTACACCAGCTTCCCAACTTGGGTCGGAAGTAATGGGGAAACCGATGGAGAATGGTACAAATCTCCGCAAGTGAATCGTGTTATTTCAGCGCAATAGGAGAGTACTATGCAGGGTTTAAATCGAATGACTTTGACTGTTCTGGCGTCACTTTGTTTCACTGGCTGTGGTGGAGGCGGAGGAGGTGAAGCAGGGTCATCTGGAGGTGGTGCATCGACGACCACTCCCACTGTCACTGCCACCAGTACGCCCATAGAGAATACTGCTGACATTGTCGCTTCTAGAGACTTTTCGTTTGATGTAGGTCAGGTGATTACTCTGAGTGTCGATTATAGCGGCTCTAGTGACGGTGCGGTTCATCTCTATTCACAAGCTGCCTTTACCAGCGATAGTGGAGAGGTCATTGCCGATCCGACCTCGCGTATCACAACTATCTACCCAAGTAGAACGTCAACGGTGACGTTGGAAGTCAATAGTAACTGGCAGCAGATATACGCTCATTGGGTACCGATGGCGAGCAACGAAACAGAACTCAGCCAAGTTGTGACACTTGATCAGGCCAGCCATAGCTATCAAGTATCGTTCTAATACGGATCTTGAACGCTCTAGTTTGGTCAATCGAGTAACAGTGAGACTTCCAGTAAGTGGGTTAACTTATCGGAGAATTGGTTAAAGTCTTTATCAATTCGCAGATATTTTTCATCAATCGAAGAAAGACTGGTGACCGCTTGTAGTGAGTGGATGACTTCCGAGCGGTGACTATGGAAGTGTTGTTTGAAACTATCGAGTCGTATTTTATGGATACTTTCGACTTGAGTGACTGCTTTGAGGATAGACGCTTGGGTTATGTTGCTTGTTTCTGTGTGATTCATGGAGTGGTGGCTTCTGTAGTGAGATCGCATAAAGCTAACATCTTCATCATTGCTGGGCTATGAACCAGATCAAAAGAACGTTGAATAATGCTTATGGCTGAGAGAGCAAAAAGGAGCCATTTAGGCTCCTTTTAGTTTAGTACTCGGTAGCAATACGTTGATTGATATGTCTGACAAGCGCTCATTCATCCATCATGGCAACGGCACAAATATCGGGCTTGAGTGACTTAGAGGTTAATGTTGACTTATTGTTCAGCGACTTCTGTCTGAGATTGCTGTTGTTGCACTTTGTACACTTTACCTGCATTGAATCGTTCTAGGTAATCGGCTAGGTCGCGCTTTACTTCCGGAACTAGGATGTATAGACCGACAATGTTCACCAATGCCATGGCAAAGATCATCGCATCAGAGAAGTCGATAACTGGGCCTAAGTTCATGGCTGCACCAATCACGACGAAGACACAGAATTTCACTTTAAAGATAAGCTCGGCGGTTTTGCTCTCACCAAATAGGTAAGTCCAAGCTTTAAGGCCGTAGTATGACCAAGAGATCATGGTAGAGAAAGCAAACAGTACGACAGCAATGGCAAGGATGTAAGGGAACCAGCTGATTGCGCTACCAAATGCCGCAGAGGTCAGCTCAACACCCGCAAGGCCAGTATCGGTATCAAGGTAACCAGTAATGATGATAACTAGTGCTGTCATGGTACAAATGACGACGGTATCGATGAAGGGTTCTAGCAGAGAAACGAAACCTTCTGACATGGGTTCTTTAGTTTTCACTGCTGAGTGAGCAATTGCTGCCGAACCAACCCCGGCTTCGTTCGAGAACGCTGCACGTTTGAAACCTTGAATAAGCACACCGATCACGCCACCAGCAATACCTTCACCAGTGAATGCACCGTTGAAGATAGCTGCAAATGCGTCATCAATACGGTCGAAGTTCATTAAGATGATGATCAGGGCTGCACCGACGTAAATGGTCGCCATGAAAGGCACCACTTTCTCTGTTACTTTAGCAATCGATTTGATACCACCGATAATAACAATACCAACGATGACTGCGAGAATAAGGCCAAACAACCAACCTTTATCGGCGAAGAACGAAGCATCACCACCGGTTACGCCAACGACTTGCTTAAAGGCTTGGTTTGCTTGGAACATATTACCGCCGCCGAGCGCACCGCCGATAGCAAACACTGAGAAAAGCACTGCTAGAGTACGACCAAACGCTGCGTTGCCGCGTTGCGCCAAACCTTTGCTTAGGTAGTACATAGGACCACCTGAAACAGAACCGTCTGGGTTGGTGTTGCGATATTTTACACCAAGTGCACACTCGACGAACTTGCTCGACATGCCCAGAAGACCGGCAAGAATCATCCAGAATGTTGCGCCAGCGCCACCGATAGAGACGGCGACCGCGACACCAGCGATGTTACCAAGACCAACCGTACCCGAGAGAGCGGTAGTCAGAGCTTGGAAGTGAGATACTTCACCATCTTCTTTGGCTTTTGGGTCAGAGAATTTACCCGAAACCAACTGAACGGCGTGTTTGAAGCCGCGGAAGTTGATAAAGCCAAGATAAAAGGTAAAGAAGCTCGCAGCCACTACCAACCAAAGAACAATCCAAGGCACCTGCACGTCTGTAAAAGGGAAAGGAATGGTCGAAAAGATCATGCCTACAAATGGGTTGACGATAGGTGCAACGACTTCGTTGATTTTGTCATCCAAGTTGGATGCCGCAGCGCTACCCGCAAAAATACTTGCCAAACTGGCAAGCGCTATACGCTTTGTCATGCTTTTCCTGCCTATGCATTATGGTTTATATGAATATTATTTATATAGATGTTGTGTTTGTTACATGTGTGTAACAAATGGCTATTATTCATTTTATAAATAGCTCCGCAACATCTTTGGCGGAAAACTTGATCCAGCAAACAATTCTGACATTCGCTAACACTAGACAGTTAAATTGAACTTCTTCACTGCTTTTTATTAAAAAGGTGGAACATTTGGCGATGGTTTCGTTTTTAATATAGTTGTTAATACTGTATTGAAGGCCGAAATATAAAACTGTGTGATTAAAGTTTGAACAGTAGACAAATTCGTGTTGAAGCCAATAATAAGTGAATTGTGATGATTTATGTTTTTTTGGTTGCATACTAATTCATTGCGGTCAGTAGGCGACTCGTGAGCCCTCATGAATCAAATCGATGATGGGTAATCAAAATGGCTTTCTCTCTCGTATACAAACTTAACACCAGAGAGGAGAACAAGGTATGGAACTTCAAATTGAATCATTGGAAGGTGGTATTTACCTAGCGTATTCAGTAAACGAAGGCGATAGGATGCTTTTGCGCGATACTAATCAAAATCCGCTCAAATTTTGTAGCCTTTCCCAAGCCAAAGAACATTTTAAAGACCAGTCGTACCAAAGCGCATCATTGGTTCACCAAAGCGCTTACGATGAAATGTGTGGTGAGAATATAGGCTCCAGTCACTCTCTTAAAACCAATCTGATGTGGTTTTAAAAGCGTTATAAGCGGCGGGAAGGACAGCGAAATGTGCTTCCTGTACGCTTTACGGAACGCTGTCACTTGATTGTCATACTCGATGGGTATGTTTCTGCACGGATATTATCCATAGCATTTTTAGAATGATATACGAATGTTAAAGCCAGAAGCAGAAGAAAATGACAAGAAAGTTAAATGAACTAGATGATGTGATCATCAAAAACCTGCAAAACAACGGATTTATCAAAAGCGAAGCTGAGGCGTATTTAAAGCGCAATGTGTACAAGCTGGACAAGCATGAAGTGGACACCATTAAGAACTACGCAGAGCACTTCGGCCTCAACGCAAAAGAACGAATCATTGAAGATATCCTTGAGCTTCGAAGAGAAGCACTGATGGTAAAGCTTATCTCGCAAACAGCGCTAGGGTAACCGTTAGCGCAAGAAAGGTCGCGCCGCAGCGAGTGTCAGACTCGACCTGAGGCGCAGCGCGGTGACTAGGGCAGATCAAAGATAAGCGCAGTGGCGGGGGCGTGACTTGAATTGGTTATCGAAATCGATGTCACTCCTTCAACTTTTGCCCCATCTCCCGAGTTGATAAGTGTATTGTCTATGGTCAGTTGTCCTTCTACTTGATGAAGGTAAACGTTTCTGCCTTGGGCGACCTCAAAGTCAATCTGTTCGCCAGCAGGTAAAATCAATTGATGAAGAGAGGCATCTTGCTTTATTTGTAAGGTACCATCGTGTCCATCGGGTGTTGCGATAGGCGTTAAACCTTCCGCTTGACCAAAATCTTTCTGTTGGTAGCCAGGTTCATTGCCAAACGTGTTTGGTTGAATCCAGATCTGTAGAAAGCGCAGGGTATCTGACTCAGACGCATTGTATTCGCTATGATAAACCCCACGACCAGCGGACATTAACTGAAATTCACCGACGGGTAAGGTCTGAATGTTGCCCTCACTGTCCTTGTGCTCAATGGTACCTTCCAATACGTAGCTAATGATCTCCATATCTCGATGACCGTGTGTGGCAAAACCAGCACTTGGCTGAACGATATCGTCATTAATCACTCGTAGAGCAGAAAAGCCCATGTGTTTGAGATCATAGTAATCACCGAAGGAAAACGTATGTTTACTGTCCAGCCAGCCAAAACTAGCGCTACCACGATCATCTGAGTGTCTAACTGTAATCATAATATTACCCTCCTAGGGTTGGTCTTACGCGAATTTGTTTGCGATAAATTGATCAATAGCGGCTTTGCCTGAACCTGATAATGTTAGCGAAACACTCGCCGCCATAAGCGCTAGGCCAAATTCATAGCCGTTGTTTGACATGAAAAGCCCGTTCTCAAAGTGAACTGAGAAAATGGCCACAAGCATGGTAAATGCAAGAGCAATGGAAGCCGGACGGGTAAATAGGCCAAGCAAAATAAACAGACCACCAAAGAACTCAGCACTCCCCGCTAACAATGCCATTAGCACACCAGGTCCTAGACCGATAGACGCCATCCACTGACCTGTTCCTTCCAGTCCATAGCCGCCAAACCAGCCAAACAATTTTTGTGCCCCATGGGCCATAAAAATAATGCCAACGGGGAGACGTAGTGCCAACGTGCTATACCCTGCTTGTGATTCTGTCAGTGTTTTAAGTAGAGATTTCATAGTGTCTTCCTCAAATATTTCAAATTAAATTTCCGCGGTTGTATGCGTTTACCTCGGTGATTTGAACTAAGTTTAGGCGCTGATTAAGTGAGATTAAATCGTAGAAAATTAACATACTCGTTCGAAATATTTGAATAAGTGTGCTTGCGACGGGAGAGTCTCAAACTAGGGAGCTTGGCCAAGACTGGATTAGTCACTGCAAAGGTAGCGGCGCTCATTGCTATGGTTTGGCAAACTAACCAGACCTCAAGTCTCTATTGTCCTGGCTTCCAACGAATGCGGCTGTGCAATATCGTTCAATACTGTTTTTCTCTTAGGGACTATCTTGCTCAAAAAGAGGAGACAACGAGATGGAAAATCTGATTTTGGCGATGGTGGTATTTGCTTTCGTGGGGGCCGTGACGCCTGGGCCAGTGAATTTGTTAGCGACAACGACAGCGGTAAATGATGGCCTAAGGGCAGCGTTAAAGCATGTTTTGGGCGCATCAATAGCCTATGCGGTTGTCGTGTTTGCGACAGGACAGATGATGCAAACCTTGGTAGCCATATTGCCGAAGCTTGAAGTTTGGATGCAGTTGATCGGCAGTAGTTTTTTGTTTTACCTTGCTTATCAAATCTTCGCGGCACCAGTGAAAGGGGTTGCTGTCGAGCCAGTAAAGAGCTCAGGCTGGTTAACTGGAAGTTTGACTCAAATAGTCAATCCCAAAGCTTGGTTGGTAGCAATGTCTGGTGTCAGCCTTTATGTGCTAGGGCAGGAAAATGAGCAGTATTCGTTGTGGCTCTTTACTCTCGTGTCATTGTTCGTCTGTGTGATCGGTGTTGGCGTATGGGCGATGATTGGCGGGGTTTTGGCGAATCGACTTGCAAATCCACGAGTTCATCGCCAATTTAATAGATTGATGGCCATAATGTTATGCGCATCTGTTGTGCTGATCTGGCTCTGAGTGGAGTAGTGGTTGAATGAAGAGAGATAAAAGTGCGAGCTTCAAGCAGAGTACGATGCTGCCATGGATTGAGCTGCGTGTCGCCAACCAGTCGACGGCATGCTATGACGCCCACTCTCATGATGAATTTTCCTTTGGCATTATCCATCAAGGCCGAGCAGATTACCGAAATCGACGCAATACACATCAGATTGGCCAAGGGGATATCGTGACGATTAACCCTGCAGATGTCCATTCCTGTAATCCATATCATGGCACTTGGTCCTACAGTATGCTGTTTGTTGATGCGTTGGAGATGGGAGAGATCCAGCAGGAAATGACGTCAAATCAACATTATGATTATGTGGCTTTTAAGAATGATCTAGAGCGTCATCCTGAATTTCAGCAACGATACTTGGCACTGTTTTCGGCGCTTCAGAATGAAGAGGGTCTGTTGTTAGCTCAATCTTGCTTGTATGACTTTATTGAGCTCAGTTTCCAGAATGGAGTCAAAACGATGGCCAAGACAGGCTTATCGAATCTCGCGATGGTCCGCGATAAGTTAATGGATGAACTGAGCCACGCTCACTCTTTAGAAGCGTTAGCACAAGAAGTAGGGATGAGCCGATATCAGCTTTTACGTGCTTTTAAGGACCACTATGGGTTACCGCCCTATGCCTATCTAATCGATGAGAAGATCAAGCGTGCGAAAGTAATGCTCAGATCGGGAGCCGATATCGTTGATATTGCTCACCGCCTAGGGTTCTCGGATCAGGCGCATTTTCAGCGACATTTTAAAAAGAAACTGGCGGTAACACCTAAGTTTTATCAATCTCACTTTGTGGAGTGAATCCCGCCTGATGTTGGAAAATAATCTCACTATTCGTGCTTATACCCGTCAACGCAAGGGGCATGCGCATGAACATCATCAACTGGTACTACCTATCTTGGGCACCATTATTATTGAACTGGAAGGTTACCAAGGCAAAGTGTCAGTCGGTGAATGCGTGGTAATCAAGGCCAACACGTTTCACCATTTCCGCGCCAATGAAGCTGCGCGTTTTGTGGTCGCTGATTTGAACATATTACCTGATAGTTTGCTGGACATGGACGCATTGGTTTTTCCGATTTCAGCGCCACTCCGCTCTTATCTGACCTTCGTCGAATCTCAGCTTCAGCATCGAGTCACCCCTGCTATTGAAGCCCCTATGGTTGATATGTTTGTCAAGCTATTGGCGGAGCAACAAGCTGGGCAGCGACTTGATCATAGAGTCAGAGCGGTGTTACATCATATTGAAGAAGATCTGGCGAGAGAGATAACGGTTGAACATTTGGCAAAAGTCGCCTGTTTGAGTGCGACGCAGTTTAAAAAAATTTTTAAACAATCCACTGGGTTAAGTGTTCTTCAATACGTGACTAAACAAAGAATGGAAAAAGCTAAAGCACTCCTGACGCACACGGATATCCCTGTCCAGCTTATTGCAGAGAGAGTCGGGTACAAGGACCTATCCGCTTTTAGTCGTCGTTTTTCATCATCATTTGGACTTTCTCCTCGCGCATTGCGCGGCGGATGAAATTGAGTCTGTAAAATCAAATAGAGTGTCTTTTCTGCAAAGTTATGTGTTCATTTATTCATTATTCTCTGTCTATCAAAATGATATGACAAAGAGTATAGATATGAATCAGACACTAAAAGCTCGTCAGGAAGGTTTCGGAGTTTTGGTCATCCTGTTTGCTTCTTTATTGTGGGGAACGACCGGTACCGCAGCCACGTATGCGCCTGATATCAGCCCGCTGGCGATTGGCGCTTTTTCGATGGGCGTTGGCGGCGTTATGATGGCTCTGTTTGCCTGCGGTACGATCAGAAAAGACCGACATATATTGGTATCCAATAAACTTGTTTTATTGCTGGGGGCACTGGCTTTAGCGGTTTATCCTCTTGCGTTCTATAGCTCGATGAGAATGGCGGGTGTCGCGATTGGAACCGTGGTATCTATCGCGAGTGCACCGTTCTTCGTTGCATTGTTGGAATGCCTGTTTGGCAAAGAAAAGTCAATTGACACTCGCTGGGTGATAAGCTTGACAGTGGGCGCGACTGGCATCGTTTTACTGACTCTTTCAGAGACATCAACGTCAATACAAACCGATGTAGAGCAAACCAAATATATAGGGATAGTGCTTGGATTGCTTGCGGGGTTCACCTATGCCACTTACGCATGGGCGGCAAAAGCGCTCATCATTGAGGGCGTGCATTCCAAATCTGCGATGGGGAGCATATTTGGTTTGGGTTCACTATTGCTGCTACCTTCATTATTTTTTACTGGTGGTAATTTGTTTGCGACATCTATCAATGCATCCGTCGCCTTGTATATGGCGTTGGTTCCAATGTTTCTCGGCTATGTCTGCTTTGGTTATGGGTTAACAACGGTATCAGCAAGCAAAGCAAGTTTACTAACGCTGTTTGAGCCTGCTGTGGCCGCTGTACTTGCTGTGGCTGTAGTGGGAGAACATATTGGCCTATTGGGGTGGATAGGAATTGGGCTGATCATGGTTTGCTTGTTACTTCAATCCTATCAGCCCAAACATAGAGAGCCCTTATTAGCGGCGCAAAGCCAGTGACACTTTGGAAGTCGGTTGGCGCCCTAAGGCGTCGCTGATTTCCCACCCTGCTTGGGCAAGGCGATGTAAATCCACGCCCGTTTCAATCCCTAAACCTTGGCAAAGGTACACAACATCTTCTGTCGCGACGTTACCCGACGCGCCTGCAGCATAAGGGCAGCCCCCTAAGCCCGCGACGCTGCTATCGACAACATGGACCCCCATTTGAAGGGCTTGATATATATTGGCGAGCGCTTGCCCCCAAGTATCATGGAAATGAACGGCGACCTGATGGGAGGGCACTCGTTCAAAAACCGCATCGAGCATGTTGGCCACTTTTATTGGTGTACCTGTGCCAATGGTGTCGCCAAGAGACACTTCATAGCAACCAAGTTCTAATAGTGCTTGGGCAACTTTGGCGACCTGAGAAGGCTCGGTTGGACCATCATAAGGACAATCGACGATGCAGGACAAGTAACCTCTAACGGGGATGCCTTTGTCTTTTGCTTCAGCCACCAGGGGCCGGAATCGTTCAAGGCTTTCTTCAATAGAACAGTTAATGTTTTTCTGACAAAAGCCTTGTGAAGACGATGTGAATACCGCGACTTCGTCGGCATTGGCTTCGATAGCCTGCTCAAACCCTCTCATATTTGGTGTTAGGGCAGCATACTTCACGTTCGATGCGCGAGTGATTGTTGCCATGACTTCCAATGAGTCCGCCATTTGTGGCACCCACTTAGGCGAGACAAATGATCCCGCTTCGATGTGGGTAAGACCGCAGCAAGAGAGTTGATTGATCAGCGCGACTTTTGCCTCGGTTGAAACGGCTTGCTCATTTTGCAAACCGTCGCGAGGACCAACTTCGACTATCTTGATCGACTCTGGCAGTAGCGAGGTAGCCATCATTCACTGCCTCCTATCGCCCAATTTGGTGGCCGCTTATCAAAGAAAGCCTTTAGACCTTCTTGCCCTTGGTCGGATACCCTAACTTTTGCGATTAATTGACTGGTATATTCAATCAAAGCATCATCAAGCACCTGAGTATCACACTCTCGGATCAGTGCTTTAGTTTGAGTCAGGGCCGCGGGGCTATTGAGTAGCCACTGATTGACGATAGCAGTGACGGTTTTTTCCAGTTGGCTGATTTCGACAGCTTCATGAATTAAACCAATCTCAACCGCTTTGTTGGCGTCGAAACGTTCAGCAGTCAGCATGTAGCGCCTTGACTGGCGAGCACCGATCGTGCGGTTTACATAGGGCCCAATGGTCGCTGGAACTAATCCTAGCTTTACCTCACTGAGGCAGAATAGGGCGCTATGGTCAGCAATAGCGACATCACAGCAGCAGATTAGCCCGAGCGCTCCGCCAAACGCGCAGCCATGAACAACAGCGATAGTTGGGTGAGGGAAGTTATCCAAGCAATGCATCAACTGAGCAAGTCTTGAAGCATCTTGCTGATTTTCCAGTTCACTTTTAGCTATCATTGACTGCATCCAGCCAAGATCAGCGCCTGCCGAAAAGTGTTTTCCGTTACCACGTAACACTAAACATCTCACCTCTGAACGCTGAGCCAGTGAGTGAATCGATTCTATCAACTGTTCGATGACCTGTGCGTTGAAGGCATTGTGTTTGTCTGGCCGATTAAGTGACAGAGTGGCAACGCCTAAGTCATCGATGTTGCCAGTGAGATAGCTGTTATCGATTAGATTTGTCATGCTATGCTCCTACATTCTAAAGATACCGAATTGGCTATCGGGCATCGGAGCATGCTCGGTTGCGGTAAGCGCTTGAGCCAAGACATGTCGGGTCTGTTTCGGATCAATGATGCCATCGTCCCAAAGGCGAGCACTCGCATAGTACGGGTGGCCTTGTTCCTCATACTGATCAACGATAGTTTGCCTGAACTGGCCTTCTTCCACTTCTGACCAAGGTTCACCTTGGCGTTTCAAGACCTCACGCTTGACTTGGGTGAGTACGCCAGCGGCTTGTTCTCCGCCCATTACCGAGATTCGGGCGTTAGGCCACATCCACATCATCGTTGGCTCATAAGCTCGCCCACACATGCCGTAGTTGCCCGCCCCGTAGGATCCGCCGATGATAATGGTGAACTTGGGAACGTCAGCGCACGCCACTGCCATGACGAGTTTGGCGCCATGTTTGGCGATGCCACCTTCTTCAACTTTTTTGCCGACCATGAATCCGGTAATGTTCTGTAGGAACAGCAATGGAATTTTTCGCTTAGCACACAGCTCGATAAAGTGAGCCCCTTTCTGAGCTGATTCCGCAAACAAGATGCCGTTGTTGGCGACAATACCAATGAGTTTGCCTTCGATACGAGCAAAGCCACACACCAGCGTCATGCCGAATAAGGCTTTAAATTCATCGAAATCGGAATCATCGACAATACGTGCAATCACTTCTCTCACGTCGAAAGACAAGCGCAAGTCAGCATTGACGACGCCATAGATGTCCTCAGCGGGTAGACGTGGTGGTAAAACCTTGTGTGTTTGAGGGATCACAGGCTCTTGGTTGCTGCTAGCAAGTGCTTCTCTCGCCATATGGAAAGCTTGTTGTTCATTTTCCGCGTAGTAGTCTGCTACCCCAGATTTACGGCAGTGAACATCCGCGCCGCCGAGTTCTTCGTCCGTGACGATTTCACCTGTGGCGGCCTTAACTAAAGGAGGCCCTGCTAGGAAAATCGTGCCTTGTTTTTTTACGATGACCGAGACATCGGCCATGGCAGGAATATAAGCGCCCCCAGCGGTACAAGGACCAAGAACTACCGCTATTTGGGGTATGCCCTTGGCGGACATGCGTGCTTGATTAAAGAAAATACGCCCGAAATGGTCTTTGTCTGGAAACACCTCTGCTTGGTGAGGTAAGTTCGCACCGCCCGAGTCGACTAGATAAACACAGGGTAAGTGGCAGCGCTCGGCAATTTCCTGGGCTCTGAGGTGCTTTTTCACTGTCAGTGGGTAGTAAGTCCCGCCTTTAACAGACGGATCGTTGGCAAGCACCATACAGGTTACCCCTTTGATCTTGCCGATACCTGCAACGACACCGGCGCAAGGGATGGATTGTTCGTAAACATTCCAGGCCGCGAATTGGCCGATTTCTAAGAAATCTGAACCTTGATCGAGCAGCAGATCAATGCGCTCTCGTACGGGAAGTTTGCCTTTCTTGCGCTGTCTTTCAACAGCCCTAGCGCCGCCACCTTGTTTGATGGATTCAACATCTGCACTTAATTTTTCGACCAGTCCACTCATCGCTTGCTGATTCTTAGTGAACAGGGGAGAGTCGGTTTTGATTTTAGTTTTTATGATTGCCATAACATCCTCGTTAGCGTGACTCTTCAAACAGCTCACGCCCGATAAGCATCCTGCGAATTTCGGAAGTACCCGCACCAATTTCATAGAGTTTGGCGTCTCTTAATAAACGACCCGCAGGGAATTCATTGATATATCCATTACCGCCTAGCAACTGGATGGCATCCAGTGCAAGCTGTGTGGCTAATTCGGCACTGTAAAGAATCACGCCTGCGGCGTCTTTTCTTGTTGTTTCACCTCGGTCACAGGCAGCGGCTACGGTATACACATAAGCGCGTGCCGCGTTGGCACGGGTATACATATCCGCCACTTTGGCTTGCACTAGCTGGAATTCACCGATGGATTGACCAAATTGTTTACGGTCATGAACGTAGGGTACGACAAGGTCGAGACACGCTTGCATAATACCGAGCGGGCCCGCTGCCAGAACAACGCGCTCATAATCTAAGCCACTCATCAAGACTTTGACACCTTGATTTACTTCACCGAGTACGTTTTCAACCGGGACTTTGCAGTTGTTGAAAACCAGTTCACAGGTGTTAGAGCCTCGCATACCGAGTTTGTCGAGCTTTTGAGCGTGGCTGAATCCTGCAAAATCACGTTCGATAATGAAGGCAGTGATACCCCGTGAGGCGGCGCTAGGGTCTGTTTTGGCATAAACCACCAGCACATGTGCATCAGGGCCATTAGTGATCCACATCTTGGTGCCGTTCAACACATAGTGATCGCCGTGTAAATCAGCTTTGAGCTGCATACTGACAACGTCTGAGCCTGCATTAGGTTCACTCATTGCCAGCGCGCCAATGTGGGAGCCGTCGATTAATTTAGGTAAGTATTTCTCTCTTTGAACCGCATTTCCGTTGCGAAAAATCTGATTGACGCATAGGTTTGAATGCGCCCCGTAACTCAATGCAACAGAAGCAGAGGCACGGCTAATCTCTTCCATGGCGACCACGTGTGCCAAATAGCCCATACCTGCGCCACCATATTGTTCGTCTATGGTCACGCCAAGCAAGCCCATTTCGCCCATTAGTGTCCATAAGTGGTTCGGGAATTGATTATCCTCATCCACTTTGGCCGCGATAGGTGCAATGTGCTCGCGGGCAAAAGCATTGACGTGTTCCCGCAACATATTGACAGACTCATCGAGCCCAAAGTTGAGGGGGGTGTACTGAGATATCATATCGCCTCCGATTCAGCGGTTATTGCTGGTTACGATCCCTGGCAGATACATGATGTCTCGCGAAGTGCTAGCTGGCTTTAGAGCGCTGTAACGCTTCTTCACATCGCTGACGAGCGGTATTCAAATCGTCAAGAACAATGGTGATGTCCTCAAGTTGGCGTTTGAGTACGGCTTCTTTTTCGTCAATGATTTTGAGCATCTTGATCAACTGGGTATCTATTTGATTCGTGTCGTAAAGCTCTAACAAGTCGCGTATCTCGGCCAAGGAAAAACCAAGTCGCTTGCCTCGTAAAATCAACTTGAGACGAACCCTGTCTCTGCGCTGATAAATCCGCATACTGCCTTTGCGGTCAGGCTGAATTAGGCCCATATCTTCGTAAAAGCGGATACTTCTTGTAGTGATATCAAACTCTTTAGCGAGCTCGCTGATTTTGTATGTTTCCACCAGATGAAACTCCCCAACTGCTAGGTATTAGACAATCACACTTTCCACTACGACGGTAAAAAAGATTTTACAGGTTGTGAATGTGTTTCTTTACGTTAACGTAAATGTTAGTGCTATGCTTACGTAAACGTCAAGAAAATAACCATGCAAAAAACAAATGGCTTTAAAAAGTGAAAGCGGCATCGTGAATTGAGCCGCTTTGTCGTCGCTGAATGAATAAAGCCGTCACTCAACAATCTTTTGAGGAGCAGGCAATGCAAGAGAAAGAGATTTGGATAGTTGCAGCAAAGAGAACGCCAATGGGGCGTTTTCAAGGGATGCTTTCTGAATATTCTTCCCCCAAGCTAGGGGCGGTCGCGATTAAAGCGGCAATGAAAGAACAATCTTTATCGCCAGATTCAGTTGACGAAGTGTATATGGGATGTGTGTTACCTGCAGGCTGTGGGCAAGCCCCCGCCAGACAAGCGGCTCTGGGAGCAGACTTATCGACATCGGTGGGTTGTACCACGATCAACAAGGTGTGTGGCTCAGGTATGAAAGCGGTGATGTTGGCCCACGATCTGATCCAAGCTGGTAGTGCCAATTGCATTGTAGCTGGCGGCATGGAGAGCATGACTAATGCGCCGTACCTACTGAAAGAGTCACGCTCCGGCATGCGAATGGGACACAAATCGACCTACGACCATATGTTCCTCGATGGTTTACAGGATGCGTACGAAGGTGAGCTCATGGGTGTCTTCGGCCAACAAACCGCTGATAAACTTGAATTTACTCGTGAACAAATGGATGAATGGGCCACTTTATCGGTTAACCGAGCGATTGAAGCGCAGCAGCAGGCGTTATTTGCCGACGAAATTGTGCCTGTTGCCCTAAAAAAAAGCGCCACCTCTTGATTATGACGAGCAACCGCGCTCAATAAAGCCCGAAAAAATCCCCCAGCTTAAGCCAGCATTTGCTAAAGAGGGCTCTATTACCGCAGCCAACTCCAGCGCAATATCCGATGGGGCTGCCGCTCTTGTGGTGATGGATGCGCAAACGGCCAAGCAACAGGGTCTAGAACCACTGGCCATTATCAAAGGTCATGCAACGCATGCCCGTATTCCTGCTGAATTTACAATAGCACCAGTTTATGCGATTGAGCAGCTTCTATCGCAGCTAGATTGGGCGGTAGACGAAGTGGATTTATGGGAAATCAACGAAGCCTTCGCTGTGGTAACGCAGATCGCGGTGAAACAGCTTGGCCTGGATAGCGAGAAGGTCAATGTAAAAGGCGGGGCGTGCGCATTAGGTCATCCGATTGGCGCAAGCGGTGCAAGGATTCTTGTCACGCTGATCCATAGCCTACGTCAGTTACAGGCTCTGGGTACAGATGGAAATCACAACAAAAAACGCGTGGTGCGAGGTGTTGCATCACTCTGTATTGGTGGCGGTGAAGCAACCGCAATGGGTATTGAGATCCCACTATAAAAGAAAAGGACATCATTATGATTCAGTCAGTTCCCTTATTTATTGGCGGTGAGTTCTGCCAGTCACAGACCAATGAATGGGTTGAGGTGACCAACCCGGCAACCAGTGAAGTGATTGCCAAGCTTCCTTGTGCGACCGAGCAGGAAATGGAACAAGCGGTGCAGAACGCCGCTGAAGTGTTTAAGTCTTGGAAGGAAGTGTCAGTGTCTGAGCGAGCTCGTGTGATGCTACGTTATCAGCACTTACTTAAAGAGCACCACGATGAGCTAGCCGAATTGATTTCGAAAGAGACCGGCAAAATTACCATCGATGCAAAAGGGGATGTGTGGCGCGGCATTGAGGTCGTAGAGCAAGCCGCGAATATCGCCAGCAATATGATGGGTGAAACGGTAGAAAATGTGGCAACAGAAATCGACACTTACTCTATGATTCAGCCGTTAGGGGTGTGCTGTGGTATTACGCCATTTAACTTCCCTGCGATGATTCCACTGTGGATGTTCCCGCTTGCGATTGCCGCAGGTAATACCTTCGTGCTCAAACCTTCAGAGCAGGTACCTTTAACAGCGATGCGTTTGGCGGAGTTGTTTGAACAGGCTGGCGCACCAAAGGGTGTTCTTCAGGTTGTTCATGGTCGCAAGAATCAGGTCGACAAACTACTGGTTCACCCTTTGATTCGTGCCGTGTCATTCGTCGGTTCTGTGCCGGTTGCTCAGTACATTTATCAGACGGGTACCAACTTCAACAAACGTGTGCAGGCATTCGCTGGTGCAAAGAACCATATGGTTGTGATGCCAGATGCCAATAAAGCACAGGTGATCAACAACTTGGTCGGCAGCTCTGTTGGCGCTGCAGGTCAACGCTGTATGGCAATCTCTGTTGCCGTATTTGTTGGTGAGTCAAAACATTGGATCGACGACCTCAAGACAGAAATGGCGAAGATGACTCCGGGCGCATGGGATGATGGTAATGCAGCGTATGGGCCATTGATCAGTAAAGAAGCTAAGCATCGTGTTGTGAGTCTGATTGAAGAAGGCAAGGCGCAAGGGGCAGTGTGTGAGTTAGACGGAACTCAGTGTCATGTTGCTGGAATGCCAGAGGGCAACTGGCTTGGCCCAACCTTGTTTACCGGTGTCACTACTGATATGTCAATCTATGAGCAGGAAATCTTCGGCCCTGTATTAGTTTGCTTACAAGTCGATACGTTGGAAGAGGCGATTGAACTGATTAACAACAACCCCTATGGCAACGGAACGTCGATTTTCACCGCAAATGGTGCAGCAGCACGTAAATACCAACATGAAATTCAGGTCGGTCAGGTGGGGATCAATGTGCCGATTCCTGTGCCATTGCCATTCTTTTCATTTACAGGTTGGCGTGGCAGTTTCTATGGCGATTTACATGCCTATGGTAAACAAGCGGTGCGTTTCTATACCGAAACTAAAACGATTACGTCACGCTGGTTTGATGATGATATCCCAACAGGGCCAAACCTAACCATTCAACTGCGATAACGGGAGGACAAATGGATTTTGAACTGAATGAAGACCAACGTGCGTTTGCAGAAACTGCTCAACAGTTTGCCATGGATGAGTTAGCGCCGATGGCTGCCGAATGGGATGAAAAACAGCTATTTCCAAAAGACGTACTTAAAGCAGCGGGTGAATTAGGTTTCCTCAGCTTGTATACACCAGAAGAACAGGGGGCTTGCAACTGAGCCGCCTTGATTCCTCAATCATCTTCGAGCAACTGGCAATGGGTTGTACGTCTACCACGGCATTCATGACCATCCACAATATGGTAACTTGGATGATTGCCAGTTTTGCCACTGAAGAAGCGAAACAAGAGTTTTGCCCAAAGCTAATCACGGGTGATTGGCTTGGTTCATATTGTTTGACCGAGCCGAACGCAGGCTCCGATGCCGCTTCATTGACAACCTCAGCGAAAAAGCAGGGCGACCAGTACGTTATCAATGGTGGCAAAACCTTTATCTCCGGTGCAGGTGATACAGAAGTACTCGTGGTGATGGCACGCACAGGCGACCGCTCAGCCAAAGGTATTTCAGCTTTTGTCGTTCCGGCAGATGCAGACGGCATCAGCTATGGGCGAAAAGAGCCGAAAATGGGGTGGAACAGTCAGCCAACACGCGCCATTACGTTTGATAACGTTGTGGTTCCTGAAAAGTACTTGTTAGGGAAAGAAGGGGAAGGCTTTACTTTCGCCATGAAAGGGCTGGATGGAGGACGTATCAATATTGCGACCTGCTCCATCGGTACTGCGCAGCAGGCGCTGAATGAGGCGATGCAATACGTCAAAGAGCGCAAACAGTTTGGTAAAGAACTGGCTCAGTTTCAGGGGCTACAGTTTCGGTTAGCCGATATGGTCACTGAGCTCGTTGCGGCCAGACAAATGGTGCGCCTCGCCGCGAGCAAATTGGACAATCAGGACCCAGAAGCCACGGCATATTGTGCGATGGCGAAACGATTTGCTACCGATGTCGGTTTTAAGATTTGTGATCAGGCACTGCAGTTATACGGTGGCTACGGCTATATCAAAGAGTATCCGATGGAGCGTCATTTCCGTGATGTGCGTGTTCACCAAATCCTGGAAGGTACCAATGAAATCATGCGATTGATCATCGCACGTCGCATGCTAGCTGAAGGCGCTCAAATACTCTAATCGAAAGGATGCTCAACAATGAATCATTCAGAAGGAAGTACTATTCAACATACGATTCGCAACCATGTGGCTATCGTGACCATGAACAACCCTCCGGCGAATACATGGACAGCACAAAGTTTGGCGCAATTGAAACAACTTGTCTTAGATCTTAATGACGATAAAGACGTTTACGCCCTAGTCATTACCGGGCAGGGTGAGAAGTTCTTCTCCGCCGGCGCTGATCTTAAAGTGTTTGCTGATGGCGACAAATCCGTCGCGGTGGATATGTCCCGCTTGTTTGGTGAGGCATTTGAAACCCTATCTGCATTCCGAGGTGTTTCTATTGCTGCTATTAACGGCTACGCGATGGGGGGCGGTCTTGAAGTGGCATTAGCTTGCGACATTCGAATTGCTGAAGAGCAGGCGGTGATGGCGCTGCCGGAAGCTAAAGTCGGCCTGTTGCCTTGTGCGGGTGGAACGCAAAACTTGACGGCGTTGGTCGGAGAAGGGTGGGCGAAACGCGTCATATTATGCGGTGAACAGCTTGATGCGGCGAAAGCGCTCAACATAAAGCTGGTGGAAGAAGTGGTAAGCAAAGGAAACGCTCTTGATGCCGCCATTAGCCTTGCAGAAATGGTAGCAAATCAATCGCCATCTTCGGTCACGGCTTGTAAGTCATTGATACAAAATACGAGGACGAGTCCACTAGCTCACGGTTTGATCAAGGAACGTGAACTGTTTATTCAGTTGTTCGACACTCAAGATCAAACCGAAGGTGTCAATGCGTTCCTAGAAAAACGTCAACCTCAATGGAAAAATAGCTAGGAGGCAATATGACAGCAACCGTTTATTTCAAGGAGCGACTTTGCCAAGATGGGAGTACCAAGATAGGTGTAGCAACGCTTGACAATGCGCCTTCACTCAATGCTTTGACTTATGACATGTTAGCCTTGCTCAAACAGAAACTGGAAAGCTGGCAAGCCGACGACAGTGTTGTTTGCGTTTTGCTGGAAGGGCAAGGTGAGAAAGCGTTTTGTGCTGGTGGTGATGTACGCACCATGCACGACGTAATGCGAGATAAATCCAGTCAAGACATCGAAGCGTTCTGTACCACTTTTTTCAAACTTGAGTACCAATGTGACTATCTGATCCACACCTTCACTAAACCAATTATTGCTTGGGGTGAAGGAATCATCATGGGTGGAGGAATGGGCTTGTATATGGGCTGTAGCCACAAGGTGGTGACGCCAACTACGCGTTTGGCCATGCCCGAAGTGAGTATCGGCCTTTATCCGGATGTCGGCGCCACTTGGTTTCTTAACCGGCTTGAACCTGGTGTGGGGTTATTCCTTGGTTTAACGGGAGTGATGATTAACGGTAGTGATGCGCTTGATGTCAACTTAGCTGACCATATGGTGCTCTCACAAGAGAAAGAGTCGCTGATTGAGCGCTTGTTATCTCTACATTGGCACGACAAAGAGGACGCTTATGACGCTGTGACAGACTTGCTGATTGAATTTGGTGATAACGTTAATGGTCATAGGCCAGACCCACAAATGTTGCCTTTCATGCAAGACATCCAACGTGCATGCAGCGCAAGTACTGTTGTCGAGGTAAGTAACAACATTCTGGCGCTGAAAGGGCAAAGTAAGTGGCTCGATATTGCGAAAAGCAATCATGCTTCCGGTAGCCCGATCACATCCCATATTTGTTTCAGGCAACTCAATCAATACAAAGATCTGTCATTAGCGGATTGTTTTCGTCTTGAATTGAATCTCTCGGTACGTTCGGGGCTGCTAGGAGAATTTCGCGAGGGCGTCAGGGCTAGGTTGATTGATAAGGACGGCGAACCTAAATGGCAGTTCAGTCGTGTCGATAATGTTGATGAAGCGGTTATTGATACCTTGTTCACATCACTTTGGGATGAAAAATTACATCCACTGGCAAAACTGGGCCACTACTAAGCTCTCAGAGCAGGGAAAGAAGGAATTTATTCAATGAGTACCATAGCGTTTATAGGTTTAGGTAATATGGGCGGCCCAATGGCCGAAAACTTGCTGGCTGCTGGCTTGAAAGTACAGGTATTTGATTTGATGCCGCAAGCTGTCAGGAAATTGGAGTCTGCTGGCGCGGTTGCTGCGCCCACCGTGGAGGATGCCGTGAAAGGCGCAGATACGGTAGTAACCATGTTACCGGCGGGCGAGCATGTCCGAGCGATTTATCTTGGCGACCATAGCGGTGGTGTTGGCTTGTTAAACATGGTTGAAGATGGCACTTTTCTTATTGATTCTTCGACGATTGACCCTGAGTCGGCACGCATTGTTGCCCAGTGCGCGGCAGAAAAAGGTCTCGACTTTGTGGATGCCCCTGTCTCTGGTGGTGTAGCAGGAGCACAAGCGGGTACGCTGACTTTTATTGTCGGAGGCTCGGATACCGCTTTCGTAAAAGCAGAGTCTGTACTTAAACATATGGGTAAAAACATCTTCCATGCCGGTAAAGCGGGTGATGGTCAGATGGGAAAAATATGTAACAACTTAATGCTCGGTATTCTCATGTCAGGGACATGCGAAGCACTGAACTTGGGCATAGATAATGGGCTGGACCCTAAAGTACTTTCCAACATCATGCTGCAAAGCTCTGGCCGTAACTGGGCGCTTGAGCTATACAATCCTTGTCCGGGGGTAATGGAAACCGCACCGGCTAGCAACGAATTTAAGCCAGGGTTTATGAGTAAACTGATGTTGAAAGATCTCGGGCTTGGCTTAGATACGGCTGCAAAGAGTCAATCTTCGGTCCCAATGGGCGCTTTAGCACGAAATCTTTATGCTTTTCACAACGCAAATGGCAATGAAGAGCTAGACTTTTCAAGTTTGTTCGAGTTTTATCAATCTAAAAAGTAACGGAGTTTGCAAATGGATCTAAAACAGAGCGTGATAGCGATTACAGGTGCAGGTCAAGGCCTAGGTCAGATGATGGCGATTACATTAGCGCAGGCTGGTGCTGAGCTTGCCCTGCTTGATGTTAACGAAGAAGCCCTGATGGATACCAAAGAACAATGCAATATGCTCGGGGTCAAAGCATTAACATACAAAGCTAATGTGACAGACGAACACGAAGTGGAGCAAGTCTTTAGTAACATTGTCGCGGATTTTGGTCAGTTGGATGGACTTATTAATAACGCTGGTATTCTGCGAGACGGTTTACTAGTTAAAGTCAGAGATGGAGAGCTGACTAAAATGTCGCTGGAGCAATTTAGCTCCGTGATTGATGTCAATCTTACTGGGACGTTTTTATGTGGCCGAGAGGCCGCAGTTCAGATGATCAATACCAAGCGAAAAGGTGTCATTATCAACATTTCCAGTGTTGCTCGTGCGGGAAATATTGGTCAAACAAACTATGCGGCATCGAAAGCAGCAGTCGCGACGCTAGCGGCAACTTGGGGTAAGGAGCTAGCACGTTATGGTATTCGAGCAGCCGCTATTGCGCCGGGTGTGATTGAGACCTCAATGACAGGGGCAATGAAGCCAGAAGCTCGTGAGAGGCTAGAAAAAATGGTGCCTGTAGGCCGCATGGGCGATGCCAAAGAAATTGCCAATACCGCTAAATTTATCTTTGAGAATGACTACGTGAATGCGCGTGTATTGGAAATCGATGGCGGGATATTTATGTAACGTTAAGCTTTGAAACGTAAAAAGGCACGTGATTCACGTGCCTTTTTTGTCGAGAAATGCGTTATTTGAACTCAAATTTGCCTTTCATGATTGCCCAGTGTCCGGGGAAAGAGCAGAAGAAAGTGTAGTCACCCCCTGGCTTCATCTTTTCTGTACTAAACGTTACTGACGTACTTTCACCACCACCTATGATTTTGGTGAACGCGTAGACTCTTGGGTCGTCCGGTTTGACGTAGTTGTTTGCTAGGCCAGCAGACATGCCCTCTGTGCCTACCGCTTGGACATTGGCTGTGTCAGCAATAACGACGTTGTGGCCCATAGAAGTTGCTGCTAGCTTACCTGTATGGTTTAAAGTCAGAGTGACTTCCTTACAACTCGAAGGGACGCTGATGCTATCCGTCGAAAACTTCATCATATCGTTTGCATCAACAGATACAGAACATTCTGCCCCAGCCTGAGCTCCGAAACTGATTGCGCTAAGCACCACTGCAAGCGTACCAACACTACGTTTAATCATACTTATTCCTCACGGTTTGTAGTTGAGAGATATTCTCATATACGTTAGAAATACAAACTTTGATCACTTTCACTAAGTGCTGAATTTTTGTCGATAACCAGTTACATATTCTGATAATTGGGACCGCCACCACCTTCTGGCGGTAGCCAAGTGATATTTTGCGAAGGATCTTTTATATCGCAGGTTTTGCAATGGAGACAATTGGCGGCATTTATCTGCAACTTGGGCGCATTATCAAGGGTCACAATCTCGTAAACACCCGCTGGGCAGTAACGTTGACTCGGTTCATCATAGAGAGGGAGGTGATTCTTAATCGGAATGCTGTCATTGTTAATGATAAGGTGACAGGGCTGGTTCTCTTCATGCTGTGTCCCAGAGAGGTAAACAGAAGAAGGTTTATCAAAGCTCAACTTTCCATCAGGCTTAGGGTAATCAATCGCGTTGCATTGCGAGATTTCCTTCATGGAAAGGTGATCAGCCTTCGGGTCTGATATCGTCCATGGTACCCCCTTGTTAAACAGAGGCTGCCAGATATTTTGTTCGAACGTTGCGAGTGCACCTCCTAGCACGGCACCGTATTTATGGATTGAAGACGCAAAATTGCGGCTTTGTTTCAGTTCCTCATAGAGCCATGATGATTCGAACAGACTCTGGTAATCTGGTTCCTGCTGGGTCTCACTTGCCTCAAGGGCCGAGAATATGGCTTCTGCGGCAAGCATACCTGATTTCATTGCAGTGTGACTGCCTTTAATTTTTCCTGAATTTAGCGTGCCTGCGTCACACCCAATCAACAGCCCGCCCGGGAACTGCTGTTTAGGTAATGAGTCAAAGCCGCCTTTAGCGATAGCTCTAGCGCCATAGGAAATCCGTTCACCGTCTTCGAGATATTGTTTAATCGCAGGGTGGTGCTTAAAACGTTGAAACTCATCAAATGGGCTGAGGTAAGGGTTCGAATAGTTCAAATCAATGATCAGCCCGACAACAACTTGATGATTTTCTAGATGGTAAAGGAAACTGCCGCCACTAGAATCTGATTCGTTTAGAGGCCAGCCAGCACCGTGGAGGACACTGCCTGCTTGATGGATTGCGCTGTCTTCGGGCAGCTGCCAGATTTCTTTCAATCCAAGTGCATAGTGTTGTGGCTGGCGACCTTCATTTAGATTGAATTTGTCGATCAATTGTTTACCGAGATGGCCACGTGCGCCCTCAGCAAAGACGGTATATTTGGCTTTTAACTCAATGCCTGCCTCGAAGGTGGGCTTTTGCTCACCGGCTTTATCCAGCCCCATATCTGATGTGTTGATGCCGGTCACCGCTCCAGATTGATCATAATTGATACTCGCGGCCGCAAAGCCAGGATAGACTTCAATCTCTAGCTCTTCTGCTTTTTGTCCGAGCCAACGGCATAGATTAGACAGACTGATGACATGATTGTCTGAGCTGTTGTGCATCAGTTTGGGCGTTGCAAATGCAGGCATTTTTATGTGATTGCTTGCTGTCGTCATGTATATGAACTCGTCATGAGTGACCGGGTTGTTGACCGGTGCGCCAAGAGATTTCCAGTCTGGGAAAAGTTCATCCAGTGCTCTCGTTTCGAATACGGCCCCTGAGAGTATATGTGCACCGACTTCAGCCCCTTTTTCAACAACACAGATTGATAGAGGTAATTGTTTGATTTTGCTGAGCTGGGCAAGTTTGATTGCGGTGGATAACCCCGCAGGGCCCGCTCCAACGACGACGACATCAAACTCCATACATTCTCTTTCCATGGTGTAAACCTACCTTGCCAATTAAATCTTATACATAACTATAGTGCAGTTGACGTAAACGTAAACTTTACTAAGCTGAGTATAGGCAAAAAATCCGACATGAAACAGGTTTAACGAGATATTAAGCCGCTCATTAGAATGAGTGAACTGTACATAAGACGATGAGTTATCCAATTGTAATCGTTGTGAAAAATGCTGTTAGCACCAAGGAGGAGATGTGAAAGTACTAGTAGCCATAAAGCGAGTGATTGATCCTTATGTGAAGGTGAGGGTGAAGAGTGATGGCAGTGGTGTGGAAACCAATAATGTCAAAATGTCGATGAATCCCTTTTGTGAAATTGCAGTGGAGGAGGCGGTGCGCTTGAAAGAGGCAGGCGTTGCTCAAGAAGTGATTGTGGCCTCTATTGGTGATGCTGCGAGTCAGGAGAATTTAAGAGGCGCACTCGCGTTAGGGGCAGACAGAGCGATTCACGTTGAAACGGATGTGTCACCTGAGCCTTTGGTTGTCGCCAAGTTGCTCAAATCGTTAATGGAACAAGAAAAACCGGGTATTGTTCTGGTTGGTAAACAGTCTATCGATACAGACAACAATCAGGTTGCACAAATGCTGGCTGCATTGACGGAACGACCACAAGGTACGTTTGCATCGCATGTGAAGGTGGAAGGTGATCAGGTAAGCGTGACACGAGAAGTTGACGGCGGTTTGGAAACGGTCAAGATGACCATGCCTGCGGTTATCAGTACCGATTTGCGTCTTAATGAACCACGTTATGCTTCACTGCCCAATATTATGAGAGCAAAGAAAAAACCATTGGACGTTATCTCAGCAGCGGATCTGGGAATCGAGCTGAAACACAGCCATGAAATTATCGAAGTGATGGCACCTGCTGAGCGTTCATCAGGAGAAATGGTGTCCAGCGTGAGCGAACTGGTCGACAAGCTTAAGAATGAAGCCAAGGTATTGTGAGAGGAATGAATATGAATGCAAAAACGTTAGTCATCGTCGAGCACGATAACCAATCCTTAATAGCAGATACTTTGAAAACCTTGTCAGCGGCCGCTTCATTGAGCACTGAAGTGAGCGCGCTTGTGGTTGGGGGAGATTGCCAGTCAGTGGTTGAGCAGGTCGCTAAAGTTGGGCTGGTAAAAGAGGTGCTGGTGGCGGATTCTGAAATCTATCAAAACCAGCTGGCTGAAAACTGCGCGTTGCTGGTACAACAGATTGCGGCCGATTTCACGCATGTTCTGGCTCCTGCGACCACGTTTGGCAAAAACCTGATGCCTAGAGTCGCAGCTTTGCTCGACGTTGGTCAGCTATCGGATGTGGTCTCGATAGAATCAGAGGACACCGTCATAAGACCTATTTACGCCGGTAATGCGCTGGCTAGAGTAAGATCATCAGATAGAATCAAAGTTATCACTATTCGCAGCTCTGCGTTTGACTTAGCAGACATAGATGACAGCTCATCAGCCATAATCAAACCGGTTGATATCAACATAGGCAATGCACTTTCTGAACTGGTCGACCGCCAAAAAACACAAAGTAGTCGCCCTGATTTGCCAGCGGCAAGAGTGGTTGTGTCTGGTGGGCGTGGGTTAGGTAGTAAAGAGAACTTTGTCATGGTCGAGCAACTTGCTGACAAGTTGGGTGGTGCCATCGGTGCGTCTCGTGCCGCTGTGGATGCGGGGTTTGTATCGAATGATCTTCAGGTTGGACAGACAGGTAAAATCGTTGCACCGGAGCTTTACATTGCTGTTGGGATTTCGGGAGCAATTCAACATTTGGCAGGGATGAAAGACTCTAAGGTAATTGTGGCTATCAATAGTGATCCAGAAGCGCCAATATTTCAGATTGCCGACTACGGTTTGGTTGGAGACTTGTTTGAAATTTTACCAGAGCTAACCAGTGCTATCTAAAACCCAAACAGAACGCCTGCTCATTGAGTGGGCGTTTTTATAAGTAAATAACCGATATCTCTCCTAAACTGTAGCTATTAGCTGCATAGTGGGAGAGGCTCTATGGGCATACACTTAGATATCACTACCTTGTCCATCATCTGTGTTTTGTTGTCTTTGTGCTATTGCATAGGGTTGTTATTGATTCAACAACTTCAGCCTACCGTTAGAGGGATCAGCACGATTGCCTCTGCGCTTCTGCTGCTCTCCATCAGTTTTCTTCTCTTGAGTTTTGGCAACCAAATTACTCACTGGGTTTCCAAGATACTCGCCAACTCCTTGATGGCTTTTAGTTACATCATTTTATTACTGGGCGTATGCCAGTTTAGGCGGTTCCCTCGGGTCATCGCGAATGTCGGCTTCTACAGTTTTCCGATATTGGTCATCGGACTGACCTATTTTACGTTTTTTATGCCGTCGACTAATGCGCGTGTCATTTTGATGACCATTTATGTTTCTAGTTTGTGTTTTATTGCGATATTTGCCAATCAAAAAGGTCATAGCACAGATATTACTCCCTCCAAATTTTTGCTCTCGTTTGGGCTAGCGACTCAGGGTAGCTACAATGTATTTCGCTTCACTTGGACGCTGTTTGAACAACGGATTGACGATTTCATGATTTCGGGTATTGCACATCAGTTGGCGTTTGTTAGCACATTGCTGATGATTGTTTTTGTCGGATTTTCAGTGACGTGGATGCTTACTGGGCGACTCGTCGCGACGATTTATGATACGTCGATCAAGGATGAGTTGACTCAGCTTTATAATCGTCGAGCGTTGGAAGAATTACTGCCAAAAGAGTTAGCCAGATCAAGCCGGCACAGGCAGCCGCTGTCTGTGTTACTGCTTGATATTGATCATTTTAAAAAAGTGAACGATACCTACGGTCACCAGGCAGGGGATCGTGTGTTACGCACAACGGGTAAGTTATTAATCCTGCAAACCCGAAAAGATGACTTAAGTTTTCGCTATGGCGGTGAGGAGTTCTTGGTACTCTTGCCTAATACTGATATTGATAACGCTATGATTGTTGCTGAGAAACTCCGAGAAGCAATAAAAAGAGCAAGGATGTTGCCGACGAACGTTGAGTCTTGTACGGCAAGCTTTGGTGTCACCGAGTTCAATGGGGATGATGATTGGAAAAGCGTCATAGAGCGCGCAGATCGGGCACTCTATAACGCTAAGGAAAATGGCCGTGACCGGGTTACGGCGAGAACTTAGTTCAACTTCTTCTCCAAGTGCTCGACCAGTCGCTTGGTAAAACGAGCGGCTTCGCCGCCTGTACAAGCTCTATGATCAAAGGTGACAGAGAGAGGCATGGCTTTCACTGCCACGGCTTCATTATTTCGCATCACCACTTTTTCAATGATACGTCCTGCACCGACAATAGCGACCTGAGGTGGGGAGACCACCGGCGTCGCGTAGATACCTGCAATCGCACCAAAGTTAGAGAGTGTAATCGTTGCGTGCTGTAATTGTTCACGTCCGATTTTACGGTCACGGATGCCAGTCACTGTCTCATTGAGCCAAGAGCGTATGTCTTCCGTTTTTACTTCGTTAGCGTTTCGTAAAACAGGCACATATAACCCATGACTGCTGTCGACAGCAATGCCTATGTTCACCGTACTATGCACACAGCGAGTCATAGTTTCAGCATCAAACCAAGCATTGAGTGCTGGCTCTTGTTCACATGCATATACAACGGCCTGGATGAGACGCCCAGAAATGTCTTCGCCTTTATTCCAGTTTTCCAACAGGGCTTCTTCTGTAATGGTGACAGAAGCGACGTTGTGATGCGATTCAGCCATGGTGCCAGCCATGGTTCGACGCGCACCTTTGAGCACTTCAGTTCCTGGTTGTTGCTTACCTGCCTCTTCATAAATGTCGGCGTCGGTGATCAGGCCACCATGACCACTACCTTCTACTTGAAGAAGGTTCACTCCCAACTTCTTGGCGAGCAAACGAGCTGAAGGCATAGCCGTGACGGGTGAACCTTCGCTAGTATTGTGTGAAGCGCCGATCCAAAAATCATCAACATCGACTTGGTGAGTTTGACTTGATACGTTGCCCACGACCGTAGCAGCATCTTTTTGCTTTGATTCTGATTTTTGTGCAGTACCTTCTTGCTCGATTTCAAGTAAAAGGCTACCAATATTGATCACATCGCCTTCTTCGCCATGGCGACTGACTATCTTACCACTGTATGGTGCGGGCACTTCGACGACGGCTTTTGCGGTCTCAACGGTCAAAATGATCTGGTCAACTTCCACCATGTCACCGACATTGACGTGCCATTGCACTATTTCCGACTCTGCAAGTCCTTCACCAAGATCTGGCAGTAAAAATGATCTCATTTCCATCCCTCCACGAGTTCTTTTGCTGCAATAACAATGTCTTCTTCCTGAATCATAAAATAGTCTTCATTTCGATAGTAAGGCATAACCGTGTCCATGCCTGTGACACGTTTCGGTGGCGCTTTGAGAGTACACATCGCATGTTCAGCTGCTCGAGCGATGATCTCTGCACCAACCCCGCAGGTTTTACTCGCTTCATGGACGACAAGTAAGCGACCTGTTTTGTCTAGGGATTTCAGAATAGTATCCATGTCGATAGGCTTGATGCTGGCTAAATCAATCACTTCAGCTTCAATACCCTGTTCAGAGAGAGCTTGTGCTGCTTGCAGTGACTCAACTACGCAAGCCCCCCACGTCACTAAAGTGACATCGCGTCCTTTGCGTAACGTAAAGCAGCTGTCCAGAGGAAGTGCCTCACCATTATCAATGACATTAGATTTCACTGTGCGATAAATACGTTTTGGTTCAAAAAACATGACTGGATCGTTACTGCGGATTGCGGCCAACAGCAGTCCGTAGGCACGTTGTGGAGAAGAAGGAATCACTACTCGAAAGCCAGGAATATGGGCAAAAAGAGCCTCGATACTCTCCGAGTGGTGTTCCGGTGCATGGATACCGCCACCAAACGGGGCTCGGAAAACGGCTGGACAGGTTAAACGCCCACGTGTCCGGTTGCGTATACGTGCAGCGTGACACATTAGATGTTCCATAGCTGGGAAAACAAACCCTTGGAATTGAAACTCCGCCACAGGACGTAGCCCCTGAGTGGCCATACCAACACTGACCCCGCCGATAAGCGCTTCTGCAAGAGGTGTGTCGATAACCCGCTTGAAACCGAATTTTTCTTTTAGGCCAACTGTAGCGCGAAAGACACCACCATTGTCACCGACATCCTCCCCCAGTAAAACGACCTTGGGATCCTTGCTCATTTCATGGTGCAAGGCGAGGTTTACTGCTTCAACTAGTGTAATCTCAGACATTTTTGCCTCCCTGCATTCGCATCGCTTTGTTGATCAGTTCGTCTCTTTGCTTGTTTAGCTCTGTGACTGGGGATTCATATAAGTAATCAAAAGCAGACTCAGGTGCTTGAGGCGGTAAGTTAAGATAACGTTCGACCGCTTTTTCGACTTCAGCTTTGGCTTGCAGGAGTAGGGCTTGCTCTTCTTCTTCAGACCAGTGTCCTTGATCAATAAGGTAGTTTTTTAGCCTAAGAATGGGTTCATATTGCCACGCCTGATTGAGCTCATCTTTGCTACGATAGCGGCTAGCGTCATCGGCGGTGGTATGGTCACTGAGTCGGTAGCTTACCGCTTCAATGAGGGTTGCCCCTTTGCCTTTTCTCGCTCGGTCTAGTGCTGTTGACACTGCATCGTACATGGCGATGACATCATTACCATCGACAGTGATGCCAGGGATTCCAGCTCCACTGGCTTTCTCGGAGAGAAAATCAGCCGCACACTGCAGTGATCGTGGTACGGAGATGGCCCACTGGTTGTTGTTGACGACAAACACAAGTGGGATGTTCCAGGTACCCGCGCAATTGACAGACTCAAGGAAATCTCCCTTGGAAGTTGCACCATCGCCACAAGTGACGAGCGCAGCATTGCGGTCGCCTTCAATTTTCAATGCTGCAGCGACGCCAACGGCGTGGGTGCATTGCGTCGCTATAGGAACGCAGAAAGGTAAGTCTCGGCATGTTAGATTGTTTTCATCTGGACAGAAATCGCTACCCCGCTCATCACCTCCCCAATATTGAAGATTTTTTTCCATACCTATACCGCGGACCCACATAGCAGGCATATCACGGTAATAAGGGATGAAGACGTCTTGTACACGAAGGGCGTGGCCTATGGCAATTCCAAACGCCTCTGCTCCTAAGTGTGAAGGGTAGGTTCCTAGCTTTCCTGTTCTTTGTAAGGCGACAGCTTTGTTGTCGTAGGTGCGTGCGACAACCATGTCGCAGTAGAACTTTTTCAGTGTTTTAGCATCGGCCCACTCAGGAAGTGGTTTAACGACTTGACCATGATGATCGAGAAATCGATTCATGGGTAAGGCCTGAACGTTCATCTCAAGCTCCTTGTTGCTCTGCATTCTATGGCAGCAATTAATTAACATCCTCCGGGCAAACCTCTATTTATGACATTCTGAGTTTTCTGTTAATATGAAATACTATTCTGTAGAATTTGTCATAAATGATTTATCACACTGTTAAAGCTAAACAAACCAGTGATGAATGTCGGTTTTACCAGTTAATCTAAGTGTAACCAATTTGTTAAATTTCGCCTGATCTGAGCCATTTTTCAGGAGTAAACTATTTCTTACAAAGGTTAAAAAACAGATGAAAGTGCTGGTTTTTTCAATTGAAAATGACCAAACATGACAATATTCACTATCGAATTAAGGAATTTTACAAGAATATTATCTGGAATTTTTGCAAAAATTATCGAAATGACTTCTTTTTGATGCCAAAAGCAGAGTCAAAGTTGGCCGAGAGTGCGCAGTTTTGTTGTCCAAATTTATCTCTGTTCGAAGTGGATACCTGACAACTGATTGAATCAATTATCAATTATCAATTACTGTCTGTTCTAATCAGACTATGTGAAATGACAGGTCATACTGGATTTTTCTAACGCTAAACAGGGGAAATATTTAGATTATTCATATTTGTTTTCATTTGGTTAGTGAGCCGACCTTTTCAGGTTGCCGCCATGATTGCAAATTTTTTGTGATATAAATCGAAAGTTTATTTATTTATGATTACAATTACATCACTAAGTGCATATAAATCGTACGTCTGTTGGCAAAATTCTTCTGAATAAACAGAAGCGGAGAAGGACTCTCTGCGAAGAGGTTTGGTTATGAAGATTGCCACTAAAATAGTTTTGGCTTCAACCCTATTGTGCAGTATCGCTATTATCTCGACAGGAACTTTTGTTGGGTGGAAGGCATCTGATTTGTCGGAGCAAGCGCTCTATCAGCGCGCTACAAGTCAATTGACTTCCATTCGAGAAAACAAGAGAAGTGAGATAGAGAATTACTTTCAGCTTATTAGGGGACAGTTATTGACCACCGCTCATTCTATTGGTGTGAGAGATGCGATGATCGCGTTCAAAGATACGTTTGAGCGTTATCCCGTCGATTCGGTCAGCGCTACTGATCTGTCGACACTTTCGAATTATTACACCTCCAGTTTTGGAATGAATTATCGAACGGTTAACGGTGGTGACTCAGCGAATGCGTTACAAAAGCTCAATATGCTGTCTCCCAGAGCCAAGGCTCTACAGGCGCGTTATATTGGGGTTAACCCCAATCCACTTGGCGAGAAACACAAGATGATGGTTGATTCGCTAGGGACTGAATACGACCAAGTGCACAGCAAATATCATCCAAGCATCAAAGGATTTCTGGAAGAGTTTGGCTATTATGATATTTTTCTCGTCGACACAAATGGAAACGTCGTTTATTCGGTTTTCAAAGAACTGGATTATGCGACAAACTTGAACTCTGGTCCTTATGCAGGTAGTGGTATTGCTAACGCGTTTAAAAATGCGCTAGGTAAAAGTGCAACTCAGTACCATCTTGAAGATTTCGCCCCTTATTTCCCTTCCTATGAGGCTGCTGCTTCATTTATCTCCACACCGATAAAGATTGATAACCAAACCATTGGTGTTCTCATCTTTCAGATGCCTGTAGATGAGATAAATAGCATTATGACTTTTGGTGAAAACTGGCGTTATGCGGGATTGGGCAACTCTGGCGAAACCTATCTCGTTGGTCCAGATAACTTGCTACGCAGTGAATCCCGTTTTCTGCTTGAAGAACCCGAACTTTATTTTGAAGAGCTTAAAGCATTAGGTGTACCGCAAGGTGTTATGGAACAGATACAAGGCAAATCTTCAGCGATTGGTCGACAGAGCGTTAATACGGCAAGTGTAAAAGCGGCGCTTCGCGGGCAAAGTGGTTCTGAGGTGATTCGGGATTACCGCGGTATAGAAGTGTTGTCAGCCTATTCACCTTTAGATGCTGCGGGCTTGCAATGGGCAATTGTGACAGAGATAGATAAAGCGGAAGCTTTCGCTGACCTTGACGCACTGGTCCAGACGAAGATTGTTACTGTGTTAACCAGTATTATTGTCGGCGTAATTGCTGCTGTCTGTGTTTCGTACTTTCTTGGCAACAGTATTGCAAAACCAATCCGTGTGGCAAGTGAGAAAATTCAACGAATAAGTAGAGAAAATGATCTGACCGAAAGGTTAACGGTCGAGGGCAAAGATGAAATGACAGATTTGTCTGTTTCGCTCAATTCTCTGTTTTCTCATTTGCAGGATATTATACGAAAATTCGCTGAAGCAACCGAGAATCTGAACCACAATACGCACAGTATGACCGGCAATATGAACAGTGCTCGTGATGCTGTCCAAGACCAGAACCGAAGAACTGAGTCTGTCGCTACCGCTGTTAATCAAATGAGTGCCTCTATCTCTGAAGTGGCTCAGTTTGCCAGCCGAGCTGCTGAGTTTGTGAAGAATGCCAATGATAAAGGCAGTGAGGGCGTCGGAGTAGGCCGTGATCTCGGCAACGAGATTTCTCGTCTCAATGAAGAGATGAAAACCGCTGTTGAGGCGATTGGGCGTTTGCACAACGAAAGTAACTCGATTGCGGAGGTTCTCGATGTGATTCAAGGAATTGCCGAGCAAACAAACCTATTGGCGCTCAATGCCGCTATTGAGGCGGCGCGTGCGGGTGAACAGGGACGTGGGTTTGCGGTTGTGGCAGATGAAGTTCGTTCTCTTGCTGGTCGAACTCAGTCATCAACGGAAGAAATTCGTGAAAAAATCGAAGCGTTACAGCGTGAAACCAATGAAGTTTCAAACAGTATTGAAAATGCCAATGGAACGGTGTTGCAAGGGGTGGATACGTGTGAGCAAAATGCAGGTATGCTTGAGCAGATAGTCACTATGCTTAATGACCTGAATGAGATGAACATACAAATCGCTGCTGCAACCGAGGAGCAAAAAGCGGTAACCGACGAAATCAGTGGCAGTATTACCTCAATTGCGGACGCATCTTCTGCTGTGTCTAGTCAGGTCAGTGATGTGGACCATGTGTTGCAAGGTTTATCTTCTCAAGCTGAGCAGCTCAATGAAGCAGTGTCACAATTCAAGTATTGATCATAGGCAATTGGCCGACTCACAGGACGTCGGCCTTTTATTTCTTAACTCGACGATGGCTACCGCTGCAGCGCCAGTCGATTAACTGTTTCCTACCACTTTGATAGTCGTTGAATTGTCTGACTCAATGAAATACTGTTGTGTGTTGACCATGAACGATTCCTAGCATGATGTTGCTTGAGTTTAATAATGAGCGCCATCATAGAGATTTTACTCAAAAGCACCTTTTGTATTGAAGAGCAATATCATAGACTTACTCTGTTTGAACGGGAGTAAAAAATGAAACTAGGTGAATTTATAGAGCAGTTGAACCACAATCCAACTGAGGTAGAGTTTGAGCAAACCATGGCTGCAATAGACGCGAATTATGAGTTTATCCCAACGGCATTCATCAATGGAGAAACAAACAATGCAGCTAACCAGAATAATGGTTCGTGCAAGATATTCGCGTTCGCTCAGTTGAATCTACTGTCTGAACAGGACACATTAGCGTGCTTTGGTCGTTTTTATCGTGAAGACGTGCTTCAGAACCCAGATGGAGAAGATCACGCCAATATCCGCAACTTTATTAAGTTTGGCTGGCAAGGTATTGAATTTGAATCAGAAGCACTTGTTGCTAAGTGATTAACTGAGGGGCGTTAGCGCTCCTTTTTATGTGGGTAAACGACAATGGACAACAAACAGCTTTCTGATTATCTAGACACCTTTATGAGCGTAGAGTCTAGTTATCCTTTTGGCCCTGAAGCGCGCGTCTATAAAGTGCGAGACAAAATGTTTGCTATTCTGTCGATGAGGGAAGGGCGTGAATACGTCACAGTGAAAGTAAAGCCCGCAGATGGTGAAGTTCTGACATCCCAATTCGCAGACATCACCCCTGGGTATCACACTAATAAAAAGCATTGGGTGACCGTGTATTATCCTGGTGACGCTGAAGATGGCTTGATTCAGGATCTTTGCGAACGTTCTTATGCGCTGATTGTCAGTAAATTGCCAAAGGCACAAAGAGTAATATTGGGCTTCGACTAGAGTTGAGTGACACCAAACGTTGCAGTTAGATCAATTAATCAACCATTTGATTTAAATATCAGCAATCAATCCGCAATTAGGTATTTTTATTTGACTCTCATTGCTCAATCCGTAAAGTGTGCATCGAACGCAGCGGTGGGTAACTAAAGCGTTAAAAGAAAAGGCGCGTTGGCAGAGTGGCTATGCAGCGGATTGCAAATCCGTGGACCTCGGTTCGACTCCGGGACGCGCCTCCATTCTTTTTCTTCTATTCTTGTAACATTTCTAATCAATATCTCATTCTCTTGTTTAATCAACGCCTTAATTTTTTAAGGTAAAAATACATACTGCATAAAGGTTTAATCACGAGTTCATCATTGGCGATTGCTTTACTTTATTTTTCGCCCCTTTTACTCGAAGCCTACCTCGCAAAAACTTCGTTATCTACTGGACACAAAATAGGTAGTGTTTACTGACCTGTTGCCATTTCGATGTGAGTCGCTTTGGTAACTTTGCCGCGTGGTGTCCCATTATCAGCATGGTTTAGCAAGTTCTGAACACTTGATGTTATTTTTAGTGCGTTTTAAAAAACAAATATGACGGGCATCTTTTGTGCAAAATGATCGCCAATTGTACCGCGGAGTTTGGATTTTAACCGGTTGAATAAAAAAGACAAAATTTCTATTGACCTTAAATCTCAATCCGTTAAAGTACGCCTCGTTCTCACGGCGAAGTCCGATGAGAGATGGTGTTACCATCGCATGATTGCGTTGCCCTGGTGGTGGAATTGGTAGACACAAGGGATTTAAAATCCCTCGGCGTTCGCGCTGTGCCGGTTCAAGTCCGGCCCGGGGCACCATCTAAAAAATGAGGCGCGTTGGCAGAGTGGCTATGCAGCGGATTGCAAATCCGTGGACCTCGGTTCGACTCCGGGACGCGCCTCCATTCTCTACGAGAATACAGTAACCAGCTCTGGCTGGTTTTTTTGTATCTGCGTATCGAAAAATCATTTCAGATAGTGATTTTTTAATGATTGCCTCTATTCTCCTCAGTTTGAACAACCTCTTCCGTTTGGTATGCCGCTGCCAGAAAACTCAATTCTTAAACGTTTGACAGAATGAAGGTACTGATTGCTGTCTGCGTTATTGTGATCAAAGTTATTGAGAGCTACGTTCCAGCTCGTAAAGGGAGTTGGCTCAAAGTAGGCATAAGCGAATTTATTCGACAAAGCCCCGTCTGTGATGATACTGACCTGGTTGCTTAACGCATCATCGAGACGGTAGTAGAATGCTCTTGTTATTGGATTAGCACTAAACTTGAATTCCTCTTGTCCAAATCTATCGTAATAGTTGCCACCATTTGAAATCGTCAGATTGAACTGCTTCCCATAAGGAAGATTCTCACCCTCAAAGAAGACGCGGATCTTGTCGAGTCTGACTCGATCAAACGCACAAAACTGTGATTGTTCAAGTGGGATGTTGAAGTTAAACTCTCCCGTCTTAGCTAGAGCTTCAATTTGTTTCGTATCGTCAATGACAAAGTTATCGATGTTGAAGTCCTGTGGCGCAGGTTGGAAACGATTTAGTGCATTGACATACTCGTTTTCAATCGCCGCTAAATCAAATTGATAATCTAGATAGGACTTGCTCAGGCTGGGTTTGATATCGCTTTTTTTCAGTGCCCAATATTCGTAGGCTGCAACGTAATTTGAAAGCGCTACATACATAGGACGTTTAAAGTGCAATGAAACGCGAGATAATTCCTGTTCTACTTTTTTCAGTGCGTCACTATCTTGGTTTGCATTTGCAATCAGATGATTCAGGCGCTCTTTCTGGTTAATGGTCACTTTGCGTGTTAACAGGAGATCGACCAGTTTCGCTTGCTCTTGTACTAGGTTTAGCTGAGAAGCATTGATTGCTTTTCCTAGTAAGACTTGCTTTTCTAACTCAAGTAGATATACGCGTGCCCCTCTAATGCCAAGAGAATCCGCGTATCGTAGATTGCTCCTAACCTCTGCGATCATAAGATCCCAAGCTAAGTTACTTTCACTCAAAGATGGCACCGCGAAATCGAAAGAATCCATTTTCTCTGAGATACGTTGCATCCTAATTGTCGACTTTACTTCGTTGGTCAAGGAAGCAATCCCGGCGACGGTTTTGGTTATATTGTCGATAATCCCTGTTACATTTTTAACGTTAGTTACCAGATTTTTCGCTTTATCAAGGGCTTCGGGAGTTTTAGCCAGCTGCTCCGTCACATCGTTAATCCCTGATAAGTTTCCCGTGAAGACACCGCTCACTGCACTACCAATTTCTGCGATTGCTTTGAATATCGCTAACGCCGCGTTAAGCTGCTGTTGAGTTTTCCATACCTCAACACCATACAGGTAGTTACTACGAGCACTGAGTGCTGTAAGCTCCTGAGTTTTATACTGACTTTCCACCTCAGAGACACTATCAATCAGCTTGGAGATATTCTGCTCTGACTGCTCGACAACAGCATTCTGAGATTGCAGGACGTCTTCGATATTGCCCAGAGCAAGCTGAGCGTTTTCAATTTTATCTTCGACCTGAGTATTTCGGCTTGTCACAATATCTCGCTTTTGTTCAAAAGCAATCATGGCATTGAGATACGCTCTGTATTTTTCCTGATACAGCGAGCGGTCAAGATAAGGTACGAAGTTATCCGACCGACTACTCAAATCGGTAAACTGTTTGAACGCAACAGTTTGCAAGTAGAGATCCGTCAGTAATGGGTCATCGGACACTGTCGCGCCTGCATTGCGCATGCTGCGTTCAACCCAGTTCAGTAAGGCTAGACTGGTCTGCGGCTGTTCGTCATATAGGCTGAGAGCCATGTCGAATGAACGGTTTACAATGTCAGAAAATTGCGATTTTGCTAGCTGAAAGTTGGCGGCAAGATCATCGGTTAGCTGTTGTTTGATGTAATGCTCGCCAGAGAGAATGATGGAAGTGCCCGTATTCTCGCTGGTTCCAATTGTGTCGGCAGTAACGCCTCCCTCTGGGGTGAAAGCGAGTACATTAAACGGCGTTTCCATTTCCTCTGCGATTACCGTAATGGAAGCCGCCGCGCCTTGTTGGCCAAGGACGAAAGTAGGGGTGCCATTACCAACAATCTTACGTGCAAAGATAACAATGCTCTGGTTGTTCATCACCAGGTTGAAGTTGTCGGTCACGTCGATTGTGTCAGCAAAAATAAAGAGTTGGGTTGGTTTAGTTTGATACAGGTTTTGCTGTGTTATCCATTGCTTAAGATTGATATACAGATCAGATGTTGAACGAGTGACTGAGTCTGTTTTTGAGTACGGGCTATCAAGCCACGCTGGGTATTGTGTGTTTGCAGGTAGGTTATTAATGTCGAGCCAATCTGAGGCCATAACCCCATTTGATATTGCTGTGGTCACAGCAAGTGTAAGGATTTTTTCATTTTTATTTCCTTATGAGGTGCTACCCAATAAAGATTTTGGGTAGGCTTTCCCGCACCCAGCGCATAAGCGAGGGTGGGGAAGGGGTTTAGGGACTGAATCCCGTTATGGGTTTATACCGGAATAGGACTATTCGGCTTTTTGAATGTACGCGTTGTTAGCGAATGTTTTCGCTTTTTCGCTGATAGTGTTCCAGTTTTGTTCTGCAACTGCGGTGTTTGCCATTGCTCCAGCTGCGGCCAGAACCGCATTAGATTGCAGAATTTCAGCATTTGACTCCGCGGCTTCAAGCGCGACGATTAACGAATCGAAGTCGTTATTCATCTTCTGCCAGTGAAGCTTTAGCTTGTTCACATAAGGGATCGCATTTTCGATTTTGCTTGAAATGATCTTGATGCTTTCTGTTGAACGAGTGTAAGAGTTATAGACCTTTTGAGTGGTAGACAGCTGGGCCTCAAGTACCTTTGCTTCATCCTGAAGCTGGTTACGGAGTTTTCTTGCCTTCTCTGCTTTGTCACCATAAACACCCATGATAGGAATAGCGACAGCAGGGAACCAAGCGTAAGTCACGGCTGTTGCGGCAACAGTCACATAGTGAGAGTAATCTTTATTGAGTTGGTCGATACGATTGTTGAGGTCATTCACTCGTTGTTGTAGTTCGCTGCCATCATCTTCCAAATAACCACTGTGAGTGCTTTTTAATACATCTAATTGCAACTTCTGCTCTTCAATTTTGGTAGCGAACGTCAGCAAGTCTTCACTGGCTTTTTGCACCTTCTGTTGATTATTAACTGAGAAGTTTTTTAAAGCGTTTAAATACGCAATAGAAAGCTGGCGTGCTTGCTCAACTGCCTGAACATCTGCGGGTAGAGGAGAAAAAGACTTGTTGAGGATGACAGTCAGTTGATCGCTCAGAGGGTTAATCATGTACTTCTGAATATCGTTATAATTGGATAGAGACAAAGCTAAATCGACAATGTCTGGGTAAAGGTCCTGTTTCCAGTAAAACGCTTCTGCGTGGACTTTGCCGTATTGCTCCACCAGGGCTTTGAAGTTTGAAAACGGTACATCGTCAGCGATATCAAATGCTGATTTCATGCTCGCCTCTGTAATTGGCAATGACAAAGCACCTTCAACATAGGTTTGAATCTGGAACCACTCTTTTTGATTTAAAACGAACTCATCAGTCTCTAAATCGATAAAGGCACCATTCTCACCCAGAATGGTGTCATAACTGATCTGGCCGATTTGCTGTTCAGCAGAATTTGGAGACAGTGCCTGATAGGATGTAGAAGCGTGAACACCGGCCGTGATCAAGCTCAAGCAAAGTGTTGATAACAGAAGTGGCTGTTTTATTTTTTTCATTCTAATACCTTATTTTTATTTGTACTCAACCCTGACATTAAAAGCCTTTATAAGTAACTGAAGGGGAGAGTTTTATATTTCTAGCAAGCTGTGTTGTTTGAAAATATCAACCTTTAGTCGTTTGTTTAATTATCTCCTTTTATTTTTTGGATAAATCTATAGCAATGTAATTAATTAGAATGCGCTATAGATCACATTAAATGTAATTTTCTGAGCAATGTTTGTTCTCATTGATTTTAGTAATATATAAATTAGTAAACGTTAAATAAATGGCAGGCTTTGAAAATAAAGGTCTCGGTAGTTGCATTTGTTTATAAGAAAACCTTTAAGTGATAGAAATATTATTTTTTAATTTTTTATTAGTCCATGAATTAAACAAGTGTTTTAAATAGTTGTATACCTGCATTTTAAATATGGTTATTAGAGTGGTTTCATTTAAATAAATCGCTTTTGCTTTTTAATAATCAAAGACTAAATTCCTATCAGAGGGGTAATTTTTGAGTAGAAAATTAACATCAGCATATTACATTATTATGAATTAACGCCCTCGCATTGGAACGTTAACCTTTTGAGATGTCTACGAAAGCGAGCCACAACGGCTATCAGTGGGTAACGTGAAAAAACAATGGTGCTGACCTGTCAACTTGAGTTTGAAGTTGGGCGAGTGAACCCAGTGAAAAAAAGTGGGCGACTGGTGTTTGTTTTTCATTTAATTATGCAGAGCAGGGGCTTGGCCTCTGCTTTATTTCGCGCTGACGCATTGGCATACGATCAATGGTTTGTTTAATGTTTTCCCAATCTGTTGCTTTGCCCCAACGCAACTTTTCTGAACCGTCTTTTCCAATCAATATTGCGGTATGTGTACCTGGTTCAACATCATAAACTCTAAACATACTGAGTAAGTTAAACTCGTTCTTGACCCAAGAGGGAATGGTAAACCCATCTTGAGTGACGACTAAAGTGATAACGTCTCGGTCGGAAAGTTCGCATTCATTGATTAGGGTCTCAAGTAAAAACTGCTTCACATGTTCGTCATTGGTCGGTGCGAAGTAAATGACGCTTCTATGAGCCCATTTGGGTGAGTAAGCGGGGTAACTCCACGCAAGCCCAATACTCTGAATAAGCAGTAAAATGAGAATCAAACAGCGCATAATTGGCCTCCGTGAAACAACAATTGAGCTTCTAAACCTCAATCACTTTCTACGTTAAGTGTAGGTGGTAAGCTCACCATTTACCTGAGTAATACGTAAGTAACTGATATGGAGAATCTTGACACTCGTGGTTTGAAATTGCGCTTGCGTAATGAAGGAGATGCAGATTTTATTCAGTCACTCTACAACACGGAAGGTTTCCTTCGCTTTGTGGGTGACAAACACATTAGAAGCCGTGGCGATGCTGTCGAACAGTTCCGTAACATGCGATTCGCCATTTGGTTCACGAGCGCAGAGCAGTACGCGAAAAGCCGGCTAGGGGGCATCTAACCGGCATAAGAGGAAAAGAAGTGATTGATTTATTCACCAGCGATAGCTTGGTGTTTTGTCTTGATGCTAGCAACGAGCATAGTTAGGCAAGTTGTAAGCAGTATCGCGAACAGGTAGCCCATCAATCCATGATCACCAGACATGTACCAACCCGCAATGATTGGGCCGAAAACCGATCCCAAGCTATAGCTGAACAGCATGACTTGTGTTGCTGAAACAATGTATTGGGAGTCCAACTTATCGCAGCCTAGATTGATTGCGATGGGGTACAAAGCAAAAGCAGCAACGCCAAGCAGAAATAGACTAAGCGCTAAAACGCGAATGTTATCGTCCAGCATAATTAGGCTAATCGCCGCGCTACCAACTAGGCAGAAAAACGCCATCAATAAAGTGCGACCAAAGTACTTTGACATCCATGGTACAACTGGCTGAACGGCCATGCCACCAAGAATGATAAGAGCCATCAATCCGCCCAAGTCATCATGATCAATACCTTGCTGCGCGAGTTCCAATGGCATTAATCCGTAAATCGCGCCAAGAATCAGGCCAGAAACCATGCAGCCAACAATGGCAGCATGGCTTAATCTGGTGATCTGCTTAAACGAAAGATTGGTCGTATGCGCAGATTGTGGCTGATCGGTTTCTCCAAATAGCAATACCACGATAGCGAGAATCAGAAGAGTCAAGATAGCAATAAAAGGCACGCCACCGTTAACCCCCAATATCCCAATGCCTAATTGGCCAATCGCACTGCCACCGTACAATGCCGCCATATACAGGCCAAGACGTTTTGCTCTGGCCGCTTCGTCGCCATGCAGCAACCATGACTCGACAATAACGAATACGCCAGCGACAGAGATACCGGCCAAAAAGCGTGCACACATCCATGCCACTGAGTTGGTAAATACCGGCAACGCGAAAATGGTCGTGATGAAAACACTTAAACAAAGAACAAAAGCGCTCTTGTGACCTAATCGAGTGACTAACGGTTCAATCGCAATCGCACCCACTAAAAGACCGGCATAGAAAACACTGGCTAACCAACTGGCCAACGAGCTGTGTAGCCCGTATTCCGGTAGCATCAATGGGATCAAGCTCATTAAATAGCCTGATGCTACCGCATAAAGAGCCAGCGCGATAACAGGTACTGAGATGCGAGCTTTTGGTGCAGGAGCAAGAATGTTTTCCAACGTCGTAGCCTCTTGAGTTAGTGTATTAAATGGAACGTATTTCGGCGCGACTATGGAGCTATTTTGATATTGGGTAAAACGAATAATTTTAGTCGTGTCGATAAAAATCATTTTTCGATACGAGTTTTAGTTGTAGATAGAAAAAAGGCCGCTAGTCGTATCGACTGGCGGCCTTTTTAAGCGGAAAGTTTTGTTTCTTTTACTTAGTTAAAGCGTCATTAAGCCACTGATCAAATTGTCCTTTAGGTAAGGCGCCATTGATAATATCGACTCTTTTGCCATCTTTGAACACCATGACAGTAGGAATGCTTCTAATTTGATACTTAGCTGCGAGGTTTTGCTGGCTTTCTGTATCTATTTTTACAAATCGAACGTTATTGGCTCGCTCTTTGGCGACGTCAGAAAATACAGGCGCGAAACCGACACATGGGTTACACCATGGTGCCCAAAAGTCGACGACAACCGGTTGGCTGCTGTTCAAAATAGCATCAAAGTTGAGTTCGGTTCCTTCAATCGGCGCACCGTCGAGTAAATCCGATTGGCATTTACCGCATTTCGGGCTTTCAGATACTCGTTCATTGGGAACACGATTTACGCCAGAGCAAGAAGGGCAGCGTGTGTTGAATGTAGACATGACTTTTCTCTTGTTTGTGTTTTTCTACGCAAGTGTGACGTCTATTTTAGCAATTAGATGACACCACAGATAATCGCTAGTTATACTCTGAAAATAGTATTTACCCAAGAGTTCTATCCGTCTTACTGAACAGATTGAATGAGACGCTAGCTCAAATAAGAATAAAAGGCTTCGAATGACAACATTCTACGCAGAAATAACAGGTTGGGGTAAATGCGTGCCGCCAACCACGCTCTCCAACGATGATTTAAGTACATTCCTTGACACTTCAGACGAGTGGATTCGTACGCGTACTGGTATTGAAAATCGTCGCATCAGCCACGTTAATACGTCTGATATGTCGACGGTAGCCGCCAAACATGCGCTAGCATGTGCTGGTCTTGAGGCGAATGATATTGATTTGCTTATCGTCGCGACCTGTTCTCCAGACTCTCTTATTCCTAACATTGCATCAAAGGTATCTCAGAACCTTGGTATGATTGGAACAACGGCGTTTGATCTCAATGCGGCGTGTACGGGTTTTATCTATAGCTTAGAGACGGCGACACGTATGATTCAGGCGGGTAACTATAATAATGCTCTGGTCATAGGTGCAGAGCGTCTGTCTTTCTATATCGATTGGACCATGCGTGATACTGCTGTGTTGTTTGGTGATGGTGCCGGCGCTGTCGTGCTAAGCAAAACCGATAAACCCGTTGGGTTGCAGCAAGCTCAATTAGGTTGTGATTCAAAGGGGCGAGACATTCTCTCTGTACCAAAATTTGGTACTTCAATGGACCGCTTTGCCGCAGATAGCGGCTATTGGGAATTCAACTTCGTAGGAAAAGAAATCTTTAAACGCGCGGTTAAAGGCATGGGCTCAGCAGCTCAAAACGTACTTGCGCGTAGCAAGCTATCTACCCAAGATGTCGACGTCGTGATCCCGCATCAGGCCAACATTCGCATCATTCAAACACTGTGTGATTTGTCTGGTATTAGTCAGGAAAAAGCGTTTGTGAACATCCACAAATATGGCAATACGTCTGCGGCTACGGTACCTCTGGCGTTATGTGAAGCCATGGAGGAAGGATTCGTTAAACCTGGCGATAACTTACTACTGGCCGCATTTGGTGCTGGACTGACGTGGGGAGCGGGCCATATCAAATGGGGTGACCGCGTAACGCCTTTGGGGCGCAGTGATGCCGCCTTGCCTGAATGTGACAAATCAGCGCTTGAGTTGCTTGATGAAGCGATCAAGTTCTGTAAAGAGCATGCGCCAAGTTAGTTAAATGCAATACCATTCTGGATAGCAGACGGTTCAGAATGGTATTATCCTGCCTTAAACGATAAGAATAAAGCAGGGCTTAAATGAAGTTTCTTCACACCTCTGACTGGCACCTCGGGCGCCAATTCCATAGTGTTTCTCTTCTGGACGATCAAAAAGCTGTGTTGGCTCAATTGATCGAATACCTACAATTTAATGCTGTTGACGCTCTGGTGATTGCCGGTGATATCTATGACCGCTCGGTTCCACCAACGGCTGCGATTGAATTGATGAACGAATTTGTCCGTCAGGTGTGCAACGAACTTGAGCTACCCGTCATTCTAATACCCGGTAATCATGATGGCGCCCAGCGATTAGGTTTTGGTTCCTCACAAATGAAAGGGGCAGGTTTACACATTATCTCGAATTTTGCAGAGATGGTGGAACCTGTTGTCTTGAGTACGGACGAAGGCGAAGTGGCGTTTTATGGCATGCCTTACAACGACCCTGAATTAGTTCGCCACCACTTTGGCCAGCCCGTATCAACGCACGATGACGCTCATCGACTGCTGATTGAAGAGATTAAATCTCAGTTCAAACCCGGTCAAAAGAATGTCTTGATCAGCCACTGCTTTGTTGATGGCGCGATCGAGTCAGACTCCGAACGTCCTTTATCAATTGGCGGCTCAGACAGAGTCAGCCATGAACATTTTGTCGACTTTGACTATGTGGCTCTAGGCCATCTGCACCAGCCGCAAAAAAGGGTGAAGACTACATTCGTTACTCGGGCTCATTGATGAAATACAGCTTTTCGGAACAGCACCAGAAAAAAGGAATGACGCTGGTTGAGCTCAATAAACAAGGCTTTGTTTCAGCCACTCACATTGATCTCACTGCCCCTCACCAAATGCGAATCATCGAAGGGGAATTAGACCAAGTGATCGCCAGTGGCAAAACGGATCCGAATCATCACGATTATTTGTTGGTCCGGTTGTTAGATAAACACGCCATTCTCAATCCGATGGAAAAGCTTCGCGCGGTTTACCCCAATGTGCTGCATATCGAAAAGCCAGGCATGTTAGTGGGTGTTGAACAAGAAATGGCTCAGGCAAAGCTTGCTCGTAGTGAAGTGGATATGTTCAAAGATTTTTTTCTAGAAGCGCAAAATAGTGAGCTCACCGAAGCTCAAAATCAGGCGATAATCGACATTATCAAACACTTGGCAAAGCAGTAAGGGCAAGCGATGAAACCATTATCACTAACAATGCAGGCATTTGGCCCTTTTGCTAACACTGAAACCATCGACTTTACATTGCTTGGTTCCAATCCGCTGTTTTTGATTAACGGCCCAACAGGTTCAGGTAAGACGTCCATTTTAGATGCCATCTGTTTTGCTTTGTACGGTCAAACAACAGGTAATGAAAGAGAAGGAACGCAGATGCGCTGCGATATGGCGGCGCTTGAGTTACCGACCGAAGTGGTGTTCGAGTTCGCACTTAAGGATAAGCGCTATAGAGTCACGAGATCACCCGATCAATTGGCACCTAAAGCTCGAGGCGAAGGTACGACAACACGCAAACATACCGCCTCTTTGTATGAGATTACCAATGATCAGAAACTTATCACCAGCAAGACAGCGCAGGTGAAGGTTGAGGTTGCAGAACTGATTGGTCTGAATGAAACTCAGTTTCGTCAGGTGATGGTCTTACCACAGGGTAAGTTTCGTGAACTCTTACTAGCAAGCTCCAAAGATCGAGAAGCGATCTTCGGTCAATTGTTCCAGACGGACATCTACAAGAAAATCGAGTTTGCACTTAAGGACAAAGCGAGTGCGATCAGCAAATCAAAAGATGAGTTTGATAACCAGATCCGCGGTGCGCTGCAAGTGGCTGAGGCCAGCACAGAACAAGAGTTAAACGAGCAACTTGACGTTGTCGCTAAGCGGCTGGAAGAGGTGAGTTTAAGTGAGAAGGTTGCCCTTGAAAAGTTAAATAAAAGCAAAGAGGCACAACAGAAAGCTCACCAATTACAAGGTGAATTTGACAAGCTGCAAAGCGCAGATAAAGCGCTGTTAGAGCATAGCGAGAAACGCGATAGCAACGCGCAAATTCAACAAAAATTGGCGATCGCTCAGCAAGCTTCCAAGCTAGACGTGCCTTATACCAACTGGACTTCACTTTCAAAGCAGGTCCATGACCTGAATGAAAAAGACAGCTCTCTTGAGAAAGCGTTGCAACTTTCGAATGTTGCGATAAAAGAGCACCAACAGCAGTTAGATACGTTGACGCTGCAAGCCCAATCAATTCCGACATTGACAGATAAGCTTTACCAGTTGGAAGGCATCAAAACTAAGTTACACGAAAAGTTGGAGTTGGATAAAAGCCTCAAGGATTCTGCCACCAAGAAACAAGAATACAATGCGACCTTAATCAAATATCAGGCGCATAAAGAAAAGCTATTGCAAGAAGCATCTAAAGCTCAGCAAGAACTCGATAATGCCAAGCTAGCCATTGCAGGTAAAGCGACGGTAGAGTCAGAACTTGCGCGATTACAGCGTCTTACTGACGATCTCAAGAAACTAAAGCTGTTGTCCAAGGAACTGGTTACTTTAGAGCAAGGTCTGCAGCCCATTCAAGCTGGTGTACAACAGTTGAAGGTCGATTGGCAAGCCCATAGCAAGCAAGCGGATGACTATGAAATGCGCTGGCATAATGCTCAGGCAGCGGTTCTGGCTCGTAAGCTCCAACAAGGTCTGCCTTGCCCGGTGTGTGGCAGTGCTGAGCACCCAACACCTGCTTCTTTTGATGGCCAAGAAGTGACTAAAGAGCAAGTGGAGTTTTATCGTAACCAAGAGCGTCAGTCCCTGAACTCTCTCAATGAGCAAGCTCGCCTTGTTGAACAACAGAACGTGCTGATCTCTCGTCAAAAACTCAAATTCAAGCGTTTCAGGAAGAGCTGGGGGAGCATGGAGACCTTTCTTTAGAACTTGTGCAGAACCAGCACTCTGAGTGGAAGGCTAAGTTAGCGGTATTGGCATCCATTAACCTTGAGCAGATGGAGTTGGAGGTGGCAACGCTCAACCAACGCTGTGAAAAAGGTGACAATGAAATTCATCGCCTGAGAGAGGAGATGTCTGCCCATGACGCTACAACTCAGGCGCTCCAACAGCGTTTCGAGGCACTAATACAGTCTATTGGCGAGCAATATCAATCAGTGGAATCTGTCGACGATGAGTATAAGCAAACCAAAGCCTCAATTGATACGTTACAAACGCGCCTAGAGCAAGCCAATGAGCAGCAAAAACGACTGGTCAAACACCATGCCGAGCTTGAAGGACAAAGACAGAGCAACACACAGCTTTTAGCGCAAGCAAAGCGCGACTTAGATAAAGCGGAAACGCAATGGCATGTCTTGATTGAAAAGCACAGTTTTCTGATGAGCAAGACTACCTCCGCAGCAAAGCGACCGATGAACAATTAGAGCGTTGGAAAGCAGCGGTGGAAGCTTATGCGCAAACCGAAGTCAAATTAAACCAGACGTTAGCAGACTTAAAACACACGCTCAAAGATCAGCAACTTCCTGATTTAGTTGAACTGGGCAAACTTGTTGAACTTAGCAGCCAAGAGTATGTTGAAGCGAGAAATGCGCTAGATACTACTCGCTCGAAGTTTGAACGATTTGAGAAAGTTCGTCGTGATATTGCCTTACTGCACGAAAAGAACGCTGAATTAGAAGCTGAGTATAGGGTGTATGGAACCCTGTATGACGTCGCCAGTGGTAAAACGGGGAGTCGGATAAGCTTGCATCGCTTCGTTCTTGGCGTATTGCTGGACGATGTTCTTATCCAAGCGTCCCAGAGGCTCAGTTTGATGAGCAAGGGGCGTTACATTCTTGCGCGCAAAACCGAAGGCTTCAAGGGAGTGGCAGGGCGTGGATTGGACCTAATGGTAGAAGACAGCTACACCGGCAAGAATCGAGATGTTGCCACCTTATCCGGGGGCGAGTCTTTTATGGCCGCTCTGTCTTTAGCACTTGGCTTATCGGATGTCGTTCAATCATACAGTGGTGGCATTCGGTTGGATACCTTGTTTATTGATGAAGGGTTTGGCAGCTTGGACCCAGAGTCGCTGGATTTAGCCATTCAAACGCTGATCGAATTGCAACAAACAGGGCGCATGATTGGTTTGATATCTCATGTTAGTGAACTTAAAGAGCAAATGCCGTTAAGAATAGATGTTGAAGCCTCTCGTTTAGGTAGCAATATTCAACTGGTTGGTATGCATGCATAGAACAGACTAGAATTTACATAGTTCACTATGTTGCGTATGCTCAATCTATAGCAGTGGTGTATGTTAAGAACATCGAATTGAGCACAGTTGTAAGGTCACACTTTTGTACCTAGCAGAACTTTTCATTTAACGGGAGCTTAAGGTGCTTTTAACAGTGCTCTAGGCGAACAAGAAGTAGCGCGTAGCGGTTTTAATGCATGAATGTAGTAAAGAAGATTTATCAATACGCAGACACTAATCTTGAGTTACTCGGGTGGATGGGTTTCTTTTGGCTTTCCGCATACTTCTACATATGGTCTTACGTATACCCTCAACCCTATGAGAATGGCCCGCTGAGATTTTTTTTGCGCTCTACTCCTGCTTGGGTTAGCGCTCAGAAAGTATGTGCCGCCGCCAATTAAGCGTTTTCTACCCTACTATTACATTGCCACAATCACTATCTGCTTACCCTTCTTCTTCTCGTTTATGCTGTTCATGAACGAATGGTCAACGGTATGGGCAATGTCGTTCATGGCTTCAATCTTTCTTCACGTTTTATTAGTCCATGAGACTCGAGTAATGTTGCTGCAAGCGATGGTCTCCGTTGCTGCGGCATACTTGCTCAGTTATGGACTCGTGCATGCGCCGAGCGCAGTTGAGACTGAAGTCGTTATCATTTGGCCTTATATTCCGATATTTTTGTTTACCTATATCTTTGGTAACTTGTTCTATTTTCGCAATCAAGTTGAACATGAAGCAAAAGTCTCTATTGCTAAGTCATTTGGCGCAGGGATTGCGCATGAAATGCGTAATCCGTTAAGTGCACTTAAGGCGTCTGTTGATGTACTTGATGCGTCTTTGCCGTCAGTTAAAATGATGAAAGGGATAAAGCCGAGATAGATAAGCTTGATATTATTCGTATGAAAGAAGTGCTTTCTGGAGCCGATGAGGTCATACGTAATGGTAATGAAGCCATAGACTTATTGCTTACCTCCATTGACCAGAGTCGCGTGTCGCACTCAACGTTTAGGGCTTTTTCCGTGGAGCAAATTGTAAGAGAATCACTCGCCAGTTTTTCTTATCCCAGCGATCATGCAAAAAGAAGTGGTGTGTTTAAATGTCGAAGGTGGCTTTGACTACTTTGGTAGTGATACATTACTGAAATATGCATTGTATAATCTGCTCAAAAATTCACTTTATTATCAGAATGGAGAAGAGTTTAAAATCGCGATCACACTTAGAAGTGATCATGAATTCAACTATTTAATCTTTGAAGATAACGGAATCGGGATAGAAAAAGAAAAGTTAGAGTTTATCTTTCAAGATTTCTATACTTCTGGAAAATCCTCAAGCTATGGGCTTGGATTACCTTTTTGCAAACGTGTCATGCAAGCATTCGGCGGCAAGATAAAATGTGAGTCCGCACTCGGAGAATGGACACGTTTTACCCTTACATTTCCTCGATATGAGTCCCCAAAAGTGTCCACAATCAAACAAGATATTCTAAGAGATAAATCAATACTTTACGTTGGCGACGATGAGGCAGTAAAGCGCAAACTAAACGAATTTACCTTCTACACGGGTGCGCTATGTGACGAGGTGGATTTTGCGCAAGCTCAGCGTAAAGAAGAGTTTGAGTTTGAATACGATTTGATACTACTTGATCTAGAAGTCTGTAGTGAGCAAGAGTATTTAATGCTGGAGTCTAAGCTCCATTTTACCGAAGCTAAAATCGTGATGCTTTTTGTTCAGGATGGTGAATATCACAATAGATTTAGTCGATTCCTTACTTTCTATCCAAAAGACAAAAAACAGTTCCTACTTGATGTCGCACAGTCGGTCGATGCACTTATTTTTGGTAATGTTGAGCCTAACCGTAACCTCATTCCGAAAAAGACACCTAAAGTCGTTGGGAAACGCATTTTGATTGCCGATGACAATGAATCGTTGAGACAGTTAACGACGATCTTATTGAATAAACAGGGTTATCAAGTTTCTCAGGCAGGTGATGGTAATGAAGTGTTAAGTGTACTAAGTAATGAGCAAGTTGATTTGATTTTGATGGACCTCGAAATGCCAATGTTGGATGGGTTAGCAACGACGACTCTTATTCGAGAATCAGAAGAAGTCTACGCTAACGTGCCGATTCTTGGGCATACCGGTGATAGTCGAAAAGAAACCCTTTCTAAAATTGATCAAGCTGGGATGAATGGATACCTACTTAAACCTGTCGATCAAGTTAAGTTGCTTGATAAGGTTGCAGACTATATTTAATTCAATACGCTATTTTTTAAATAGTAACGCCTCTTAATAAGAGGCGTTAGCTTAATTAGACGAAGTATAGTTCCTTATTACTCTTAGCTTGTTTTGCAACCGATAAAATCTTATCAATATCATGATTACTTAGGGCACTATTTAAAGATAAGCGCAAGATGTTTTTATTATCAGGTGTAGCAGGAGTACAGAAAACAGAGCCAAATACGCCATTATCTTCGAAAAAATCTCTAACTTTACGCGTGTTAGTTTTCTCTGCAGTTTCTAAGCTGATTATCTGAGATTCGCTACGAATATCGTAACCAATATCTTTTAGTCCCTCACGTACTTGCGCTGAACACTCCATTAAACGCTGACGTGATTGGTCGCTTTCCTTGATAACGTTTAGCGTAGCGTCAATTCTATCTAACTCAAATGACATCATTGCTGAACTAAAAATAGATGGAAATGAGACGTATGGTACCACTTGACCTGTTAAGTTGTTACACCAAACAGCACCAGCACGATAAGCAAAGGTCTTCGCCAGACTGGCAGTGATGAAATCCACTTTATTGGTGAGCTCAAGTTCTTGAACTAGTCCTGCTCCCTTAAGACCATATATGCCTAAAGAGTGGGACTCATCGACAACGATCGCGCAATCCATCTCTTTTGCTAAAGTCACCATTTCCTGCAGTGGCGCTATGGTTCCGATGGTACTGTATATAGAATCAATCAAAACCACACCTGGTCCATTGCGTTTAATTAAACGTTTGAGGTGATTGGTATTGTTGTGCATAAAAGGATGGATGTTGGCCCCTGCGATTCGTGCGCCTTCCCAAAGCGACATATGCGCAAAAAAGTCTATATACACATTGGTTTCTGAATCACAGATAGTTTGTAGTAGACCAATATTGGCAATCCATCCCGACGGTGCAATGGTGCAGGTTTGAAATCCAGTGTAGTCAGCGAGATGATGCTCAACCGTTTTATCCAGTCCATCGCTGTGCAAGAACACACTAGACATAAATGCCGTGTCTTTGTTGGAGAGCAATGAATTAACTTGAGCATCGATGATTTTAGGGTGATGGGTAAGTGCAAGATAATCATTACTTTGCAAAATGATATCACCAAGATGGGGTTTCTTACCTACAACTAGGTTTCTTCCATTATCTTTTTTATTTATTAAGTCAGAAACATAATAGTCGATTCGTTTATTGATAAAATCGGGTAAATGGGATGGTGTAGTTAACATATTCATAATACATAGCCTTATGGTATTTTTCGTAAGCGCCAGCTGACCTAGCTATGTATAAATTCAGTTGAATAATAAATCTAATATAAAATGTGATTTTCTTGCATATGATAACAGATATAATTATAGTTAATTGTATATTAATTAGGAATAAATACCCTCAAGGGGCTCTATTCTGAATTAATATCCCATTGATTTCTTTTTTCTCCCAGTTTAATTATTACGAATTTACTTTTATCTTCGGCGTGAAAAATTCAGGCCAGTACATTTTGATATAGCCAATCAGTACCCATGCTACCAGTGCGGTGGCGACACTCAGCTCAAAAAATCCAAATTTGTGAAGCCAGTGCCAGTGCGGATGATACTGCTCGAAAAAGCTCGTCAGACGGTGCATCGCGATCGCACTAATGACAGAAGGGAAGGTGACGGCCGCAATGGAAGGTTGGAATTTTAGTCGCATTAGACGGAAGTAACACAGGTAGATGGTTAACGTCATAGTGATAGCAATACCAGCCAAAGCGCCAGTGAGAATAGGATCTGGCTTTTGGAAGTTAACCAAATAGGTGGCCAATGACAGATTAATTGGTGCCGCCATTATGGCGAGTGTTGGCCTTGCTCTGCGTGGAAGCCGACCTTCAAACATCAGCCTATAGAGCACTAGCGGCAACATAAAGAAGTATATCGTAATACAGACGCTGACTAAGGTTTCTGAAAATACGTTATGACCGAATTTGGTACCTGCCAATGAGCTACTAATTAACCCTACCGGATACAGGAACCAACTAGGAACAATATTGGCCATCTTGAAGCGTGTTATTTGAAAGAAGAAAAACAACACCATCATGGTGATGTGAAGTAACAGCGCCGCAAACCACAAAGGGTAGGCGATCAAGGGCGAGATCACGGCGAGGTAATCACATAAGATCAACAATGCCATACTCATGGGGCCATCAAGCTGCCGCTCAGTGGGTGACGAATATCGTTGATGAAAGTGGAGTAACTGCTGAAGTATTTTATTAGCACTGGAAGCAGCAGAATAGCACCGCCTGCAGCAAGATAAGGGCGGATAAAAACGCCAATGTCAGGAATATACAATGCCCATGCATGACCGGAGTCCTATCATGCCCAGCGCTAATGCGGCTTGTGAGGGGGCACACTGTGAAAGTGTGTAAAGCGTTTCCAGTTCAACGGCATAATCCTGACTAGCTTGAAAGAAATGATTGGCCCTAATGATTGAGCAAATCCGTGCTACAGATCATTCAGGGCACAAGATCATATCAAGCTGAGCGGTTACTGTGCAATTGTCATTTTGAGTCGCAGGGAAGGTCTTCTTGTCTTAACTTCTCATTTTTTAATGTTCGATGTAACAGTTGGCTATAAATCGGCTGCCCACCGAGTAACTGAGCAAAAAATAACGGCCCCCAAGCAGGTAATGATCAGTGGCAGTATTAGGTAGTAGTTGTTGGTCATTTCGATCACTAACAATATGCCAGTGATCGGCGCACGCACGGTGGCCGCGAACAAAGCACCCATACCTGCGATCGCAAACATGCCGGGTGAAATCATCAATTCAGGCATTAAACCATGGGCGATTAAGCCAAATGCATAACCAAATAGCGTACCCAAAGCTAACATCGGCGCAAAGATACCGCCGGGTGCCCCAGAGCCAAAACAAATCAGTGTGGTGAGGATCCTTGCAGCGAATAAAACCAGTAGCACCGTCGCACCGTAGCCACCGTTAGTGATGGTCGGAATTAAGCTAATACCGCCTCCGGTTATTTCTGGCAGATAAAGCAGCATTAAACCAAAACAACCACCTATACCGCTTCCTGTGATCAGGTAACGTCGACGATCATTCTTATGCAGTTTGACAAACAAGTCTTGAGAGAGAGTCACGAGGCGATTAAACACCACACCAAAAACACCAAACATGGCACCTAAAAGCAAGAAGAGCCACAAAGCTGCCAGTTCTGGCGGGTGGTATTGCGGCATAGTGATCACCGCATCTTGACCATTAATGTAACGAAAGACAATGTTGGCAGCGATGGCAGAAAATGATCACCGCACGAATCGAAATGAGTGAATAGCGAAATTGGGGCGCATCTCTTCTACGACAAACATGATGCCAGCCAGCGGGGCATTGAACGCGGCGGCTAAACCTCCTGCTGCGCCAGAGGCAAGTAACGTGTGTTTGGTATCGTCATTTTTGACCTGAAAAAGATCCGTCACCATGCGGCCAATGGCGCCACCCATTTGAACCGTTGGACCTTCGCGGCCAAGTACCATGCCTGAGCCCAGTGCGCCCATACCACCAAAAAATTTCACAGGGATAACACGCCACCAACGAACGGGGCGTATACCATCCATTGCTCCTTCAATTTCTGGAATGCCTGATCCGGCAGCTTCGGGGGCAAAACGATGAACGAGATAGTAGCCAACAAATGCCAATGCAGCACTGATCAAAAATGCCGCGAGCCACAGCGGCAACGCGCTACCAATAGCTTGTTTGAGCCAGTCAGTCCGGGTTTCAGAGACAAAATGAACGGCAATCTCGAACAAGGTACCCACTATGCCGGCAAGAATACCGACAAGTAAAGAAAGGACGAGAACAGAAACAGGTGTTTTATCTTTAGAGAGAAACTGATTAATTGCATCCTTTGGCATACTCGCTAAAAGGGATTGCTTAATTTTCTCTCTCTTGGTCATAAAAAAGGTAACCTCATTCGATTGGTTGCATTGTAAATATTGATGTCTCTCATGAGAATTATACGCTTGTGTAAGTTTAACTATAGCGTCAAGAATGAAATGTTGATTTTCAAATATGAAGGATGTGAGAGTTCAAAAATAGTCAGGAATTGGTAAGAGATCACGTTTATCTCCTTGCACTTTTAGCGTTTTGAACCATAGTTAAAACGTAAGGCAATCTGAACCAACCCGCATGGAGGATTAAAAGCCTTACCTACAATTTGGATGGATTCAACACATCATTTTGAGATCCTCGTTTTATGATCAGGGCGCAAAAACACACGGTCCTGATTCGCAAACTCACGATTGAGTAACGAGGGATAGGGCGCACTGAAGGGTGCGCCTTTTGTCGTTTAGAGAAGGCTAATCAAGTGAGGCAATTTTCTTGAGTACTGTTTCCAACTGATCCCATGGAAGCAGTTGGCTATCGATCACTTCCAGACGGCTTTCGAAACCCTCCAATGACATCTCATTAACAGAGACAACACCGTGGCTGACATTGAAGGCATAGCAGCCTCTATCTGTGTTCATTACGCCTTTGACACGTTCGGCAGTTAAGTCTGATAACACAGAGAATAGGTCATCAAAACTGAACGTGACTTCTGCACCAAATAACCAGCCACAACTGAAGTAGCCTTGGCCTTTGTTTTCTTTGCGGACCATTACCTGATCCGGTGCTAGAGCAAATTGTGGTTCTGCCTCAGCGTGTTCATGATGGTGCTGTGCAATATCCGTCGACACTGTTGTTTCCCTTCTCTGGTTGTCGAGAAGTTCTATAGGAAACGCCCTTGCTTGACAAGTTGGCTATAAATCTTGGGTGGGTTTTTGATCGGAAACCCAGTCGTTAAACGCATCGATATCACCGACATGACACGCGTCTACCTTATTACCAATCACAATATCTGCGATGTTGAGCTGGTCGTTAAAGTTTTGATTCTCAACATACTTAGGGTTGGATAGGTTGCGAGGATCGACTAATCCTATAGTGGCTCTTAAGTCAATGTAATCTCGAAACTGAGCCGAGGTTAAGGTTGCGAGAATCTTGTGGGCGTGGCCTAAGCCGGTTGGTTCAACTATCAGACGATCGGGCTGCGTACGTAGCAACGCGGTAAGGGCAACGGAAGTCGGGACTCCAGCAGCACAACACATGCAACCACCGGGTACTTCTTTGATCATCGCGCCTTGCTCCGTGAGCATGGCGCCATCAATACCAATTTCACCAAATTCATTGACCAGAACTGCCCAATGCTGGTCAGCGGGTTTTTCTTTCAGCAGGTTAAGTATTGTCGTGGTTTTTCCGGTCCCCAGAAAACCAGTAATGATATTGGTTGGGATTTTCATCGTGCGAAACTCGTTGATAACATTGCTGTGACTATATCAAAGGTGAGTGTGGAAGCGAGAATAAAAACGGCGGTAGATACCGCCGTTGTCGTGATTAACGTTTGTTTTTAAGTAACGCTTACGGCGCTCTTCTTTTTCTTGGCTTTCTCTTCAGCCTTACGAGTCGCTTCAATCTCTACTTCGACCAACTCTTTGGTGATCATTTCTGGCAACTCAAGTGTTATTTGACCTAAGGTGCCACTGCGCAATTCATGAAGTAAAATTTCCGAACACTTGTGCAAATCGACTCGTCCGCCAGAGCGTAACGCGCCACGTCGACGACCAATCTCTTCCATGAGCTCGATGTCACTTTCCGGCATTTCTTCGATCTGATAGCGCTCTTTCAAGCGCTCCGGGTACGCTTTGCTAAGTACTCAACCGTATAGAAAGCCACTTCATCATATTCCATCGCAGTGTCTTTCACTGCTCCAGTTGCCGCCAAACGGAACCCACTGTGTGGATTTTCCACTTTAGGCCATAAAATGCCTGGTGTATCCGATAAAACAATACCGTTTTGTAGATTGATGCGTTGCTGACGACGTGTCACGGCGGGTTGGTTGCCCGTTACCGCAATGGTGCGACCTGCAAGAGCATTGATGATGGTTGATTTACCCACATTCGGGATACCCATGATCATGGTGCGAATGTTTTTGCCAATTTCCTCACGGTGAGGAGCCAGTTTACGCACTAGCTCCATAATGCGGTTTACTTCTTGTTGTTGAGAAGTGGTAATCGCAATCGCTTTTACGTTGTGCTCTTTCTCAAAATGGTCAATCCATAGTTGGGTTAACTCTGGATCGGCGAGATCGCGTTTATTGAGAACTTTAACCACGGGTTTATCACCCTTTAACTCGGCGATCATAGGGTTTTCGCTGCTAAAAGGGATACGAGCGTCAAGCACCTCAATAATGACATCAATTTGAGGGATGGCTTCAGCTATCTCTTTTTTGGGCCTTATGCATGTGACCCGGAAACCATTGAATTGTATTGTTAACCATTTGAAAATATTGCCTTCCTAACTTAATGGTTTAATCTGCCGTGCAACTTTAAACATAACAAAGCGTTCGTTTATCACAAGTTTGTGATGCCGATTAAGGTAGGGCAGATTGACTTGGTCACAATATTAACACCGACTTGAGTAATCTCATAACGAAGGGCGGGAGAAAAGCGACTAATCACATCAATTGTTTAGCTTGTAGTCAACCAGTAACTTTGTTTAAGACTTGAACGTTAATCTTTGCATGAGTTTGATTGGGTTACTTGGTGATGGCGCAGCCTGTATTCAGGTCGAATCATGAGTGTGGACTTAGGATTGAAAACTGAGCACAAGAAATAGCCACCGCGCTGTAAAAGACGCGATGGCTATTTGATAAAAATTGATCCACTTATTTAGGTGGTGAGATGAGTAGCAGGAGTGCTAGTTTGCTGGTCGCCAAACGCCCCATTTGTCCTTACTGTATGTGGTTTCAGGATCATCACCGCCTTGAATCCACCATTGTGCTTCCACGCCTTACCGGCATAGGACACCACTTCACCGCCGATGTAAGTCGCTGATGAGCTCAAGCATCTGGGCTCGGTTCTGGAGTTGGTGGAGGCGTGACGCCCCCGTCATCTACCATCACCTCAAAGGTAAAGGTTTCAGTACGATCGCTGTTGTTTGCATTCGCCGAGAAGATTAACGTTTCATTCTGAGTGATAGATTGAGTATCGATAATGATCGAAGAAGAGCCGTTATTCTGAATCTGTACCGGTGTGCCCTGAGTTTGAGTCAGTGTGGCATTTTCTTCGGTGACAATGACGACTTTATCACCTGCATTGACGACATTATCACTTTGCGATAGTTCATAGGAGTTGCCCTGCTAGCGGGTCTACATTGCCATTGTCGTCGCGGGAAACGGTCATTAACCCTGAAGCTCGACTGTCTTTGGAGTTAAAGAAATTGCGTGACGGATCATTCTGGAAATACATATAGTGCTGCATTTCTTCATGCCAATCACCGATAAAAACTGCGCCATCTTTGAATTCGGCGTGCCAACCATTAATCTCAGACGCTGGAGACGATCCCAATCCCCAACGTTATTTGAGTTCACTTTAATATCAAAGCTACGTGCAACCACGCCATCTTTGTTAATGATGTCGTATTTTTACAACATCGCCAATTTGAGGCGCTTCCATTCCACTCGGGATAAAGGATGAGCCACGATGCAAATCAGGTTGTGGTGCTGGCTCAGGCGGCGGAGTGTTACCATTCTTGATCGTAATATCAGAACAGTTGTAGAAACCTTCACCTGCGGCATCATCTCGTTGCCAACGTACAAAGAGGATAGCGTCACCCGATCGCTCTGATGGGATAGTCACATTGATTCGATATTTTCCGTTCTCTACTGGCACATTGCCCGTTTCTTGAATCAAATCTAAATCGCCCCAAGCCAGCCCTTTCGACAGGTCAGCATTGGGTTTGGTTAAGTAAAATTCCCAGAATGAAGGGTTGTGCGGTGCCGTGGCATTAAACACATATTCGAATGTACCCGTATTCATTTCTGTGCGGGTCCAGGCGGTATGCGGGGCTCCCATGCCACGTTTCTGAGGATCGTTTGCGTAGCATAAAGTGCCATCTGGAATCGCGGCTTTACTGCACTCGGGTTGTTAAAGTCCAGTAATGTTTTTGGCGTACTCGTTGCGCTGTACGAGAATGGGTAAGACCCCGAAATGTTTTTGGCATTTGCACAAGCGGCATTGGGTGGACTACCAGACCAGATACCGCCTTGTTCATGTAACAGATATTTTGTCGAGCACTAGGATATTCAGACCAACCATGTGCATAGACATGAGTCGGCAGGGCAGATAGCAGAGCGCTACCTACTGCCAGTTTTAAGATGGGTTTATTCGCTGTCATTTTCTTACTCTATTTTCGTTTTATACAAGTAACTGTTTTATATAATTAACACTATCAATCAATTCTTTACCTATTGATTGAAGTCTATTTTTATTGTTGTTATTTCTATTAGAAACAGATTAAAGATAATCTAAGATTTGGCTTATTAAAGGTTTTGTATTCAGAATATGAATTAAGATCGCAATTGTTTAACTTTTTTACAATTTGTTTTTATTTTGCGTTATTTAATCTAGGGCTATTGGAAATTTAAGAGCTTTAATTGCTGTGTTTGACTGTAGAGATTTTGTTTTTTAATTAAACTGCGGAACTCTACCCAATAAATAGATTATTGAATGATTTCTTTCTTTATATTTAAACTTATGACCTTTATTTGACATTTAAATGTGTTTGTTCTGGTGGTAAATTGACCATGACTTATTTTGGTGAATGTTTTTTTCTTTTTAGTATTCTTTGTGTGAAATTTGTTATGTGTGTAGAAGTAGCCCACATGAGTGTGCCTAACTTGAGGACAGTGTGAAGTTTTATTTACCAGAAGAGTATCAGGATTTGTGTCGTGCGCAATTTCAATCTTATAAGAGAAAGTGGAGTTTGTTGCTCCCCAATGCGGGATTTGGCCAAGAGCATATCGGCTCTTCTCGGCAATCCCAGGAGCGATTTCAAAAGGTGATCTCGACATTTATGTTGGGGTTGAGCAATCACAATTTAAACAGTCCGGATTCAAACATTGACCACGTTAGGTTTTCAGAAAAACAAAGCCACCTTGCTTGCACCTCCGAGGCTGTTCAGTAGCGGAGTCGAAGACAGATAACGTCGCATTTCAAGGATTTGTTGGAACAGCTCACCAACATGAATGTGTCCACCCCTAAGTGATTATCCGTCTCGAATCCTGAGTTAGTTGAGGGCATTACAACAAACTGAAACTGTATCTATCAGGGATACTCACTGAGGATTATCGAACGCTGAAATCGACTTCATTGAGCAAGTCTTGGATGGGTCTTTGAAGGGATAATCCGTTACCCGGTTGCCTAAGGACGATTTAGAGCAACCAAATAGGAATGACTAATGAATGTACCTTCAAGAACCCTATGGCTTTGGGCATGAAAGACGGCTTTTTCATTGCGCTAGGCTTCGTCGATTTACTCGATTAGCATCAAATCTCTAAACCGTCATATTGAATTGCGGTAGGAGGTGCTTGTTGGAAATATGAATGTAGTGATAGAGGAGTGCCCGAATAATCCGCTTTACTGACGGAAACAATATGTGGATATTCTCTTGAGAATCTGCGTAAACCACGGTAGAAGGGCCAGCTAATATAAATCAGCATCGCTGTTGACCATTAATGCTGCCTGTTCATGTTTTTCGGACCAAATAAAGCTGTTGGTAGTTTTT